>NZ_JBJHDO010000003.1:0-599682 GCF_050958605.1 Mesorhizobium sp. 1B3 | reverse complement strand
CAAGCCGCGGCACAAGCGCCGGAGGTCGGATGAGGGGGGTTCCAGAGATCGCCGACGATATGTGAGATGTGTGAATGTCGTAGCTTTGTGGGGGAGATGCCCGGCAGGACAGAGAGGGGCAACATAGGGCGCCAATCTATAAAATGAGTTGAAGCGGGACGATGGTGCTGCCGCTCATTCTCCAAATTCGCTGGCGGCGAAGCTCGGCAAAGCGCTGACCTCCTTCCACCATGCGGCGATTGCCGGATAGCTGCCGATGAGGGCATGTGCCTCGGGCGCCCGGAGAAAATAGGCGAACATCGGGGCGGCGTGGAGATCGGCCAAGGTGAGCTGCTTCCCGAGCAGCCACGGACCAGACGCCTTGAGATCGGCCAGCGTTGCGAGGCAGGTCGCCGTGACCTGAAGGCCCGCGGCGATGCGTGCCTCGTCGGGAGCTTCGCCGCGCTTCGGCTTAGAGACGCGCTCCACATAGACGTCCCAGACCAGTGCACGATAGGCGTAGGCGTCGAGTAGCCCTATGATCTGGTTCATTCGCGCCCGCATCTTCGGATCGGTCGGCTGGAGCGGCGGACCGTCGAAAGCTTCGTCCACGTAGCGGGTTATGGCGCCAGTCTCGAAGAGGCTGAAGCTCCCGTGTTCGAAGGCCGGGATACGGCCGAAGGGGTGGTGCTTGAGATACCATGCCGGTGAGCCATCCCCGGCGAAGACGTCGACCGGGACGAGCGCATACTCCACCCGCTTCTCCTCGAGGGCGAGCCTCACGATCCTGACATAGACGCTATAATCGGCGCCGAAAACGCGCGGTGCAGTTATCATCGGCTCGGGCCCAGTCTGATGCCGCCGGTTCGACGGTGGGGGGACGATGCCTGTCAGAGGGACGGAATTCAATCCGCCTGGAATTGGCCCGCCGGCAGCCGTGCTGCCGCCGGCGGGCAAAACTTGATCAGGCGGCCATCGCCTTTTGGAGATTCTCGTCGATCTTGTCGAGGAAGCCGGTGGTGGAAAGCCAAGGCTGGTCGGCGCCGATCAGCAGGGCGAGATCCTTGGTCATGTAGCCGCTTTCGACTGTCGCCACGCAGACCTTTTCGAGCGTGTCCGCAAATTTCGCCAGATCGGAATTGCCGTCGAGCTTGGCGCGATGCGCCAGACCGCGGGTCCAGGCGAAGATCGAGGCGATGGAGTTGGTCGAGGTCTCCTCGCCCTTCTCGTGCTGGCGGTAGTGACGGGTCACGGTGCCGTGCGCGGCTTCCGCCTCGACCGTCTTGCCGTCCGGCGTGACCAGCACGGAGGTCATCAGGCCGAGCGAGCCGAAGCCCTGGGCCACGATGTCGGACTGCACGTCGCCGTCATAGTTCTTGCAGGCCCAGACGTAACCGCCCGACCATTTGAGGGCTGAGGCCACCATGTCGTCGATCAGCCGGTGCTCATACCAGATCTTCTTTTCCTTGAACTTCTCGGCGAATTCCTTGTCGAACACTTCCTGGAAGATGTCCTTGAAGCGCCCGTCATAGGCCTTGAGAATGGTGTTCTTGGTCGAGAGATAGCAGGGCACGCCGCGGTCGAGCGCATAGTGGAACGAGGCCATCGCGAAGTCGCGGATGGAATCGTCGAGATTGTACATGGCCATGGCGACGCCGGAGGAGGGCGCGTCGAAGACGTCGTGCTCGATAGTCTGGCCGTCCTCGCCGACGAACTTGATCGTCAGCTTGCCCTTGCCGGGGAAACGGAAATCGGTCGCCCGGTACTGGTCGCCGAAGGCGTGGCGGCCGACGATGATCGGCTTGGTCCAGCCCGGCACGAGGCGCGGCACGTTCTTGCAGATGATCGGCTCGCGGAAGATCACGCCGCCCAGTATGTTGCGGATCGTGCCGTTGGGCGACTTCCACATCTTCTTGAGCTGGAACTCCTCGACGCGAGCTTCGTCGGGCGTGATGGTGGCGCACTTCACGCCGACGCCGTACTTCTTGATCGCATTCGCGGCGTCGACCGTCACCTGGTCGTCCGTGGCGTCGCGATGCTGGATGCCGAGGTCGTAATATTTGAGGTCGATGTCGAGATAGGGGTGGATCAGCTTGTCCTTGATGAACTGCCAGATGATGCGGGTCATCTCGTCGCCGTCGAGTTCGACGACAGGATTTGCCACCTTGATCTTCGCCATGTGAAATGCCTCTTTTCTGGGGTTCGGGGCGAATGCCCCGCATTGGTCGCGACCGGAAAGATGCGGCCCCTATAGCAAAGCGCATACCCGTGCGCAAACCATGCCGAGTGCCGTTTCCTCGGCGCGGAAAAAGCAGCGCTCCGGGCGGTATGATTCAATCCCCAGTCGGGAGCCGTTCTCATGTTCAAGCCTGATTTCTTCTCTCTGGACACCGGGCAGGTCACTCTCAATGTAGCCGCTGCGGGCAGCCCAACTGCGCCACTTGTCATCTGCCTGCATGGCTTCCCGGAATATTGGGCCGCATGGCGCGAGGTGATGCAGGATCTTTCGCGGGACCACTACGTGATTGCGCCGGATCAGCGCGGTTTCAATCTTTCATCAAAACCCGACGGCCGGGAGGCTTACCAGGCAAGGCATCTGGTGGCCGATGTTGCGGCGCTTGCCGACCATCTTTCTCCCGGCAAGCCCTTCGTGCTTGCCGGCCACGACTGGGGCGCGGCCGTCGCTTACGCCTACGCCTTCGCCCAGCCCGAGAGGCTCACCTATCTCGTCATCGCGAACGGCGCGCATCCTGTGTGTTTCCAGCGGGCCATTCTCGACGATCCCGGGCAGCGCCGGGCGAGCCAGTATTTCCACAAGCTGCGCGCGCCGGATGCGGCCGTTCGCATGGCGGAGAACGATTTTGCCCGCACCGAAAGAATGATCGCTGGCTTTTCCAGGACCGGCTGGATGACACCGGAAATCGTGCAAGCCTATCGCGCGGCCTGGGCGCAGCCGGGAGCGATGCAGGCCATGCTCCATTGGTACAATTCCTCGCCGGTCGTCGTGCCGGTGCCGGGGGAGGTGGCGGCCGGCGCGCCGCTCCTCTCGATCGACCCCGCGAAGGTCGCCGTACGCATGCCGCATCTGGTGTTGTGGGGAGAGGCCGACGAGGCGCTCACCCCGGCCTGCCTGGATGGGCTCGACGGCTACGCCGGCGACCTGAAGATCGAGAGGATCGAGAGAGCCGGACATTGGATTCTGCATGAAAAACCTGCCGAGGTCGCCGAAGCGATCCGGTCCTTCATCCACTGAGAGGGCTCCACGGCGGAGACCGCGTCCTGACGGGAGCTTCATTTCTCGGGACGAATATGGCAGGGACGCGCAAAAGCCGTAAAGGGTGGATTATTGGCGTCATGGCTGGCACGGATCGCGACCGCAAACTCATTGCCGAAGGACCGGCGATCATTCTCGTCGAACCCCAACTCGGCGAGAATATCGGCATGGTCGCGCGTGCCATGGCGAATTTTGGGCTTTCCGAACTGAGACTGGTCAATCCGCGCGACGGCTGGCCGAACGAGAGGGCGCGCGCGGCCGCCAGCCGCGCCGATCACGTGATCGATGCCGTGAAAGTCTTCGATACGCTGCCGGAGGCGATCGCCGACCTCAATTTCGTTTTTGCCACGACCGCGCGCGAGCGCGACGGCTTCAAGCCCGTGCGCGGCCCGGTCGAGGCGGGCAGGTTGCTGCGCGTGCGTTTCCGCGCCGGGGAGAAGACCGGCATCCTGTTCGGTCGCGAGCGCATCGGTTTGGAGAATGAAGAGGTCGGTCTCGCCGACGAGATCGTCACCTTTCCCGTCAACCCGGCTTTCGCGTCGCTCAACATCGCCCAGGCGGTCCTGCTGATGTCCTATGAGTGGATGAAGTCCGGAATGGAAGCCGAGACGGATACGGCCTTCGCCGGCCCCGACATGACCCCCGCGCCGAAGGAGCATTTGCTGGGCCTGTTCCGCCATCTCGAAGAGGCGCTGGACGTAAGAGGTTATTTCCGGCCGAAGGCGAAGAAACCCAAGATGGTCGACAATCTCCGGGCGGTGCTGACGCGTCCAGGTTTCGCCGAAGCCGAGATCAAGGTCCTGCGAGGCGTCGTTGCCTCGCTCGACTATTTCTCGCCGAAGGAGCCGCGCGGCGCTGGCTATCCCGAACGCAAGGCGAAGGCGGATGCGGCGGCGCATCGTGAAGGGGTCAACGAGACAGGAAAAGATGTCGACAACGGCTGATCGACCAATCCTCATGTTCGATTCCGGCATCGGAGGGCTCAGCGTGCTTCGTGAGGCACGCGTGCTCATGCCGGGGCGCCGCTTCATTTATGTCGCCGATGACGCGGCCTTTCCCTATGGAGCCTGGGAAGAGCCGGCGTTGGCGGGCCATATATTGGAACTGTTCGGCAAATTGTTCGACCGCTACGACCCCGAGATCTCGGTGGTCGCCTGCAATACCGCCTCCACCCTCGTTATCGATGCCCTTCGCGAGGTCTTTCCCGGCCGCCCGTTCGTGGGCACGGTGCCGGCGATCAAGCCCGCTGCCGAACGTACGTGCTCCGGCCTGGTCTCGGTTCTGGCGACACCCGGCACCGTGAAGCGGCAGTACACCCGTGACCTGATCGCCCAATGGGCGTCGAAATGCCATGTCCGTCTCGTCGGCAGCGACAGGCTTGCCGGCTTGGCCGAAATCTATATGCGCGACGGCTTCGTCGACGAAGATGCGGTCCGTGCCGAAATCACTCCATGCTTCGTCGAGCAGGAAGGCCGGCGGACCGACATCGTCGTCCTGGCCTGCACGCACTATCCGTTCCTGGTCAACCGCATGCGCAAGACCGCGCCCTGGCCGGTCGATTGGCTGGACCCGGCGGAAGCGATCGCAAGGCGTGCTCTGTCCCTGCTCGACAGCGGCCCGCCGGAAGAGGGCGAGATCGAGTTCCGGAACGGTTCCGATATCGCCGTTTTCACGTCCGGCAAGTCCGATTTCGCGACCCGGCGCATGATGCAGGGATTCGGCCTCAGCCTCGCTTGAGGGTCGGGGGGCGTTCCCGGGCCTGCGCAAGAACGAGGAAACTACTTGGTCCCGGCCGAGATCCTTGACACACAAGAATTGGTCGACTAAAGCCACGCCAGCGCCGGGCCGAAGGGTCCGGCGTCTTGTTTGACGTGTCCCGTGGGTCTTTCCGCAAAGCGTGCGTGGAAGGTCCTGTCAGGTCCCAACCGGGGCCAGAGGAGGGCGCGTTTCCTTCACCCGGAGCATTGTGCTTCGGATGCAACGTTTTTGAAAGGGAATGCGATGAGCAAGCGCGAATCCGCAAAGTACAAACTCGACCGCCGTCTTGGTGAAAACGTCTGGGGCCGCCCGAAGTCGCCGGTCAACAAGCGCGAATATGGCCCGGGCCAGCACGGCCAGCGCCGCAAGGGCAAGATGTCGGACTTCGGTCTGCAGTTGCGCGCCAAGCAGAAGCTGAAGGGCCACTATGGCGACGTGTCGGAAAAGCAGTTCCGTAAGACCTATGACGAGGCCAACCGCCGCAAGGGCGATACTTCCGAGAACCTGATCGGCCTCCTGGAATCGCGGCTCGACGCGGTCGTCTATCGCGCCAAGTTCGTGCCGACGATCTTCGCCGCACGTCAGTTCGTGAACCATGGCCACATCAATGTGAACGGCCGCCGCGTCAACATCGGCTCCTATCGCTGCAAGCCGGGCGACGTGATCGAGGTCCGCGAGAAGTCGAAGCAGCTCGTCATGGTGCTGGAATCCGTGCAGCTCGCCGAGCGCGACGTTCCGGATTATATCGAGGTCGACCACAACAAGATGGTGGCTACGTACCAGCGCGTTCCCGCCCTCGCCGATGTCCCGTTCGCGGTGCAGATGGAACCAAATCTGGTCGTCGAGTTCTACTCGCGCTGATCGGTTTCAGATCGAATTCGGAAAAGGCCGCGCATCTTCGCGGCCTTTTTTGCGTCTGGGGCTTTTGCACGAAATCGGTTCGCACTTGCGCCCCCGATGTTCTATGGAATTGCTACGCATCGGCTGGGACGTCGCTATCGATGTTCGTCCGCGATGCGAAGTCCGGTGTCCTAGGGCCTCAGAGCGATGACCTTGCACGAGATTCCCGAGATCGATATGGGCGATGACGACGGCAGCGGGGCTCATCCGCTCTTCGCCGAAGTACCGTCCTCGGTCGAGTTCAACAAGCTGCGGAAGCGGCTGCTGCGCAACACGCGCCAGGCGATGGCCGATTTCGCCATGGTTCGGCCGGGTGAGCGCTGGCTGGTGGCATTGTCGGGCGGCAAGGACTCCTACGGATTGCTCGCGCTGCTCCTTGATCTGAAGTGGCGCGGCCTGCTGCCCGTCGATCTGCTGGCCTGCAATCTCGATCAGGGGCAGCCGAATTTCCCCAAGCACATCCTGCCGGACTACCTGACGGCTCACGGCATACCCCACCGCATCGAATACCAGGATACCTATTCGGTGGTCACCGACAAGATTGCCGAGGGCAATACCTACTGCTCGCTTTGTTCTCGACTGCGCCGAGGCCATCTCTACCGCATCGCGCGCGAGGAGGGATGTTCGTCACTGGTGCTCGGCCATCACCGCGAAGACATTCTCGAAACATTCTTCATGAATCTCTTCCATGGCGGGCGCATGGCTGCGATGCCGCCGAAGCTTCTCAACGACGAAGGGGATGTCATGGTGTTGCGCCCGCTCGCCTACTCAGCGGAGAGCGACCTCGCCAAATTCGCCGACGCCATGCGTTTTCCGATCATCCCTTGCGATCTTTGCGGCAGCCAGGAAGGACTGCAACGCAATGCCATGAAAACAATGCTGGAAGAGATCGAGCGTCGTATGCCCGGGCGCAAGGACACAATGATCCGCGCGCTGGGCAATATACGGCCCTCCCATCTCCTCGATCGCAAGCTGTTCGACTTCGCCGCGCTCAACGATACCATTACCGCAGGGACATCATGACATTTGACGACAAAGAGATCGATTGGCTGGCTGCGGTACTGGCAGATGCCGCGGCGGCGGAGATCATGCCGCGCTTCCGGCGCCTCGATCGCGGCGATATTCGCCTGAAGACCTCCGCCGCTGATCTGGTCACCGAAGCCGACGTCAATGCCGAGCACGTCATCACGGCGCGCCTGCGCGAGCGTTATCCCGAAGCCATGATCGTGGGGGAGGAAGCCCATTCTGAAAATCCGGCGCTGCTCAATGGACTTGGCGAGGCTCCACTCGCCTTCGTCATCGATCCGGTCGACGGCACGTTCAACTTTGCCTCCGGCATGCCCCTGTTCGGGGTCATGCTCGCCGTGGTGGTTCGTGGCGAGACCGTCGCCGGCATCATTCACGATCCCGTCGGCAAGGACTGGCTGATCGGTGCCAAGGGAGCGGGCAGCCATGTCCGGCATGCCAATGGTAGGCTTGAGAAGGTGAGGGTCGCGGATTCCGTTCCGCTGCCCCAGATGACAGGTGCGATCTCGTTCAGCCATCTGGCGGAACCCGAACGGTCACGTCTCGCCCGCAATCACGTCAAGGCGCTGTCCCAATTCAATTATCGTTGCGCCGCGTGCGAATACCGGCTGCTCTCCACCGGCTTCGGCCACTATCTGGTCTATAATAAACTCATGCCCTGGGACCATCTGGCCGGCGTGCTGATCCACGGCGAAGCCGGAGGTTATTCGGCCCGTTTCGACGGCAGCGCCCACAACGCTTCGCATGTCGACGGTGGCTTGCTCGTCGCGCCGAGCAGGGAAAGCTGGCATGACCTGCGCCGCGAGCTCTGGGCGGAGTAGGGCAGCACGAAGACACACCCGGTGCTGAATGCACCGGTGAGGTCAATGTGTCGGACTGCTATGCGCCTGGAACAGGCGTCCGCGCTCGGCCAGGAGGACGACCACAAGTGTGGTCAGCGATACCAGGAAAAACCCGGCGCTGAACGGCAGCACCGTGCCGTCGAAGCCCTGGCCGATGATCGCGCCGATAATGGCGCCCCCAACCGTCTGGATGAAGCCTTGGACCGACGACGCCGTTCCGGCGAGATGGCCGAGCGGCTCCATCGCGATGGCGTTGAAGTTCGAGTTGATCCAGCCGAATTGGAGCATCGCCACGGTGAAGAGACCGACGAAGACGATGAGCGGCACCGGCCCCATCAGAGCGAGAGCGAACAACAGAGCTGTCACGGCCACGAAGCCGAGCAGCGCGCCATGGGAAAGCCGGCGCATGCCGATGCGACCGACAAGCCGCGAGTTGGCGAAGGACGATAGCGCCATCATGCTCGCGACCACGGCGAACAGGACGGGGAACCACACGCCGAGATCGTAAATGCCGACATAGATCTGCTGGGCGGAGTTGATGAAGCCGAACAAGCCACCCGACATCAGCGTCGTCGCCAGCGTGTAGCAGAGCGCGGTGCGATTGCCGAGCACGATGCCGAAGCCTCCCAGAACCGACGCCGCCGTGAGCGGTCGCCGATATTCGGCCTTCAAGGTTTCGGGAAGATGCAACGCGGTCCAGAGAGTGACTGCGAGCGACATTACGGCCATGAACACGAATATCATGTGCCATTCCGAAAACAGCATCACGAACTGGCCGATGCCCGGAGCAACCACGGGCACAATCATGAAGACCATGAACACCAGTGACATGACCTCCGCCATGGCGCGGCCGCCAAACACGTCGCGCACGAAGGATACGGCCACCACCCGGGTAGCCGCAGCACCGACGCCCTGGATGAAGCGAAGGGCGAGCAGAGCCTCGAAACTCGGCGCGAAGGCGGCGCAAAAGGCTGCCGCTACATAGACCAAAAGGCCGAACAGAAGCGGTATACGCCGGCCGAACCGGTCGGAAATGGGGCCATAGAGAAGCTGCGGCAGGCCGAAGCCGAAGATATAGGCCGATATGACGTATTGCCGGTGATTCTCGTTCTCGACACCCAGGCTGGCGCCGATCTGCTGAAGCCCGGGCAGCATGATATCGATGGCGAGTGCGTTGAGTGCCATCAGCGCCGCGGCCAGTGCAATGAATTCCCAGCGCGGAATTGGCAGCAGGAATCCCTTGTCCTTCGCCGGCGCTTGCGCGTCCATCGTCGTCCCTCCGATCATGAAAAACGAAAATGCGCCGGAAAGCCGGCGCATTGTCAGAAGCTCGACCCGGCTCGATGCCGGGATACTTCCTATGCGGTCATGCGGCCTTCGCGCTGACGCCCTTTTCTTCCAGGAAGGTCTGCAATTCGCCCGCCTGGAACATTTCGCGGATGATGTCGCACCCGCCGACGAATTCGCCCTTCACGTAAAGCTGGGGGATGGTCGGCCAGCTCGAATAGTCCTTGATGCCCTGACGCAACTCGTTCGAGGTGAGCACGTTGACGCCTTTATAGTCGACGCCGAGATAATCGAGGATCTGGACGACCTGCCCGGAGAAGCCGCACTGCGGGAAGCCGGGGGTGCCCTTCATGAAGAGCACGACGTCGTTGCTCTTCACTTCGCTGTCGATGTAGTCGTTAATGCCGCTCATGAAGAAATCCTTTCATGCCTGTGAGGACAGGCCCGAAGCTGACAAGGAAATAGACCCTTCGGCGACCCGAAACAAGACTGTCGCGCAAAGCTTTGAAACCGATTCGGCGCCGGCGGCCTTCACGCGAGCTGATACGCGGCAGGCCGCTCGTTCAGTCGGGTGCACTGGTCTGAAGGGCGAGTGCGTGTAAAACACCGCCCATATTACCTTTCAGTGCCTCGTACACCATCTGATGCTGCTGCACGCGGCTCTTGCCGCGGAAGCTCTCTGCTACGACTTCGGCGGCATAATGATCGCCATCACCAGCGAGATCGCGAATCGTCACCTTCGCATCCGGAATGCCTTCCTTGATCAGGCGTTCGATATCGCGCGCGTCCATTGCCACTGGGTCTGCCTCCAAGCTCGCCTCGTCACCAAGATATGGCGGCTGCGGCCGGTGAGGTCAATCCGGCTGTATCGTATTGATACGTGATCGACGAAATGGGCACGCGAACGTCACGGCTGACCGTGACAGCCATTGCAGTCGTCGGCTGGGCCGGACTTCTTGCCTTCGCGCATATCCATACGATGGCAGTCGGAACAGAAGGTGTGAAACAGCCTGTCGATTCGCATCGTCTCCGACACCGAGATGCGTTTGTGGCAGGTAAGACAATTCTCGTTGCCGCCCTGGTCGACGAAGTTGTGATGGCAACCGGTGCAGGAGAGCCCCGTATGGTCGGTGTGCAAGAAGCGAGCGTGATCGATCGGAGTCTGCCTGAGCGTTGCCAAACGCGGCGACACCAGAGGACCGCCCGCAAGCCCGGCGATTGCAACGATAAATAGTCCGAGCGTGACCGCGGGTTCCGCCAAGTGCCTTTCGTGCAAGAAGCTACTGGCGAGGAGGAAGGCTAGACCGCCCAGGACAATCAGGGCCGCGACCAAGCCCATGCCGGCGATCAAGGCGATATGCGCGCCAGCCGCCACCGCCAGGAGACAGCCGGCGACGCGATGGGTGCGCCGGCTCCGGAAAGGACCCAGGCATTGGCGCAATGTTGTGGAGCGCTGTATCGCCAACGTGGCGACGAAGGCCAACGCAGCGGCGAGACCGGCAAGGATTTCGACTGGAATTGCCGGCGTAAGCCAGCGCCAGAAGGCCGGCTGGAAGCCGGCGACTACGGTGACGTGTGCGACAATCGCGACCAGCGCGGCCCAGCCGAAAATCTTGTGCCAAGCCCGGCGTCCGGCCACTGGGCGCAGGGTAAGCGACCCCGCCACCAGCATCAGCGCCGCCAGCCCGAGCAGCCTCGTCGCCCACCAGCCGTGATCCGTCGGTTGCGTGACGAGCAGCAGGGTTCCCGCGCTGAGCAGCATGAGCCCGGCAAAGCCCGTGTAGCCAGAAAGCATCTGCGTCGGATTCGACCGCGGTTTCATTGCTTATACCTGCAACGCGATCTTTGCGTTGCGTCTCAACTTTCACACGGGGGTGTTCGACTTCAAGACAATTGACAATCAGGACTGCAGAACAAAAAATCTCCGAGCAGATCTCGTAGGCCGTGGGGGCATGCATTTGGCACCGCAACGCGAAGAGGCGCGGGATGCAAGCGAGCGGCACGATTCCCCACAGGCGACGACCTTGCCCCCTCGACGCGCTGGCCAGCAAAGGCCAGGAGCCGGGAAGCGTGCGCGCAAGGATCGGGCTGCGAGACGCCGGCCGAGTATCGCGCTCGCGAGCAGCATCTCCGACAAGCAAATCCAAATGCTTGCTGAGAAGATTGGCGCGGCGACATTTGGCATCTTCTGTCAACCGCGAGCAAATCTGTGATACAAAGCTTCTGCACCCAGTCAATCGCTGTTTTGGGAGGAACAGGAGATGAGCTGCTGGCAGTGCCGTGCTTCGAACACGCGAACGGAGGGAGCCTCTGCCTTGGCGCGATGGTGCCCTGATAGCGGTTCCCCTTCAACGACAGCAAATCTCGGTATCAATGAAACGTTCGGCGGCGCAAGCCGCATCCGGCGGGACATGATCCTGCCAGTCGTTACCGTGCTGAGGAATTGGCGCGGGGCAAAAAGACGAGAAAGCCAATCGGGGAGGACCACGATGCGTTTGGGCCTGTTCGCAGCGTTTGTGCTGGCAAGCGCGGCAATCCCGCCGAGCTACGCCCAGCAGGCACAGGGTGAGATACAGCCGGAGGAGGTTACCAACGTCAAGATCCCCGCGGGCACCGAACTCCTGCTCTCGGTGGATCTGGCCTTGAACCATGTGGTGGACGGACGCGCCTATGTGATGGATGCCCAGACACTGAAGCTCATAGGGATGATCGGTACTGCCAATCTCGGCATGGTGCTCATCCCGGAGCGGTCGAAGGACATCTATGTGGCGACGACACATCTGTCGCGAACCACCCGCGGCGAACGCGCGGACTTTGTCGAGGTCTATTCCGGCGAGGATCTCAGCTTCAAGGAGGAGATCCCGATATCCAGCAATCGCGCGCAGGCGCTGAATTACCGCTCGTTGTTCCAGCCCTCTGCGGAACTCAAATATCTGTTCGTGCAGAACGCCACGCCGGCGACTTCGATCACGGTGGTCGATCTCGGCGCCAAGAAGCAGATCGGCGATATTCCCAATCCTGGATGCTACGGCATTTTGCCTTCGGCCAAGACCGCAACCCGCTTCGCCACTTTGTGCGGCGACGGAACGGTCGGCACCATCGACGTTCAGCCTGATGGCACCGGCGAGATGAAGGCCTCGGCTGAGATATTCGATGCCGACAAGGATGCGGTCTTCACCAGCGCCTATCGATGGGGCGAAAACTGGGTGCTTCCTTCCTATGGCGGCAACATCTACGTCATCGACGTCGAAGGCGAGACCGCCAGGCTGGTCGATAAGATCGAAGTCTCGAAGGGTGTCGAAGGCGATTGGCGGCCCGGCGGCTATCAACCTTTGGCAGTGCATGACAAGAACGGCATCGCCTATCTGCTGATGCATTCGAAGGGTGCCGAAGGCAGCCACAAGAACCCGGCGGAAGAAATATGGGCGGTCGACCTCAGGGAAAAGAGCGTTGTCGGTCGTTCGCAATCGGTGCCGGCGATCGCGCTCACGGTCAGCCAGGGCGATACACCGGCCCTGTTCGCGATCGACGGGCTGAAGGCTGAAGTTGTGCGCTATGATCTACCGGCGGCGGACCAGCAATTCACGTTGACGCCTTCGGCTACCGCCGCAGGCGGCGATCTGCCCGATCAGGTGGAAGTGCGGTAGGACGGCCATGGTCGCGCTTCATCCGATACTGGTCGTTGTCGCGGCAGGCACTCTCGTCTGCGTCTTCGCGCGGGCAGCGATGCACAAGGCGATGGACCTGGCATTGTTTGCGCATACGATCGGCAGCTATCGGCTTTTGCCCGCCGCGGCGCTCGTTCCGATGGCCGTAGGGCTGCTCGCGCTGGAGGTCGTGATCGTGCTCGGGCTGATTGTTCCGGCCACCCGGCTACTCGCGGCGGCCGCGGCGTTTGCGCTGCTCGTCGTCTATGCCTGTGCTATCGCGTTCAACCTCGCACGCGGCAACACCCATATCGACTGCGGCTGCGGCGGCGCGGGACAGGGCCTGTCCTGGTATCTGGTGGCGCGCAACGCCGCGCTGGGCGGGCTTTGCCTCGTGGCCATGGCTACGCCGCTTCCGGTCGAAATGGGTACCGCTGCCTGGGCAAGCATCGTCGCCGGCATGCTGTCGTCCCTGCTGTTGTTCGCTGGCATCGAGAAACTGATCGACAATTGGTCGTGGCTGCAGGCGTCGAATCGGGCGCATGAACAGCACAATCATGAAAGGCACAACTGATGGAGCCTTTGGCGGTAGCAGTGATCGTCCTGTGGGCGATTGTCATCGTCCTCCTGGTCGTGGTGTTCGCGCTGGCGAGGCAGGTCGGCATTCTGTTCGAGCGCGTCGCGCCGATGGGAGCGCTGATGACCGACGCCGGGCCCAAGATCGGCGAGCAGTCGCCGCGCTTCGATTTGCTGACGCTGGACGGCAAGCCGTTCACGCTCGGCCCTGCGTCCAGCAAGAGCACGCTGGTCTTTTTCCTGTCCACCACCTGTCCGGTCTGCAAGAAGCTGCTGCCGGTGCTGAAATCGCTGAAGCAGGCCGAGGCGGAGAGCCTCTCGATCGTCATCGCCAGCGACGGCGACGCCCTTGAGCACGCCGAATTCCGTCGCGCCGCCAGCTTGACCGATTTCCCCTATGTGTTGTCGCGCGACCTCGGCATGACCTTCCGCATCAACCGGTTGCCTTTTGCTGTGCTGCTCGATGAACAGGGTGTGGTGCGCGGCAAGGGCCTGGTCAATTCACGCGAGCAACTGGAAAGCCTTCTCAATGCGCAGGATCTCGGCCAAGCCTCGATCCAGGGCTGGATCGAAGCCGAAGTCGGCCGTGCGCAGGCTTAGGGAGACATGCTGATGTCGGAACTGATCCAAAAACTCTTTGGCGCCATCGACCAAGCCGCGGAGAGGGGATCGCGGCAGATGGCTCATCGGCTAGGCCGCCGCAACTTCCTGTCCTTCGTCGGCAAGGTTGCGGTTGGCGGCGCGGTCATCCCGCTCCTGCCCTTCGATCGGGCCGGCGGCGGCACGGCACGCGCGGCCGCGGAGAAGACGGACACGGAATGCGAATACTGGCGCTACTGCGCGCTGGACGGTTTCCTGTGCACGTGCTGCGGCGGCGCAATCAACCAATGTCCGCCCAATGCTCAGGTATCAGCGGTAACCTGGGTCGGCACCTGTCAGAACCCCGGTGACGGCAAGGAGTATCTGATCAGCTATAATGATTGCTGCGGCGTTGCCTCCTGCGGCAAATGCCTGTGCAACTTCAACCTGCGCGAACGGCCAGGATACCGCATGGGCGTGCATAACGATATCAACTGGTGCATGGCCAATACCCAGACCAATTATCACTGTACCGTAGCCGCCGTGGTCGGGCTCGGCAGCAGCAATGGTTAAGCGGCTTTCGCAACAGCGTTCCGCTGTTCTCGGACAAAAGCCAAGGCGGTCGATCACCAGAGGCTGCTGGGGAACGCGTGCACAGCTCGTTCAGTGAATCATGATACTCGCAACCCTCGCTTCCGTTGCTCTCGGTCTGTTCGCCATGACCATCGGAACGGTACAGACAACGGCCGCCGGGAACGGCCAGACGCTTTACGTGCTGCATTGCTCGGGTTGCCATGGCCTGCAGGGCAGTGCCGCAAGCATTGGTCGCATCCCGGCGCTTTCCGGCAATGTCGGCCACTTCATGAGGTTGCCGCAATCGCGCAGCCTGGTTACCCAGGCGCCCGGCATCATGAATTCGGGCCTCGACGACACGGACGTTGCCGCGCTGATGAATTGGCTGGTGCCGGCCCTTGCCCGGGATTCCCTTGCCGAACCATTCAAGCCCTTCACCGCCGACGAGATCGCGCGTTCGCGAGCGAGCCGTCCGGCGGATTTCTTCGCGGCGCGGCGCAAGGTTGCCGCGGATTTGAAGAAGCTCGGCGTCGAACTGCCGGGCTACTGAAATCTTCTTTGCCTAGTTCTCCGGAGGCAGGTCGCCCGCCATGAAGGTCGGGAACCAGCCTTCATATGCGGCGCGAAGTTCCGCGATGGTAAGCGCACGCGTTTCGCCGAGCTTCAGCGCGCTCCCGCCCGTGGTGCCGATCCAGGGCGCGAAGATGCCGCTGTCGGCAAGGCCTTCCTCGTAGAACCAATCGACCTTGTCTCGCGGAATGGTGACGAGATAACGGCCCTGGTCCTCGCCGAAGAACAGCGGAATTGCCGACAGGTCCTTCAGCTGGTTGACCGTCGCGCCGATGCCGCCGGCCATCACCATTTCGGCAAGCGCCACGGCGAGGCCGCCGTCCGACAGGTCATGGACGGCGGTGGCGATCCCGTCGCCGATCAGGGATCGAACGAAATCGCCGACCTTCTTCTCATGGTCGAGATCGACCGGCGGGGGAGGGCCGTCGTCGCGACCGTGGATATCGCGCATATACACGGATTGGCCGAGATGCGTGCCCCAGGACGCCGGCGCGCCGACCAGGATGATGGCCTCATCCTCGGCCGCGAAGCCGACGCGCGCCATCTTCTGCCAATCATGGATCAGTCCGACGCCACCGATGGTCGGAGTGGGCAGGATGGCTTGGCCATTGGTCTCGTTGTAAAGCGAGACATTGCCGGAAACGATGGGGAAGTCGAGCGCGCGGCAGGCGTCGCCGATGCCGGTGACTGCCCTGGCGAATTGCCCCATGATCTCGGGGCGTTCCGGGTTGCCGAAATTGAGATTGTCGGTGGCGGCGAGGGGCAGCGCTCCCGTCGCGGTGAGATTGCGCCAGCATTCCGCGACGGCCTGTTTGCCGCCTTCATAAGGGTCTGCCTCGCAATAGCGCGGCGTGACGTCCGAGGAGAAGGCCAGCGCCTTGGCCGGATGGCCGTCGATGCGCACGACGCCGGCATCGCCGCCCGGGCGCTGCAGCGAATTGCCTTGGATCATGGTGTCGTATTGCTCCCAAACCCAGCGGCGGCTGGAAAGATCGGGGCCGCCGAGGAGCTTGAGCAGTGCGTCCGCCACGTCCGATTCCGGTATGTCGTCGCTCTCGAGCGCCGGGCGCGGTTTGGGCTCGATCCAAGGCCGGTCGTATTCCGGTGCCTGGTCGCCGAGTTCCTTGATCGGGAGGTTGGCGACCTCATCGCCCTGGTGAAGGATGCGGAAGCGCAGGTCGTCCGTGGTCTTGCCGACGATGGCGAAATCGAGGCCCCATTTGCGGAAAATCGCCTCGGCTTCCTCCTCCTTTTCCGGACGCAGCACCATCAGCATGCGTTCCTGGCTCTCGGAGAGCATCATCTCGTAGGCGCTCATACGCTCTTCGCGCACCGGCACCCTGTCGAGATCGAGCTCGATGCCGAGGTCGCCCTTGGCACCCATCTCCACTGCCGAGCAAGTGAGGCCGGCGGCCCCCATGTCCTGGATGGCGATGACAGCCCCGGAGGCCATCAATTCCAGGCACGCTTCAAGCAGGCATTTTTCCGTGAAGGGATCGCCGACCTGGACGGTCGGGCGCTTTTCCTCGATCTTGTCGTCGAATTCGGCGGATGCCATCGTCGCGCCGCCGACACCGTCGCGTCCGGTTTTGGCGCCGAGATAGACGACGGGAAGGCCGACGCCTTCGGCCTTGGAATAGAAGATGGCATCGGTCTTGGCGAGCCCTGCTGCGAAGGCGTTGACCAGGCAGTTGCCGTTGTAGCGCGGATCGAAATTGACCTCGCCGCCGACAGTCGGCACACCGAAGGAATTGCCGTAGCCGCCCACCCCTGCCACCACGCCCGCTACGAGATGGCGGGTCTTGGGATGGTCAGGCGCACCGAAACGCAGCGCGTTCATCGCAGCTATGGGCCGCGCGCCCATGGTGAAGACGTCGCGCAATATCCCGCCGACGCCGGTCGCGGCTCCCTGATAGGGCTCGATATAGGATGGGTGGTTGTGGCTCTCCATCTTGAAGACCACGGCGTCGCCATCGCCAATATCGACCACCCCGGCATTCTCGCCGGGGCCCTGGATGACCTGAGGCCCGGACGTAGGCAAGGTGCGAAGCCATTTCTTCGAAGACTTGTACGAGCAATGCTCGTTCCACATGGCCGAGAAGATGCCGAGTTCGGTGAAGGTCGGTTCGCGCCCGATGAGATCCAGGATACGTTGGTACTCGTCGGGCTTCAGACCGTGGGCCTTGACCAACTCGTCGGTGATCTTCACGTCGTTGGGAATGGTCATGTCGATTCCGTTGGCGCTACCGCATCGGGCCTGAAAATCGACATCGACTTTTCGAAGGCACGACGCGCAGATTCAAAGTGCTGGAGTGGTCTTTGCGCGTCCGACAGGAAGCGTGCCGCTCCGGTTCCGGCTCCATAGCCTATGCCGTGCAGCGTTTCACCCCGCCCGCAGCAAAAAACAGCCGGCCGCACCGAAAAAGGCCGACCGATCACCCGTAGCTGTCGTAGCTGGAGCCTCCACTTCCCAGAAGCCGGCGTATCGTCGCAAGGCCCGTCGTGACGTCCTCCCTGCGGCGCGGCGTCGTGATTCCAACGCGTATGCGGTGGAACACCTGGTCGGTGCGACCGGCTTTGAATTCATCCTCGTCGTCGACGAGAACGCCTTCTCCGGCGGCCGCATTCTTGAAGGTGCCGGCAAGCCAGGGTTCGGGAAGGCCAAGCCAGAGGAAAGGCACATTCGGTCTCCAGCGGAAGTCGAAACCGGCAAGCGATGTGCAGGCAAGCTTCAGCCGGGCGTTGACCTCGTCGAGGCAGCGCGCCCGGATGGCCGCTGCTTCGCCCGACAGCACCAGCCGGGCACAGAGTTCCGCCAGGAGAAAAGGCATGCCGCCGGTCGCCATTTTGTGGGCGACGGAGATGCGATGCGCAAAGTGCGGCGGGCAGGCGACCCAGCCACCGCGTATGCCGGCAGCAACGGTCTTGGACAATCCTGCCACGACGAATGTGCGTTCGGGAGCGAACTCCGCCAGCAGCGGCGTGGGGTCCTGGACAGGAGCGCCGTAGAGATCGTCTTCGATCAACCAGACATTGTAGCGGCGTGCGATCTCCGCGATCTCGCGACGGCGCGTTTCCGGCATGCTGACGACTGTCGGGTTTTGCACGGCCGGCATCAGGAAGGCGAGCTTGGGGTGGCGCTGTGCGCAAAGACGCTCGAAATCCTCCGGCACCACGCCTTGGTCATCCGACTGGACGAGAGCCACCCTGCGGCCGAACAGGCCGACGCTTCGCGCAAATTGCGAATAGGACAGATTCTCGAAGACGATGTGGTCCCCCGGCACTGTGGCGACGGCTGCCACCGCCACAAGCGCTGCATGGGCGCCGAGTGTCGGCACCACGGCTTCCGCTCCGGGGCGGAAGCCGTTGCGTGCCAGCCACTGGCTGCCGGCTTCAACCCAGCTGTGCGGGAAGGCCCGTGCATAGCTCGATATCTCTCCGGGATGCTCGCTGCTGATCTCTGCCAGGATGCGGCCGATGGCGGCGCCTTGGCCGACATCGGGGGCAGCGGTGCTGTCGAAACGTAGCTTGTCCGCCGGCGTCTCGGAGACGCGGGTTCCCTGGTTGGGGAGAGCATCTAAGGCCGGAAGACCGGTTCGCTGCGAGGCGGCTCGATCGAGCACATAAGTGCCGCGCCCTACCTCGCCGCTGACGAGGCCCCGCTCCCGCAGCAACGCGTAGGCGCGTCCAACCGTGCCGATGGTCACCCCGAGATCATAGGCCAGATCCCTCTGCGGGGGCAGCTTCGTCCCGGTAGCCAGCACGCCGTCGCCGATGTCCGCTTCGATTTGGTTCGCCAGCCGCAGGTAAAGCGGGCCGTCGCCTTGCGAAAGATCGGGAGTCCAACTTGTCATGGTGACAATTTTGTATGTTGCCTTCGAGTAAGAGTCAATTCATTGAGTTTGTGCGGGTGCATTTGGTATATTTATGGGCCTGAAAGGCTGGCGTGATGGATACAATCGATGCAATTATACAAGACAGGACGGACAATGCCGGTGATGGACGCGCCAGCTTCGTCTCCAAAATCGTTGCAATGGTGACCTCGGCGGTGATCTGGCTCGAGAAGCGTGTCGACAAGCGCCGCAGCCGGCTCGCCTTGCTTGAGCTGACCGACGATCAGCTCAAGGACATCGGCATTTCGCGCGCCGATGCCCATCGCGAGGGATTGCGATCTTTCTTCGATTGACGGTTAAGTCAGGCGTCGCTGCTGCAGCTCTGGTCGCCGGCGGCCCAGCGATTGATGTCGGCGCCGATTCGCGGGGCGAGCGGGTCCTGCATCAGCGGCCCGAATGCCTGCAGCCGGGCCGGCGTTCCCTCTGCCTGAACGACGAGCAGCGGGCGCGCCTCGGGGCGCTTCGCAGGAACCAGCAGGAAGCGCGGCCGGCCGCTGAAGGAATTGAGTTCGTTTGCGAGGCGATACGGCTGGAATGCCGGGTCTTTGCTAGCGAACCAGCATTTGTGCGCGGCGATCGCCACCTGCTCCATCGTGCGCAGCGCCGCGCTCTTGCCGGAACCGCCGGATTGTCCCGACCCTTTCGCGCCTGATTGGCATGCGGCAAGCGCGCCAAAAGCGGCGATGGCGCCGATGCGGATCGCCGCCGATAACAGGCGCGATTTTTTCATCAGGCAGCCAGCCCCAGGGCACTCTCGAAAAGCGCGCGGCCGTCGCTGCCGCCATGCGCCGCCTCGATCAGATTTTCAGGATGCGGCATCAGTCCGAGCACATTGCCGGCCTCGCTGACGATGCCGGCGATGTCGTTGATCGAACCATTGGGGTTCGTGCCCTCGGCGTAGCGGAAGACGACCTGGCCCTCACCTTCGAGACGGGCAAGCGTTTCGGCATCGGCGAAATAGTTGCCGTCGTGATGGGCGACCGGGCAGCGGATGATCTGACCCGGCGCGTAGCGGCGGGTGAAGGCCGTATTGGCGTTGGCCACTTCCAGCTTGATCTCGCGGCAGACAAATTTCAGCGACGTATTGCGCATCAGCGCGCCAGGCAGGAGGCCGGCCTCCAACAGGATCTGAAAGCCGTTGCAGACGCCCATGACCATGACGCCCTGAGCGGCCTTCTCGGCGATTGCGCGCATCACCGGCATGCGGGCGGCGATCGCTCCGCACCGTAGATAGTCCCCATAGGAAAAGCCGCCCGGGATCACGATCAGATCGACATCCGGAATGGTGGTGTCCGTCTGCCAGATCGTTTCAGGCGCCTTGCCGGAAATCTTGGTCAGCGCCGCGATCATGTCGCGGTCGCGGTTGAGGCCGGGGAGGAGAACGACGGCTGATTTCATGAATTCGGATCGAATCCCTTCTGCGCTTCGGCAAGCTCGCGGAGCTCCAGACGACGCTCGATGCGCTCGAGCCGCTCGTCATGACGGTCGAGCCTGCGATGGACGCCAACCACCGCTTCTTCGGTGCCTGTCATCCGCCTCTTGAGCTCCTGCAGGTCGAACTTCATTTCGGCAACGTCGCCGTGGATTCGCTTGAGACGCTCGTACATCAGCTCGTTCGTGACTTCGACCATCATGCGCTCCGGCACAACCTCAGGTGATGCTCACACTATAGTTCTCGATAACCGTGTTGGCGAGAAGGCGTTCACACATCGCCTTCAGATCGGCCTCCGCCTTCTCCCGGTCGGAAGCGTCGATTTCGATATCGAACACCTTGCCCTGGCGCACGGAGCCGACACCGTCGAAGCCGATGGCGCCGAGCGCGCCTTCGATCGCCTTGCCTTGCGGGTCGAGAACACCGTTCTTGAGGGTGACGGTCACGCGGGCCTTGATCACGTTCGGCGGCTCCTGTTTCTCTCGGCGGTCAGTGCGGCTTGCCCTTCGGGCCGTCGGTCGAAGCGACCAAGACCGGGCCGGCGGGGCGGGGCGGTTCGTTTTCGTTCATGATGCCGAGCCGGCGGGCGACTTCCTGATAGGCCTCCACAAGGCCGCCCATGTCTCGGCGGAAGCGATCCTTGTCGAGCTTCTCCTGGGTGGAGATGTCCCACAGACGGCAGGAATCCGGCGAGATCTCGTCGGCCACGACGATGCGCATCATGTCGCCTTCGAAGAGGCGTCCGCATTCCATCTTGAAGTCGACGAGCTGGATGCCGACGCCGAGGAAGAGGCCGGAAAGGAAGTCGTTGACGCGAATGGCAAGCGCCATGATGTCGTCGATTTCCTGCGGGCTCGCCCAGCCGAAGGCGGTGATGTGCTCTTCCGAGACCATCGGATCGTCGAGTGCGTCGGCCTTGTAGTAGAATTCGATGATAGAGCGCGGCAGGACGGTGCCTTCCTCCATGCCGAGCCGCTTGGCCAACGAGCCTGCGGCAATGTTGCGCACGACAACTTCGAGGGGGATGATCTCGACTTCCTTGATCAGCTGCTCGCGCATGTTCAGCCGGCGGATGAAATGCGTCGGGATGCCCATCCGGTTCAGATGCGTGAAGATGTGCTCGGAAATGCGGTTGTTGAGTACGCCCTTGCCATCGACGACCTCGTGCTTCTTCTTGTTGAAGGCGGTGGCGTCGTCCTTGAAGAACTGGATCAGCGTGCCCGGTTCCGGGCCCTCATAAAGTATCTTGGCCTTGCCTTCATAGATACGGCGGCGACGGTTCATCGGTTTTCTCTGGTTTGGAGGGCAATCGGCAAAGACCGTTCCCTAAGACTTGCGCGGCCAAAGCCGCGACAGTGGGTTCAAGGCCGGTCTCTATCCCAATCGCGCCATTTGCTCAATCAGCAATTCGCCCGATCAACTGCTTTCGGCTCCTGCATTTATCGCTGTCGATCCGAAAATGCCGCAGCGCAACAAAGCTGCGGGCGATATTGACCCGGAGCGCGCCTTTTGGTTTGTGCGCAGGCAACCCATATCACGCTGTGGAATCGGCACTAACCGGAGGTTTGCCATGACGACCATGAAGGACCGCGAAGAAGGTTTCGAGAAGAAGTTCGCTCTTGACGAGGAGCAGCGGTTCAGGGCCGTCGCGCGGCGCAACAGGCTTCTCGGCCTCTGGGCGGCTGAAAAGCTCGGCAGGACCGGTGAGGATGCCGAGGCCTATGCGAAGGAAGTCGTGGTTGCGGACATCGAAGAGGCCGGCGATCACGACGTGTTCCGCAAGATTCGCCGGGATTTCGACGCGGCGGGTATCGACCAGTCGGACCACCAGATCCGCAGGACCATGGACGAGCTGCTGGCGACGGCCGCCGAGCAGGTCAAGAACTCCTGATCGTCCAGCCGATATCGGGCCGAGGCAGGCTGCTTGCCTCGGCTGGACCAAGAAGCCGCCCCGGACAGAGGCGGTTTTTTGTTGCCATGTCGCTGGCTTCTGTTTGAATGCCTGCGACGTATCAATGCAGGAACCTCCCCATCATGAGCCTTTTGTCGCGCCTCAGCTCGGGTGAAACGCTGTTCACGGCATGGTCGGCCATCCCCGACACGCTGACCGTCGAGCTTCTCGCCGGCCAGGCTTTCGATGTGGTGACCCTCGATATGCAGCATGGCGGTCATCACGAGGATAGCGTTTTGCGTTGCCTCGTGCCGGTCTTGCGGGCCGGCAAGCATGCGGTGGTGCGCATTCCCGTGGGACGTTTCGACATGGCGAGCCGCGCACTGGATTTCGGCGCGGAGGCGGTGATCGCTCCCATGGTCAATTCGGTGGCCGATGCACGGGCGTTCGCGGCGGCGATGAAATATCCGCCGGTCGGAGAACGTTCCTGGGGCCCGACCTTCGCCTTCCCGCGCAGCACCGTCGCGGACCAGCAAGTCTGGCTGCGCGAATCGAATGCGCGGACGATTGCCTTCGCGATGATCGAGACGCGCGCTGCCCTCGACGCGCTGGATGGGATCCTGGAGACGCCTGGTATCGACGGCATCTTCCTTGGCCCTTCGGATTTCTCCATCGCCTGGTCGGACGGGGCTACGCTCGATCCCTTGCGCGAAGACATGATGGAGACGGTCGCCAATATCGCCCGAAGGGCGCTGGCCGCGGGAAAGGTCGCTGCAATGTACGTCAACGACATGTCCCTGACCGGCCGCTACGCGGCCATGGGCTACCATTTTCAGGCAATCGCCTCGGAACATCGCGCCGTCGCCGTGGGCGCGCAAAGCCTCATCGGGGCAGCGCGCGCGGCCCTGGAACAGAAATAGATCAAGCCTGCAGCCGAGACAGGAACTGGGCGAAGGCCATGGAGCCTTCAGGCCATGGACCGTATCCCGAATCCGCATTGATGTGCCCGGCCTCGCCGGCATCGATGAAGAGCGATCCCCAGGCGGTCGCTACGTCCTCTGCCACCTCATAGGCGCAGAACGGATCGTTGCGGCTGGCAATGGTGATCGAGGGAAACGGCAGGGGCTCGCGCGGATACGGTCCGAAGGTCATCAAGTGCTTCGGCCTGATTTTCGGGTTTGAGACGTCGGGCGGCGCCACGAGAAAGGCGCCCGCCACCTTCTTGCTGAACTCGGGCACCGCATGCACGACGGTCGGAACGCCAAGCGAGTGCGCAACCAGCACGACTGGGCGCTCGGCTTCGTTGACGGCGGCGATCACATTCGCCACCCAATCCTCGCGAACGGGCTTCGACCATTCCGCCTGTTCGACACGACGGGCGGTCGACAGCCGCTCCTGCCAGCGTGTCTGCCAGTGCTCCGGGCCCGAATTGGTGTAGCCGGGAACCATCAAGATATCGCTGTCTTTGACCTTCATGGGCCGCCATGTAGCGACGACGATGCTGCAGCGCAACCGGATGCGTAAAGGCGTTGAACAGCGTGTTCGCTGTTTTCGTACTTGCGCATGCCATGTCGTACGCCGAGTTTTCCAGACTGATAAAACTCAACTGCGGGAAACATCTTGCGGCTCAACAGACGTGCAGTGCTGGGCGGAACGGGTCTTCTCGCGATCGGCGCGGCAGTTGCCGCCCACACGGAGCCATCTATGGTCGATCTTCCCTTCGCCGCGACGACGCCCATTCGTGTCGCCAGGATCGGGCTGAAGGCTCGCGATGCCGACAGCTTGGCGGCCTACTACAAGCGGATCCTCGGAATGAGCGAATTGACCCGTGGTAATGGGCGCCGTGTGCTCGGCGTTGGCGGGCGACCGCTCATGGAGATCGAGGAAAGCGCTTCGGCCAAGGAGGACGACGCCCGCGGCGCGGGCCTTTATCACACCGCGTTTCTGCTCCCAACGAGGGCGGACCTTGCGCGTTGGACCCGCTTCGCCATCGATGAACGGATCCCCGTCGTCGGCGCGTCCGACCATTTTGTCAGCGAGGCGATCTATCTCACCGATCCGGAGGGCAACGGGGTCGAAATCTATGCCGACCGGCCGAAGGAAAGCTGGAGCTGGAACGGCGACTTCGTTCAGATGGGCACGGAGCAGCTCGACGTGCGGGACCTGCTCGGCGAAATTCGCAATGGCGGGACATGGAAGGGCGCGCCGGAAAGCAGCGTGATCGGCCATGTCCATTTCCGCGTCGGCGATGCCGGCGCGGCCGAGAAATGGTGGAACAGCGAGATGGGCTTCGACACGGTCCAGAGGCTCGACGACAGCGCGGTTTTCCTTTCGACGGGCGGCTATCATCACCATATCGGCGCCAACTCCTGGCAAAGCCGCGGTGCCGGCCCGCGCGACGTCCAGCGCACGGGCCTGATGTGGGTGGAACTGGAATCCGAAACGGCGAAAGCCGAGACCGAGAAACGCGATCCCTGGGGAACGGCGATCAGGACCGTGCCTGTCCGGCAGTTTTGAGGCGGCTCACCTCGCCCCGAAGACCCGCTTGAAGATCGTGTCGACGTGCTTGGTGTGATAGCCCAGGTCGAATTTTTCGCGGATCTGCTCTTCCGAAAGCGCTGCCCTGACATCGTTGTCGGCAAGCAGTTCCTCAAGGAAATCAGCGCCTTTTTCCCAGACTTTCATGGCGTTTCGCTGCACGAGGCGGTAGGCGTCTTCCCGGGATACGCCCGCCTGGGTAAGGGCCAGGAGCACGCGCTGCGAATGGATCAGACCGCGGAACCGGTTCATGTTCTTGAGCATGTTGTCCGGGTAGACGACCAGCTTCTCGATGACGCCGGTAAGCCTCGCCAGGGCAAAATCGAGCGTGATTGTGGCGTCGGGCCCGATCATGCGTTCGACCGACGAGTGGGAGATATCCCGCTCATGCCACAGCGCCACATTCTCCATGGCCGGGAGGGAAAATGACCGGACCATGCGGGCAAGCCCGGTGAGGTTCTCGGTGAGCACCGGATTGCGCTTGTGCGGCATCGCGGAGGAGCCCTTCTGACCGGGCGAGAAATATTCCTCGGCTTCGAGCACTTCAGTGCGCTGCAAATGGCGGATCTCCGTAGCCAGGCGTTCGATGGACGAGGCGATGACGCCGAGGGTCGCGAAATACATGGCGTGGCGGTCGCGGGGGATCACCTGGGTGGAGACGGGCTCGGGTTTGAGACCGAGCTTATCGGCAACATGGATTTCGACGCGCGGATCGATGTTGGCGAAGGTGCCGACGGCACCGGATATGGCACAAGTCGCGATCTCTTCACGGGCATGGACCAGCCGTTCCCTGCAGCGCGAGAACTCGGCATAGGCTTGTGCCAGCTTGAGCCCGAAGGTGGTCGGCTCGGCATGGATGCCGTGGCTGCGGCCGATCGTGACGGTGTCCTTGTGTTCGAAGGCGCGTTTCTTCAGCGCCGCGAGCAACGCGTCGATATCGGCGAGCAGGATATCGCTGGCGCGGGCGAGTTGGACGGAAAAGGTGGTGTCCAGGACGTCCGACGAGGTCATGCCCTGGTGGATGAACCGAGCGTCCGGTCCGACGAATTCGGCGAGATGGGTAAGGAACGCGATGACGTCGTGCTTGGTCTCGCGCTCGATCTCGTCGATTCGGTCGATGTCGAATTTCGCCGCTCCGCCTTTTTCCCAGATGGTGCGCGCGGCCTCCTTCGGGATGACGCCGAGCTCGGCCAGCGCGTCGCAGGCATAGGCTTCGATCTCGAACCAGATGCGGTATTTGGTTTCAGGGGACCAGATGGAAACCATCTCGGGCCGCGAATAGCGGGGGATCATCAGTCGCTCCTGTCGTTCGGAAAGGCTGGCTGCCTCCTATCAGAGCAAATCGGAATGCTCAACGCGGCTTTCGCGCGAACCAGAGGCTTACAAGGAAGAGCGCGACGAAGCCGAAGGGGAAATAAAGCCGCAGCCCGAGCACGGCAAACTGTCCGAGAGCGCCCAGCATGGTGAAACCGAACTGGAAGAACCAGCGCAGGCTGAAAATTTCGTCATGCCAGGCGGCGTAGTAGGAGCGATAGATCAACGCGAAAAGCGCCGCCGTGATGCCGATTGTGGCGATGGAAAAGCCGAGGAAGGCAGCGGCGAAAGCCGTATCAGGCCTTTTGTTCGCGCTGGCGAGCCGGAACAACCCAAGCGGAAAGCCGAGCGCTCCGCCTGCAGCGAAGAGACCGGCAATGGACAGGATCTTCGAACCGGTTTCCCAATGACGAAGCCAAACGCCGAGTGCGGCGTTGCCGGCCATGATCCCGGCCCAGACGATTGCTCCCACGACCGCGAGCGTTAGGGGTGGCAGGGCTTGCCATGCATGGCTGGAAAGCCGCCCCACCAGCCCGGTGTTGGCCTCCCGCAAGGAGGGTGAGTCGGTCGTCAAGGCGGATATCTGCGAAGTCAGAGGGCGGCCGCCCGCTCCGACCAGGTCGGCAGCAGATCGTTCTCGGCCTTACGGGCGGCGTGGACGCCGCGCGCGATAGCACGGGCCATGGTTGCGCCCGCAGCAGCGTAAAGGTCGATCGCACTGTTGTGATCCGGCACGACGCCGCTCTTTCCCGTAGCCACGGCGAAGACCAGATCGCCGTCGATCGGTGTATGGGCAGGCCAGATGGCGCGGGCAAAACCGTCATGGGCGGCGATCGCGAGCCGCTTGGCGGACGCCTTGGTCAACACCGCATCGGTCGCAATCACTGCGATCGTGGTGTTGGCCCCGCTTTGGCGGAACTTGATGTCGATCTCCTGTGCGTCGCGCGGAAAGGGCGAAGGGAAACCAAGACCGCCGAATTCCGTGCCGATCTCCCAGGGTGCTGCCCAGAAATACGGGGTCTTGCCGACGGTCACCGAACCCGTCGGGTTGACGCCCACGAGCGCCGCGACGGTCACTCCGCCGGGCAGCACAGTGGAGGCAGAGCCAAGTCCACCTTTCAGCCCGGCTGCGAGCGCTCCGACACCGGCGCCGGCGGTGCCGATCTCGAAACCGAGCGAAGCGCTGCGTGCGGCCTCGTAACCGAGTTCCCGATAGGGCGGGTAGCGTCCCCAATCCTTGTCGCCGCCGTTCTGGAGGTCGAAGAGGATCGCGCTCGGCACCAGCGGAACGCGGATCCCGCGCACGTCGAAACCGACGCCTTGCTCCTTCAGCGCCGCCTGGACGCCGGAGGCCGCGTCGAGCCCGAAGGCCGAGCCCCCGGAGAGGACGAGGGCGTTGATCGCCTCGACGGAATTGTGCGGCTCGAGCAGGTCGGTCTCGCGGGTTCCCGGCGCGCCGCCTAGCACCTGAACGCTTGCGACGGCGGGGTCGTCGCAGAGAACGGCCGTCACGCCGGTCTTGATACGCTCGTCGGCCGCGTTGCCGACGCGCAATCCGGCGACGTCGGTCAGGAGATTGCGCGGGCCCATGCGAAAGCTCATCTGAAATCACTCCCCGTCGGTGACGGCCACGAACTTGACGCCGTCGAACCGGAACAATCTGTAGGGGCTCTCCGTCAAGTCGCCCTTAACGTCGAACCTCACTGTGCCGAGCGCTGTTCGAAATTCCTGGCTGTCGAGGGCTGCCGCGGGAGTTCCTCCCGAAGAGGCGGCCGCCATTGCGATCTCCATCGCCGCATAGGCCGGCAAGACATAGCCCTCGGGGTGGATGCCGGCCTTCCCGAGCGATTCCACCACCGCGGGGTTGGCGATCTCGGCCCATTCCGGCAGCCCGATCATCAGGGTCCCGGCTTTCAGCGGAACGTCGCCGGGCGCGCTGCGCAGCGTCTCTCCACCCGCGATGACGAGGGGCATGCCGAGTCGCTGGGCGTCCCGTGCGATGACGGCGATGTCGTCGCGATCGCCGCCAACAAACAGATGTGTGGCGCCCGCCTTGCGCAGGCGGCCGACGAGGCCGATCTGGTTGTCGAGCTGCGGCCGGTATGTGTCGACGAAGACCGGTTTCCTGCCGGCCTGCTGTGCGGCGGCTCGGAAGCTTTCGGCGAGCTCCCGTCCATAGATGGTGCCGTCATCTATGATGGCGAAGAGCTGGTCGCGCCACAGCCTTGTGAGGATTGTGGCGATCGCGCCGCGTTCGCCATCGGCGCGCGGTGCCAGCCGGTAGACCGGCCAGCCCGTTTTGCCGCGGCGATCCGTGAGGCTGTCGGTGCGCACGCCGGGCGTGATGACGGGGATAGCCGCGTCCATCAGGATGGGGAGGGCTGCTTCGATGGCCTCGGTGCATAGGAAGCCGACGACGAGCCGAACCTTCGCTTCGACAAAACGGCGAGCCGCGGCTGCTCCACCCTCCGACGTGCAAGCGTCGTCGGCGGTTTCTATCTCGACCTCCGCGCGCGCCTTCGCCGCGGCCTGTGCGCCAGCCTCCACTTGCCGGCCGAGCGAGGCAGAGGCGTCGGTGAGAGGCGCAGCGACGCCGATGCGCATGGCGTCCGCCTGGGCGACGCCGCATAGTGCGAGGCCCGCGGCGAAGGCCGAGATGAGACGCAGTGGAGGCATCCGGAACCAATTGCTCGAATGAAATGCGCGGCAAGCGCTGCGCCAGAGGTAAAGGCTGGCGGGCCGTGGCGCAACACGCTAATGCGTCCCGCATTCTTGTGCCGATGCGGGGACGTGGTCATATATGTGGATCGACAAGCGGGAAAATCCGGTGCTCAAGAAGAATGTTGTGGAAGGCAAGCTCTATCGTGACGCGATGAGCCATTTTGCCGGGGCTGTACATGTTGTTGCCACCGATGGGCCGGCCGGCAGGCGCGGCACGACCGTCATCGCTGCCTGCTCGGTGTCTGACAATCCACCGGTCGTGCTTGTATGCTTGAACCGCGAGAACCCGCGCAACGACACCTTCGCCAGCAATGGCCGCTTCGCCCTGAACACGCTCGCTGCCGGCCAAAGGCTTGTTGCCGAGGCCTTTTCCGGCCATACCGGTCTAGCGCAAGAGGAGCGTTTCAACATCGGAACCTGGGCGACGCTCACCACGGGCGCACCGGTCTTGTCCGGAGCGCTTGCGGCCTTCGATTGCGAGATCATCGATACCAAGGATCTTGCCACCCATCGTGTGCTTTTTGGCAAGGTGACAGGCCTGGCCGTCGGCGATAACCTCAAGCCGTTGCTTTATCACAATCGCGGCTATCGCCTGCTGGACGACGGCTGATCCCGGAGAAGAAACGAGCCAAACCCGGTGAAGAACGCCCTCGAACCGCGCGCCTTGCCGCAATCGATCGACGAGACGCTCGCTCTGCTGACGAGCGCCGACTATGTCGCCGATCGTGCGCTGGCGACGGTCCTGTTCCTCAGCCTGCGTATGCGCCGGCCGCTTTTCCTCGAGGGCGAGGCCGGTGTCGGCAAGACCGAGATCGCCAAGGTGCTGGCAAATGCGTTGGGGCGCCGGCTCATCCGCCTGCAATGTTATGAGGGACTCGACGTCTCTTCGGCCGTCTACGAATGGAACTACGCGGCACAGATGATCGAGATCCGCATGGAGGAGGCGGAAGGCAAGGTCGATCGGAAGGACATGGAAAAGAATGTCTTTTCGGAAAAATACCTGATACGCCGGCCTATCCTGGAAGCTTTGACGGGGAAGACGGGCTCCGCTCCCGTTTTGCTCATCGATGAGCTCGACCGTACCGACGAAGCTTTCGAGGCATTCCTGCTCGAAATCCTGTCGGACTTCCAGGTGACGGTGCCCGAACTCGGCACGATCAAGGCCGAAGAGGCGCCGATCGTCGTCATTACGACGAACCGCACCCGCGAGATCCATGATGCGCTGAAGCGTCGGTGCCTTTATCATTGGGTCGACTATCCCGATGCGTCCCGCGAACTGGAGATCGTCAGGCGCAAGGTGCCTGACGCAAACAGCCGGCTCTCGGCGGAGGTCGTCCGCTTTATCCAGAAGCTACGCGAGATCGAGCTCTTCAAGGTCCCCGGCGTCGCCGAAACCATCGACTGGGCCGGTGCTCTGACCGAATTGGACAAGATTGCGCTCGATCCGGAAACCGTTTCCGACACGATCGGCGTGATCCTGAAGTATCAGGACGACATCGCTCGCATCGAGCAGGGCGAGGGGCGCCGCATCCTCGAGGAAGTGAAGGCCGAGCTGTCGGCGGCGGAATAGCGCGATGGAGAGCTATCGTTCAGTTCCCGGTGTATCGCAGCCCGAAGGGCGGCTCGCCGACAACATCGTGTTTTTCGCCCGGGCGTTGCGCAAGGCCGGCATGCGCGTGGGACCGGCCGCCGTGAAGGATGCCATCGAGGCGGTGCTTGCCGCCGGCATCGGTTCTCGGGACGATTTCTATTGGACGCTTCACGCAGTGCTGGTCACGCGCCGCGAGGACCATGCCGTCTTCGACGAGGCATTCCGCCTGTTCTGGAAATCCCGAGAGCTGATCGAGAAGATGCTTGCCATGTTTTCTCCGGTCGCCCCCGACACGAAAGCAAGGGAAAAGCCACGGCCGGCGGAATCCCGCGTAGCCGACGCGATGTTCGAGGGCCACCGAAAGGAGCAGAGGCCGCAAGAGATCCCCGAGATCGAGGTGGACGCCCGCCTCACATTCTCGGGTAATGAGGTGTTGCGCAGCAAGGATTTCGCCCAAATGACGGCGGCCGAACTTGCCGACGCGCGCAAGGCGATCCGGGAACTGCGCCTCCCTTTCGACGAGGTGAGGACGCGCCGATTCCGCGCCGACCCGAGGGGCCGCCGCACCGACCCCCGCTCCATGATGCACGCGGCGCTCAGGACCGGCGGCGAACTGATCCTGCCGAAATTCCGCTCGCCTCGCATGGTCCACCCGCCGCTCGTCGTCCTGGCCGACATTTCCGGCTCGATGAGCCAGTACACCCGCATCTTCCTGCATTTCCTTCATGCGCTTGCCGACAAACGCCGGCGTGTCCACACTTTCGTATTCGGTACCCGGCTGACCAACTTGACGCGCCAGATGCGCCATCGAGACCCCGACGAGGCTCTCGCCCAGTGCTCCAGCGTCGTCAAGGATTGGTCGGGGGGCACCCGCATCGGCGACACGCTGCATGAGTTCAACCGGCTCTGGTCGCGCCGCGTGCTCGGCCAGGGCGCCGTGGTGCTTTTGATCACTGACGGGCTGGAAAGAGACGATGTGAGAGGCCTGGCGGAGGAGATGGAGCGGCTGCACAAGAGCTGCCGTAGACTCGTCTGGCTCAATCCGCTGCTCCGCTTCGACGGTTTCGAGGCCAGGGCGCGGGGGGTCAAAGCCATGCTGGCGCATGTCGACGAGTTCCGTCCGGTGCACAATCTCGACGCGCTGTCGGACCTTTGCGCGTCGCTCGGAACCGGCCTCACGAGCGCCAACGATCCGCGCCGATGGATGAGCCTTGGCAAGCGGGATGCCGCGTGACCATATTCGTGTCTGAGCATCGGCGAAACGTGGAGGAATGACCATGGATTCGACAGTTCTCGACGAGACACGCGATCCCCTGGCGATTGCAGAGGGATGGCTCGATGATGGGCGTCATGTCGCCGTCGCCACCGTTGTGGAGACTTGGGGCTCGGCGCCTCGTCCGGTCGGCAGTCATCTCGTCATCGACGGGGAGGGAAACTTCCACGGCTCGGTGTCCGGCGGCTGTGTCGAGGGCGCGGTGATCACCGAGGCTCTCGACGTCATCGAGGGCGGGACGCCCAAGATGCTGGAGTTTGGGGTCGCCGACGAGACGGCGTGGCGTGTCGGCCTCTCCTGTGGTGGACGCATCAAGGTTTATGTCGAGCGGTTGGGCTGACCATGAAACCATCGTCCCTGAAGATCCTCAACGGCGAGCGCCGCCATCGCCGAGCGGCGATACTGCTCACCGATTTGACGAAGGGGAATGACCGGGTCGTCCGCGAAGGTGATCCGATCGCCGGCGCGCTGGGAGAGGTTGTCGCCAAAGCCTTTCGCACCGGTCTTTCGACCACTGTGGAGCACGCTGGCTCGACTTATTTTCTCAATGTCTACCCGCCCCGCCCCCGCCTGGTGGTCATCGGAGCCGTTCATATCAGCCAGGCGTTGGCGCCGATGGCCAGGATCGCAGGCTTCGATTTGGAGATAATCGATCCGCGAACGGCATTTGCGACGCCCGACCGTTTTCCCGAGGTGCCGCTTTTCGCCGAGTGGCCCGAGGACGCGCTGAAGGCGCGGCCTCTCGATGCATATACCGCGCTCGCCGCGTTGACCCATGATCCCAAGATCGACGACCTCCCCTTGAAGGCGGCGCTCGATACCGGCTGCTTCTACGTCGGTGCACTCGGCAGCCGCAAAACCCATGCCAAGAGGGTCGAACGGCTATTGAATGCCGGAACAGCACCGGAAGACATCGAAAGGATTCATGCGCCGATCGGGCTCGATATCGGTGCGGCGAGCCCGGCGGAGATCGCCGTGGCTGTCCTTGCTCAGGTGGTCAAGGCGTTGCGTTCGCGCGGGCTCGGCGACAGCGCGAAGGGCAGGGCAGCGTGAGGTTTGGCCCCATCGCAGTCCAGAATGCGGAGGGCGCGATCCTTGCTCATTCGACGACCGCCGGCGACCGGCGCCTACGCAAGGGGCACAGGATCGGCGCTGACGATATTGCGGCCCTGACGCAGGCAGGGATCGCCGAGATCGTCGCCGCGGTGCTGGAACCTGGCGACCTCGGCGAAGACGAAGCGGCGGCACGTGTCGCAGGCGAGATGATCGTTTCCGGCATCGAGGTGAAGCCGGCCGGAACGGGCCGTGTCAATCTGCACGCCCGGGAGGCGGGGGTCTTCGTCGTCGACAAGCAACTGGTCGATGCCATGAATGCTGTCGATCCTGCGGTCACCCTTGCCACGTTGCCGCAACATGCGGGGGTCGAGAAAGGCCAGATGGTCGCGACCGTGAAGATCATCCCCTTCGCCGTGCCGGGCGCGATCGTCGACATGGTGACTTCGCTGTGCACGGCTTGCGAAGCCTTCTCCGTGAGGCCGTTTCGGTCGCGCAAGCTCGGTCTCGTCCAGACAATGCTTCCGGGAGTGAAGGATAGCGTGCTCGACAAGACCGTGCGTGTCACCGAGACCAGGCTGTCCCGTTCGGGCAGCCGTATCGTCGGCGAGCGGCGCACGCGGCATGAGGAGGGCGACGTAGCCGACGCCATCGCTGCCCTTGCGGACGAGAGCGATGTGATCGTCATATTCGGCGCCTCCGCAATGAGCGATCCCGACGACGTGGTGCCAGCCGCGATTCGAGCCGCGGGCGGAGAGGTCCTCCGTGCCGGCATGCCCGTCGATCCCGGCAATTTGATCGTGCTTGGTTCGCTGGACGGAAAACCTGTGCTCGGCGCGCCGGGCTGCGCGCGTAGCCCCAAGGAAAACGGCTTCGATTGGGTGCTGGACCGGTTGATGGCCGATGTTCCCGTGACCGCTGACGACATTGCCGGAATGGGCGTGGGCGGCTTGCTCATGGAAATCGCCACGCGGCCGCAGCCACGCGAGGCTCCAAAGCGCCCGGCTACAGCGAGAGTCTATGCCGTTATGCTTGCGGCCGGACGCTCCAGCCGCATGGGCGGGCCGAACAAGCTGCTCGCCATGTTCGGCGATGAGCCGCTAGTGCGGCTCACGGCCAGTCGCGCCATTGCGAGCCGAGCGTCGGGAACTGTCGTCGTAACGGGCCATCAGGAAGAGCGGGTACGCGCAGCGCTCGCTGGGCTTCCCCTGGAGATTGTGTCCAATCCTGAATTCGCATCAGGCCTCGCCGGTTCTCTCAAGGCAGGAATTGCCGCCTTGCCCGCCGACACGGCAGGCGCTTTGGTCCTGCTCGGCGATATGCCGGGTGTGGGCAGCGCGGACATCGATCGCCTCGTCCTGGCATTCCATGCCGCCGGCGGCACATCGGTGGTTCGCGCCACGCACAAGGGCAAGCGCGGCAATCCCGTTCTCCTGCCGCGCGCGCTGTTTCCGGCAGTGGCGACGCTCGAGGGGGACACCGGCGCGCGACATCTCGTTGAAGCGGAGGATATTGCGGTGGTCGATGTCGAGATCGGCGAGGGCGCCTCCATCGATGTCGATACGCCGGACGCCATGCGACTGGCTGGAGGCATCTTGCAAGAATAGCCGAATCGCTATCGGCTGCCACTGTCTGCCCCTTGGACCGCGTTTGGATACCTTGCTCAAACTCCTTCTGACAGTGTTTGTCGCGCAGGCTCTGCTCCTGTCTTTCATGGTTGGAAGCCACGCGGATCAATTGGCGTCATTCAAAGACAAGCTCTTTGCCTATCCCCGCATTCTCGCCCAGGCGGATGACGGCGCCTATGTCGTGGTCGACTATAGCGAGGCACGGGATATCGACGCACGCGACGAAATCCCGGAGCGGCGGGTGAAGAGCGGCTACGTCGCGCTCGGCGTCCGGAAGGCGCAGCAGGACCTCGTGCTCGCGACGCCCGCCGGAAACGTCCGGCACTTCGCCGTCGGTAGGAGGAAGGGCGCCGAGATTATCACTGTCTATCTTCACGGCCAGGGCGGCAGCCGCAGGCAGGGCGTCGACGACTTTACTTTCGGCGGCAATTTCAACCGCATCAAGAATCTGATGGTCGAAAATGACGGCCTCTACCTATCACCTGATTTTTCAGACTTTGGTGACGCCGGCGCGGCGGAGATTTCGGCCCTGCTCGATCATTATCTTCAGCAGTCGCCGGGCGCGAAGCTGTTCATTGCCTGCGGATCGATGGGCGGTGGGTTGTGTTGGAAGCTCGCCGCTGACAAGGCGCTCGCTCCAAGGCTTTCCGGCCTGCTGCTCCTCGGTTCGCACTGGGATGATGGTTTCCTGGACAGCGAGGCCTTTCGCCGGAAAGTTCCGGTCTTCTTCGGCCAGGGCAGTCGTGACACGGTATTCCCTGTCGAAAAACAGGAGGCGTTTTACCGTTCGATCCGCAAGAGGTCTCCCGGCTATCCCGTCCGCTTCGTGCGTTTCGAGACCGGCACCCATGGCACGCCGATCCGTATGACCGATTGGCGACAGACGCTCAACTGGATGCGGTCGATGGAATAGCCGCCGACTTAGAGCATTTCGCAGCCGACCGGATTCGGTCGGCGTCGCGAGAATGCGGCAAAAACAAAGACCTAAAGCGTGTCACCCGAATCCGATTGCCAGCGACACGCTTTAGGGGCCGATGTTGAAATCCAGAACCGTTTCCGGGTTTACCTTTTCGTCATAGCTGGCGTCCACGTCGTATTTCACCAGCGTGAAGGCGCCGTTACGGAAGATGTAGGTCGCGGTCGACGAGGCATCGCCTATGCCCCGCCACTTCGAAAAGGACGTCAGCGTCTTGGTCGCGGGGTCGTAGTCGGAATTCACCAACTGGTCCTCGGTCAGGTAGCCGATGATGGTGGTCGACTCGACCTTTCCCTCGGAATCGTCGTTCTCGTAGCGGATGTCGAGTTCCGGTGCGGCGAACTGCAATTGAGTCACCTCGTCCATGTCGTCCGCGAAGTAATACACCTCGTTTGTGTTGTAGGCGCCGGAACCGCAGGCGAACTTGAAAAGCTGCGCCTTGCGTTCGGGCTGGTCTTCCGGGTCGGAGATGTAGTGGAAGCCGATCTCGTAACGCTCGAGCCCCGCGGCGTCGGGTTCCGCGTCGCGGGCGAGAGTCTGGCAGATCGAACCGTAGGTCGCCACAAATGCCCTTTGTGCCTGCTCCTTCACGAAATCGCGGGCTGGCGGGGGCGGCCCGTCTCCGCATTGCGCTGGAACGGCGTCCGTCAGGTCGCCGTCTGCGACTTTGAGCATTCCTTTCTCCAGATGCAAGGGCTGGAAGGTCTCTCCCTGAATCGCCGGATTGGCAAGCCTGGCCGTATAGCAGCCGGCAAAAACGCTCTCCTTGCCGTCGTTGGCCGTCGCCTTGATCGCGACTGGCACTTGGTAGAAGGTGCTGCCGGCCGCGCCTTCACTGCTGACGGCGCCGGTTTCGACATCGACACGCACGGTGTTGGCAAAACCCTTTGCGAAGGTGTCGAAATCCTTGGCGGGCTTCTTCTCTCCGAAATAGCTCCAGGCTCGGCCATATTCGCGCCGGTCGATCGCATTGTAGAGCGAGCGTACCAGTGCGGCGGCATCCGAGCGGTCATCGAGATAGGGGCTTTCCTGAGGGAATGCCGGACTTGAAGCGGCACCGATCGTGGCAACGGCAAGAAGGAAAGGCCTCATCGCGAATCTCCCAAAGGATGTATGAGAATTGCCTTGGATTGTGGCGCTGCGATGAAATCACGCTGCCTCTATGCAAGCCGTTGCAGCAGCCCTAAGCAGACCATTCCTTGGCAAGCTAAGGAATGGTCTGCTTAGATTTTTTTGTCGCAGATTCTTGTCGGAAAGCCGTGGGACACCTTTCCGGAATCTGCTTAGATTCGACCGCTCAAACATTCCTGGAGAGACTTGTGACGATTTCGATGTATCAGGCTTCGGTGCCAGTTTTCCTCAACATGCTCAAAGGTTTGTCGCTTGTCCTTTCGAAGGGCGAGGCTTATGCGGCCGAGAAGGGGACGGATCCGCAGGCGCTGATAGATGCCCGGCTGGCGCCCGACATGTTTCCGCTTGCCAGGCAGGTTCAGATCGCGACCGACCACGCGAAGGGCGCGTCCTCGAGACTCGCCGGTCGGGAAGTCCCGAAATTCGAGGACACGGAAAGGACCTTCGCCGAACTACAGGCGCGGATCGGGAAGACTACGGAGCTCCTGGGCACATTCAGGTCGGAAGACATGGACGGTTCCGACGAGCGCACGATCGTCATCCCCATGCGAACAGGAGAAAGGTCATTCACGGGAATGACATACCTCCTGCACTTCGCCATGCCGAACTTCTACTTCCACGTCACGACGGCCTACGACATCCTTCGGCACAACGGGGTGCCGCTGGGCAAGACCGATTTCTTCGGAGTGCGCTGACCTAAGCAGATTCGGAAAAGTGTCTGCTAATTTTCCGGCAAGGCTAAGCAGGTGAAGCGTGGGCCAAGCCACGCAAACCTGCTTCAGCGGCGAGCGATGCGTGGAAAGTCGGCCGGTTTGATGCCGATCTCTGCCCGATCGGCCTTGCCCATTGCATTAAGCACGGCCATCGCCGTGCAGAAATTCTGGTGATCCAGCCGTTTCGGACGGACGAACATCTCTGTGAAGAATCCCATTGTTGCAAAAACCTTGAGCGCGGCATCGGATCCCGGAGGCAAATCCGGCCGCGAGCTAATTTCGGTGCTAGAGCATTGCGGGCTGGAACAACGGGAGCCGCTTGCGGATTACGACTGCGATCCCAGCCTCATGCTAGGACTTCTACACTGATTCTGAGAATTTGTGCAGTGCAGCATGGACATGGCTGCCATGCGCGCGACGGTGACGCGCTTTCGCATGGATGACACGAGCCGGCCCCCTTGTGAAAGCCACCGTCAGTGCCGATTTTGCGGACAAGACAAAAGGAAAACGAAATGAGCTATCAGTCGACCGCAAATGTCACGACGGAAATGGCGAGCCGCTATCTGCAGCAGCTCTGCAAGCATTTTGCCCACAAGGTGCCGGCCGAGTTCTCACCCGAGGCGGGTACGATCACATTTCCCATGGGCAAATGCACGCTCAAAGCGCAAGGCAATCTGCTCGCCATGACGGTGGCCGCCCAGACCGACGCCGACCTCGAGCGGATGAAGGAGGTCATCGGCAATCATCTGGAACGATTTGCCTTCCGCGACAAGCCGGTGATTGTCTGGGGTTGAAGTGATTTTTAACGCGCCGACCCTAGGGTGCTGGAAAAGCGGCAATCGCCGCGCGGGTCCAGGGTCGGAGGAACAATCGTGGGTGCAGGAACGGGCCGGGACTTCGCCTCGCTGCTTGACGAGTTGCTGGTCGAAGCCCGCATGGAAGACCATGGCGTGCCTCGCCCAGCCGTATCCTTCGACTATCTTGCCGTAGCCGAGGAACTCCTGTCGGGCCGCATCAAGGTCGCCGACGACAAGGTTGTATCGGAATATTCCGCAACGTCGGGGAGTTCCGACGAAAGGGTCGATGCGCTGTTCGAAGCAGCCGCCAGCTCGATAGAGTCCGCCGATCTTCCGCCTGTGGAGCCCGAGGCTATCTTGCGGGAGCTTGGGCTGAAGGCCTCGAGCAACGCCGCCGAGCTTGCCCGGATCCGGCGTGCCTTTGCCTTCAAGAACCACCCCGATCGAGTGGCTCCGCACCTGCGCCAGCGGGCCATGGTGCGCATGCAGGTCGCCAATATGCTCATAGACGATGCACGCCGCCGTGCCGGCCGCAAGCCTCGCTGAGGCTTCGCTGCCACGCTCGGGAACTTTTCGTGGTCGCCAGCCCGCGCGGGCTGGCTTCGCATCCGCTAACCGTGCAAAGCTGAGCATGTGAGGCTCTCCTCACCCGAATTTGACACAAGGCCGTGGGACGGGTTTTGTCGTGCGCGACGAACGACTCGCCGCGCCGGGCCGGAGCCGGCCAAGCTGGACGATCGCAAGAGGATCCGAATGGAAGACAACTACGAAAAATACGCTATCGCGGTGATAATCGTTTTCGGAGCGGTGATCGTCGGCGGGCTGATGGGAGCCACGATCGGCTTCGGCAACCGTACCGGATTCCTGTTTGCCTTGGGTTCCGCCACGGCTGGATGGATTGCGGGCCATGCCATGCTGTTCGACCGCCCACGCATCTACGGCGTCCTTATTGCTGTCGCGACGCTGATGGCGATCGCTTCGACTCTGGCGCTGGTGAGCTGATAGCAGGCGTGCATCGAAACACCGGCCATCGCAATTCGTAAACAAAAAACGGGCGGGTTCTGTCCGTTAGCCCCCCGACTCGAACGACTTGGCCGCTCGGCCGCAGATCAATGGAGCTGTCGATGCAAAAGCGCCGCCTGGGACGGACCGACCTTCATGTGTCCGCTATCTGCCTGGGCACGATGACGTGGGGCCAGCAGAATACGGAGGCCGAGGCTCATGCGCAGATGGACCTCGCCTTCGAGCATGGCGTGAATTTCCTTGATACGGCCGAACTCTACTCCATACCGCCGAAGCCCGAAACGCAGGGCAGCACGGAACGGATCGTCGGCGGTTGGATGAAGGCACGCGCCAATCGCGACCGCGTGGTGCTGGCAACGAAAGTCGTTGGCCGCACGGCCAACGACTGGTTCCGCGGCGGGCGGCCATCGAAGCTGGTGCGTGCCGATATATTCGACGCGGTCGACAAATCGCTCGCCCGACTTCAGACCGACTACATCGATCTCTACCAGATACACTGGCCCGAGCGGCAGATCCCATGGGGCGCCAACCCGACGCGTGTTGGTGCGTGGCCGGCACCGCGCGATGCCGACGAGACGCCGATTGCCGAGATCCTCGCTGTCTTCAACGAACTCGTGAAGGCAGGCAAGATCCGGCACATGGGTCTATCCAACGAAAGCGCCTGGGGCGTGATGCGCTTCGTGTTCGAAAGCGAGAGAGGGGCTGGGCCGCGTCCGATCTCGCTGCAGAACGCCTACAATCTCGTGAACCGGACCTTTGAGGTCAACCTGGCCGAAGTCTGCGACCGGGAGCAGGTGAGCTTGCTCGCTTATTCGCCGCTGGCACAAGGCTATCTCACCGGAAAATACGATCACGGCGCGCGTCCCGTCGGCGCCCGCTCCACGCTCTTCAATCGGGGGCAGCGTTACGAGACACCCAATGCGGCCGAAGCGCTTCTGGAATACAATACGCTTGCGCGGAAGTTCGGCATGGAGCCGGCGCTTTTCGCCAACGCCTTTGTCATCAATCGTCCCTTCGTCATTTCGAACATCATCGGTGCGACGTCGATCCCGCAGCTGCACACAGCCTTGGCATCGATCGAGGTGAAATGGACGGAGGAGATGCAGAAGTCGGTCGATGCAGTCCATCAGCGGGTCGGCAATCCCTGTCCGTAGCCGAGAGAGCGGGGGAGGAGCCCAGGATGTTTCCGATCGACGCGCAGCGAAACGAATTCCCGGCGCTCGCCATCAGGGACGGGGGCCGAAGACGCATCTACCTCGACAATCCGGCGGGAACGCAGGTGCCGCGTTCGGTGGCTGATGCTGTCGTCCGTTGCCTTCTCGAAACCAATGCCAATCTCGGCGGCTTCTTTGCCACGACGCTGGCCGCGCAACGAATTGTAGAAGCCGCGCATGAGGCGGCCGCCGATTTCCTGGGCGCCTCGAGCAGCGAGGAGATCATCATCGGCGCCAATATGACGACGCTCACCTACCACATGTCGCGAACGGTCGGGCGGCATTGGACGGCGGGCGACGAAATCATCGTGACGCGCATGGATCATGAAGGCAATGTTTCGCCCTGGCTACAGCTTGCCGAGGATCGTGGACTGACCGTGCGTTTCCTTCCCTTCGACCAGCAGAGCTGGCAAGTCGAGGAAAATGCGCTGTCGGCTCTGCTGTCGGAACGGACGAAGCTGGTTGCCCTCAACTATGCCAGCAACCTGACCGGTTCCATCAACCGTGTGAAGGAATTGACAGCGCGCGCCAAAGCGGCTGGCGCCATGGTCTATGTCGACGCCGTGCAGTTCGCGCCGCACGGCCTTGTCGACGTCCAGGCGCTCGGCTGCGATTTTCTCGCCTGCTCGGCATATAAGTTCTTCGGTCCCCACATGGGCATTCTATGGGGGCGACGGGCCTTGATCGACACGCTCGTCCCCTACAAATGCCGGTGCTCGTCCAATGACCTGCCTGAACGTTTCGAACTGGGAACACCGCAAATCGAGCTCATGGCGGGGCTTTCCGCCGCCATCGCATATTTCCAGGAGCTCGGCGAGCGTTTCGGCGCTACCGGTTCCCGCCGGGAGAAGATCGCGGCCGCATTCGAGGCGTCGATCGCCTACGAAGCCGGGCTGGCGCGGCGGCTGATCGACGGACTTTCGGCTGTACCTGGCTTGACGATCCATGGCATCACCGATCCGCGCCGCATCGATGAACGCGTTCCGACCGTTTCCTTCACGGTAGACGGCGTGGCGCCTGACGAGATCGCGCGCGGGCTGGCTGACGGCAATATTTTCGTCTGGTCCGGCCACAACTACGCCTGGGAGATCGTGCATCAGCTCGGCATTGCCGCCGACAAGGGGGTGGTGCGCATCGGCATCGCTCACTACAACACGGCCGAGGAGATCGAGGAAACGATCGGGGCCGTCATGCGCGTTGTATCGATGTTGAGGCAGAGGCACTCCTGACAAGATTGCCGGGCTTTTTCTTGCGGCAAGAAGAGGCTGAACGAGGAGAACAGACCTATGCTGCGCGTGCAGAAAGTCAGGATCGCCGACATCTATGTGCCGGCGGCGCGGCGAAAAACGTTGCATCCGGAGACAGTTCGGCTGCTCGCCGAGGACATCCTCGAAAACGGCATGAAGACGCCGATCCAGGTGCGTGCCGACGACAAGCGCTATGTTCTGGTCGAAGGGCTGCATCGGCTCGAGGCGGCCAAGTGGCTCGGGGAGGACACGATCGAAGCCTATCTCGTGCAGGCGCGAAAGCACTGAGCGCAGGCAGGGCCAGAACGCGCACAAAAAATCTGCTTGGCCTGTCGATTCCGGAGTTGGTCGCACGACGTACGATTGAATGAAATCAACGAGGAGACGATGATGGTTGCCCAGACTTCAGATCGCGAACTGGTCCTTTCCCGCCTGATCGATGCCCCGCGCGAGAAGGTCTACCGCGCGTGGACGGAAGCAGACATTCTCAAGCAATGGTTCGCGCCAAAGCCTTGGACGACGCCGCGGGCCGAACTGGACGTTCGGCCGGGTGGCACCAGCTTTGTCGTCATGCGTGACCCCGACGGAAACGAATATCCGAACCAGGGCATCTACCTGGAGGTCGTACCGAATGAGCGGCTGGTGTTCACGGACGCTTATACAACTGCCTGGCAGCCATCGGAGAAAGCTTTCTTCACTGCCGTTTTGACCTTCGCGGACGAGGACGGCAAAACGCGCTACGTGGCGCGCGCCCTTCATTGGACGGTCGAGGACAAGGAGACCCATGAGAAGATGGGTTTCCATGAGGGCTGGGGCCAATGTGCGGATCAGCTCGAAGCGGTGGCGAGGACGCTGTGATTGGGGGAGAGCGACATGCCGAGATCGACGCTTGTTGCTCGTGCCATAACATAAGTCTTGGCCTTGGTGACCACGCCCCTTCTGAATGAGGAACATCCTGGCTCTCGGATGGGCGAAGAACCGTCGCGTCGCCGATTCGATCGAAGCGGCGACGCCAAATTCCGCTGCTGCCATGCGCATCGGCTTGGGGATGTAGGCGCCGGGCTGGTGATTTTCGGTGCCGCCGGCACTTCGGCTACCAATCGGCAGTCGATCAGATCAACTGATCGGAATGGAACGTCGCAGTATGTGCCGCCTGGGCGAGGATTTTGGCCAAGGCGGCGTCGACGGCCGGAATATCCCACGATGCATCGTCAAGGATGCCATCGTCTGGCATGGTGCTCGCATCATCATTCGGGTCGAAGCCCCCGTGTCCTGCCAGATCGGATAGTTCTTCCGCGTCGGAGGGAGCCTCCCCAGACCATTTGAAGCGCAATGGGCCACCGTCCGGCGCGGTAGGACCGGCAGCCTCGGCCTGTTCGAAGCTCGGCAAGTGGTCGTTGCTTGCATCGCCGCCGTTGTCATGTCCGAGGAACCGGGCAAGCCACGCCGCGGTCGCGGCACTTGGCCCGTCGCTCTCCGGTATAGCGTTGGCGATGGGTGCCGGCTCCGACCCAGACGTGGCATCCGGCGCTGTTCCAGGCACGGCCTCCTGTGCCGTCTCCTGTGCGGCCTTTGCGGCTGCCGAAGCCTTTGGTACGGGATCGACCAGGTCCTGCTTGATGTTTTGGGTGCTGATGGTGACAGTCTGGCTGGAGGTCGCGATATCGGGTCCCGAGAATGTGACTGTATAGGTGCCAGGCTCCAGCGCCAGGTCGTAGCCGCCGGCATCCATCGTAGCGGTCTTGAACGTGCCGGCCGAGTTGCTGGCTGTCACTGTAATATCTTTCAGACCCTCTCCCGGATCGTAAAAACGATCACCGTCCCGGTCGTCGAACGCTACCCCCGTCAGGAAAAGGTCGGAACCGGACTTCGCGAAATCCTCGGTGGCGAAAGCGCTCGGCCGGCCGCGATAGTCGCCCACTTCGAAACCGAGTCCGATTTCACGGAAATTGGGATTGAGAAGGTTCGCGCGATGACCAGACGAGTTCATCAGGTTCGTGTGGAGCAGCATCACCTCGTCCTGATGGCCCGTAGGTGCTCTGGTGGTCGCCCAGGCGATGTTTTCACCCGTTGCCCAGCTCCCGGAGAATCCATAGCCGGCAGCCTTCATGCGCTCCGTGGAGTTTGATCCGTCCGATCCGGTATGGGAGAAGGTGTCGGTTGCGAGCATCCAGCGGCTGTGTCCGCCCGCGGCCTCGCTCAAATCATTGTCGAAGGCCAGTGGCTGCGCCTTCGCCTTGGCCCGTTCTGCATTGACGAGTTCAAGCAGGTATTGTTCGTTTGCACTGTGTTGCGGCATGCGGTTTCCACTCCTCCGTGGTCTTTTGATTGGGGTACCGCAAGCCCCCTCCATCACCCCGAGCCGCTCTTAGGAGCGAAGCGTGTCCGACGTGCGGCGCGACAAAGGCCATTTCAGGAAATGCATATACGCTTGATCGCGCTCCCGGCGCGACTTGCACTCTGGATTGCAAGCTGAGGAAGTAGAGGTTCGCTCAGCCGCTGGCGTCGATCATTGCTCCGGACCGCTTGGGTAGCGGCGCTGCTGTTCTGAGTGCTTCGAGGCCAGGAAGATGCTGACGAGTGCGGCGATTGAGCCCTTCGAGCAGAGCGGGTTTGCTTTCGCAGCCGGTTCGCGAACCAGCGCAGCGACGCCGGTTCATGCCCGATTGGTGGCGGGTTTAATGCATGTCGCTCGAAAGTGTGCAGCGGTTTGGCAAAAACAACAGCTATTTCGAGCAAGCCTACGGGAGAAGATCACGAAGCGCGGTTTTCAGAATCTTGCCGTTGGCATTGCGCGGCAACGGCTCGCCGAGATTGATGATGCTGTCCGGCACCTTGTAGTCCGACAGCCGCTCGGCGCAGAACCGCTTGATGTCAGCTTCTTCGAAGGGGCGATTGTCGGCGAAGATGAAGGCGTGCGCGCGCTCGCCCAACACCGGGTCGGGCATGCCGACCACCGCCGCCTCGACCACCGACGGATGGTGAGTGAGCACGCTTTCCACCTCGATGCAGTAGATCTTGAATCCTGCGCGGTTGATCATGTCCTTCTTGCGATCGAAGACATAGACATAGCCGTCCTCGTCCTTCGAGCCGATGTCGCCCGAGACCCAATAGCCCCCGACGAAGCCGTTGCGGTTACCTTCGACGTTGTCCCAGTACCCCGGTACAACCATGGAGCCGGCGATCAGGAGTTCGCCGGACTCGCCCGGCGGCACCTCGCGTCCCTGGTCGTCGACGACGATGATGTCGGCGCAGGGCAGCATCTTCCCGACGGACCTGGGCTTCTTAGCGATGTCGCCGGGAGGCAGCAACGTCACTGGCGAGGTGGTCTCGGTCGAGCCGTAGGCGTTGCAGAGCGACAGGTTTGGCAGCGCTTCGGCGAGCCGCTCGATCGTGGCACCAGGCATCGGCGCTCCGCCGAAGCCTGCGACGCGCCATGCCGAGAGGTCGAAGTCGCGGAAATCGGGGTCGAGCAGGCAAAGATTGTACATGGCCGGCACGATGAGCGTGTAGCTCATCCTCTCGGCTGCGGCGAGCTCAAGGAAACTGCGCGCCTTGAAGGCGGGCATCACTACCGTGCGGCCGCCGAGATAGATCATGGTGAGGATGATCGCCACCAATCCGGTAACATGCGAGGCCGGCACCGCAAGCATGGCGATTTCGCCGCGACCCAGGCCCCAGGCGGCCTGGAAATGGATCAGTGAATGGATGGTGCTGACATGGGTCAGCATAGCGCCCTTCGGCTTGCCCGTGGTGCCGGAGGTATAAAGCAGGCAGAGCGTATCCGTCTCGGCAACGCCGGGAAAATCCACGGGTTCGGACTCGACCAGAAGCTCGCTGAATGAGGTTCCCGCACCGTGGCCCACGACGAAAACCTCGCGTAGCGACGGCACAGCCGCACGCTCCGGCAGATTGGCCTCGTGCTCGGCGGCGTAGACGATCGCCGTCGCGTGGCACTGGTTGAGCACGAATTCGATCTCCGGCCTGCGCTGGCGGGTATTCATCGGTACCGAAATCAATCCCGCACGCGCGGCGGCCATGAAGGTGTAGAAGAACTCGAGTCCGTTGCCGAGGAGCAGCGCGATGCGGTCGCCAGGGTTTAGCCCGCGGGCAACCAGGTTGCGCGCAACCGCTTCCACCCGCTCGCCAAAAGCGCGGTAGGTGATGCGTTCTTCACCGAGCACGATCGCCACCTCTTCGGCCGAGCGCTCGATGGTCGCACGGAACATCGCGTCGAGAGAGGCCGGGCGATCCGGAAAGCAGCGCACGACGCGCTCGCCGTATAGCGTTTCGTAACGGGTCGCAGGAAAGGCCATGTCTATTCTCCCAAAGCAGTGACCTTGGCGTGTTCAGCATCTGGACGGGCGTCCACAACATGCGGCTCCCCAGAGGCCAAATTGCCCAAGGTGGCCTCGCCATTGTCGATAACCCTGCGGTCTCCGACGAACGCACGGAACGACACTTGCTCGCCTTCGCGCCAGAGTTCGATAGAGAGCGTTTCGCCCGGATAGACGACGCCCACGAAGCGGCAGCCCATCAAGGTTATGTCCGGCCCGTCGCAGAAGGTGCGGCGGATCGCGCGCGCAACATGTCCGTAGCTCGCCAGCCCATGCAGGATGGGCGCGGCGAAGCCGGCACCTTGGGCGAAGCCAGGATCGATGTGCAGCGGGTTGTCGTCGCCGGAGAGGCGGTAGATCAGCGCAGCGCGCCGCGACGTGGGCATGTCGACGAAGACATCTGGCGCGCGCGCCGGCATCTCATGCGGGGCGGGCGGCGCTAAGATGCGGCCGCCGAGACCGCCATCAGCGCGGCAGAAGGCGGTCTGACGCACGGTGGCAAGCAAGAGCCGGTCCTGCTTGCGACGGATCTCGCGTTCGCTCTCGACGAGCGCGCCGCGCCCTTCCCCCTTGTCGTAGATGGCGGTGATGCGAGGCCGGGCCACCACGGTCGCCGCAACCGGAAGCCGGTGGTGGATCTGGAGGTGCTCGGAGGCATGCACCACGCGCATGAAGTCGAGCCCGGTCGGCAGGTTGCGATACCAGAATCCGGGATATGCGAGAGTCACCGCCATGGAGGGCAGAACGCTCAACCGCTCCTCGAATACGAGGTCGAGTTCATGGTCGTCGAGCGGATCTTCGCCCGCGCCGACGCCTAGCGCATAAAGCACCGTATCGCGCCAGCCATAGGAATGCTCGATCTCAGGGAAGGTGAGACCAAGCAACTCTTCGTAGCGCGACATGGCGGCCGGCCTATTTCGACACTTTCGCCGGCCGGCCGAGCATGAACCCGGCGTCCACCGTCAAGAACTGGCCGGTCATCTTCAGCGCGTCGCAGACAAGGAAGGTGGCGGCGTCGGCGATGTCGTCGGCCGAGCAGACCGCGCCGAGTGCGGACGAGTTGGCGAAATTCTGCTTCACCGTCTCGAAGGTCTCGCTGCCGAGACCGGCCGGCAGCCAGCGCGTATCGATCAGCCCGGGCAACACGACGTTGACCCGGACCTCGGGCGAGAGCAGCCGGGCAAGCGTCAACGTCAGCGTGTTGAGCGCACCCTTGGACGCGATATAGGCGATCGAACTGCCATTGCCGTTGACGCCGGCAATGGACGAGATGTTGACCACCGCGCCATTGTCGCTCTTCCTCAAATACGGCTCGGCGGCGCGGACCATCTGGTAGACGCCGATCACGTTGACGCCGTAGACCCGGAGGAAGTCTTCGGCATTCTGTTTCTCCAGATCGGCAAGGGCGGCGAACTGAGTGGTACCGGCGCTGTTGATCAGCGCGTCAATCCTGCCCCAGCGTGCGACCGCCTGGCCAACCATCCTGCGACAGTCGGCGTCCTCGGCGACCGTGCCTTTCACAGCCACCGCATCGACGCCGCAGGCGCGAGCCGCCGCGGCCGTCTCTTCCGCCTCAGCCTGGCTGCGGCTATAGTTGATGGCTACGTTGTAGCCGCGCTTGGCCAGTTGCAGCGCTGAAGCTGCGCCCACGCCGGTGCCGCCTCCGGTGATGAGGGCGACGGGATGTCCGGTTCCGGTCATTTCTGCCTCCCGTCGTGTCCGGTCACTTGATCGCCTGCGGATTGATCGGCGAGCCGGTGCCACCGGTAATGATGAGTGGCGGTGCGCAGAAAAAGAATTCGTAGACGCAGTCTTCTGCGCAATCGGCTGCGAGTTCGGAAAGGTCGAACATTTCGCCCATCGTGAGGCCCATTGCAGGAATGACAACCTGATGCCAAGGCTGCGCCGTCTCGGGGGTTCCGTTGGGACGGACCTCGACCCCCCAAGTGTCGGTGCAAATCGCGGCAATGTCCTTCTCGTGGCACCAATAGCAATTCTCGAACGCTACGCCTGGGGCGTCGCCGCCGGCATAGGTGCCCCAGTCGCCCGCCTTGCGAACGCGCTCCATGTGGCCGGTGCGGACCATGACGAAATCTCCCCGACGGATCTCGACGCCCTGCGCTTTTGCCGCGCTGTCGAGATCGGCATTGGTGATCGCATAGCCGTCGTCGAGATCGTCGACGCCCTTGCAGCGCGCCACGTCAAGGAGGACGCCGCGCCCAACCATCTTATCGCGCGTATGTTCGATGCCGTTCTTGTGCACGCCGAGCGCGTCCACCAGAGCGGCGGAATAGCCGTTGTACATTGTATCGCCGTAGAAGACATGACCGAGAGCGTCCCAATGGGTGGCGCACTGGATGGGCATGCTGATCGCATCGTCGGCGTAACGGATCTTCGGCTTTTCATCGTAGCGGCCGGCGAGGCCATCGGTGCCGGTGGCGAGCATGGTGTGAATCGGATTCCAGCGCGGGGGCCCGTCGAAGGCGCCCCTCTGAGGACCGTTCTTGTCGAGCGGCAGGCCCATTGCGAAGACCTTGCCCTTCCGGACGAGCTTAGCCGCGGCGATGATGTCTTCGGGCGCAACCAGGTTCAACGTGCCGATCTCGTCATCCTTCCCCCAGCGATTCCAGTTGGACAGCTTCTCGGTCGCTTCGTCGATGGCGGCGATGCCAGGCTTGATATTCATCAATACTACTCCGTTGGAATGAAGGACCGCGTCAACCGTAGATGAGGCGCGGGAAGAACAGGGAGATTTCGGGGATCGCGATCACAACGGCGAGCGCGATGAGCAGGATAGCGAAGAAGGGGAGGACGCCGCGGAATATCTCCTCGAGCGGAACCGCTTCGGCAAGCGAGGCTCGCATGGCGAAGACCACCATCCCAAACGGTGGGGTGATCAGCCCCAACTCGATCGTGAGGATCGCCACCATGCCGAACCAGATCGGGTCGTAGCCGAGATTGATCACCACCGGCACCATGATCGGCATGGCGAGCAGGAGGATCGAGACGGAGTCGATTATGCAGCCGAGCAGAAGCAGGACCAGGACGAAAGCGAGGATCACGACGATCGCGGGCAGTTCGAGGCCGATCGCCCAGATCGTCAGGCTGTCTGGCAGGCGCGAAAGCGTGAGCATGCGGCTGTACATCTGCGCCGTGATCAGGAGGAAGAAGATTGCGCCGCAGGCCCGGCCCGTATCGAGCAGCGTATCGATAAGGGAGGTCCCGGCGAACCGATGCTTGAGCGCGGCCAGGACCAGGGCGCCGAGCGCCCCGATCGCCCCAGCTTCGGTGGGGGTGAATAGCCCGCCGTAGATGCCACCGAGGACAAGCAGGATGAGAATGCCGATCGGTCCCATCTTGACGACAAGCTGCGTCGGCGACATGCGTTGCTTCGCGGCCGTTTGTACGCCGCCCGCCAGTTGCGGATTGGCGCGTACCCGAAGCATGATCGCGAGCATGAGGACCACTGTCACGAGAAGGCCGGGGCCGATGCCTGCCGCAAAGAGACGGCCGATCGATTGCTCCGCGACGACGCCGTATATGATCATCAGCACCGAAGGCGGGATCAGCATGCCAAGCAGCGCGCTGGCAGCAACGATGCCGAGGCCGAAGCGCCGGTCGTATCCAAGCCGGTTCATCTCCGGTATGGCAATCTTGGAGAAGACTGCGGCCGAGGCGACCGAGACGCCGGTGACCGCGGCGAAAATAGCGTTGGCGAAGACGGTGGAGACGCCGATCCCGCCATGCAGCTTGCGCGTCAAGGTCTCGGCGGCGTCGAACAGATCGCGCACGACACCGGCCCGCATCGCGAAGAGCCCCATGACCACGAAGAGTGGGATGACTGCAAAGGCATAGTCCGCAATGCCGCTGTAGGCGGTCGACTGCAGAAGGCTCGCCGCCACGGTCATGCGACCGGTGATCATGTAGACGCCGATGAAGCTGACGGCGGCGAGCGCGACGCCTATATGCATGCCGAGCAGGATCAGGCCGAAGATGAGGCCGACAGACAAAAATCCGATGAGTTCAGGTGTCATCAGCCCACCAGTTCAGTTTTGTCGGTGGCATTGTCGGCGACGGTTCCGCCGCGCGCCACCGTGATGAAATCGAGCGTGAACTGGAGAGCGGTCAATGCTGCGCAGCAGACGATGACCGTCCAGATCGGCCAGACGGGTATACGAACGGGAAGGGCGCCCTCGAACTCACCGATCTCCCATGCATTGAGGAGTTCCGGCACGCCGAGCCAGACGATCATCAGCATGATTGCGCAGCCGATGGCGGCGTTGAGTAGGAGTACGCCCTTTTGTGCGAAACCGGGCAGCAGGTCAAAGACCAGCGTCGTTCTTAAATGCCCTCCCGCGCGGAGCACGTAGGCCATCTGGAGCCAGAACATGCAGACCACGGCGAACCGTACGAGTTCGGGAACCCCCGCGAGAGGATGCCCGAGTTGCCGACCGATCACGTCGGCCGAGATCAACGTCATCAGCAGAAGGATGCCGATGCTGGAGAGCAGGTTCAGGCGCTCCAGCACCTTGTGAAGGATGTCGCCCATCGCTTCGACCCGATTGGAGTTCTGGACAGGGTGGGCTCGTTAGCGTTCCGCAGCCCAGTCGCGCGGGAATTCGTGGCCCGCCGCTTTCAGCGCCTCGACATATTTGTAGACCACTTCACCCGGCTGGCCGGCGGCGCTGATCTCCCCCGAGCGCAGTTTCGGAATGTTCGGCAGGGCCTCGGCCCACGCCTTGCGCACAGCCGGATCAGGGTCGATGACTTTCAACGTCGCCGTCAGCGTCTTCACGGATTCGTCCTGCTTGGCGCCGATCCGCCGCGCAGTCTCCGCACCCCACTCGCGCCCGACCTCGACGACGATATCCCGAACCTCGGGCGGCAGGCTGTCGAAAGTGTCCTTGTTGATGGTGAGCAGCGGCGTGTGCACCGAGCCGAACCCCATGTCGACAAACTGCTTGGTCACCTCGTTGAGCTTGAAGGAGACGACAGCGTCCGCGAACATTATCCAACCTTCGTAGACCCCGGTCTGGAACGAGGTGTAGGCTTCGTTCAGCGTCGACTGGACGCCGACCACGCCGGTCGATTCCAGCCAGGGGATGTTCGGGCCTGCCGCGGCGATCTTCTGACCCTTGAGTTGATCGACGGTCCCCCATTCGAAGGTCGTCACGAGCCCGTAGTTGGCCACCACGCTGGCGCCGAGATAGATCTGGTTGTAGCGCTCGAACAGGGCCGTGAGTTCCGGCGTTGATTCATAGACGTCCGCCGCCGCTTTCTGCGCCACGACCGGGTCAGTAGCGCCGAACGGAACGAAATAGGAAAAATTCGCCGCCATGAGCTTGGCCGGCTCGAATGCGGCCTCGAGGTCTGCAATGTCGAGCAGTCCCGACTCGACCGCTTCAAGGCATTCGCCGAGCTTGCAGACTGTGCCGCCGAAGCCTTCTGTCCATGTGATGCTGTGATCCGTCCGCTCTTCGACCCGCTTGGCGACTTCCGCCATGAAGAAGTCCTTGATCGATCCGACCCAGAGCGAACCTAAGGGGTGGCCGGCGCCGATGCGAAGATTGAAGGTTTCCGCCTGGGCTGTCGTGGCGAGCGACAGAAGAGCGGCTGTTGCCACAGTGGTGATAAGATCCAGCTTCACACGCAATTCCTCCCTGTAAGCGGCAAGCAATGCTTGCGGCTGTGAAAAGCGTTTCTTAGGTGCCCGGTGGGGTCAATTGCTTCTTGACGAGCGTTAGTGACCCAATGTTCAATAAGGAAATGGGCTTGTCAAGGTCCTTTGTGGCGCGTAGGCGAACAGGCTGTGGTGACGGATTTCGAAGAAACGATGGAGCCGGTGAGACAACCCCGGCGGCAGGCGCGAAGCCGGACTCGTATGCCGCCTCAGATGCGGCGCGAAATGATTCTGGAAGCGGCGGTCGCCCATTTCGCCGACCACGGCTTCGAGGTGCAGATCAGGCAGCTCGCGCGCGAAATCGGCATCTCGCCGGCCTTGGTGTTCAAATATTTCGACGGCAAGGAAGCGCTGATCGAAGCGGTTTACGATGCCGTCTTCGAAGCGCGCTGGGATGAAGCGTGGGCCAGGGCGATAACGGATCGTAGCCGACCACTGCCCGAGCGGCTATTGGAATTCTACTTGTCATACTTGGCGGTGGTAGACGACCGCAACTGGATCCGCATCGCCATGCGCGCGAGTCTGGACGGCAACGGCATGACGCGTCGCTACCTTGGCGATCACGTCTCGAAGATCCTAGGCCTGATCGCCGATGAAATCGATCACTGGCAGGGATCCAAAGCGGAGCTGCTGGGCCACGACCGGCGCGTCGAACGAGTCTGGCATCTTCACTCGACCGTAATTTACTACCTCATCCGCAAGCACATCCATCAGACGCCAGTGATGTCTGACCGCGAAGCCTTCGTCGAGGAGGTGATCGCTCTGTTCCTGGAGCGGCTGGACGTCCCGAATCCAGGACGATCAGAGCAAGAGGCGGCACAACGATCTGGCCGCTGATAGGTTGGGTTCCGGCGAGCGGAGCAGGAATGCGAGCCGCCGCCGCCCGGAACTCTGACCAAAAGCAATTTCTTGAGGACGAACCGCAGGCTCTCCTCGCTCCCGATATCCCACTTAGAGCATTTCGCAGCCGACCGGATTCGGTCGGCGTCGCGAGAATGCGGCAAAAACAAAGACCTAAAGCGTGTCACCCGAATCCGATTGCCGCGACACGCTTTAGGAGCACTGGGCCGATCTTGTCGGGGCGCCCGGACCAAGCCGTTGTCGCAGGTCACGTTGGATGGCGGAGAGGAAGGGATTCGAACCCTCGAGAAGCTTTTGACCTCTACTCCCTTAGCAGGGGAGCGCCTTCGACCACTCGGCCACCTCTCCGGTGCCCGCTGGATAAAGAAAAGCTCCGAGACAATCAACCTGCCAAACAGGGTCTCCGAGAGAAATAAATTGCCCGCCGCGCTGTCACGATATGCGGCTACCGGAACGGGACATGCGGCGGATCGCGGTCAAGGCCCATGTCGCCAAACCACGGCCATCGATTCGGTTTGCCATCGAACTCCCGGCAACAAGCCTCAATAGCCAGATTGCAGCTTTCAAGGGCAACGCGCACCTCATGGTTAAGTCATTCTTACTCAAGGGGCTCAAATCGTGTCATTTGTGCAACATACCTGTGGGATAGCATCGTAGAAGGCTTTATTGCGGTGCGATGTCTGTTGAACGGGTCATTATCATGAGTAATGTCGATGAAGAAATCGAGGCGTTGCAGTCGCCGAGGTTTCGACATTGGGGATGGGGCAGGGAACGCTGTCCTTCAGCATAAAAAGCCCAGACCCGTTTTAAACTTTGACTGGAGGTCAGAAAATGAACATTAAGAGCCTACTTTTTGGCTCGGCTGCGGCGCTCGTCGCCGTCAGTGGCGCGCGTGCCGCTGACGCCGTCGTCGTGGCGGAACCGGAGCCCGTTGAATATGTGCGGGTTTGCGACACCTACGGTAGTGGCTGGTTCTATATTCCGGGCACGGAAACCTGTCTTTCGATCAGCGGTTACGTTTGGTACCAGGTTGGCGCCAACGGCTACCAGACCGATTTCCAGCAGGTCGGTACTGCTCCGGACGGCTCGCCGATCTTTGAAGACGTCAGCAACGACACCCCCGGTTATGTCGGCGGCCGTACCGGCGACGGCTGGATCAAGTCGACTCGCGCTCGCGTCAACATCGAGTCCCGTTCGGAAACCGAATGGGGTACGCTGCGCGGCATGATCCGCTTCCAGGCCGACTGGGGTGGTCGTGAGCGTTCGACGCCGACCTCGCTGGCCGGAAGCCCGTTTGCTGACGGTCCGGTCGCGATCGACCAGGGCTGGCTGGCTCTCGGCGGCTTCTTCGCCGGTTACTCCGAATCGGCTTGGGCGGCTTCGTTCCGCGGTGGCGCGACCAACTTCGGATCGCACTCCTGGGGCGGCATGTACTACGGCTACGCACAGCGTCACCAGATGTCCTATACGTTCTTCGGCGGCAACGGCTTCTTCGCTACGCTGTCTCTCGAAGACGATGCGCTCGCTGGTGACGGCTACGTGCCGGATGTCGTGGCCAAGGTCGGTGTGAACCAGGGCTGGGGTTCGATCTGGGGCCGCTTCGGCTGGGAAGACGACATCACCGGTCTTCCGGACGACGTTCCTGGCTTCGACCACCAGAGCGGCTGGGGTGCATCGCTTGCGGCGCAGATCAACGTGCCGAACTCGCCGGGCTCCTCGCTGCGTCTCTTCGGTTACTATGCCAACAGCGACACCCGCTTCAGCACGGGTTCCGCGCTGGACGTTTCGCCGGAATGGTCGATCCTGGCTTCGTACAACCATCAGTTCACCGAAAACTTCGGTGTGTCGGTTGCCGGTCAGTATTTCGCCGGTCTGTACGAAGAGGGCACCGACATAAAGATGGTTGGCCTCGACGGCGACGACATCAACGCCTGGGGCGCCGAAATCTCGGCCGTGTGGACCCCGGTCACGAACTTCGAAGTTCGTCCGGAAATCCACTACGACAAGGTGGACGACCTCGACGGCACGGTGTCGGGCTTCCTGCGCTTCACCCGTTACTTCTAATCGGCCTCAAAACCGATCAGGCAAAACCCGGCGGCCATCCCGCCGGGTTTTGTTATTTGAGCGATGGTGTTGAGTGAGGGGGCTGAGGCGCTCTATTTCCCGCAACGACAGTGTCCACGCGCACGAGCGCGTCAACGACCGCTCACGAGGTCGCTGACGATGTCGAACTTGCCGGAAAGCCGCATCTTATAGACTTGGTAGTTCTCCATCACCCGCTGGACGTAGCTGCGCGTCTCCGCAAAGGGAATCCGCTCGATCCAATCCACTACCGTGTCGATGTCCTTGCCGCGGGGATCGCCATAGCGATCGATCCACTGCTGCGCTCGCCGCGGCCCGGCATTGTAGCCGGCGAAGGTCAGCACGTAGGAGCCCTGGAAACGCCCGAGCTGCTCGGCGAGGAACGCCGAGCCCAAGGTCGCGTTGTAGCCCGCGTCGGTCGTGAGACGCGTCTGGGAATAGGCCAGCCCGTTGCGCTTGGCGACTTCCTTGGCCGTGCTTGGAAGAAGCTGCAGCAGGCCCAGTGCACCGGCGCCTGACATAGCCCCCACATTGAATTCGCTTTCCTGCCGCGCCACGGCATAGGCGAGGGCCTTCCCCGCGCCGGAAATGTCCGTGCTTCCGGGAATGGCGCCCAGGGGGTGCGAGAGGGCGCCGACATCGATGCCCCGCGTGGCCGCGATCTTGCCGACGCGAAGCGCCAGGAAGTGGTTGCCGCGCTTCTCCGCCATGTCGGCCAGAAGCGCCAGCTCCCCGGGACTGGAGAGTTGCTCGCCGAGATCGCGGTAGAGGATTTCGGCTCGCGTCGGATATCCCGCCTCCTCAAGACGGCGGATGGCCTGGACCGCTTCGCGTCGCGCAAAATTCTGCCTGTCGCTCGCGCTCGGCGCGGGGTAGGTGAGGGCAATGGCCTTGCGCCCGATCCGGGCCGCGGCAAGCTGGCCGTAAAAGCTTGTACCGTAGGTCGACGCTTTCTCGAAATAGGTCTTGGCATCTCCAGGCCCACCGGCTTCGGCCGCGCGCCCCAGCCAATAATAGGCTCGTGAAAGCGAGATGGGGCTGCTGGCGAAGTCGGTGATCCGCGAGAAATGCCGAGCGGCGGTTGCCGGATCGCTCAAACCGCGAAGCGCGTACCAGCCAGCATGGAACTCGGCGTCGGCCGCATTGACGAGGCTTTCGGCGGAATGGGCCGCAACGATCTTATAGGCGTTGGCGATGTCGCCGACATCGACCAGGTCTCGCGACAATGCACGTCGCTCCAACCACCAGGCATCGGGAGCGATCAGCGTGGCCTTATCGCGCGGCGCCTCCAGCATCGTTGCGGCGGCTTCCGAAAGTCGTTCGGCGCGACGAAGATATTTGATCCGAGCGAAAAGCCAGCCTGCGGAGCGCTGTGCTTCCGGCACCGCGTCCAACAGCTTGCCGGCATCCTTGCCGTTGCGAATGACCGCTGCCCAGGCGCTCCAGAGTTCCGACGCACGGGCATGGACCGCTACCCGTCCCGCTGCATCGATGCGGTTGAGATAGAGCATCTTCTCCATGCGCATGCGATGGTCCGCGACGGGGATCAGCTTGCCGAATTCCTGGAGGATCGCCGCCTCCTCGCCGGCTTCGAGCCTCTCCGAACGCCACAAAGGCGAGAGCACCGCACGCGCCTTGTCCGGCTCGCTGCGCGCGGCATAGGCGCGCGCCAGCATGATCGTTCCCTGAGGCGTCTGTGGCGGAGAACCTTGAAAGGTCGCGATGACCGTCAAAGCATCGGGTTCTTCGCGGAACATGGCGCGTTCCCTGTTCTTGCGAAGGGTCGCGAGCCCAGGCCAGCCGGGAAGAGAACGCGCCGCCTCGGCAATCTCACCGCTCGACAGCTTGTCGCTGCCGCCGAGCGCGATGGCCCAGGCGAGAATGTGGCGATCCAGCGAGTCTGCCGGTAGGCTGTTTCGTATGACGAGAGCTTGATCCATCTCCCGCGCTGCGAGGGCGTCGAGCCCGGACTTCAGCATGACCGTGTCGCCCGACATCATCTCGCTGGCCTCCGGGATCGGAGCGATCCGCGGGAGGATCGAAGCCGTCGTCGTGGCATCGACCGCTTTGGCCGCTGCCTGTGGCCTCGGCTGGGGCAGAGGTGGACTGCTGGCGACCCGAGGTTCGCTCTGAGCCGCGAGCGGCATGAGGGCGAGCAACACGACCGCGAGGGATTGGCGGCCCAGTCGTGTCGGCGGCCTGAGCTTGTTCATTCCATGCACGCTGCGGAAGGAAACTGGTGCGGCAAGGGTCTGACCTTATCGGGTGAAGAGTTGCAACGGAACCTTGACGCTGGATTTCCGGGGCGGGGGGATTCTGACTGAATGCCGCCGATAAGAAATCGACATTGGGGAAAAACGAAGGCAGACCACGTTCCCAAGCGACCCGCGGTTTTACCGACGGCGTTGCGGGCAGCTTGTAACTGTAACGGTTTCCAAGAAATGCAACTTTCTTCAAGCACTCGTCTCTGCAGTCAAAGGTTGCAAAGGGATAAGCAGCGGCGCGTCTGGGTGCAGCGCAGGGTGTTTTGATACCTCCAAAGTGGGCGACGTAGCGGTCCTTGCAGGGTGCTTCGGCCAAATTGGCAGGGAAACCCCTTCTGTTACTGTTGCGTGCTGTCTTTGCCGGCTTTTTTCTTCCATCCTTTTCGCATGTCTGTGGAGGTGTGCAGCCGACCATGTGTCGCTCGGATAACACTTGCGTGATCGTTGCCTGGATCTGCTCGGCAGGCAAAGCCGAACCGTAAGAATGCCGACGATCCGCGTCTTATCCGTCGAGGAGGCGGGTGGCGATGGAAGCCGACCAGAATCGCCGGGGCCTCGTGAGGCTCATGCTCAAAATGCCGGCCCTGCGTGGCCAGCTTCAGCTGCTGAGTGCACGCAGCGAGGAAATGCGCAATCTCTGCGGCGCTTTCGATGACGCGAGCTCGACGCTCGAACGTTTGCGACGGGAGCGCGATGACCGCAACGCAGGCATGATCACGGAATACGAAAAAATTTGCGCGGATATCGAACATGATATCCTGATGATGTGCGCTGGCGACAGCTGATCTTCTTGTAGAGAGCCATCGAGCGAGGAATTTCAGAAGAACCCACATTTCCCAGAGATTGCCTGTGATTGGGCATGTCTTCTTGCTGTTAACCTAAGCACAGAATGAAATACGGCGACCTGGTTTACTTGCGTAAAAGCGCTCGCTATACAAAACAGGCGGGGATACGAGGCGCATGCATCCTGGGGGATTGCGGTGCACGGTGAGAGTATCGAGTCCCAGGCGCTGGACCCATCTGTCTCCGACGATGAGGCACGTGCCGAGTTGGAGCGCGTGCTTCAAGATCCCGCATTCCATTCGACTGAACGCAACAAGAAATTTCTCCGCTTCGTTGCGGAGGAGCTGTTCCAAGGCCGAAGCGAGGCGGTCAAAGCCTATTCGGTCGCTGTGGACGTATTCGGCCGCCCTCCGACATTCGATCCCGCGATCGATCCCATTGTGCGGATCGAGGCGACGCGCTTGCGGGCGTCATTGACGCGCTACTACGAACGGCACGGTCGGAAAGGCGGGGTCTATGTCGACCTTCCGAAGGGACGCTACGTGCCTGTGTTCGGCAGGCTCGAAGCAGACGGCAGCGGCAACTCACAGCCGCTGCAGCCTTCAGTATCGTCTGTGAGGGAGGAGCCTCCAGAGGAGAGCGGGAGCGCGCCGAGGCTGCAAACAGGTCGGAGGAGGAAATGGGCGATCGCCTCGCTGATGGCTGTCGGCTTGGCGTTGCCCGCTGCTATCACGCTTTTCCAGATTTTCGGCGGGGCAGGGGGGGGAGTTCTTTCCGACAAGCCGCGGCTGCTTGTCGAGGCGAGGCTGTCCGGCGACGCAACCGATGCGGATGCATTGCAAATACAGGATCTCCTGCTGAGCGCCCTTTCGAAATTCCAGACCCTGAGAGTGGTCGCGGATCGACGAACCTCCTTGAATGAAGCCGATCTGGCGGATACCTCCCTGTTTACCAATGCTGCCTCACCGATGCAGCAATCCAGCTACCGGGTGACGATCAGGTATCCGAAGGATGGAAGCAGCCGATCCGCTTCGTGGCAGTTGCTGGACGTCGCCAATGGAGAGATCCTGATGTCGGGCGAGGAACGGACGCGCGGCGACGAGGACGCGCCCGGCGATGCCAGGGAACAACTGGCCGCGCAGGTCGCGGTTCGCCTGGCTGGTGTCCGCGGCGTGATCAACAGCCTCGAAACCGCGCGTGAGCTCGAGAATCCGACGCTGGGCAACGGATGCTTGCTCAGGTCATATCTTGCTCTCAGCCAGGCTGACACGAGGGCTCTGAATGCGGCCCGAGACTGCCTGGAGAGGACCTTGGCACTGCGCAAGGGCGCCCCCGACGTCCACGCTGCCTTGGCCCGCGTACTCCTGGCGATAGACCCGGTAGAGGCACCGTCGGGGCTCACGGAACGCGCCCTGCAGTTGGCGAACAAGGCAGCCTCCCTCGCGCCTTACTTCGATCGGGCCGCCGAGGCCCAGATGCTGGCTCTGCAACGTATCGGCCGAACCGACGCTGCGATCGCGGCTGGACGCCGGGCGCTGGCGCTCAATCCCAACAATGCCGATATTTCCGCCCGGCTGAGCGAAATCCTGCTGGCTTCGGGGCAATGGGACGATGCCGTCTCCATGGCGATCGGATCGCGACTGATCGAAAGCCGGCTCAATCCGGATGCGGAGCTGACGCTGGCCTTCGTCGATTATCGGCGCGGCCGTTTCGATACGGCATTCGAGCGCCTCCAACAGCTCGGGAATACTCACAGGTTCGAAGCGAGTTTGCTGCGCGCGGCGACGCTTGCGGAACTCGGCAGGGACAAGGACGCCATATCGGTGTTGAACCTGCTCGAGACGCACTCGCGCTCTCTCCGCTCGGCCATGGCAGCACGACACTTCACGCCGGAATTGATCGGCCTCGTCGAAACCGGACTGGCAAAGGCCGGTATTGTGATCGACTGACGCCCGACGGGCGCTTTCCTGGCGTGAGTTACAGTAACGTACTTGCCCTTCCCATGTGATTGGAGAGGCTGCCTGGCATGGCATTCCGAGTTCGACGATACGTGTCGACCGGTGGGTAGCCGCGGCGTTTGGGAGTTCCGGCATGCGCAGGTTTTCATTCGCGATCGTCATCCACCATTTTCTGGTCGCTGCCGCCCTTGCCGCGCCGGCCGTGACGACGGCGCAGGTGAATTTCCGATCCGGACCCGGCACAGGTTTCGCCAGCCAGGGAACCATTCCCGAAGGCGCAGAGGTCGATCTCGGTGAATGCGATACAGCCGGCGGCTGGTGCTCGGTGACCTTCGGCGACAAGCAAGGGTTCGTCAGCGCGAAATATCTGAATGAGAGCGAACCGGATCGGCCGGGATGGCCGAGAAGCTACACCACCCAGCAAGGCGCCGAAGTGATCCTCTACCAGCCGCAAGTCACGGAGTGGAAGGATTTCACTGGTCTGAAGGCGCTTGTGGCCGCCGAATACAAGGCCGGCAAGGATGCCAAGCCGGTCTACGGCGTTGTTGGCCTCGAAGGAAGGACGACGCTCGATCGCGAGGCGGGAGAAGTCGTCCTGAGCGACGTCAAGGTTACGGAGCTCAATTTCTCCGCTCTCGATCGCGAGCAGCTCTCCGACCTCTCGCTCGAAGTCGACAAGGCCATCCCGACAGGCGCAATCACGCTGGCCGAGGAACGTCTGACAGCCAGCCTGACCGATTACGGCCGAATGAGCAATGTCGAAGGGCTGAAATCCGATCCGCCGCCGATCTTCATCAGCAATATCCGGGCGGTTTTGGTGCAGACTGACGGCAAGGAGGTGCTCGCGCCCGTGAAAGGCGTGGACGGCCTGTCTTTTGTGGTCAACAGCAACTGGGATATCTTCAAGGTCGATGCCGGCGGCACGTATTTTCTGCGTGACGAGAAGTCATGGCTGACGGCCAAGTCGCTCACGGGGGACTGGCAAGCCGTCCCTGCCTTGCCGGACCTGCTGTCCAAGCTTCCCAACGAGGAAAGCTGGAAGGATGCCCTCGCGGCGATGCCGCCGGCGCCATTCCAGGGTGGCATCACCCCGAAAGTCTTTTATTCCGACATGCCGGCCGAACTCATCCAGTTCGACGGCGAGCCCAAGCTCGAGGAAGTGCCGGGCACAGGATTGCAGTGGGCGTCGAACAGCAACGGAGACGTCTTTTATGACAAGGGCGACGGAAACTGGTATGTCCTGCTTTCCGGACGCTGGTTCTCCGCCAAATCGCTCGATGGCCCCTGGGCCTTCGCCACGCCCGACCTGCCCTCCGACTTCAAGAACATCCCCGACGATACGCCCTATTACAATGTACGCTCGTCCGTCCCCGGCACCTCGGAAAATCTCGAAGCCCGACTGAAGGCGAGCATCCCGGAGATGGCGCGTGTGGCAACGGATGGTTCGGTCCAGGCCGAGGTGGCCTATAGCGGCGATCCGAAATTCGAGCCGATCGCGGGAACGTCAGTCTCCTACGCAGTCAACACCAATGACCAGGTTTTCCAGGTCGGATCCAAATATTACGTGCTGAAGGACGGTGTTTGGTTCGTCGGCGACAGCCCAAACGGGCCCTTCGCGGTGGCACGATCCGTGCCGGACGAGATCTACAAGATCCCGCCTTCCTCACCGGTCTACAACGCGACTTACGTCAGGGTTTACGACACGGAGGATGACGCCGTCTGGTTCGGCTATGCGATGGGGTATCTCGGCGCCTTCCTCGCATGGGATACCTTCGTCTACGGAACCGGCTGGTACTATCCAGCCTATTGGGACTTCGGTTGGGCGAACGGCTACTGGCCATATTACCCTCGGCCCGCGACCTATGGCGTCGGTGCATTCTACAATCCCGCCCGAGGAACTTTCGGCCGTTATGGCTATGCCTATGGCCCTTATCGGGGCATAGTCGGCGGTGCCGCCTACAATCCGCGTACCGGAACCTACTTTCGCGGCGGCGCGGTGGCCGGTCCGCTCGGCGAACGTGGCTTTATTTCAGCCTACAATCCACGCACCGATACGGGAGCCATCGCCCGCGGCGGTCACAACATCTACGGTTCTTGGGGCACAGCCGGAGTGAGGCGTGGGTCGGACTGGGCCCGCGCGACCGGCGGAGCGATTGCCGGCGGAGAGGGCGCGCACTGGCGCACCTCGGCCGGCAATCATGGCTTCGTCGCACGCGGAGACAGCGGGAACATCTATGCCGGCCGCGACGGCAATGTCTATCGCCGGCAGAATGGTCAGTGGCAAAAACACTCCGATGGGGGGTGGAGCCCGGTTCAGCGTCCTGCGTCGGAGAATCTCCGCAGTGCCGGTCAGCGCGCGGCAACGGCGCATCCACAGGCGGCGCAGCAGCTTAGGGATCGAGCGAATGCACAGCGCGCGGCGCCCCCGCGGCCGCAGGTCCGCGCGGTGGCTCCCGATCATCTGAATTTCGACTATACTCAGCGGTTGCGCGGCAACCAGCTTTCAATCGGTCGGAGAGCCGAATTTCATCCGCAGTTCGGCGGTGGTGGCTTTGCCCGTGGCGGCGGCTTTCATGGCGGCGGGTTCCATGGCGGTTTCAGGCGTTGATTGTCTCCCACCGCGAGCGAGACGAATGACTTAGACCAGAAAGGCTTGTTACGATGAGGAAAGTCAATATCGCCACTTTTGCCGGCGTCGCGATGTCGATGGCCTGCTTGTCCAATGCCTTTGCTGCATCGCTTGACGCCTTGCAGGGCGCCTGGATGATCAGCAGCCAGGATTGCGCCGCCACCTTTGAGCAGAAGAACGGATCGATCCGCTTTCGTGATGCGGCATCGTCCCTCACCACGGGTATCATCATTTCCGGCGACAAGATCACCGGCGCCAATGGCGAGTGCAGAGTGAAGCGGGTCCGGGAAGACAAGGGACGGCTTTCCCTGAGCATGAGCTGCGCCGATGCGGTCTTGGCGACCAGCATGTCAGTATCCCTACGGATCGTCGATCGTGACACCATAGAGATTTCCGATTTTGTCTTTCCCGACGAGATGCAGAGTTATCAGCGCTGCGCTCTTTGACAGCGTGCGACCGGGACGTCTTCGAGATAAGCGGCATTGCCTTCACGGCCATGCATCGAGTTCTCAACCGACCGCCCAAGTGCCGGCGGCGAGGGGGACTGCCGCAAGCGCCGCCGCGACAGCCTCGCATTCGGCCCAGAACGTCGCTACCCGGCGGGTGGCTGGCTGTCATGAAATCGTCATTGGTCCTGTTGCGGAAGCCGCCAGGACTATGGCGCATAGCCTTGCTTTCGGCTAGAAGGTGCGCCCAACTCCGCGTTCAGTGCTGTCGCCGGAGGTCCCAAGGAGTAGATGAAAATGCTGAGAGGCTCGATGACTGCGCTCGTGACACCGTTCCGCAAGGACGGAAGTCTCGACGAGAAAGCCTTTCGTTCTTTCATCGAATGGCAGATCGCCGAGGGAACGAAGGGCCTTGTGCCGGTCGGAACAACGGGCGAATCTCCGACGCTTACCCATGAAGAGCACCGAGAGGTGGTGAAGATCTGCGTGGAGGTAGCGAAGGGGAGAGTGCCGGTGATCGCCGGCGCTGGATCGAACAATACCGCCGAAGCAGTCGGTCTGGTCAGGCACGCCGAAGAGGTTGGCGCCAACGCGGTATTGGTCGTCACGCCTTACTACAACAAGCCCACTCAGCGCGGCCTTTATGCCCACTTCGCGGCCGTGGCGAATGCCACCAGGCTTCCGATTGTCATCTACAACATTCCGCCGCGCTCGGTGATCGACATGTTGCCGGAGACGATGGGCAAGCTGGCGCGTGATTTCGACAACATCGTCGGCGTCAAGGACGCAACCGGCAAAGTCGAGCGCGTCTCCGAGCAGCGCCTGACCTGTGGCAAGGACTTCATCCAGCTCTCGGGAGAGGATGCTTCGGCGCTGGGCTTCAACGCCCATGGCGGCGTTGGCGTTATCTCGGTGACGTCGAATGTCGCTCCACGGCTTTGCGCGGAGTTCCAGGAAGCGTCGCTGGGGGGCGACAAGGAACGGGCGCTCGAGCTCCAGGACAGGCTCATGCCGCTTCACAAGGCGCTGTTCATCGAGCCGGGTGTGTCGGGTGCGAAATATGCGCTCGCCCGCCTCGGCAGGATCGAGAACGTCGTGCGTTCGCCGCTCGTTACCGTCGAGGAGTCGACGGCGAAGGCCATCGAATCGGCAATGAAGCACGCCGGTCTGATCAACTGACGCTGCTCTCGCGCATTTGCCAGAGATGACACAGAAAAAGAACGATCCGAACAACCGGACTGTCGCGGAGAACCGCAAGGCTCGTTTCGCCTATGAGGTGACAGACACCGTCGAAGCGGGGCTCGTGCTCACCGGTACGGAAGTGAAGTCGCTGCGTCAGGGCCAGGCGAACATCCAGGAATCCTATGCCTCGGTCGAGGGTGGCGAGATCTGGCTGATCAATTCCTATCTGCCGGAATATCTGCAGGGCAACCGCTTCAATCACGAGCCTCGGCGCCGCCGCAAGCTCCTGCTCAGCAAGCGCGAGATGGCGCGGCTCGCCCAGGCGGTCGAGCGCGAGGGCATGACCATGGTGCCCCTGAAGATCTATTTCAACGATCGCGGCCGCGCCAAGCTGCTGCTTGCGATTGCGCGCGGCAAGAAGCTGCACGACAAGCGTCAATCCGAGAAGCAGCGGGACTGGGCGCGCGAAAAGGGTCGCCTCCTCAAGACAAGGGGGTAGCGACCCGGCCGGCTCACGGTTGAAGAGTTGAAGCGCCTGGGCTTCTTCTCGCCGGGTGGCAAGGAAGCCTATTCCCGAAGGTACTTCGCGATCTCCGCGAAGACGTTGACGAACATCTCCTCTGTCAGCACCCCGGTATTGGTATTGTAGCGGGAGCAATGATAGCTGGAGAATAGCGCGATCGGGTCATCGTATCGTCCGCCATGCCTGAAGGGTTGCGCGGCCACCCGCTTGCCCAAGGCACGCACCACCGACTGATGCGCGATGGCGCCGAGCGCCAGAATGGCCCGCAACCGCGGGAAACGTGCAATGGTCGGAACGAGAAAGGTCCGGCAGGTCGATATCTCTTCGCCGGTCGGCTTGTTGGCCGGGGGGACGCAGCGCACCGCATTGGTGATAGCGGCGCCGACAAGTTCCAGGCCGTCGTCCGGGCGCGCCTCGTAATGTCCGCGCGCGAAACCGAAGCGGATCAGCGTCTGGTAAAGGAGGTCGCCGGCATAGTCGCCCGTGAATGGCCGTCCAGTCCGGTTGGCTCCGCGCAGGCCGGGTCCCAGCCCGACGACAAGCAGGCGCACATCTGCTTCCCCTTCGCGGGGCATGAATGTAGGGACCGGCGCGTTGAACCAAGTGGGTTCCTTTGCACGCCATTCAGCTATGAAATCATGAAGCCGCGGACAAAGCGGGCAGTCGCGGTCGGGCTCCGGAGAGCCGGCGGGCAGGGCAGGCATTGCGACTGTCATTAAAACTCTTCGTCATTGGTTTCAGCAGGCTCCTGCTTGCGCACCGGTCGGTCGGAGGGGTCTCGGCCGACTTCGTTCTTTAGGGTGACGAGGTCGATGAAGTGGTCGGCCTGGCGGCGCAGGTCATCGGAGATCATGGGCGGTTGCGAAGCCATGGTGGAGACGATGCTGACCTTGCGGCCGCGACGCTGCAGAGCGTCGACCAGCGTGCGGAAATCGCCGTCGCCGGAAAAGATGACATAGTGGTCCACGATATCGGCGAGCTCTAGCGCATCGATCGTCAACTCGATATCCATGTTGCCCTTGATCTTCCGCCGGCCGGTGGAATCGGTGAATTCCTTGGCCGGCTTGGTCACGACCTTGTAGCCGTTGTAGTCGAGCCAATCGATCAGGGGTCGGATCGAGGAATACTCCTGATCCTCGACAAGAGCCGTATAGTAATAGGCGCGCAGCAGATAGCCGCGTTTCTGGAAACTGCCGAGCAGCTTGCGGTAGTCGATGTCGAAGCCGAGCGCCCGCGAAGTTGCATAGAGATTGGCGCCGTCGATGAAGAGGGCGATCTTCTCACGGGGGTCGAACATGTCGAAAATTCCTTGATCCAAATAACGAAACGGCAAACATACGAACTGTAAAGCCCGGTCTAGCAACGATGCCGACCGGACCTTCAGGAATTAGCGCCCAAACCCTGCCATTCCAAGTGGCGTGAAGCGCCAACGCAAGAAAATGTGAAGATAGGTCATCCCACTGGCGCGAGCTTTCCCTCTGACCGTGTGCTTTCCTGTCCACTTCCACCTGATGTGGCTGCCGACTGTGCTTCGACCGCGGTCCGCATCCGCAAGCGACGGCCCGCTTCCTTGGCTTCGCGCTTGTATTTGGGGCGTTTTCGCTGTATGGACCGACCAGTTTTCCAGAAATCCCAGGAATGAAAGGGGCACTTCATGGCCCGCGTAACTGTTGAAGATTGCATCGACAAGGTCGACAACCGTTTCGAACTCGTTCTGCTCGCCGGGCATCGCGCCCGCCAGATCAGCCAGGGCGCGCCGATTACCGTCGATCGCGACAACGACAAGAATCCGGTCGTGGCCCTGCGCGAAATCGCCGACGAGACTCTCTCGCCCGGTGACCTCAAGGAAGATTTGATCCATTCGCTGCAGAAGCACGTCGAGGTGGACGAGCCAGAGGCCGATGGTCAGGAGCTCATCGATCAGGCTGCTTCCACGAGCGACGATGCCGATCGTGAAGACGATACCGTCGCATTCGACCGTATGAGCGAGGAAGATCTGCTCGCCGGCATCGAAGGGTTGGTGCCGCCGGAGAAAAGCGACGACTACTGATTGAGGACCGCATCGCCGCATCTTTCGCGGCGGCGGTTTCGTGGCTATCTATTGCATGCGCCGGGCGACACGCGCGGCGCATGATTCTTTTGCGGACACCGGAACAGCACCATGATGCGTCAGTATGAGCTTGTCGAGCGCGTGCAGCGCTACAAGCCCGACGTGAATGAGGCGCTGCTCAACAAGGCTTACGTCTATGCCATGCAGAAGCATGGGCACCAGAAGCGGGCTTCCGGCGATCCCTACTTCTCTCATCCGCTGGAAGTCGCGGCGATCCTGACCGAGATGCACATGGACGAGGCGACCATTGCCGTCGCCCTGCTGCACGACACCATCGAGGACACGACGGCCACGCGTCAGGAGATCGACGAGCTGTTCGGCCCCGATCTTGGCAAGCTGGTGGAAGGCCTGACCAAGCTCAAGAAGCTCGACCTCGTCTCCAAGAAGGCGGAGCAGGCCGAAAACCTGCGCAAGCTCCTGCTGGCGATCTCGGAAGACGTGCGCGTGCTGCTCGTCAAGCTGGCCGACCGTCTCCACAACATGCGTACCCTCGACCATATGCGCGAGGACAAGAAGCTGCGCATCGCCGAAGAGACAATGGAGATCTACGCTCCGCTCGCCGGCCGCATGGGCATGCAGGACATGCGTGAGGAACTGGAGGAGCACGCGTTCCGTACAATCAATCCGGAAGCGCATCGCGCGGTGACCGAGCGGCTGAAGGATGTCTTCGAGCGCAATCGCGGGGTAATCGGCGAGATCGAGAAGGCGCTGTCGGCCCTGTTCGAGAAATACCAAATCAAAGCACAAGTGAAGAGCCGGCAGAAGAAAGCCTGGTCGGTCTTCCGCAAGATGGAGACCAAAGGGCTGTCTTTCGAGCAGCTTTCCGACATCTTCGGTTTCCGTGTTATCGTGGACACCGTCGAGGACTGCTATCGCGCGCTCGGCGCCATCCATACGAGCTGGTCGATGGTTCCGGGGCGCTTTAAAGACTACATCTCGACACCAAAGCAGAACGACTATCGCTCCATTCACACCACCATAGTGGGACCGTCGCGCCAGCGTGTCGAACTGCAGATCCGCACGAAGGAGATGAACAGCGTCGCCGAATACGGTGTCGCGGCGCATTCCGTCTACAAAGACACCGGCGGAAAGACCAATGGCAACGCGACGGGGCTTTCCAAGGACACCAATGCCTATGCCTGGTTGCGGCGGACCATTGAACAGCTTGCCGAAGGCGACAACCCTGAGGACTTTCTGGAGAACACCAAGCTGGAGCTCTTTCAGGACCAGGTCTTCTGCTTCACGCCCAAGGGCATGCTGATTGCCCTGCCGCGCGGGGCAACGCCGATCGACTTTGCATATGCCGTGCATACCGATGTCGGAGACACCTGCGTCGGCGCCAAGGTCAACGGCCGCATCATGCCGCTGATGACGGAGCTCAAGAACGGCGACGAGGTCGAGATCATCCGCTCCAAGGCTCAGGTTCCGCCGGCCGCCTGGGAGTCGATCGTGGTGACCGGCAAGGCGCGGGCCGCAATCAGACGCGCCACCAAAAATGCGATCCGCAAGCAATATTCCGGGCTGGGCATGCGTATCCTGGAGCGCGCCTTCGAGCGCGCCGGCAAGAGCTTCTCCAAGGACAAGCTCAAGCCCGTGCTCCATCGGCTGGCGCGCAAGGACATCGAGGACGTTCTGGCATCTGTCGGGCGCGGCGAGCTCGCCTCCGGCGATGTCGTGAAGGCGGTCTTCCCCGACTACAAGGAAGAGCGCATCACCCAGGCGCCGAAGCAACGTGAGGAAGGCTGGTACAATCTGCGCAATGCCGCCGGCATGCTGTTCCAGTTCCCTGGCAGGACTTCCAAGAAGCAGGCCAAGACCGCGAATTCCGACGGGGCCGTGCCGATCCGCGGCGTGCGCGGCGATCTTCCCGTGCGTTTTGCGCCGGAAGGAGCGGTCCCAGGCGACCGCATCGTGGGCATCATTCAGCCTGGCTCAGGCATCACCATCTATCCCATCCAGTCGCCGTCGCTCACCGCCTTCGACGACCAGCCGGAACGCTGGATCGACGTGCGCTGGGACATCGACGAGACGACGAGAGAACGTTTCCCGGCGCGGGTCTCGGTGACCGCGATCAACGCGCCGGGCTCGCTCGCCGAGATCACGCAGGTGGTGGCGGCGAACGACGCCAACATCCACACGCTGTCGATGGTGCGCACGGCGCCGGATTTCACGGAGATGCTGATCGATCTCGAAGTATGGGATCTCAAGCATCTGAACAGGCTGATTTCGCAATTGAAAGACAACTCGATGGTCAGCGACGCGCGTCGCGTGAACGGATAGGAAGGGCAAGGCGGCATGACAACCGAGGAAGTGCTGGGGATCTTTCGCGAGGCCGGCGCGGTCCTGGAGGGCCATTTCATCCTGACGTCAGGGCTCAGGAGCCCGGTCTTTCTGCAGAAGGCCCGGGTCTTCATGCATGCCGACAAGACCGAAAAGCTGTGCCGGGCATTGGCTGCCAGGATCAGGCAGGAAGTATCCGGCAGCATAGACTATGTGGTCGGTCCTGCCGTCGGGGGGCTGATCCCCGCTTATGAAACGTCGCGCCATCTCGGCGTTCCCGCCATTTGGGTGGAGCGCGAAGGGGGCGTCTTCCGCTTGCGCCGCTTCGAGATCCCGCAAGGCGCGCGGGTTGTCATCGTCGAGGACATCGTCACCACGGGCCTGTCGATCCGCGAGACAGTGGAGTGTCTGCGCGGAATCGGCGTCGAAGTCGTCGCGGCCGCGTGCATCATCGACCGGTCGGCCGGCAAGGCCGATGTAGGTGTGCCGCTTGTCGCGCTCGCCGAATACGAGGTCCCCGCCTATCCGGCAGACCAGTTGCCGCCGGAGCTCGCGAAGATCCCGCCGGTGAAGCCCGGCAGCCGCAACATCTGAGGCGGAGACCGGATGATCCTCGGCATCGGCAGCGACCTGATCGATATCAGACGCATCGAAAAATCGCTGGAGCGGCACGGCGAACGGTTCATTGCGCGCATCTATACCGAGGTCGAGAAGGCGCGGTCGGAACGCCGCCGGCAGCGCGCCGCCTCCTATGCCAAGCGTTTCGCCGCCAAGGAGGCCTGTGCCAAGGCGCTGGGAACCGGCATGGCCGACGGCGTCTTCTGGCGCGACATGGGCGTGGTCAATCTCCCGGACGGCAAGCCGACCATGCATCTGACCAATGGCGCGGCGGCGCGGCTCGAACGAATGCTTCCGGCCGGCACGCGGCCCGTGATCCATCTCACGATCACCGACGACTACCCGATTGCTCAGGCTTTTGTGATCATCGAGGCACTTCCGGTCGAATAACCGCCATTGTTGCGGTGTTGGACCGTCCGCGGTCCACCGACCACCGTTGCCCGCGGGCGCGCAAGCCGATAAGACGGACCGACCCAATTGAGGACGACATGAGCGTGGCAGACAAATCGGTAAAGAAGAAAGGCGGTCTGGGCGAGACCGTCAGCGTGATCGTTCAGGCATTGCTGCTCGCCCTGGTGATCCGTACGCTCCTGTTCCAGCCATTCTCCATTCCGTCCGGATCGATGCGTCCGACCCTTCTCGAGGGCGATTATCTGTTCGTGACCAAATGGGCCTATGGCTATTCCCGCTATTCCATGCCGTTCTCGCCTAACTTGTTCTCGGGCCGGATCTGGGGCAGCTCGCCCGAGCGCGGCGACGTGGTCGTTTTCAAATATCCGCCCAACCCTTCGCTCGACTACATCAAGCGAGTCGTCGGCCTGCCGGGCGATCGAATCCAGATGCGGGAGGGCCAGCTCTTCATCAACGGCGTTGCGGTGCCGCGCGCGAAGGTCGGCCAGATCGACAATCCGGACATCACCGAGGTCGACCGGCCCGTGGACGTCTACCGCGAAACCCTGCCGAATGGCGTGTCTTACGACACGCTCGACCTGACGCCGAATTCCATTGGGGACAACACGCGTGAATTCGTCGTGCCGGCCGGCCACTACTTCATGATGGGCGACAACCGCGACAATTCGACCGACAGCCGCTTCACCGTGGGCTTCGTGCCCGAGGAGAACCTCGTTGGCCGCGCCAACATCATCTTCTTCTCGATTGCCGACGGCGCCAGCCCGCTCGAACTCTGGAAGTGGCCGGGTTCGCTGCGGCCGGGGCGGCTCTTTACCATGGTGAATTGATCCGGGCGGTGTGATGGCCACGAAGAAGCTGACCGGGGAAGCGCTGGCCCAGAAGTTGGCCGGTCCGACCGGTCATCTGTTCCGGGATCACGACCGGCTGCGTCGGGCGCTCACCCATGCCAGCGCCCGTCAAAGTCGCGGCGTGGACTACGAGCGCATGGAGTTCCTGGGTGACCGGGTGCTCGGCCTAGTCGTTGCCGATTTCGTCTTCAACGCCTTTCCCGACGCTCCCGAGGGTGAGTTGTCGCTGCGCCTCAACGCGCTGGTCAATGCCGAGACGCTCGCCGAGATCGCCGACGAGATCGGCCTGACCGACCTCATCCACACCGGTAGCGAAATCCGCAAGCTCGCCGGCAGCAAGCGCGTCAACATCCGGGCCGACGCGCTGGAGGCGCTCATCGCGGCGATCTATCTGGAAGGCGGGCTGGAAGCCGCGCAGGGCTTCGTCATGCGCTATTGGGAACCCCGCTCGCGTTCGGCCGTCGCCGCGCGGCGCGATCCCAAGACCGAGCTTCAGGAGTGGGCGCATCAGGTTTCCGGCGGTCCGCCCGTCTACGTTGTCGAAGGCCGCGAAGGGCCTGACCACGACCCCGTTTTCACCATCAGCGTTCGCGTCGGCACCTACGAGCCCGCCGTCGCAAGCGGCCGATCGAAGCGCGAAGCCGAGCAGGCTGCTGCTTCCGCCGTGCTGATCCGCGAGGGGGTCTGGGCTGCTGAGGAGAGCACATGAGCGAGAACGTGGCCGAAGTGCCGACACGCTCCGGCTTCGTTGCGCTGATCGGCGCGCCGAACGCGGGCAAGTCGACGCTTGTCAACCAGTTGGTCGGCACCAAGGTTTCGATCGTCACGCACAAGGTTCAGACCACGCGGGCGATCGTGCGCGGCATCGCCACGCATGACAGGACCCAGATCGTCTTCGTCGACACGCCGGGTATCTTCCGGCCGCGTCGCCGGCTCGACAAGGCAATGGTGATGACGGCCTGGGGTGGGGCCAAGGACGCCGACCTTGTCCTGGTGCTGATCGATGCCGAACGCGGCATTCGCGGCGATGCCGAGACGATCCTCGACAACCTGGCCGGCATGGCCCAGCCCAAGATCCTCGTCCTCAACAAGGTCGACCGGGTCAAACCCGAGACGCTGCTTAAGCTGACGGCCGATGCGAACGCCCGCGCTGGCTTCGAGCGTACTTTCATGATCTCCGCGCTCACTGGCTCCGGCTGCGCCGATCTTCTCGACTTTCTTGCGACGCGGCTGCCGGAAGGCCCTTGGTACTATCCGGAAGACCAGATCTCGGACCTGCCGATGCGCCAGCTCGCAGCGGAGATCACCCGCGAGAAGCTCTATCTGCGCCTGCACCAGGAATTGCCTTACTCTTCCCATGTCGAAACGGAGAAATGGGAGGAGAAGAAGGATGGCTCGGTCCGGATCGAGCAGGTGATCTACGTCGAGCGCGACAGTCAGAAGAAGATCCTGCTCGGCCACAAGGGGGAGACGATCCGGGCGATCGGCGAGGCCGCCCGCAAGGAGATAGCCGAGATTCTCGAACAGAAGGTGCACCTCTTCCTGTTCGTGAAGGTGCGCGAGAATTGGGGGGACGACCCCGAGCGTTACCGCGAGATGGGGCTCGAGTTTCCCCACTGAATCCGTGCCTTTCGACTGGTTGCCAAACGCTCTGTCCACCGGCCGAGCTTGCCGGGGCGCCGCGAATCGGCGCTTGTGATGACGAATATGTCTCCCTGTCGTTCCCCTGACGCTGGGAAGGAAGCCGATGGCCTACAGATTCGTCCATGCCGCCGATCTTCACCTGGACTCGCCCCTAAAGTCCCTCGCGTTGCGCGACCCCGATCTTGCTAATCTGGTCGGCGACGCGACCCGGCGCGCCCTCGTCAATATCGTCGATCTGTGCATCGACGAGCAGGTAGATGCGTTGCTCCTGGCGGGCGATCTCTATGACGGCGATCAGACCTCCATGAAGACGGCCCGCTTCCTGGCCGATCAGGTGCGGCGGCTGCACGAGGCAGGTATCCGCGTCTTTGTCATTCGCGGCAATCATGATGCGATTTCGCGCATCACCAGGGAACTCGTGTTTCCGGAAAGCGTGAAGGTTTTCGGTGGTCGCGCCGAAGTCTTGGAAATGGAACATCCCGGCGGTTTTCCGGTGGCGATCCACGGCTTGAGCTTTGCACAGCCTTACGCTCCCGAGAGCCTGCTCGGCAAATACAGACCTCCAGTGGAGGGGGCGGTGAATATCGGGCTGATGCACACGAGCCTCGGCGGCGCCTCGCGCCACGACCCCTATGCGCCCTGCAGCATGGGCGATCTCGATGCATCGGGCTTCCGCTATTGGGCGCTTGGCCATGTCCACAAGAGGTTCGTGGCAGAGAGCCTTTGCGCCGTCGTCATGCCCGGCATGCCGCAGGGGCGCGATATCGGGGAGGCGGGCCCGAAATCCGTCACTCTCGTCACGATCGGCGACGACCGTTCGATCTCCCTCGAGGAGCGGCTTACAAGCGTCGCCGAATTCGACCGGGTCGAGGTGGACGTCAGCGGCGCGGAGGATTGGCGCAAGGTCGTCCTGGCGATCGAGAGGGCGCTCGCCGCCACGCGTGCGTGCGTGCGGTCGGAACATCTGGTCGCTCGACTGTCGCTCCGTGGGACGACGCCGCTGGCTTGGCGCATCCGTCGCGATGCCGATCTGCTTAAAGCGGAGGCGGACGAGCGTGCGGCCGGCATCGGCCGGACCTGGGTCGAGAAGCTGGAGATCGGATGCCAGGCGCCCGGCTGTGATGTTTCGCACCCCGGCGACCCGCTTGCCGAATTGCGGAATCTTATCGTCAGCGAGATTGCCAGGGATGCCGGGCACCTAGCGGCCCTCGTTGAAATCGCCGAGGAGTTGCGTGGCCAACTCCCGGCCGAGTGCCGGAACATGTTCGGAGACGACGACGCAAGTTTCAGGGCAGTGCTGACGGAACTCGGCAGGGAAGGAGCGGAAGAGGTGCTTGCGCGCCTGAGGCCCGCTGAGATCGTCGAATGAGGCTTTCGCGGCTGGATCTCACACGCTACGGCAAGTTTACCGACTTCAGCGTCGACTTTGGCAAGGTGGAGGCAGGCCGACCAGACCTTCACGTGATCTACGGGCCGAACGAAGCGGGGAAGTCGACCTCCTTCGCAGCCTATCTCGACTTGCTCTTCGGTATCGAGCAGCGCACCCGCTACGCCTTTCTCCATCCCTATCCCAGCATGCGGATCGGCGGCGTCCTGGATTTCGAGGACGGCGAAAGGGAGGTGATCCGCATCAAGCGACCGCAAAACAGCCTGCTCGATCAAAACGCCCAACCGGTAGACGAGGCGATCGTGCTTGGCGGGCTGAGAGCGATCGACCGTGAAGCCTACAGGACCATGTTCTCCCTCGACGACGATTCGATCGAGGCGGGCGGCGAGAGCATCCTCGCCAGCAAAGGAGACCTGGGCCAGCTTCTCTTTTCGGCAAGCGCGGGGCTGGCGCATCTCAGTCAGGCCCTCGCACAGCTTCGGGCCGAGGCGGACGTTTTTTACAGGTACCGCGCCCGCAGCGGTGAATTGGTCGAGTTGAAGACCCGTCTTGCTGCCCTGAAGGAAGAGCGCGAAAAAATCGATACGCTGGCGATCGACTACGCCCGGCTTGTCGAAGCGCGCGATATTGCGCTGACGCAATACGAGGCGGCGCTGCGTGATCGCGCGGCGGTCCAGTCGCGCATGGAGGAGGCGAGCCGCCACTTTCATGCGATACCACGGTTGGCCGAACTGCGCTCGCGGCAGCAGGTATTGGCTTCGCTCGATGGCCTGCCGCAGCCCCCCTCTCAGTGGGCTGCCGAGCTGCCGCGCCTGCAAAAGGCGGAGATCGAATTTTCGGCGAGGCGGGACGCCGTTGCAGCGGAAATTCAGACGCTCGAATGCGAGATTTCCGGTATCACGGTGGATGAGGGCGCCTTGGCGCTGACTGGCCAGCTCGAACATCTGGCCGATCTGCGCGCTCGGCACGTGACGGCTGACAAGGACCTTCCCGATCGATGCCTTCGGCTTGCCGAGCTCGAGCGTGAGATTGCCGCGACTGCGCGCAGCCTCGACTGGCCCGGGGAGCCGTCGGAGCTGCTGCTCGATACGCTCAGGATTGCCCGGCTTCGTGATCTGATAGAGCGTCGGTCGGGCATAGATGCGGCGCTGGCTTCGGCCAGGACCGAACATGCCAAGGCCGAGCGCCTGTTTGCGGACGTGGAGAGACAGGCGGCCGATGGCGGATTGGATATCGACGCGGGAGCGGACATGACGGCGCCGATGATCGCTTTGACGTCGGCCCTGGCGGCATTCCGGGCCGACGATCACGCAGCGCGGCGTCGGCTGGCCGAAAGGGCCTGCGCCGCGCATCGGCAGATGCTTTCAGACCGCCTGGCCGCCCTCGCGCCTTGGAAAGGCGACGTCGACGCGCTTGCCGCCATACGAGCGCCGCTGCATCGCGAGATAGAGAGTTTGTCGGAACGCCTGGCCAGCGCCGAAAGGAACATCGCCGACACCGGAAAGGAAACGGCGCGCCTGAGGTCGGAAGAACGCCGCCTTCGGACGGAACTGCAATCATCGATGCAGGCGACGGGGCTCGTGACCGATCAGCAGGCCGCCGCCGCGAGGATGGAGCGCGAGCAGGCCTGGGCAAGGCACCGCGCAGCCCTCGACGGGGCTACGGCCGATGCGTTCGAAGCTTTGCTGCGGAACGACGACATCGTAACGAGCGCACGGCTGGGCAGGGCTGTCGAAGTGGAGCGGCTCAACCAGGTTGCAAAAGCGCTTGCGCTCGTCGAAGCAGCCTTGGCCGACCAGATTCAGGCGAGGTCCGCCGCCGAGGGAGAGTTGCGGGTGGCGCGCGAGACGATAGCACTCGTTCTGGCTGCCACCTCTCCGGCATTGCCCTGTGATATGGAACTCCATCACCTGGAAGATTGGCTGCGCCGAAGGGAAGAGGCGCTGGAAGCCGGGCGGCTTTTGCGGCAGGCCGAGCGAGACCTCGGCGAGGCAGTGACGGATGGCGAGGCGCTTGCCGGCCAACTGAGCCGGGCACTCGACGAGGCGAGGGTGTCCTATCCGACGGACGCGTCGCCGGAGATGCTGATGGCGGCGGCTCAATCGGCTCTGGACAAGGGAGCCCAGCGCGCCGCGCTCAGAAGACGCCTTGTTGATTGTCGGGATGCGCGCGACGCGCGCTTGGTCGCTCTGGCGGAAGCGGAAGCGGCGGATGCGGAATGGCAGGCCGCGCTGATAGAGGCTTGCGCCGGTTGTTGGCTGGCGGAGCGGGTGCCCGATGTCGCGGGATTGCGCGCCATCCTGGCGCGGCTCGCCGATCTGGAGCCGGTGCTGCGGGAGCGATCCGGTCTTGCCGATCGAATCGCCAAGATGGAACAGGATCAGGCCGCCTTCGCCGGCGAGCTGGCGCTGGTCGCGCAAAAACTCGGGATCCCGGCCACGGGCACTGTGATGGAGACCTATCGCGATCTCTGCACCCGCGTCGGGCAGGCGAGGACCGGCGCGGAGTTGCTGGCCGACCGGACGAAGCGACTGGAGGATGCAAGGCGGCGTGCTGCCGATATCGAAGCCCAGACCGGGATCGATGCCGCGCACCGCGCCGAGATGATGGCGCTATTCGAAGTCGAAACATTGAGTGAGGTGGCCGAGCGGCTGCGCGCCGTCGAGCAGCGGGCAGGATTGCGCGAACAGATCGGTGCCCTCTCACGCGGGCTTCTCGAAGCCGTGGGCGTCCGGTCGATCGAAGAGGTCGAGGCGCTGCTGGAAGGAATGGATCGCTCATTGCTGGAGCAGCAGCTTGCGGAGCTCAAGGCGCGTTTTGACGATCTCGACCAACGTTCGCGCGAGTTGTTCACCGCACATAGCAAAGCCGTGGAACGCGTCGAAGCGATCGGCGGCGACGATGCTGTGGCGCGGATCGAGCAGGAGCGACGTACGCTTCTCCTGGAGATCGAGGAAAAGGCGCGCGCCTATTTCCGATTGCGCGCCGGCACCGTTGCCGCCGAGGCTGCATTGCGGACTTACCGGGAGCGCCATCGGAGCGCGATGATGGAACGCGCTTCCGAAGCGTTCGTGACGATGAGCCGCGGCGCATATTCGGGCCTTGCGGCTCAGCCGGAGCGGGATAGCGAAATCCTGATCGCGAAGGCCGCCGACGGAACCTCGAAAGTGGCGTCCGACCTGTCCAGAGGAACCCGCTTTCAGCTTTACCTGGCGCTGCGTGTCGCAGGGTACCTGGAGTTCGCCAAGGCCCGGCGTCCCGTGCCCTTCGTGGCCGACGATATCATGGAAACCTTTGACGACTTTCGTGCCGAGGAGGCTTTCCGCTTGTTCGGCGAGATGGCCAAGGTCGGGCAAGTGATCTATCTCACCCATCACCAGCATTTGTGCGGCATCGCGCAACGCGTATGCCCGGGTACCCGCATCCATGAATTGCCCGGCGCGAAGGTAACCGGACAGCCTGCAGTTGCGGCGGCTCCTTGATTTTGACGCTCTACCAGTGAAAAGCTTCGCCCATGGAATGGCGCGACGAAGGAATCATCCTGGGCACTCGCAGGCACGGCGAGACGAGTGCGATTCTGGAAGTTATGACCAGGGCCCATGGCCGCCACCTCGGTATCGTCCGGGGTGGACGATCCCGCAGGCAGCAACCGGTTCTTCAGGCAGGCAACCGCGTCGATTTGGCTTGGCGCGCCCGGCTCGACGAGCATCTCGGCACGTTTCAGGCCGAGCCGCTGGAACTCAATGCGGCGCGCCTGTTCGACAGCGCCGTAGCGGTTTATGGTCTCCAGACGCTCGCAGCACATCTCAGGCTCCTGCCGGAGCGTGATCCGCATCAGGCACTCTACGATACCTTGCTCGTCATGCTGGGCCATCTCGATGATCCGGCGTCGGCGGCCGAACTCGTCGTCCGTTTCGAGCTCCTTGTCCTGGAAGAACTCGGCTTCGGACTCGATCTTTCCTGCTGCGCCGCGACCGGCACACGCGAGGAACTCGTCTACGTCTCACCGAAGTCGGGCCGTGCTGTGTCTAGGACGGCCGGGGAGCCCTGGCGGGAACGGATGCTGCCGTTGCCTGAATTCCTGCTCCGCTCCGGTCTGCGCGGGAGTGCGTGCGACATCGAAGACGCCTTCCGCCTGACCGGGTTTTTCCTGACCCGCCACGTTTATGAGCCGCGCGGCCTCGGCGAGCCGGAGGCCCGGACGGGCTTCATCGTCGCGTTGCGCAAGACCTTCGCCGGACACCCGGCCTCCGACGGAGAATGAGCTGCATGAGCGAAGTCGAGCTGTTCCCGGGCTATGTATCGTCGCTCGGCCTGGGGACGATCCCCCATGAGGACCTCGCCGAGTATACGGGACTTGAGATTCTCCAGCGTATGGTCGACCGGAAATATCCCGCGCCCAGCATCGGAGCCAGGCTGAACTTCGCGTTGACCGAAGTGTCGGAGGGGCGTGCGGTATTCCGCGGCCTGCCGGGCGAACGGCACCTCAATCCGCTGGGCGCCGTGCATGGCGGATGGGCCGCAACCATCCTCGATTCGGCATTGGCGTGCTCCGTTCAGACACTGCTCGCGAAAGGAGAGGCCTATACGACGGCCGAGTTCAAGGTGAATCTCACGAGACCGATCACGCCCAGAACGGGGGAAGTCGTTTGCGAGGGGAGGGTCGTCCACAGGGGCAAGACGCTGGCCGTTTCGGAAGCGACGCTCAAGGACAAGGAAGGCAAGCTGCTTGCCTTCGGAACCGAGACCTGCTCGATCTTTCCGGCGGCCAGGCTGGCGGCACGATAATTCAGGGGCGTCGCGATGCTCGGCTTGATTTCCTTTATTGCCGTGATCGCCCTTGCTGTGACGGTCACGCGCCAGCAGCGGCGCATCAGGACGCTCGAATTGGATCTCGACGGGTTGCGCAAGGCCTTCCTTACGTATCGCGAGATCCGGCCGGAACAGTCAAACGTGGCGGCCGAGACGGTTCCGGCGGAAATGTCTGTTTCGGCCTCGTCTGAGTCAAAGGATGTCGCGCCGGAACCGGAAAGGGCGTCTGCAGCCAAGTCGCTGGCAAGCGAAGAACCAGGCAAGCCGGATGATCCTACAGCAGGGCAGGGTGCGGAGCCGACGGTCCCGGCCAGGGCACCCGATATCGAGACTGCCCTCGGCACGCGCTGGGCGGTATGGGTCGGCGGTCTCGCCCTGGCTCTCGGCGGTATTTTCCTGGTCCGCTATTCCATCGAAGCCGGCATCTTCGGACCTGGCGTGCGCCTTGTCATGGCGGCATTGCTCGGCCTCCTCCTTGCAATCGGGGGCGAGTTTATCAGGCGGACGGGCGTGCGTGTCCCCGTTGAAGGGCTCCAGCATGCCTATGTGCCGGCGGTGCTGACCGCTGCCGGAGCCTTCACCCTTTTCGGCACGACCTATGCCGCGCATGGCATCTACGGCTTTATCGGCCCGGTCGCAGCTTTCGTCCTGTTGGGCGTGATCGGCGTTGCGACGATCGTCGCCGCGCTCCTGCACGGCCAGGCGCTGGCCGGCGTCGGCCTTCTCGGCTCCTACTTGACGCCCCTGCTCGTTGCTTCCGAGGCCCCTAATCACTGGGCGCTCTTCGTCTTTGTGGCCGTCGTCCTCGTGTCGACGGCTGTGATCGCGAGACTGCGCAGCTGGGCGCCGCTCATGGCTGCCGCCTCCGCCGGCGCGGGGATCTGGACCCTCGTCTATCTCCTGAGTGCGCCCGAGATCGACCTCCCTGTCCTGATCTTCATCAACGCGGCGACGCTGGGCACGCTGGCCTTCGTCTGGCTCGGAGGTCGCATCCTGCCGGTGGCATCCACGATAGGTAAAGGGATCGACGGTTCTTCGATCGCGCCAGCAATCTTCGTGGGACTAACCGCACTTCTCCTCTTCATCCTTCCTTCGGTGAGAGAAGCGGGCGGCATGGCCGTTGCCACGCTATCGATCGCGGCTCTTGTCGCGACCGCCTTCTACCGGGCACCGGCACTCCCTACGCTTTTCGGGGCGGGCGTGGCTTGCGTGCTCGCCTATGCCTATTTGGCGTTCGGCGGCTCGGTAGCCATGGAATTTTTTGCCGGGGGACTTGCGATCGAGCAAGACCTCGCGGGATTGTACAGCACTGGGGTGATCCGCTACGGGGCGGTGCTTTGCGCCATCTTCGTCCTGGCCGGATTCTGGAAAGCCAATCGTTTCGCTGGTTTCGACGGGTTCCGGGCCGCCGCCTGGATGGCCTCTGCCGTCATCGTGCCGCTCGTCATCCTGGCCGCTCTCTGGTTCGCCTTCGGCAATCTCGACCGGGACTACGTCTATGCGCTTGTCGGTTTCTTCCTCGCGGTGATCTTCACGGTCGGCGCCGAATGGGTCGGCCGTGCCGAGGTGCCGCCGCTCCATGGCGGGCCGGCCGTCTCCTTCGGACTTGCGGGCGCGACGGCTGCCGCACTTATTGCGATCCACATGGCGTTTAGCGGTGGAATGACGACCGTGCTCGCCGGCGGCTTCGCCGCACTTCCCGCCTTTGCCACCCGGTTCAGAACTTATCCGGCGCTTGGCTGGTTGAGCGTGGCCATCGCCGCTATCGTGACCGGTCGGATCGCCTTCGATCCGACGATTGTCGGTGCCGAGTTCCTGGGCACGATACCGGTGTTCAACTGGCTGCTTCCTGGCTACGGCGTCCCGGCACTCGCCTGCGGATACGCGGCCTGGCAATTGGCGGGTTCGCCCGGCGCGAGACCGCGTCTTGCCGTCGAAGCCTTCGCGTCGCTCTTCGCGCTCGTCGGCATCGCGATGCTGGTGCGCCATGTCATGAACGGCGGCATCATCTACGCCGGCGCGCCGACGCTAGCCGAGCAGTCGATCTATTCGCTGATTGCCCTCGGAGGCGGTGCGGTCATGGTGGCGCTCGATCGGCGTTCGCCGAGCCCTGTCTTCCGCTACGGCTCTCTGGCGCTCGGCGTGCTTTCCGTGGCCTTTATCGTGCTTCAGCATTTCGCGAATCTGAATCCGCTTTACACCGACGAGTCGACCGGTCGGATCCCGGTCCTCAACCTGCTGCTGCTCGGCTATCTCTTGCCCGGCGTGGCGATGGGGGCGCTCGCCTGGTATGCGCGCAGGACACGGCCACGTTGGTATGTCGCCATGCTGGCGCTGGCCGCGTCGCTGCTCGCCTTCGCCTACGCGACGCTTTCGGTACGGCGTCTTTTCCACGGCGAGTTCATCGGCTTCTGGAAAGGGCTGTCGCAACTCGAAACCTACTCCTATTCCGCGCTGTGGCTGGTACTCGGCGTCGCCCTGCTCACCCTTGGCGTGAGGCTCAACTCCCATTTCCTGCGCATCGCCTCGGCCGGCCTGGTGGTGGTGGCCGTGGCAAAGGTTTTCCTGTTCGACATGTCGGAACTGGAAGGCGTGCTGCGGGCACTCTCCTTCATAGGCCTCGGGGCCGTCCTGATCGGTATCGGACTTTTCTACCAGCGCATGCTGACGTCGGCCGCGAAATAGTCTTGGGATCGCGATCCCAAGACAAGGCGTAGGGCGACGACCGGCGCGTTAACAAGTATTGATAGGTAATTAACGATAAGTCCCTATTTTTATTTAAGTTTGTGCAATGCTCGCACAATGCCGCTATGCCAGATTCGCCGCCTACCAAGCGGCGCGGGGCCCAAGTCGTTCAAAACGCGGTCGAGAGGAAACCGTCACCGGCGGGGCATCCATTTGTGATGGGTACGGAGTTTTTAATGTCCAGAAAGTATCTCGTGTTGGTCGCCCTGGCGAGCTTGGCTTCGTCGGTCGCTTCCTTTGCAGCCGCTGCCGATCTCGGAACTGATTATGCGCCAGCCGATTCGGGAAGCGCCGGCCATGACTGGTCGGGCACCTATGTCGGCATTCAAGCCGGCGCCCAATCGCCGAGCACGGTCAATCCGTTCTCCTCGCGTCGCGGTTGGACGATGGGGGCACAGGCCGGCATGAATTTCCAGACCGGCCCGCTCGTTTACGGCGGAGAGGTTGAGGGCAATCTTTCTTCGGGCACGCATCACCGGCGGAGCGGGGGAGCGGAATTCGAGCAGCGGTCCACGGTGGCGGCAAAGGCGCGGGCAGGCGCAACGCTGGATCGGACCCTCATCTACGGCACGGCTGGCTATGGCCTGACCAAGCTGAAGTCGAAGGGCAGTGTGATTTCGGGCGACCAGTGGGAAGGGGGCTTCCTATACGGCGCGGGCGTCGAGCAGGCCTTCGCGGGCGGAACTTCGGTTCGGGCCGAATACACGGTCCACAAGCTGAACGGCGTCGATTCGATCACGACCGGCGGGGTTCGCCGCTCGGACAACCTCAGCAGCCACAACCTGAAGCTCGGCCTTAACTATCGCTTTTAACCTACCGAATAGGGGTTCTGGATTTCGCTAGCCGGCAAGGTAGCTTCCCGGAATTGGTTGAATCCCTCGGACAAATCAGCGCCCGAAGCACCCCTCTGACCTGGCGGCGATCTCCCCCTCAAGTGGGGAGATCTGCTAATCGGTGGAGTTTTTCGTAAAATTGCTGCGTGGCAGAAGAGCCAACCTCATATGTCACAGCCAATCTCACCCCTTGAGGCCCTTGAGGGGGAGATGTCCGGCAGGACAGAGGGGGCATCGTAGGGAGCCCTGTGAAAGCGATCATTCGGCTGCGGCGAGCGCGGGCCGTTCGACGGGCTTCTCGCGGATCGGCCAGTGGACGACCGCGGCGAACAGGCCGAGCAGAACGCCGAGCCACCAGACCGGATCGTAGCTGCCGAACTGGTCGTAGAGATAGCCGCCAAGCCACACGCCGAGAAACGAACCGATCTGGTGCGAGAAGAATACGATGCCGCCCAGCATACCGAGGTGACGTGTCCCGAACATGATGGCGACCAGCGCGTTGGTCGGCGGCACGGTGGACAACCAAAGCAGGCCCATAAGGACGGCGAAGACGATCACCGAGGTCGGGGTCTGCGGGAGCAGCAGGAAGGCCGTCACCAGGATCGAGCGCCCGAGATAGATAAGGGCAAGGAAAATCGGTTTTGAATATTTCTGCCCGATGACTCCCGAGGCCAGCGAGCCGATGATGTTGAAGAAGCCGACGAGTGCGAGTGCGATCACCGCGTAACGCGCGTCGATGCCGATATCGGCGATATAGGCGGGGAAATGCGCGGTGATGAAGGCCACCTGGAACCCGCAGACGAAGAACCCCGACGTGAGGAGCAGGAAACTCTGGTGGCCCAGCGCTTCCCTGAGCGCTTGTCCGGCGGACTGGTTCATCTCGGCTATCGCCACTTTGCTGGTGGCGGCATTGCCGACCAGCGGAATGGCCAGGACAGGTATGATCAGCATCGCGATCGCCATGTAGACCAGCGAATCCGACCAGCCATAGGCGTCGATCATGCCCTGGCTGATGGGCGCGAAGAGGAACATGCCGGCGGAGCCGGCTGCCGTGCCGATGCCGAAGACGAAACTGCGGCGTTCGGCCGGGACGCTACGGGCGAAGGCGGCGAGAACGATGCCGAAGCCGCCGGCCGCAACGCCCAAACCGACAAGTACGCCACCCCCGATATGGAGCATCGTCGGGCTGGTCGCGGTCGCCATGAGTACCAGGCCGAGCGCATAGAGAATGCCTGAGAGGGTCAGCACGCGCCAGGTGCCGTATTTGTCGGCGATGGCGCCGAAAAAGGGCAGGCCGGCGCCCCAGAAGAAGTTCTGGATCGCCATGGCGAGGCCGAAGGTCGTACGATCCCATCCCTTCTCCGTCAGCATCGGCAACTGGAAGAATCCCATGGCCGAACGAGGGCCGAAGGTGAGGGCCGCGATCAGGCAGCCACAGATGATCATGAGCCACGGCAGGCTGGGTGCCGGACGCGCTGAAGCCTGAGGGATCGTCATCGGAAGCTCCTGTGTAGATACACGATTGATAGACGATCCGATATGCCGGTCCAATGAATAGATTGGATCGGACCTTTCAGTTTCGTTGATGCGAACCAGCGGCGGTGGCCTTCGACGAGGGAATATTTTCACAGGCGTATCGTTATAGTCTATGGTTTCCCGATCAAGGAAACCGGCCGCCAGCGGGGCCCGATGGACGAAAAGAGGACGGCGATATTGGCGGAAATACCCCGTCTGCGGCGTTACGCGCGCGCGTTGATGCGCGACCGGGATGCCGCAGACGATCTGGTTCAGGATTGTCTGGAACGTGCGTTGGGCCGTTTGGAGAACTGGCGCACCGGCGAAAACCCGCGGCGTTGGCTTTTCACCATTATGCACCATCTGTTTGTCGACCAGACGCGCAAGGTCAAGCGCCGCAGCGAGACGATGCCCATCGATGCGGTCCAGGACGTGGCCCTGCCGGCCACGCAGGTCGATAGTCTCGCTTCACGGGAAATACTTGAGGCACTCCAGGCGATTACCCCCGAAAGGCGGGCCGCTCTGGTGATGGTGGCGATCGAAGGATTTTCATACGCTGAAGCGGCCGACGTGCTTGGTATACCCGCGGGGACGCTGATGTCGCGCATCTCGCGGGGCCGCGAGGAACTTCGTGGTCTTCTCGATGACGCTGAACGCCGGCGAGCGATCAGGGTGGTCGGCAAATGAGCGACCGTCCGTTCGGCGAACGCGATATCCACATGGCGCTTGACGGCGAACTGCCGATAGAGGAGCGCGGCCAATTCGAGGCCTGGCTCGAAGCCAATCCCGAGATGAAGGTCAGGAGCGAGCGCTTGGCCGACGATATCGCAGAATTGCGCAAAGCCGTCGCCGGCGTTGTCGACGAACCACTACCCGACAGGCTCACCACATTGGTGAAATCCGGGCGTGGTGCAGGCGCGGCGACGTGGTGGAACTGGAAGGCAGCGGCCGCCGCGGCAGCTATCTTCGTCGTTGGTGGCATCGCGGGCTACGTCACAGGCACCGGTCTGCCTTTTGCCGGCCGGCAGGAGGAATGGCTGGCTGAGCAGGCAATCGGCGCCTACGCGACTTATCCTGCCGATTTGCCGCATACCGTCGAAGTGGGTGGCGACGACAAGGACTACCTCGACGGATGGCTTTCCAAACGGACCGGTTTGAAGGTCGTGGCACCCGACCTCACAGGCCAGGGTTTCGAGCTTCTGGGTGGCCGCGTCTTGCCGGGCGGCAATCTACCGGCCGCGCTGCTGGTATATAAGGACCAAGCCGGGAACCAGTTGTCGATCTACATGACGCCGCAGCCTGGGAACAACATCCGAGGGACCTACACGGCGGAGGCAGGGGGACCAAACGCCATCTACTGGCTGAACAAAGGCTTCGGTTGCGCCATCGTAAGCAATCTGTCTCAGGATCAGATGAGGGACGTGGCGCGAAACGCCTGGCGTCAGTTGCTGGCGGCAGCCGAAGCATAGCCTCAGAAGACCAAACAGACCTCGTGGCCGCTGTCACAATTCGGCCGATTTCGACAGCGAAAGCGCGAGTGATGCGGCAGCCGGGCAGGTTGCGGCAGGATCTTCCGTCACATCGATCAACCCTTCGATCGAGGCTTCCTGGTCGTCATGAAAGTCGACATCCGCCCGGCAAGCGAGTCCGATGCCGATGCGCTCGTCGCCATCGAGAACGAGTCCTTCAAGACTGACCGAATATCGCGACGATCCTTCCAGCGATTGCTTGGCCGGGGTTCCTGCGCTCTGCTTGTCGCTCGTTCGGAGATCGGTCTCCTCGGCTATTGCCTGGTGCTGTTCCGGGAAGGGGCATCGGCCGCCCGTCTTTATTCTATCGCCGTAAATGGGGCCGGTGGCGCCGGTCTCGGGCGAGCGCTGCTGCAAGCAGCGGAACAAGCCGCCCTGCTGCGTGGGAAAAAGCGGCTGCGATTGGAAGTGCGCGAAGACAACAACCGCGCGCGCCATCTCTACGAGCGCAACGGCTATCGCTATATCGGCACGAAGCAGGATTATTATGCCGACGGGATGCCGGCGTTGCGTTATGAAAAACAACTGGACGCGACCGCGGGGGGAACAAGTCCATGACATCGTTGTTGTTACGACCTGTCGCTCGTCGGGCGTACGATTCGGCGTAGCTGTTCTCCCGCCGCCGGCTTTTCTCTCCCACGCCGTTTCTGGAAAGCGCGTGATATCATGACCTGGGTTATCCTTACCGGCCGCCAGAGCGATCTCGATCAGGTGGCCACGCCGCACAAGATCATCACCAATCGCGATTACCTGGCTCACCCCGCGTTGTTTCGCGGGCAGCGGCCGAAAGTCATCAATCTTTCCAACAACTATGGCTATCAGAGCCGCGGCTATTATGCCTCTCTCCTGGCCAGCTCGAGAGGGCATCGGGTGATCCCGACCGTCGAAACGATGATCGACCTTTCCGAGCACAAGCTCTACGAGCATGCCTTGCCGGAGCTGGAACTGGCCCTGAACAAGTGCCGCAAGGATCTTGGCGGGGTTTTCCCGGCGCGCGTTTCCGTTTTCTTCGGCATCGGGCCGTCCAAGGCCTGGGATCGTTTCGCCAAGCTCCTGTTCGACTGGTTCCGGGCACCCGCCCTGGAGGTATCCCTGCGGGACGGGGCCGAATGGGTGTCGATCCGCAAAATCGGCTTCCTGCCGCTTGCCCGCATGAATGAAGAGGACAAGAAGCGTTTCCTTGGCTGCATGGAGATCTATACGGGTCGCGAATGGCGGGACAGCAAGGCTCGTACGCCTGCACGGTACACATTCGCGACGCTGATCGATCCGCAGGAACAACTGCCGCCCTCAGCGGTTTCCTCGCTCCGTCATTGGGCCCGCATCGCCGAAAAAATGGGGGTAGAAGTCGAGCCCATCACACGCAAGGATCTGGCCAAGCTCGCCAACTACGATGCCCTGTTCATCCGCGAGACGACGTCGATCTCCAATCACACTTACCGCTTTGCCCGTCGCGCACAGCAGGAGAACATGCCGGTCATCGATGATCCCTTGTCGATGATCCGCTGCACCAACAAGGTCTATCTGAACGAGCTGATGGCCTACAACAAAGTGCCGATGCCGCCGACGGTGATGATCGCAAGTCCGGCCGATTTCGAGGTCGCGGCTCAGACGCTGGGCTTCCCGCTCGTGCTCAAGATTCCTGACAGCTCCTTTTCGCGGGGCGTGAAGAAGGTCCGGAACATGGACGAGCTCAAGGTTCTGGCAGCGCAATGGATGGAGGATTCCGACCTGCTAATCGCCCAGAAATATATTCCAACCGATTATGATTGGCGCGTCGGCGTGCTTGGCGGCCAGCCATTGTTTGCCGTCCACTACCTCATGGCGAAAAAGCACTGGCAGATCGTCAATCACGACCGCGCCGGCAAGCCGGACCAGGGTGGCATCAAAACCTTTACCCTGAAGCAAACGCCAGCCCATGTCGTGGAGACCGCCGTTCGCGCGGCACGTTGCATCGGCGATGGGCTCTATGGAGTCGACCTGAAGGAGACCAAGGACGGCGTTTTCGTCATCGAAGTCAACGACAATCCCAACCTGGACCACGGGTGCGAGGATACAGGCGAGAAGGACGAGGTCTGGGTCCGCCTGACCCAGTGGTTCCTGGATCGTCTCGACCGGCCAGGACGATAGGTGGAACAAGCCATCGTTTCCGGCAAAACGACGAGTGCGCATCGTCAGGTGGGGTAGAGCCATATCCATGCCAAGGAAAGCATGAGCCCCGAAACTGCCGCGGCAACAAAGAACAGGTCGCCGCGCCTCAGTTTCGGTGCATCGGCGATCGTGCGAGGCACGCCACCAGCCAAGCCCCTCGATTCCATAGCGATGGCCGCACGACTGGCGCGGCGGATCGAGTAGGCGAGGAGCGGGATCAGCAACGTGACGGTCTCGACAGGACCGGGGAAGCGCCGGGGCGGTCGGCCACGCTTCATTGCCCGCGCGAGCCTGATCTGCTGGGCCTCCGAGGCAAGGTCCGGCACGAGCTGCAGAACCGAAAACAGCGAATATCCGATACGCGCAGATAGGCGCCAGTCTGCCATCAATGCCTTGATGAACTGGGTGGGGTCGGTTGTCAGGGCAAAAAGGGCGGAGACCATGCCGCAGGCGATCGCCCGCAAAAACAGGACGAGACCGGCGGAAAAGGCTTCCGAAGCGAACGGGGCTTCTTCAGCCATGCGCTGCGCAAAGTCGCTTTCCGTGCGGAAAAGAACGCTGGTCGTCAGGAAGCCAAGGCCAAACAGTGCAAAAGGCAGTGTCAGCGTTGCCACGGTAAGCAGAGGCTTCCGTTCCAGGAGCACGAGGGCGCTGCAGCAGATCAGGATCGTGACCAGTTGGAAGCGCATGTCGAAGACGACAATCGCGGCCGCAATCCAGACAAGGCATACGCATAGCTTGGCCAGCGGGTGAACCCGGCTCAGCATGTTGCCCCCACATGGTCCAACCAGCGTAGAGCCGGCGCGATCGTCGGCTCGGCAAGCCCGGCGCGAGCAAGCAGATCCCTGTCCTGGAGCAACTCGGCGGTTCGGCCTTCGGCGAGGATACGGCCTTCGCCGACGATGATCGATCGGTGACAGAGCCGAAGCGCCAAATCCATGTCGTGCGTGATAACCGCGACCGCCCTGCCATCGTCGAGGATCTTTTCCACCTGCGCCGAGACCATCGAGGCTCCATGCGCATCGAGACCGGCGGTCGGCTCGTCCAATACCAGCAATCGCCAGCGGTCCGTCGCGGTCAGCGTCGCCAGCGCAAGCCGACGTTTCTGACCTTGCGACAACTCGAAGGGGTGAAGACATTCCAGGCCCGCCAGGTTCCATGAAGCCGCGATCCGGTCTGCTTCCGAGAGACGCTCAGGAACCGGGCTTGCTCGATCGAGCGCAGCAACGATCTCGTCGCGGACGGAACCCGTGACAAACTGGTTCTCGGAATTCTGAAAGGCGATGGCTCCGGGCGCTCCTTGACGGCGCCCGCCCTTGAGCCGAAGCAGGCCAGCGAGGCTGGCCCCCAGCGTCGACTTGCCAGCGCCGTTTGCTCCCAGAATGCCGAGGCATTCCCCCGCGCGAATCTCGACCGAAATTTCCTTGAGTACGGCGGGGCCGAATAGTGGCGCGCAGTCGGCTCCGATCAATCGGGCCACGACTTCTCCATCCGAGGGATCGGGCGCGGCAGAATGTTCTGCCACGAAAGCCTCGATCAATGGCTGCGCCCTTTCCCTTTCGGGGTGTCGATCGAGATTGCGAAGGACGTGTTCCATCGTCAACGAGGGCTCGGGAGCCGCCAACCCGGCCCTGCGGAGCGCGGCGTCGAGCCGGCTGGCCAAGGGCAGCCAAATGCCAAGCGAATCCAATTCGTCATGATGATCGCGAAAGAAAGACGCTGGCGGTCCCTCGGCAAAAATCCGACCGTCACTTCCGAGCACGGCGACCCGGTCCACGGACCCGATGAGGCCATCCAGCCGATGATCGATGATCAGCACCGTTCGCGCAGCACCGCGCGCCATGAGTATCTGGTGCAGACGGGTGGCTGCTGCCGGAGCCAGATGGGCAGTCGGCTCGTCGGCCACGAAGAGCGGTGCCCCCTGGGCCAACGTCGCTGCAAGCGCGACGAGCTGCTTTTCTCCGCCGGACAATGTCCCGGTCCGGCGCTTGCGCCAATCCTTCGGCAGCCCGACCTCCGCCATCGCGGCCGTCACCTTGGTCGCGATAACGTCCTCGGGCAACGCCCGGTTCTCCAGGGCGAAGGCGATCTCGTCCTCGACACGCATCCCGCATAAGGTCAGTGCGGCATCCTGAAAGAAACGGGCGACAGTGGTCGCCCACTGCGCCGGCTGGCGCGTCCAGACATCCTCTCCGAACAGACTGATCGATCCGCCGACACGGGCAGGAATGGTCTGCGGAACGAGGCCCGTCAGGGCGCTGAGCAAGGTCGATTTTCCGGAGCCGGATGGTCCGAGAAGCAGGAGCCTCTCGCCTACTACGAGCTTGAGGCTCGCCGGCCCGACCGCATCATGATGCGCATAGGGGTAACGGACGGAAACGTCGCGCCACTCGGCAGCCCAACCCCCGTCAGGCGTGTGCTTCGCGCTTTGCATGGTCGATGGCGAGACCCGACAGTACGCCGGTGCGATAGAGCGCCTCAACGACGACATGCCCTAGCAGGCCACCGAGCAGCGCGCCGCTCACGCAGCGCAGGATGAACATGCTGATCAGCAAGCCTGGGGCGAGGGCGCCGTAGTCGAAGCGGATCCAGGTATAGGCGAAGGAAAAGATCGAGGCCCCGACACCTGCGGCGATCAGAACCGGCAGGCGGTAATTGCGCCAGCGGGTAGCCGCGAACACCGCTTCTGCCCCGGCCCCCTGTATGAGGCCAGTCAAGAGCAGGAGCAGGCCGGCCGGGCTGCCGAGCAGAATCTGCATCACCGCAGCGAGCAGCTCCGACGCAAGTGCCGCTCCGGGCTTGCGGATGATGGCAGCGGCGACGATCGAGACGATGAACCAGAAGCCCATCACCACATCCATCGTGATGGGGCCGAAAATCGCCTGGGCGATCAGCCACACCTGGACCCAGGCCAGGTACAGGATGCCGAAAACCGCGCCGAGAACGGTGACGATAAGGATCTCGCGAAGAGTCCAGGCGTACCGGTTGTCCATGGCTTGTCTCCAGGATGAGTTCAGACGGCCGAGGGGCTGTTCGCGGAAACGGTCATGTCGAGCGCAACGTGGCCCTGGGGTGCTCCGAAGCGCAGGAAAGCCTCCGACAAGGTGGCGAAAACCGGCCCCGCGTCTCCGCGCAGCTTGGTGCAGAAGTTTTTCGACCGGTCGAAGACGCCCGATGATTTCAGGAAATCGATGCAGCCGTAGATCTCGTCCATGTGGTGGCCGGCACCGAGCGGATAAAGCGAGAACTGCGCGGCGACGGCCTGGCCGCTGAGCGCCGCGCCGTCGACCGATTCGCGTGCCTGGCGGATACGTTCTTCAAGAGGACTGTCCGCTATGCTGGCTGAAATCGGCGTGCAAATTGGATCGTCGGGCTCGCCGGGACAGCCACGCGACACGGTTGCCGACAGGACGCAATGCTTGCCGCTGGCCGCAGCCGCGACGAACAAGTCGCGCATAGCAGGGAAAAGCTGCTCCGGAGGGCCGACAAGCAATGTAGAGATATCGTCGGTTTCTATCCTGAAATTGGCACGGTAGGGCTCCAGCGCCTTGATGGCGCCGAGGATGATGGCGACGAAATCGTCGGACATCGGATAGAGGGAAATCTGTGCGCCGGAAAACATCGTCTGTCTCGCTCCGCTGGCATTATCCAGATCAGCTTGAGGGTCCGGAGGCATGACGCCTCACATCTCAGCCCCGGCGATACGGAGCACCCCTGTCGAATGACGCAAGCTCTATGCTGCTTCGTGTCGCGATGCAAGCCTTGCTAAGCCTGAGGACCACGGATTTGGATCCAAGGCACAGCCTGCTCGCCCTTGCGCCTTCATGTTCCGAGGGACGCCTAGCCGGCGTTGCCGCTTCGTACTTCGAGGCTCGGCAGCAGTATCAGCAGAGCGACGGAGCCAAGCGCCAAGATGGCAGCGCCACAGGCGAGCGGGGCAAGCCCGGCCGTGATGAATGGGGCGACGGCGGCTGTGCCGATCGCCGTGGTGACAAGGATGGCGACAACCACCAGCGCGGCGCCACGTGCATCGTCGCCACGTGCGGCAATGACGGCTAGGTGAAAGCCAGGCGGTCCGCGCAGCCCGAGACCGGCGTTGAACGGGATGAACAGGGCCGTGACCACCAAAACGTCGCCGACGCCAAGCAGGGCATGAGCGAGCATAGCAAGCGCACCGGCTGCAGATAACAGCGTACCAATCCAGATCATGCGTTCTGCGCCGAAGCGGCCGGCCAGCCGCCCGGTCAGGTTCGCTGTTACGATGAAGGTGGCGATGCCGATCATCTGCATGATGATGAAATCGGTGAGGGTGGCGTCGAGGGCCGCAACGAACAGGGTCGGCGCGCCAAACACGAAGACGAGGAGCGCGCCCAGCGTGAAGGCGTGGCTCACGGCATAACGCAGGAACACCGGATCGGTCAGCAGATGGCTGTATCCACGGCCTGTGCGGCGGGTGACCACGGGAGGGATGTGGCGGTGCCAGATGCCGATCGTGCCGGCCAGGAGCAGGGCGAGAATTGCGATCACCTGGAAAGAGGAGTTCCAGCCGAAGAGCTGCATCAGCCACAGGCCGGCGACCGGAGCCAGGGCCGGCGTCAGCGCCTCGACGCTGCCGAGGAAGCCAAGAGCGCTGACGGCACGCTGGTCGCCGAACAGCGCGCGGATGATCCCGGGCGCGAAAACCGCAGCCGCCGAGCCTGCGGCCCCCTGCAGAAAGCGCAGGCCGATCAACGCTTCCAATGAGGGGCTTATTCCGGCAAGTCCGGAAATCAAGCCGTAGGCGGCGAGGGAACCGATCAACAAGGTGCGCTGATCGAACCTTGCGCCCAGAGAGCCGAAGAGGAGCAGGCCGAAAGCGGAGCCGGCGACGAAGGCGGCGAGCACCAATTGGGCACGTTCGAGGGTGCCGCCGAGCACGTCCGGCAGCGCAGGCACGGCGGGCAACACAAGGTCCGTGCCCGCGATTCCGAGCACAGTTCCGCAGACGATCATCACGAAGGCCGGCACATGGCTGCCGCCGGTCTCTTTCATGGAATGCACTCCGTCACCTGATGGGCGGGCTGCGCGCAGTGCACCGGGCATAACGTAAAGTCAAGCTTCCGACATTAGGCCAAACGGCAATCGGCCGTCGAGTATCCTTGACGACGCGACCCGGTCACTGCCTTCCCGCGGCAGCGGGCGGCTCCTTATGCGGCAGCCCGTGTCCTTTCGATCGCGGCGAACCGCTCGAGAAAGGCCGACTGGACGGCCTTCGCCGGGTGCGGCGACAGGTCGAAGCGGTCGACGCTGATGCCGCGCGGGCGCCCGAAGAACTGGGTGGCCTCCGGCACCGAGAAGCCTGCGAGTTCCGTCGCCTCGAAATAGGCCGCGATCTGGTCGGCGCGCTTGATATCCTGCTTCAGCCTTTCCGGCAGCGTCGCGGGCAAGGAGAAGCGGAGATGGATCGCGTGCTGGAGACGTTGCTCGCAGGATCTGTAGCCGCCGCCGACCACCGATTTGAACGGCGAGATCATGTCGCCGATGACATATTCCGGCGCGTCGTGCAGCAGGGCGGCGAGTTGTGTCTCCGGGCCTACTTCCTTGCCGATGGCCGAGTAGATCTCCTCGACCAGCAGTGAATGCTGCGCGACGGAAAAGGCATGATCACCCTTTGTCTGTCCGTTCCAGCGGGCGACTCGCGCCAAGCCGTGGGCTATGTCCGAGATTTCGACGTCCAGCGGAGAGGGATCCAATAGGTCAAGACGGCGCCCCGACAACATGCGTTGCCAGGCCCTGGCCGGCGCGCCGGCCCGATCCGCCATCAATTGCTCTCCGTGGGTGTCGTCTGGGGAAAGGTGAATTTCGCCCAGGCGGGAATGGAAAGACTGAGCTCGATTCCGCCGGCGGTGATCGGAACCCCGGCATCGACGGCGTCCTTGACGCGGTCGATGCGGACCATTGCAAGGCCGGTCCTGCCGGTGACCGTACCCAGCGCGCCAAGGGGGCGCCCGTCCGCGACGATCTCTGTTCCGGCGGCAGGGAGTTGGCTTGCTCCTTCGGCAATCAGGATGCGTCTGCGCGCGGTGCCGCGATGCTGCATGCGCGACACGACTTCCTGCCCGACATAGCATCCCTTGCCGAAGCCGACGCCGCCGATCTGGTCGAAGAGCGCATCATGCGGGAAGGCGTCGCCCAGCGCATAGTCGCTGCCGCTCTCAGGAATGCCGTTTGCGGCGCGCAGCGCATTCCATGCGCCAGGATCGGCGCAGCCGAAACTCTTGCCGTAGTGCCGGACGACGCGGAGCCCTTCGGGAAAGCGCGTGTCGCGGACAGTTGATTCAGTTTGCGAAGGTGTTGAATCTCTGCCGGAAGAGATTGAATCCGAATTCCATGAAACCGCGACAAGCGGCTGATCCTGCACGGTAATCTGCGCCTTTGCGCGAAGGCGATAGAGCGTCAGCCGCTTGACAAAGTCACTGGCGGCATCGGCCGGGCAGTCGAGGCGGAAGCCGCCGGGCATCCTCGATACAAGGAAATCGAACAGGATTTTGCCTTGCGGCGAGAGCAGCGCGCCAGGCTTGATTTCGTCGCCCGCCAGTGTGTCGATATCGGTGGTTACGATGTTCTGGAGGAATGTCTCGGCGTCCTCGCCGGTGACGAGGACAAGGGCTCGGTCGTCGAGTTGAACGGTCGGCATCGGCTTGAAGACCTGAACTTGCAAATCGGATGGGCATTACGTAAGCCCTGACGCGCGGAGCGGCAAGCGCATCAGGCCTGCCGCGGAGAATGCAAAGGTGAGACCATGCCGACGGCGTTCGATCTGATCCTGACGGGCGGGACTGTCGTCAACCATGATGGGCAAGGGACGCGTGATATCGGCGTCACCGACGGTCGCATCGTTGCCATCGGCGATCTCTCGCGTGCGTCGGCGGGCGAGACGATCGACTGCAGTGGCCTTCATATTCTTCCCGGCGTCATCGACAGCCAGGTGCATTTTCGTGAACCGGGACTGGAGCACAAGGAGGATCTCGAGACGGGCTCGCGCGCGGCCGTGCTGGGCGGTGTGACGGCCGTCTTCGAAATGCCCAACACCAAGCCGCTTACGACCAGTGCGGAAGCCCTTGCCGACAAGGTCTCGCGCGGCCGGCATCGCATGCATTGCGACTTCGCCTTCTGGGTCGGCGGAACGCGCGACAACGCAAATGATGTGGGCGAACTCGAGAGGTTGCCCGGAGCCGCCGGCATCAAGGTGTTCATGGGATCCTCTACAGGCGACCTCCTCGTGGAAGACGACGAGGGCGTCCATTCCATACTGAAGAACACGCGCCGCCGGGCCTCCTTCCATTCCGAGGACGAGTTCCGGCTGAAAGAACGGCTTGGCGAACGGATCGAAGGCGATCCCTCTTCCCATCCGGTCTGGCGCGACGAGACAGCGGCCCTGCAATGCACCCGGCGCCTCGTGGCGATCGCGCGGCGTGCGCGTGCGCGCATCCATGTGCTTCACATCTCGACCGCCGAGGAGATCGATTTCCTGGAGGCACACAAGGATGTCGCGACCTGCGAGGCGACACCGCATCACCTGACGCTGAGCGCCGACGACTATGCCTCGCTGGGCACGCTGGTCCAGATGAACCCGCCCATACGGGGGCAGCGACATCGCGATGGGGTGTGGCGCGGGGTAACGCAAGGCATCGTCGACGTGCTCGGCTCGGACCATGCTCCGCACACGCTCGAGGAGAAGGCGAAACCCTATCCGTCCTCGCCGTCGGGCATGACCGGTGTCCAGACGCTGGTTCCGATCATGCTCGATCATGTCAACAGCGGACGGCTGACGCTCGAACGATTCGTGGATCTCAGCAGCCATGGTCCGCAGCGTATCTTCGGCATGGCGCGGAAGGGGCGCATCGCCGCCGGCTATGATGCCGACTTCACCGTCGTCGACATGAAGCGTCGCGAGACGATCCTCAACGAACAGGCGGGATCGAAGGCCGGCTGGACGCCGTATCACGGCCGGCAGGTTACCGGCTGGCCGGTGGGCACGATCATCCGCGGCAAGAGAGTCATGTGGGAGGCGGAGATCGTCACGGCGGGGCAGGGCGAGCCCGTGCTCTTCTCCGAGGCTTTGCCGGCCGCCTGACCGGCTCGTTGGTGCGTCCTTCGAGGCTCGCTTCGCTCGCACCTCAGGATGAGGGAGATCGGCGCCACGTCCCCTCATCCTGAGGTGCGAGCGAAGCGAGCCTCGAAGGACGCAGGGCGGGGCAGCCGGTTCAATCGCCGGCTACGAAGAACTCCCAACGGCCGTCCGGCGAGATGGCGGTGCGATAGAACGTATAGGCGCCGGAAGCCTTCATCTCTTCATAGTCGTAAGCCGTGACGATCTTGAAGAGTTCCACGCGCTGGCGCGAATCGAGGCGCTCCAGCGGGACGGCCACGAAATAGGGCCAGACATAGAGCTCCTCCGGCTTGCCGGCATCGAGATGCACGTAGCCGGCGTTCAGCACCTCTTCGAGTATGGCGAGAAGCTCTTGCCCGTCGCTGTCGCTGTAGCCTTCCTTGAGGAATTCGATCGGGTCGCCTTCGACTCCGCCAAGCGAGAGCAGGGTGCCGTCCGAGCCATTGCCGATCAGCGGGCGCAAGGCTTCGATATCGCCGCCCTTGGCGGCCTCGATGATCAGATTGCGCATGCGCTTGACCGGTTCCGGCAGCCGGTCGACGTCATACATGATTTCCGGCAGCGGCGCGTTCGGATCGATCTCCGGCCTGCCGAGTTGTTGCTTGCCGGCCTCATCGTCGCCGCTTTCCGCGCCCTCCTCGGATGGCACCTCGGGCTCATCCGTCGCGGGCGGAGTAGCTTGTGCCGGATCGGAAGAGGGCGCCCCATCTGCCGGCGGGAGAGGCTGCTTCTCGACCGCTTCATCGGTCGGCGGCGTCACCTGTTCCTGCTTGATTTCGCTCAGGGCCGAAGCATCCACGGTCGCCGACAGGACCGCGCTCGAAAGCAGAAAGGTGCCGGCTAGCAGCCGAACGGCCGCGCTGCCTGCATTGAAGTGCGATGCGCCGAAAATGTGACTTGCCATGCTTATCCAACCTGTATGGGCGGGCGAACACCGCCCTGCCTTCGGGACCATATACAGGAGAAATCGGCCGGCAGGTGTGTCAATGACGCCGCAGCAGCGGCTCAAATTCTCCGGCGATCACCTTCTCGCGCATACGGTCGAGAAGCGCGAGGGCAGCGGATTCGCCGCTGGCGCGAAGCAATTCGCCGAACGCAGTGGAAAGCGCGGCCTCGGCTATGATCTCAGGTTCGATACCGGCCGAGAGGCCCTCTGCCCAGGCTTCGTTGTGGCTCTCCACGGCCGTCAGGCGCTTTTCCTCGCGCACCAGTGCATCGATGTCGTTGATGCCCCGTTCCATATACTGCCTTCCACCCTCTTCAAGCGGCGATCCTGACAATGCGGATCAACTTGAGTCGTCCCGATTAATGCCCCGTTAAGGCTTTCTACCACAGCCCATCACGCTTGTGCGCCGTGCTTGGCGAAAAAGTTAACAGGTCCTTACCCCTCTCTTTCGCCATCAATCCGTCAATAAAAAGGCGGTTCAGTTGCCAAAACGCGAGGCAATGTCTCGGCTTAGCGCCTCGCCTTCCTTCATATAGCGGCTGATCGCCTCGGTGGCCGAGGACGTGCAGTTCGCGTAGATCCCGTCGAAAGAGCGGTAGCCCCGGTTGAAGTTGGCCACGAAACGGGCGCGCCGCGCAGGATCGGGATTCTCCGCGGCCAGAAGCTTTTCCATTTCGTCGCGCCATTGATTGCCGCGCTCGCCGCACAAGTTCCTGAGATAATGGAGAGAGCCCAGAACCTCGGCGAGACGCATCAGCTTGGGTTCGAAAGGAGCTTCCACCACGGGAGCCTGCGCGACGGCGCCGCCCGCTCCGAGGAGGAGGGCCAGAGTGGCTGCTATGGCGGGTCGAAGGATCATGGGCCCTTGTGACTGATAGCGGGAGCGCTCGCAAGCGGTCAGGCAGCCGATCAACATTCCAGAACTTCGCTCGCCACATCCAGCACGAAGTCGGAGAGAAGCATTGCCCTCATCGCCTCGAGGTCGAACCAACCGGCTTCCTCCGCATCGTCTCCGGCAACCGCTTCGCCAGCGCCGTGGCTGGCGGCAAAGACGTGAAGCCGGTAGCGATGCAGTCGATCACCGTGCCTGCCTTCGATGAGGTAGTCCCGCACGAGTTCGAGGTCATGAACGTGGAGCCCGGTCTCTTCGTGAAGTTCGCGGCGAGCAGCGTCTTCCAGACTTTCACCCGGTTCGACACGCCCGCCGGGAAAAGCATAATAGCCGCGGGACGGCTCACGCCCGCGTTTTACCAGAAGCACCGTGTCGCCGCGCCGAACCGCCACGGACACGGCGGGAATCTCGTCATTTTCCATGGGATCTTCCAAGCGGGTTCAGACAAGCGTCACACGGTTTTCCGACAAAAGCTGCGGCAAGAGAAGGGCTCGCAGGTGAAGCAACGGCGAAAAACCCCAACTTGCTAAGCCACGACCGGCATTTCTGTGGAAGGTGCCAAGCGCGACTTTCGATTGAGGGTTGCGAGATCGATGCCGGCACGACACCATCCGGCGCGGGGGCGTGCGCCGCCCGAACATCATTTAAGGACAGGAACGGGCTTCGAGGAACCAGATATGTGCGGACGATTCGCGCTGACAGCCACGCCCGATCAGACGGCTGCTTTCGCCGGCCTGGCCGAACTCGAGGATTTCCCGGCTCGCTACAACATCGCTCCGACCCAGCCGATCCTGACCATAATCGCAGGGGAGCCGAGGGCACCGGGCTCCAACCTGCCGGATCGGCGGGCAGTTCTGGTGCGCTGGGGACTCATTCCCGCCTGGGTCAAGGACCCCAAGGATTTTCCGCTGCTGATCAATGCGCGTTCGGAAAGCGCTGCCGAAAAAGCTTCTTTCAAGGTCGCCATGCGCCATCGTCGGGTCCTGATCCCGGCGTCGGGGTTCTATGAATGGAGGCGCAGCGGATCGAACCAGCTTCAGGCCTATTGGGTGCGGCCCAGGCGCGGCGGCCTCGTTGCCTTCGCCGGGCTGATGGAAACCTGGAGCGAACCAGGAGGCTCCGAGATCGATACGGGAGCCATCTTGACGACGTCCGCCAATGCCGACGTCGCTCATGTTCACGACCGCATGCCTATCGTCATCGAGCCCGACAGTTTCTCGGCCTGGCTCGACTGCCGGAGACGGGAGCCGCGCGACGTGGCCTGCATGCTCCGCCCTGCGGAGGAAGGCTTGTTCGAGGCGATCCCTGTCTCGGATCGCGTCAACAAGGTCGCCAATGTCGGGCCGGACATCCAGGAACGCTTCGACGCGCCGGTCCAACCAGTCGTCTCGCGGGCAGATTCCGCGAAAGCCGCCAGAAACGTGCCCGACGGCCAGATGTCTCTCTTCTGATCCGCTCTCAGCCGGCCTTCGAGGGCTTCGCCGCTTTGCGCTTCTTAGTGTGCAGGAGCGCTGCAACGATAGCGGCCGGTCCGATCGCGCGATAGTGGCTGGCGAGAGCCGCGTGCTGGCTACGCGCGCGTTCGGCTTCGCTCTTGGTCCGGGTCATCTTTCTCTTCCCTTGGGTAAGCGTTGCTCTGAAAGCTGCAAATGGGTATCGAATTCGACCAAATCGTGACTTTTGGCCGGTTCGGGCATTCTTTTGCCGATCCCGTTTTGTGGACATGTTTAATAAAAGCTTAGCGGAACGATCCTCCGCCTTCGGCGTTGCGCTCCTTCGTGACATTGCAGCTTGACGGCCGTAGGGGGCGGGAGCGATAAAGCGGGCCATGAAAACGTCCTTCGCCATTATCGGCATTTGCATTATTGACTAGCGCACGCGCTGGTCCGGACGTTTTCGCCCCTTTTCCGAAAGACAAGCAAACGCCCAGGCCAGCAGGCCGGATTGCGTGCGTTCGACGCACGCCCGGAAACAAAGGCTTGGAGATACATGTCTGACACGTCCAAGGGGTTGCGGCTCTACAACACGCTGACGAGGGTGAAGGAAGACTTTGTCCCGATCGATCCCCGCAATGTGCGCATGTATGTCTGCGGCCCCACCGTCTACGACTATGCGCATATCGGAAATGCCCGGCCGGTGCTCGTCTTCGACGTGTTGTTCCGCCTGCTTCGCCACCTCTATGGCCCGGAGCACGTCAACTATGTCCGCAACATCACCGACGTCGACGACAAGATCAACGCCCGCGCCGCGCGCGACTTTCCGGACCTGCCGCTCAACGAAGCGATCCGCCGGGTGACTGAGAGGACCGCGCGGCAGTTCCACGAGGACGTGGCCGCGCTTGGCTGCCTGCCGCCGACCGACGAGCCGCGAGCGACTGAATATATTGATGAAATGCGCGCCATGATCGAGCGGCTGGTCGCGCGGGGTGTTGCCTATGTTGCCGAGGACCACGTGCTTTTCTCGCCGTCGGAGATGAACAAGCGCGCCGGCCCCCGCTATGGATCTCTGGCGCGTCGTTCTCTTGACGAGATGCTTGCCGGGGCCCGTGTCGACATTGCTTCCTACAAGCGCGACGAGATGGATTTCGTGCTGTGGAAGCCGTCGAAGGAAGGCGAACCCGGTTGGCCGTCACCTTCCGGCATTGCCGTGCCGGGCCGTCCGGGATGGCATATAGAATGCTCGGCCATGTCCATGGCGAAGCTGCTGGAGCCCTATGGGGGCGGATTGCAATGCGACGATCCACTGAAGAACATCTTCGATATCCATGCCGGTGGCATCGATCTCGTCTTTCCCCATCACGAGAACGAGATCGCGCAATCCTGCTGCGCCTTCGGGTCGGAGCGCATGGCGAATGTCTGGATGCACAACGGTTTCCTTCAGGTCGAGGGGCAGAAGATGTCCAAGAGCCTTGGGAATTTCGTGACCATCCACGAACTGTTGAGGATGGAGACGTTCGGTGGACGACAATGGCCGGGCGAAGTGCTGAGGCTGGCCATGTTGATGACCCATTATCGGCAGCCGATCGATTTCACGGCGAGCGCGTTGTCGGAGGCGGAGCGGACGCTCGATGCCTGGTACCGTGCCGTCGGGGATACGCAGGTCTCGGACGTATCCTGCGAGGAGACTGCCGATGCCCTGCTCGACGATCTGAACACGTCCAAGGCAATCGCCGCGCTGCACGAACTGCGCGCCGAAGCATCGAAAGGATCGCCCGAAGCGAAAGTCCGGCTCAAGACGAGCGCGGCTTTGCTGGGGCTGCTGGGGCAAACCGAAACGGAATGGCTGGCCGGTAAGGCCGAGACCGCTCACATAGACGGCAAAGAGATCGAAGCGCGCATAGCGACACGGCTTTCCCTGATCGCTGCCAGGAATTGGCCCGAGGCCGACCGGATCCGCAATGAACTGCTCGCCCAGGGAGTGCAACTGAAGGACGGCAAGGATCCCACCACCGGAGAGCGTGTGACGACGTGGGAGGTGAGAAGGTGAGGGGAATTGCGTTCATGGTCGGGTTGGCGGGACAGCACCCCCCTCTGTCCTGCCGGACATCTCCCCCTCAAGGGGGCAGATCGGCTGGCTGCTCGATCGGCTCCAGGTTAAGAAAGCTGCCCCGCAACCCAGGCTGGCGCGGTGGGCAACCGCCGCTAATCTCCCCCCTTGAGGGGGAGATGCCCGGCAGGGCAGAGGGGGGTAGGTCCACGACGCCCCTACTCGGGAGAAATAAGTGAGCCACGCCTCTGTCCCGAGCACGCATCGCCAGTTTGCACGAAAAATGCGCAAATCTATGACCGATGCAGAACTCAAGCTGTGGAACGAAATTCGTGCCCACCGGCTCATGGGATTGGGTTTCCGCCGCCAATTGCCCGTTGCCGGATACATTGTCGACTTCGCCTGTCCGGCGAAGAAACTAGTTGTTGAGGTCGACGGCTCCCAGCATGGCACCTCAGACCAGGCCGAAGCTGACCAAACACGCACCGCAAAACTCGAGCGCCTTGGCTGGACGGTCCTGCGTTTCTGGAACGACGACATCCTTCGCGACATTGACGGCGTGTGCCAGCATATCGTCGCTACGGCCGGGCTTGGCGATCCTCGGCCGCTAGAACTCAACAACAAGGAGACAGCAGCATGATCGATCATATCGGCATCACCGTTTCCGATTTCGATGCCTCCAAAGCCTTCTACGACAAGGCGATGGCACCCCTGGGCGCATCGCTTCTCCATATGGTTCCGGCTGAATATACGGGCGGGAGCAAGGTGGGTGGTTATGGGCGTGATCGCCCTGTTTTCTGGCTGCATGAGGCTACGCCGACGGGCCCCGGCCGGCATTACGCCTTCACGGCCCGCAGCCGGGCGGAGGTCGATGCGTTCTATGCCGCCGCGATCGCTGCCGGCGGCAGGGACAATGGCGCGCCGGGGCCGCGTCCGCACTATCACCCCGATTACTACGGCGCCTTCGTTTTGGATCCGGACGGCAACAACGTCGAAGCCGTTTGCCACACTGCGGAGTAGGGCAATGATGAGTCTCGACAACAGGCCTGTCTATTCCGGTGGCTGCCAATGCGGTTGCGTGCGCTTCCATGTCGAAGGCGCGCTAGGGGACGCCTCCGTCTGCCATTGCCGTATGTGCCAGAAGGCGAGCGGCAGTTTCTATCTGCCGCTCGTTTCCGTTCGCGGCGCGAAGCTCACCTGGACACGAGGCACGCCCAGGAAATTCCAATCCTCCAACTTTGCGTTCCGCGGTTTCTGCGGGGATTGTGGCACGCCGCTCTTCTATGAAGCGCCCGATGGCATCGCGCTGGCCATCGCGACCTTCGATCATCCAGAGGAGATAGCGCCCACCATCCAGTGGGGCATCGAGGCCAAGCTTCCCTATGTGGATCAAGTGCCCGGCCTGCCGGGCGAGGAAACGATGGCCGACGCGGCGGAGGCTCCATTCCTCGCCGAACTCGTTTCCTACCAGCACCCCGACTACGACACCGAAACCTGGCCTCCGAAGGAAAGATCATGAGCGAGCCCCAGACAGTGAGGACCGGCGGCTGCCAGTGCGGCGCAGTCCGTTTCCGCATTCATGGCGCCCTCGGTCGGCCTTCCATTTGCCATTGCCGCATGTGCCAGAAGCAGTTCGGCTCGTTCTTCTCGGCCCTGGTCACGGTTCCCCCTGAGGGTGTCGAATGGATCCGCGAGGCGCCCAGCTACTTCCAGTCCTCCGTGAATATCGACCGCGGCTTCTGCAAGGAATGCGGCACGCCCTTGACCTATCGCCATCCCGGCGGGCTGGAGATTGCCATCGGCGCCTTCGACGATCGTTCCGACCTCGCGCCGCAGATCCAGGTGAATCATGCTGCGCGTCTGCCCTGGGTCGACAAGATCTTCGACGCGCCGGTCCACGAGGATCCCGACTACTACGGGAGGCAGGAAGAGATCATCTCTTTCCAGCATCCCGATCACGAGACGACCAACTGGCCGGCACAAGGCTTGAAACTATGACTGACGTTTTGCGCACCCTCTATCCCGAGATAGAACCCTTCGACAGCGGCATGCTCGATGTGGGAGAGGGGCATCGCATCTATTGGGAGCGTGTCGGCACCAGGGGCGCCAAGCCTGCCGTCTTCCTGCATGGCGGGCCGGGTGGGGGCATCTCGCCGAAGCACCGGCGGCTCTTCGATCCGAGCCTTTACGACGTCATTTTGTTCGATCAGCGCGGCTGTGGACGCTCGACGCCGCATGCGGAGTTGGAAGCCAACACGACCTGGCACCTCGTCGCCGACATCGAACGGCTGCGCGAAATGGCCGGGCTCGACAAATGGCTGGTGTTCGGCGGCTCCTGGGGCTCGACGCTCGCGCTCGCCTATGCCGAGCAGCATCCGCAATCCGTCAGTGAACTTGTGCTGCGTGGCATCTATACGCTCACCAGGGCCGAGCTTGCCTGGTACTATCAGTTCGGCGTCTCGGAGATGTTCCCGGACAAATGGGAGCGTTTCGTCGCGCCGATCCCCGAGGCCGAGCGTGGCGACCTGATCGCGGCTTACCACAAGCGTCTCACCGGTGCCGACCGCAAAGCCCGGGTCGAGGCCGCGCGCGCCTGGAGCCTCTGGGAAGGCGAGACGATAACGTTGCTGCCGGAGCCGGAGACCAGCGACAAATTCGGAGAGGACGATTTCGCCATCGCCTTCGCGCGCATCGAGAACCACTTCTTCGTCAATGCAGGCTGGCTGGAGGAGGGACAGTTACTTCGGGACGCGCATCGGCTGCGCGATATTCCAGGCGTCATCGTGCATGGCCGCTACGACATGCCGTGTCCGGTCCGCTTTGCATGGGCGCTGCACAAGGCCTGGCCCGAGGCCGAGTTCCATCTGATCGAAGGCGCCGGCCATGCCTATTCCGAGCCGGGGATACTGGATCGGCTGATCCGGGCGACGGACAAGTTCGCCGGCAAGGCGGAACCGACTGTTTCGGTGTCGCGATGAGCAAGCAACGTCTTTATCTCTTCGACACCACCTTGAGGGATGGGCAACAGACTCCGGGCATCGATTTCTCGGTGGAGGACAAGATCGCCGTTGCCGGCATGCTGGATGCGTTCGGTATCGACTATGTCGAGGGCGGCTACCCCGGCGCGAACCCCACGGACACGGCCTTCTTCGCCGAAAGACGCACCGAACGGGCCCGTTTCGTCGCCTTCGGCATGACCAAGCGTGCCGGGATATCCGCCTCCAACGATCCGGGGCTCGCTGTCCTGGTTCAGGCGAAGTCCGACGCAATCTGCTTCGTCGCCAAGAGCTGGGACTATCATGTTCGCGTGGCGCTGGGCTGCACGGAGCAGGAGAATCTCGACGCTATCCGGGCTTCGGTCGAAGCGGCGCGTTCCGCCGGCAAGGAAGCGATGGTGGACTGCGAACATTTCTTCGACGGCTTCAAGGCCAACCCTGCCTACGCGCTGGCCTGCGCAAGGACGGCTTACGATGCCGGCGCGCGGTGGGTGGTGCTGTGCGACACCAATGGCGGCACCTTGCCGTCCGAGGTGCATTCCATCGTCGGGGAGGTGATCGCGTCCGGCGTATCCGGCGAGAATCTCGGCATTCACGCGCATGACGACACCGGCCAGGCCGTGGCCAACTCTCTGGCCGCTGTGGAAGCCGGCGCGCGTCAGATCCAGGGAACGCTGAACGGTATCGGTGAACGTTGCGGCAACGCCAACCTCGTCTCGATCATTCCGACGCTCGTCTTGAAGCCGGCTTTCGCCGAACGTTTCGAGACCGGTATCTCGCCAGAGGCGTTGGCAGGAATTTCGCGCCTGTCGCGCGCCTTCGACGAATTGCTGAACCGCGCGCCGGAACACCAGGCCCCCTATGTCGGGGCGTCGGCCTTTGCCACCAAGGCCGGCATTCACGCTTCGGCGATCGCCAAGGAGCCCCAGACCTACGAGCACGTGCCGCCGGAATCGGTCGGCAACCGTCGCAAGGTGATGGTGTCCGACCAGGGCGGCAAGGCGAATTTCGTTGCCGAGCTCAAGCGCCGCGGCATCACGGTGCCGAAGGACGACCGGCGGCTCGATGCGCTCATCGCGCTGGTCAAGGAACGTGAGGCCGAAGGCTACGCCTATGAAGGGGCGGATGCGAGCTTCGAACTGCTTGCCCGCCGGATGCTGCACATCGTTCCGGAGTTCTTCCATGTCAGCTCTTTCCGCTGCATGATCGAACGGCGCTTCGACGCCAACGGCAATCTGAAGACGGTGTCGGAAGCGATCGTGAAGGTATCGATCGACGGCGAGGAAAGGATGTCCGTGGCGGAAGGCCATGGTCCCGTCAATGCCCTCGACATCGCGCTGCGCAAGGATCTCGGCAAGTACCAGGGCGAGATAGGCGATCTCACGCTGGTCGACTACAAGGTGCGCATCCTCAATGGCGGCACCGAAGCGATCACGCGGGTGCTGATCGAATCGCATGACTCAACTGGCGCCCGCTGGTGGACGGTCGGCGTATCCGACAACATCATCGATGCTTCCTTCCAGGCACTGATGGATTCGATCGTCTACAAGCTGATGAAGAACCGCGAGCTGGCCGGGCTGGTGGCTGCCGAATAGGCAATGATCCATCAGGCAAATTGCGATGAGCCATCAGAAGTTTTGGATAGCGCTTTGAAAGAGGCGGGGCCATAGACCCTTCATGACTATTCAGACTTCATCGGACAACGCTGAAAGGGCAGCCACGCGCGGTTTCCTGTTTGCTCTTGGCGCCTATACGCTCTGGGGCGTGCTGCCGATCTTCATGAAGATGGTCGACCATATTCCCGCTGTGGAAGTGGTTGCCCATCGTATCGTCTGGTCGGTGCCGCTCGCCGGGCTTGCGCTTCTTCTCCTCGGCAGGACGGCAGACGTCAAGGTGGCGATCAGGTCGCCGCGCGCCTTGCTGATGGCTGCGGTGACAGCGTCGATCATCACGCTCAACTGGGGCATCTATGTCTGGGCGATCGCTGTCGATCGGGCAGTGGAAACGGCACTCGGTTACTACATCAATCCACTGATGAGCGTGGTCATGGGATCGGCGTTGCTTGGCGAAAAGCTGAACAAGTTGCAGATCCTTGCAGTCGGACTGGCAACGTTGGCCGTGGTGATCCTGACGATCTATGCGGGAGGCCTGCCATGGGTTTCGCTAGCCCTGGCGCTGACCTTCGCCGTCTATGGTTACCTGCGCAAGACGCTACCCATCGGCCCGAGCCAGGGCTTTTTCCTCGAGGTGCTGATTCTGTGCCTGCCGGCGCTCGCCTATATCCTGTGGCTGCAAGGGCGCGGTGAAGGGCATTTCAACGTGTCTTCACCCGATGACGTCACGTTGCTTCTGCTCTGCGGCCCGGTCACGGCGATCCCGTTGCTGCTTTATGCTTTCGGCGCCAAGCTGCTGCGTCTTTCGACGTTGGGCCTGATGCAATATATCGGCCCGTCGATCGTGCTGTTGATCGCGGTCTTCGTCTTCGGCGAACCGTTCGGCGGAGTGCGGGCTGTGGCTTTCGGGCTGATCTGGGCGGCGCTGGCGATCTATACTTGGTCGATCTTTCGCGGCCGCTCCGCCTGAGGCGGATCGCCCAGCCCGCTACATCTTGTCGATGACCGAGCTTACTCCGCTGGATGGGACACCGTCAGCCACGGCCTCCGCCAGTATGGCCGCGATCACCGCATCCGGGTCGTCGACGACGATCGGCTGGACGAGGTGGCTGCTATGGACGAAACCCTCCGTGCGCATGTGGTCCAGCAGCGCCAGCATCGGGTTCCAGAACCCGCGCACATTGACGAAGACGATAGGCTTGCGGTGGCGCCCGAGCTGCGCCCAGGTCATGATCTCGACGATCTCCTCGACTGTGCCGATGCCGCCGGGCAGCGCCACAAAGGCGTCGGATTTCTCGAACATTGTATGTTTGCGCTCGTGCATGTTCTCGGTGATCACGAGTTCGTCGAGGCGGGAAAGAGCAGCTTCAGTCGCTTCCTTGCTGATGAGGAAGCGGGGAATGATACCGGTGACCTTGCCGCCGGCTCTGATCACTCCGTCAGCGACGGCGCCCATTATGCCCTTCGTGCCGCCGCCATAGACGAGGCGCAGGCCCGCTGCGGCGATGGCCCGACCGAGTGCCTGGCCCGAGCGGACATATGCATCGTCCTGGCCAGGCGAGGAGCCGCAATAGACGCAGACGGAACGGATCGTGTTCATGAGTTCTTCGGACCCTCGCCACGGGATTGGACAATTCCATCTGAGTTCATCTTGGGACGGGGTCAAGGGCTCGGCGGCTTTTCTTGTCGGTTTTCGGAAAAGACTGTAGAGCAAGGTGAGGTGGCTAATGGGGCTTAGGACGGAATGGTCGTAAATCCATGGAAGGCGTTTCTCTTTCTCGCCGGCGGCACGGTCGCGGCGGGTGGGACCGCCTATGTGTCCGGGGCCCTTGACCCTTATCTTTACACCCGATCGGGGCAATTGGTGGCGGTGCCCCAGCCGGATGCAGCGACGACGGCTGGACGCCTGTCCGCTCCCGAGCAGCCGGCCACGCCTGCAAAGCCGTCAGACAAGCAGACGCCGCCAGCCAGCGGGCCTGTCGTCCCCGCCTTCGACGTGGTGAGGGTCGAGCCCGATGGTTCGGTGGTCGTTGCGGGCAAGGCCGACCCAGAGGCGTCAGTCGAGATGCTCGTCGGCGAACAAGTCGTCGGCACGGCCAAGGCTGATGCGAGCGGTGATTTCGCGATCGTTCTCGACAAGCCGCTGAAACCGGGCGACTACCAGTTCACCTTGCGCTCCACTGCCCCCGGCGCGTCGCCCCTGGCATCGGCTGAAACGGCGATTGTATCCGTTCCTGAAACGTCTAGCGGCCAGGTGCTTGCAATGGTCGAGACGCCCGGCAGGGCGTCGGAGGTGGTTACCGCTCCGAATCCTGCGCCTCAGGCGACGGCGCCCCTCAAGCAAATTGAACCTTCGAGGCCGGAGGAGCCTGCGAAGTCCAGCCAAAGCGCGCCGACGTCCGAGCCGCCGGCTCAGCAGCAAGCTGCTGCAGCACCTTCCGATGCGACAGCAGCGGCTAAGCCGGAAAAGGCTGTGGCGCCTGCCGTCGCGGTGCAGGCGGTGGAGATCGAAGGAAAGAAGATATTCGTGGCTGGCAGGGCCGAGCCTGGGCGGAGCGTACGGGTCTACGCCAACGAGATGCTGTTGGGCGAAGCCAAGGCTGCACCCAACGGGCGTTTCCTCGTGGAGGCCGAGCGGGAACTGCCGGTCGGCAACTATATGATACGAGCCGACGTCTTGGGCGACGACGGACTCCAAGTCATGGCGCGCGCTGCAGTGCCGTTCGAGCGCGAGCCGGGTGAGACGATTGCGGCCGTCGCGCCAACGGACGAGCCAGCTCAAGCGGCGCCACCGGTTCACGATCCCAATGCAACGCTGAAGGCAGTGCAACCGGCTCGGGAGGCGATTGTTTCTCCGGAGGCGACTGCACCAAAGCTTGAAGCTGTTGCAAGCGCAGTCATTATCCGGCGGGGCGACTCGCTGTGGCGCATTTCGCGTCGGGTCTATGGACGGGGCATCCGCTACTCCACGATCTACCTCGCCAACCAGGACCAGATTGCGAATCCTGATCGGATCTGGCCCGGCCAGGTTTTCTCTGTCCCCGAGCGTACAAAAGAGGGCGAAACTGCCGACATGAAGGCCATGGGCGAGCAGATGACCGCCAAACCCTCCCAATAGCGATTGCAATTCCGCCGTTCATCTTATATCGGCGATGGACGATGGAGTTGTCAGGCAGCGCATTTTTCGAGCACGACCCAGCAGAGCCGGCGGATAGCCTCGCTGCCAAGCTCGCGGCGCTCGCGCATCCGGCGCGCATCGCCATCCTTCGCCATCTGTCGTCGCAGGGTTGTTGTTGCTGCAAGGATGTCGTCGACACCCTCGATCTTGCCCAGTCGACTGTTTCGCAACATTTGAAAGTGCTGGTCTCTGCGGGGCTGGTGCGTTACGCACCGGAGCGACAACGCTCGCTTTATGCCGTGGATCGCGATGCTGCGGCGAGGCTGTTCCAGGCCGTCTCAACGCTCCTTGAGACCTGCTGCGTGGCGCCGTCGGGTTGCAGTGTTCCGGAAAACCATAAGAAGAAGTGACAGCGACGTGGCCAAGACTGTTTCTGCCGAATCCGGCTCGACGCTGAGGACCATCGCCAATCTCTGGCCCTATATGTGGCCGGCAGATCGCGCCGACCTGAAGGCACGCGTGGTGTGGGCGACGGTGTTCTTGGTCGCGGCGAAGCTCGTCCTCGTGACGGTGCCCTACTTCTTCAAATGGGCGACCGACGGCTTGGCCAATGACGCCAAAAGCCTGCCCGCGCTCCCGGCTGTCCTGCTCGCGCCTGTGATGCTCGTCGTGGCCTACAATGGCGTGCGTATCGTCCAGCTGGGCCTCAATCAGCTCCGCGATGCGCTTTTTGCCCGGGTCGGCCAGCACGCAGTCCGGCAACTTGCTTATCGGACCTTCGTGCATATGCACGACCTGTCGCTGCGCTTTCACCTGGAAAGGCGAACCGGGGGCCTTTCGCGCATCATCGAGCGCGGTACCAAGGGCATTGATTCGATCGTCCGTTTCACGATGCTGAACACGGCGCCGACCGTGCTCGAATTCGCCCTTACCGCCGTCATATTCGCGGTTGCCTATGGCTGGCTCTATGTCGCGGTAATTGCGGCCACTGTCTGGCTCTATACATGGTTCACTGTCCGGGCCAGCGATTGGCGCATCGCGATCCGGCGCGAGATGAACGATTCCGACACCGACGCCAACACCAAGGCGATCGATTCGCTTCTCAACTTCGAGACCGTCAAATATTTCAACAATGAACGTATGGAGGCTGAGCGCTTCGATCGTTCGATGGCGCGTTACGAGATTGCCGCCACGAAGACATGGACGTCGCTCGGCTGGCTGAACTTCGGCCAGGGCCTTATTTTCGGCATCGGCATGACGATCATCATGGTGATGTCGGCGCTGGAAGTACGGGCCGGTACCCAGACGGTGGGCGACTTCGTCTTCGTCAACGCCATGCTGATGCAGCTTTCCATTCCGCTGAACTTCATCGGCATGATCTATCGCGAGATCCGCCAGGCTCTAACCGACATCGAGAACATGTTCGACCTGCTCGACGTGCCGCAGGAGGTGACCGACCGCGCGGATGCCAAACCGCTGGTCGTCAGCGAGGGCAAGGTGGAGTTCCGCGATGTTTATTTCGCCTACGATCGGGCGCGCCCGATCCTCAAGGGAGTCTCCTTCACGGTACCGGCCGGCAAGACCGTCGCCGTGGTCGGGCCGTCCGGGGCAGGCAAGTCGACGATTTCGCGCCTTCTCTACCGTTTCTACGACATCCAGAAGGGTTCCATCCTCATCGACGGGCAGGATGTCCGGGACGTCACCCAGGCAAGCCTGCGCTCCGTGATCGGCATGGTCCCTCAGGATACCGTCCTGTTCAACGATACCATTGCCTACAACATCCGCTATGGAAGGCCGGATGCGGGCGAGGAAGAGGTTTCTAAAGCCGCCGAACTGGCGCAGATATCCGGCTTCATCGAGCGTCTTCCCGACGGCTACAAATCGATGGTCGGCGAGCGGGGGCTGAAGCTCTCGGGCGGCGAGAAACAGCGCGTCGCCATCGCGCGCACCATCCTGAAGGCGCCACCGATCCTGATGCTCGACGAGGCGACTTCGGCGCTCGACACGCACACGGAACAGGAGATCCAGGCGGCTCTCGATCTCGTCAGCCGCGGGCGGACGACGATCGTGATCGCACACCGTCTCTCGACGGTGATCGGCGCCGACGAGATCATCGTCTTGCAGGACGGAACCATCGCCGAACGCGGCACGCACCAGAGCCTGCTGCGCGCCCGAGGCCTCTATGCGGCCATGTGGGACCGCCAGCGCGAGGCGACGGAAGCCGAGGAGCGGTTGCGGATCGCCCGCGAGGCGGACGAATTAGGGGTCGTGGTGCGGCGCCGGACCGCCGAGGTTTGAAAGATTGGCGGTTGGAGCGCGCGACTGCGCGCCGCGCCTGGCAGAGCGCCGCGTGTCCATTCGGACGCGCAAGAACGCTCTGCCGCTTTGAGTGAACGCATCGTGCTTTCCGAACTTTTGGTTCGGGCCGATGCGTGGTGCGAAGCCAAGCGGCCCGGATGGCCATGTCGGCGCCTGAGGCACTCTGGATGTTTCAGCATCCAGGGTCGTTGGTATGAGCAGGACACTGTGCCATCCTGCGTTGCGGCATTGGGCCATATCGGTTAATCAGGCGCGAATTCCTCACGGAGCCGGTCATGAGCATTGCCGATACGATCCGCAAGACATTTGTGCCGATCCACCGCGAGGGCTACCCGTTCATCGCCGCCTTCGCCGCGGCTACGCTGGTGCTGGCGCTGCTTTCCTATACGCTCTTCTGGATCGGATTGATCCTGACTGCCTGGTGTGCGTATTTTTTCCGTGATCCGCAGCGCGTCACTCCGGTCGACGATCGCCTCGTCATCAGCCCTGCCGATGGCGTGGTCTCGGCCGTCGGGCCGGCCGTTCCGCCGCGCGAACTCGGTCTGGGCGGAAGCGAGATGACTCGCATTTCCGTCTTCATGGACGTGTTTTCCTGCCATGTTAACCGCGCTCCCGTGCGTGGGCGCGTGATCAGGGTCGAACATCGGCCGGGCAAGTTCCTCAATGCGGATCTCGACAAGGCGAGCACCGAGAACGAGCGCAACGGCGTCGTCATCGACAGCCCGAACGGAACAGTCGCCGCCGTCCAGATCGCCGGACTCGTGGCGCGACGAATCGTGTGCTGGACGGAAGCCGGGGGAAATGTCGGCGTTGGCGAACGCTTCGGCCTCATCCGCTTCGGCTCGCGCGTCGACGTTTTCCTGCCGCCCAATGCGGCGCCGCGCGTCGCAGTCGGCCAGACGGCCGTGGCTGGTGAGACGGTCATCGCAGAGTTCGGCGGGGATGTCGCCGCACCCCTCGTCACGGTTTCATAGAGCTGGATGCGCTCAGGTAGAACGGTCCCTCCGGCTCTAGTATTTGTTCAGCCGCGTTTGTGCAGCGCCAAGTGATTCCACTTGGCTGCAAAAATGCTCTAGGAGAGTTCATGGCGCGTCCGCCCTTCAAACCATTCCAGCCGCATGGACAGGGCGGGCCGCGTATTCATGAGATACCACTCAGGCTGATCATTCCCAACCTGATCACGGTGCTTGCGATCTGCGCGGGCCTATCAGGCATTCGGATGGCCTTCGAAGGCCGCTTCCAGACGGCGGTGGTGCTTGTCCTCATCGCGGCTCTGCTCGACGGCATCGATGGGCGCATCGCCCGTGCGTTGAAGGCGTCGTCCAAATTCGGCGCGGAGATGGATTCGCTCGCCGACATCGTCAATTTCGGGGTGGCGCCCGCGCTTGTCCTTTACGCTTATCTGCTCGATGTGGCGGGATCCCCGGGCTGGATAGCGGCACTGCTCTTCGCCATTGCTTGCGGCTTGAGGCTTGCCCGCTTCAACGTCCTGCTCGGAGACGAGGAGCGGCCGGCCTGGCAGGCCGATTACTTCGTGGGCGTTCCGGCGCCGGCCGGGGCGGCGCTCGTGATGCTGCCCGCCTATCTCGGCTTCCTCGGCGTCGAGAGCAGCCGTATTTTCGCCTTTGCCAGTTCGGCCTACACGATCCTGATAGCCATCCTGCTGATCAGCCGGGTGCCCGTCTTTTCCGGCAAGAAATTCGGCGTGCGCGTGCGTCGCGATCTGGTGTTGCCGCTGATCCTGGGCGTCGTGGCTTATGTGCTGCTGCTTGCGGCCTATCCCTGGTACACCTTGACTGCCTCGGTCCTGGCTTATCTGGTCTTCCTGCCCCTGAGTGCGGCGGCCTATGCGAGGACGGCACGAAAGGAGGCCGAGCATTCGGCCGCGGCTGTCGTTCCGCCTGAGGTCTAGGCCGCGGCGTTCAGGCCCAGGCGTTCAAGGGCTAGCCGGCGAACTGCCGCATAGTCGGTCTTGCCCGTACCGAGCATCGGTATCGCGTCGACTTTTATGATGTCCTGCGGGATGAGCAGGGCATCGGCGCCGACCTCCTTGCCATATTGGCGAAGCGTGCTGGCTTCGGCCGCCTCGGCGGTCGTCACGAGCACGACGCGTTCGCCGCGCCGCTGGTCGGGCACGGCAACCACGGCATGCATGTCTTCCGGCCAAAGCGCCTGAACAAGCATTTCGATCGCGCCGAGAGACACCATCTCTCCAGCTATCTTCGCGAAGCGTTTGACCCGGCCCTTGATCGTCATGAAGCCTTCGCGGTCGATCGTAACGATATCGCCCGTATCATGACTGGCGTCGGCGGAGGATTGCAATTCGCCGGGGCGCTCCGCTGTCATGTAGCCCATCATCACGTTAGGTCCGGAAACCCATAGGCGTCCGCCATCGCCGATGCCTTCGACCGACTCCAGGCGCATGCGCATGCCAGGCAAGAGCCGCCCCACCGTGCCGTCGCGATTGTGCAGGATGGAGTTCACGGCGACGACCGGGGCCGCTTCGGTAAGGCCGTATCCCTCGATGATCTCCGCTCCGAACCTTTCACGCCAGATGCGGCGGGTTTCCCCTCTTACAGGTTCGCCGCCGGCGACGACCAGACGCAGGCTGGAGAAGTCGCTGTCCGACGCGGTCCGTGCGTAGCCTGTCAGGAAGGTGTCGGTGCCGAAGAGGATCGTGGGCTTCACCCGGGCAGCGACGCCTGGGATGAGCTTATAGTGAAGCGGGGAGGGATAGAGAAACAGGCGCACGCCTGTCAGCATGGGTAACAGGGTGCCGCCGGTGAGCCCGAAGGAATGGAACGCCGGAAGCACGTTGAGCAGCGTATCCAGCGGTGAGATCGCGATCCGCGCCTCCGCCTGCATGGCATTGGCCAACAGGTTGCGATGTGACAGCACCACCGCCTTGGGAGAGCCTTCGGTGCCGGACGTGAACAGGATGATCGCTGGCTTTTCCGCGTCCTGGCGGGCCAACGGCAGGCGCCAGAACAACGTTGCTGCCATCTTCTCGATGATTGTCGCGCCGGCGCTGATGTCTTCCAGCCAGATGAACTTGGCGCCGCCTTGCTCGGCCGCAAGGACGATGTCGGCGAGACCGGCCTTTTGGACGAAGGCGCGGGACGAGACGATCGTTCTGACGACGGCGGTGCGTACCGCCGATGTTACGCTGGCTGGACCGGCCGTATAATTGATAAGGGCCGCGACGCGGCCGGCCGAGAACAGACCGACAAGTGAAACGACGAGTGCATTGGCGTTCGGCAGCATGAGGCCGACCGCTTCCCCTGGGGCGGTCGTAGAGGCAAAGCGGTTGCCGAGCAGGCGAGCCTCGACGAACAGTCGGCGCCAGTCAAGACGGCCACTGGCGACATCTTCCAGCGGGCTTCGGTGGATGCCGAAGCGGAAGGCGGCCTCGCGCAAAGCAAGGAACAGGCTGCGCGATCGATCGACGCCTGCCAAGCGTGCCTCGGCGACCCGATCGAACAACGTGTTCGACAGGGTCGATTGCGGGGTTCCGCGCCGCTCTGCCAATTCGGAAAGCGTCGCCGGCTCCAGAACGCCCACCCGGAGGGTCGGGAACCATCGGCGGGGCGCCCGCTCGGCTGTCGCCAGGGAGAAGGGGAGATGGCGGGCACCGCCGATAAAGATAGGTACGATGCTGGCTTCGGCTTTTGACGCGATCCGGGCAACGGCCCTGTAGAGGCGGAACGTCTTTGTGTCCGGCTCGACCGCGTCGGGAAAATAAACCGCCAGCCGCCCCTTGCCGCGCAGATGGCGAACGAGCCGGCGGCTGACGAAAACGTGCTCGGCGTTGAAAGCGATGGTGCGCGCAAGCTCGCGCCACGGCTCGAGCCAAGCCGCCGACGCCGAGTCGGGGTCGAGTATGTGGAGCGTGTCCTGCGGGAGCAGGGCCAGCATCATCGCCGGATCTATGCGGGACTGATGGACGACAGCATAGATCACCGGCGGTTCGGCTTGCCGGGCGACGAGGACCCGGCGATCGGCGATCGGATAGAGGAACTTGAATGGAACATAGAAGAACGCTTGCCGGAAGCTGATGCCGAGCCGCATCACTTCGATCGCCGCGATCGCCAGATAGGCAGCCACGAGGCCGAGGAGCAAAGTAACGGTCAGGATCATTCCGAACCTCCCAGCCTCTCGCCGCGGCTCTCAATCCGACCGCTTCCTCGAAAAGGGTAGCCGAAGCAGCGGGAAGGTCAATGCGGCTCTACAAGCTCCTATCTCCAGAGCTGCCGCGCCAGAGTTTCGGATGATCCGTCAAGAAGCCCCTCTCCGGGACCCCAGAATTTCGTCGTAACGATAAAGCAGCGCGGAATCCGCGTATAGACCCTCGCCAATGTGTTGTTCCTCATCATGGCACCGAAAGAAAAGCCGGCCCTGCTGGGCCGGCCGAAGTATAGGGACGGGCCTGAGGGGGTAAGGGGGGGTGGGGGACAGCCCGTCCAGCCACACAAACGTGAGAAGCGTAAAAAGGTTCCCAGGACGGTCGAACTATTTTTTAAGCGGCAGATCTCGCCTGCGGAAATGCTCGCCGGCGATGATCAAAAAGCCCGCACCCATGATCAGCGCGGCGCCAACAAAGACCTCACGGCGTGGGACGTCGGCCCAGATCAGATAGCCCAGCAGGAACGCCCAGATCAGCGACGTGTATTCGAAGGGCGCAACGACCGATGCTTCCGCCCGCTTCATTCCTTCGAACAACGTGAATTGGGCCAGGCCGGCGATGATCCCTGCGCCGAACAGCAGCAATGTCTCGTTCCAAGACGGCGTCTGCCACAGATAAAAAAGCGGCAGCCCCGCCGTGACGAGGAAAAAGATGTTGTTCAGGATCATCTGGATGATGGTCTTCTCGCGAAGCGCGATCTTGCGCAGAAGCACTATGGCAAGGCCCCAAAGGAAGGCCGCGAGAAGCACGAGCAGCACCGGCGCGGAGAAGCCGAGCGTCGCGGGGTTGCAAGCAAGATAGACGCCAACAAAGCCGATGAGCACGGCCGCCCATCGCGGCAACGGCACCTGCTCCTTCAACAGAACGACCGACAGCACGGTGACGATCACCGGCGCGGCGTAGTAGATCGTGGTGAGTTCGGCGAGCTGCAGGTCGCGCGCGGCTGTATAGTAGCATAGCCAGGCGCCGAGGATCAGGAAGGATCGCAAGAACATAGACTTGATGATCGGCGAGCGAAAGGCTTCCGCATAGACATCTCGTCCGCCGAAAACCACGCAGCCGATCAGGATCGTGATGCTGCGGAAGAACAGGACCTGCCATACGGGAATGGCCGCAACCAGAAGCTTCACGGCCGCGTCGTGCACAGTAAACATGAAGTAGGAAATGCTTGTCAGCAGGATGCCCGCGTAGACGTGGCTCCGGGACGCCGGGAGAGACAGGGCGGACATGGGGTGGGATTCCTGGCTGCGAACCCTTCTATGGCGCGCCGATCGCCCGGCGCGCTATACCCAAATCCGGGAGAATATTGGCTCAGCCTCAGTTCGCGGCGAAGCAGTAGAGCAGGCCGTCGCCGCCGGTGCCGCGCAGGGCTTCCTGACCGCAACCACGCGATGGATGCGACGAGTTCCACGACTTGGCAGCCGCCGAATCGTCGAGGCCCATTCGGTCGTGGTGACCGACCATCGCCGCGCCTTCCCCGTCGCTTGCCCAGTTATTGCAGGTCTGATCCGCCGCCGTTCCGTCCGGAAGCGAGCCGGTCAGGATGTCGTGGCGATTCGGTTGATCCCCCCGACCCTGGACGACATTGCCTTTTTCATCGAGCGCTGTCTGCTTGGTAATCCCATTCTGATCCGAATGGAGCGCGGCGACATCATCGGCGATTTTTTCGCCTTTGGCGTTGTGCCATGGACCTGAACCGATCCGGTCGCGCGCGTTGGTGTTGTCTGTCGACAGGTAGGCACGCCAGGTCTTGCCCGAAACGCCCGCGGCCTCGGCCAGCGATTGGCAATGCGCGTCCGCGCCCTCCAACCCACCCAGATCGGCGCCCTTGCCCGGGCCCTGACTGGTCACGAAAAAGCTCATGGACGCATCCTGTGCGGCAGAGGTTCCTGCCATGCCCAGGAGCGCGTATGACGCCAAAAGAATGGTGCGCTTCATCTAGGTCCTCCGCAATGTCCCGCCTTCTACAAAGGCTAGAGCGAGGCAGAGTCCCGGCCAAATCACGACTGCGTGCGGCGCAGCGATTGGCCACTGTCACGCGGTGACAGGAAGGGCATGGCAAGAGGCTCGTTGAATATTACTTTTTTGAGCCTGCAGCGCGGAGCTCATCGTGGACTGCGCAGCGAGGGGTGAACCTGGCGATGGCTATTCCGGGATCCGATAAGTCGTGAAACGTTCCTGCCTGGCATTGTAGATCAGGCCGGTCTCCGTCAATGAAGGGCTTGCGAGCCCGACGATCCGCGCCGCGATTTCCGAGGGATGCGGCAAGCTGGCGGGGTTTTCGCCTGGGACGGCCTGCGCCCGCATGGCCGTGCGTGTCGGACCGGGGTCGACCGCATTGATACGCAGCGGCGAGTTCCTGGTCTCGTCGGCCCAGGAACGGGCAAGCGCCTCGACGGCAGCCTTCGAGGCGGCGTAAGGGGCCCAGAAGGCGCGCGCCGAATGGGCGGCAGCCGAAGACATGATGATAGCCCGGCCGGCATCGGACAGGCGCAGCAGCGGATCGACGGACCGGATCAGCCGCCACGTGGCCGTGACGTTGATCGCCATCACCTTGTCGAACACCTTGGCTTCCACATGACCGATCGGCGATATCACTCCAAGGATGGCCGCGTTCGCCACCATCACGTCAAGCTTGCCCCAGCGATCGTTGATGGCGCCGCCGAGGCGGTCGATCCCGGCCATGTCCGTGAGGTCGAGCGGCACCAGCGTCGCCTGGCCGCCGGCGGCCTTGATTTCATCGTCCAGCTCTTCCAATCCACCAACAGTTCGGGCCACGGCCACGACATGTGCTCCGGCGGCGGCAAGCTCCTTGGCGAGGAAATAGCCGATCCCGCGCGAGGCGCCTGTGACAAGCGCTATACGCCCGGTGAGATCGAGGGAGTTGGTCATTTCCGAAGCGTCCTAATCGGTTGCACCCTGTCCTCTACCGGACAAGGCAGGAGCAGCGCCTGAGCCTGGCATGAAGAGTTGCCGTTAGCCGCTATTGGCCAACAGCGACAGAGTCCGCACATTGTCGGAACCTTCGGTGTCGGTCAGTTGCGTGGGATATTCGGTGGTGAAGCAGGCGTCGCAGAATTGCGGGTCGCCGTTTTCGCGAGCGGCTTCGCCGACAGCGCGATAGAGGCCGTCGATCGATAGGAAACCGAGTGAATCCACGCGGATGAAATCCGCCATTTCGGCGATCGACATGCGCGAAGCCAGCAGCTTCGCCTTCTCGGGCGTGTCGACCCCATAGAAACAGGACGAGCGCGTCGGAGGCGATGCGATGCGCATATGCACTTCCCTGGCGCCGGCGTCGCGAACCATCTGCACGATCTTCTGACTGGTCGTACCGCGCACAATGGAATCGTCGACCAGCACCACGCGCTTGCCTTCGATCATGCGGCGGTTGGCGTTGTGCTTCAGCTTCACGCCCATATGGCGGATGGAGTCGCCAGGCTGGATGAAGGTGCGGCCCACATAGTGATTGCGGATGATGCCGAGCTCGAAGGGGATTCCGGCTTGCTGCGAGAAACCGATTGCCGCGGGCGTTCCCGAATCCGGAACCGGCACGACGACATCGGCCTCGACCGGGCTCTCTATGGCGAGCTCGGCACCGATGCGTTTGCGGACATCGTAGACGTTTCGGCCTTCGACGGTGGAATCCGGGCGCGCGAAATAGACATACTCGAAGATGCAGAAGCGCGGCTTCTGAACCTCGAAGGGGAATACGCTCTCGATGCCCTTGGAGGTTACTATGACCATCTCGCCCGGCTTGATATCGCGCACGAAGCGGGCGCCGATGATGTCCAGCGCGCAGGTTTCCGACGCCAGGATCCATGATCCGTCGAGATCGCCAAGCACCAGGGGCCGTATGCCGAGCGGATCCCGGCAGCCGATCATCTTCTTCGATGTCAGCGCAACCAGCGAAAAGGCGCCTTCGAGCTGGCGGATCGCCTCGATGAAGCGCGAATTGATGTCACGCTCCTTGCTGGTGGCGACCAGGTGCAGGATCGTCTCCGTGTCCGAAGTCGAGGAGAAGATCGCGCCTTGTTTCTGCAGCATGCGCTGCACGGTGAGGGCATTGGTGATGTTGCCGTTATGGGCGATGGCCAGACCGCCTTCGGAGAGTTCGGCAAAGAAGGGCTGGACGTTGCGCAAGCCCGCTCCGCCGGTGGTGGCATAACGCGTATGGCCGATCGCGCGGTTGCCCGGCAGCCGATCGATGACGGACTGTTTGGTAAAGGTGTCCCCGATCAACCCGACATGTCGCTCGACGTGGAACTGATTGCCGTCATACGACACGATACCCGCGGCTTCCTGGCCTCGATGCTGAAGGGCGTGAAGCCCGAGCGTGACGATGGCGGCCGCGTCCTGGCGACCATAGATGCCGAACACGCCGCACTCGTCGTGGAAGTGATCGTCGGCTTCGGCGGGAAATGTCTTGTCTGCGGTGGCGTCCGGCATGGGGACTCGCTGCCTCTCATCCTGTTACCGCTATATAGGGCCTGGAATCCGGCCCACCAAGCAGATCGGTCTCCGATCAGTTGCCGGTACCTTCGGCGGGAGGCGACTCCGCGTCGCCTGTCGTCGGAGCTGTTTCGCTACCCGCCTCGGGAGCAGGCTCGCTCGCGCCCGGTGGCGAAAGCTTCTTCAATATCGAATTTTCCGGATCGTCGGGAAGCATGGCTTCCAGCCGCGTACCGATGTCTTCCAGCAGGGGCCGCGACTTCGCCTGGCTGATCCAGGCCGGCGGATTGGAGCTGACCAGCCAGTTGAAGAACATCATTCCGACGGCCACGACAAGGATCCCGCGCGCCGCGCCGTAGAGGAAGCCGAGCGTGCGGTCGAGCGCGCCGACACGTGAATCTATGATGAAGTCAGCGATCTTCATCGTGATGACGGTGACCACGATAAGGGCGATCACGAAGACGATGCCCGCCGCCGCTGCCATTGCCAACTGCGGGTGGTCTATGTAGGGCTGCACATAAGGCAGAACTTGCGGGAAGAAGAAGTAGGCCGCCGCCGCTGCGGCGATCCAGGAGGCGATGGAAAGGACCTCGCGGGAGAAGCCGCGCACCATGGCGAGCATTGCCGAAACCAGTGTGAAGCCGACGAGAATTCCGTCAAGCAGCGTAATCGGCATGTCGTTCCCACTCCATGATGCGACCTTCTGGCCGCCGGCGCCGGCTCAATCTTCTTCCGTTCGTCGCAGCCGGGACCCTGCGATACGGGCCACGAGATCGGCGAGCACTGCCGGCTGGAACGCCCTGGCTCCCGACCCTCCTGCCAGCTCGTCCGTTCCACGCGGCAGAACCGCCTGTGCGAACCCAAGCTTTTCGGCTTCCTTCAGGCGCTGGAGTGCGTGTGCCACCGGCCGTATGGCCCCCGAAAGGCTGATTTCGCCGAAATAGACGCAATCGGCCGGCAGGGCAAGTCCGGTGAGCGACGAAACAAGGGCGGCCGCGACGGCCACGTCGGCAGCGGGTTCGGAGATGCGATAGCCGCCAGCGACGTTGAGATAGACGTCATGGGTAGCGAAGCGCACGCCGCAATGGGCTTCAAGCACGGCAAGCACCATCGAAAGGCGTGCCGAATCCCAGCCGACGACGGCACGCCGCGGCGTGCCGAGGGGGGAGGGGGCAACAAGGGCCTGAATCTCCACCAGGACGGGTCGGGTGCCCTCCATGCCGGCGAAAACGGCGGCTCCGGGCGCCGCCGCGTGCCGTTCGCCGAGAAACAATTCGGATGGATTGGTCACCTCGCGGAGGCCGCGATCAGACATTTCGAAAACGCCGATCTCGTCGGTCGGGCCGAAACGGTTCTTTACCGTCCGCAGGATGCGATAGTGATGACCGCCTTCGCCTTCGAAATAGAGCACGGCGTCGACCATATGCTCCACCACGCGCGGCCCTGCGATCTGGCCTTCCTTGGTAACGTGGCCGACCATCACCACGGCGGCTCCCGTCGACTTGGCGTAGCGGATGACCGTCTGAGCAGAGGCGCGGACCTGGGTGACGGTGCCCGGTGCGGAATCGGCAACGTCGGTCCACAGTGTCTGGATGGAATCGAGAATAACCAGATCCGGCCGGCGTCCCTCGGCAAGAGTCGCCAATATGTCTTCGACGTTCGTTTCCGCGGCCAGTTCGACCGGCGCGTTCGCCGCGCCGAGGCGCTGGGCCCGCAGGCGCACCTGCGCCACCGCCTCCTCGCCCGAGACGTAGACGATGCGATGCCCGAGCCCGGCCAGCGCCGCCGCCGCCTGCATCAGCAGCGTGGATTTGCCGATGCCCGGATCGCCGCCGACGAGAAGCGCAGAACCGCGCACGAAGCCACCGCCGGTGGCGCGGTCGAGCTCGCCAATGCCGGAAGCGATGCGCGGCGCGTCTTCGATCTCGCCGGAAAGCGTCGTGAGCGCGACTGGCCGGCCCTTGCGCGGCGAGCGCAGGCCGGGAGGGCCGGCGGCGATGCCGCCACCCGTGCCTTCTTCGACCAGCGTGTTCCATTCACCGCAAGAATCACACTTCCCCGCCCAGCGCGTGTGCACGGTACCGCAGGCCTGGCAGACGAACTGGACGCGCGGCTTGGCCATCAGGAAACGTCTCTGATCATCGCGCCTTACTCGAATCTTTCAGGCAGATGGCTATCCTCGGCGAGGTCGAAGAAGCGCGTGAACTCGCCTTGGAATCCGAGCGGGACAGTGCCTGTGGGCCCGTGGCGCTGCTTGGCCACGATGACCTCGGACTTGCCTCGGGCCTCGTTCATGTCGGCTTCCCATTTGATGTATTCGTCCGTGCCGGGCTTAGGCTCCTTGTTCTTGAGGTAATATTCCTCGCGGTAGACGAAGAGCACCACGTCGGCGTCCTGCTCGATCGAGCCGGATTCGCGAAGGTCGGAAAGCTGCGGCCGCTTGTCGTCCCGGTTTTCGACCTGACGCGAGAGCTGGGAGAGCGCGATGATCGGGACGGCGAGCTCCTTCGCCAGGGCCTTCAGCCCTGTTGTGATCTCGGTAATTTCCTGCACGCGGTTTTCCCCCTTCTTGGAGGAGCCGCTCATGAGCTGGATATAGTCGATGATGATCAGGTCGAGGCCGCGCTGTCGCTTCAGTCGGCGCGACCGGGCCGCGAGCTGCGCGATCGAGATGCCACCGGTCGAGTCAATGAACAAGGGCAGCTTCTGCATCGTCTGCGAGCAGGCAACGAGCTTCTCGAAATCATACTCACTGATCTCGCCGCGGCGGATCTTCGAGGACGGGATTTCCGTCTGCTCGGAAATGATACGCGTGGCGAGCTGCTCCGACGACATTTCGAGCGAGAAGAAGCCCACGACACCGCCATTCTTTGCCTTGAAGGAGCCGTCGGCCTGCTGGGCCGGCTCGTAGGCATGGGCGATGTTGAAGGCGATGTTGGTGACCAGCGACGTCTTGCCCATGCCAGGACGGCCGGCGAGAACGATCAGGTCCGATGGCTGCAGCCCGCCCATGCGCTTGTCGAGATCGCGCAGGCCCGTCGAAATGCCCGAAAGGCCGCCATCGCGCATGTAGGCGGCGTTGGCCATGTCCACGGCGAGCTTGACCGCGTCGGTGAAGCTTTCGAAGCCGCCGTCGTAGCGGCCGGTTTCCGCGAGCTCGAAGAGACGCCGCTCGGCGTCTTCGATCTGGTCCTGCGGCGCCATGTCGACAGGCGCGTCGTAGGCGATGTTGACCATATCCTCGCCCACTGTGATCAGCGCGCGGCGTGTGGCCAGGTCGTAGATGGCGCGGCCGTAGTCGGCGGCGTTGATGACGGTGACGGCTTCAGCCGCAAGGCGCGCCAGGTAATGCGCCACCGTCATGTCGCCGACCTTCTCGTCCGCCGGGAGGAAGGTCTTGATGGTCACAGGATTGGCCATCTTGCCCATCCGAATCAGCTCGGACGCGACCTCGAAGATCTTGCGGTGCAGCGGCTCGTAGAAATGCGCGGGCTTGAGGAAATCGGAGACCCGATAAAAAGCGTCGTTGTTGACCAGCATGGCGCCGAGCAGGGCTTGCTCGGCCTCAATGTTGTTCGGCGCCTCGCGATAGAGCGGGGTTTCCGCCACGCCGATCTTCCGTGCTGCCTCTGCCATGTCGTCCCCGTCACCCGCGCCCTGCTTCTCGGTACCAGACACTGATTGCGGCCGGGCAAAAAATCGTATCTTGCAGCTCCTTGTGCGCGGGATTCACAGAAGTCCACAGGCGCGAGCAATTCATTCGCGATCCAACGTTGACGCGAATCGCTATTAGCGTAGCGCCGGACAAACGAGAACAAAACAGGAAAAGTTTGTCTGGCAGGACAGCAAGCTCGATCAAACGAAAGGTCTCCTGAAGGAGCAAGGATAGTCTCGCTTGAAGGGAGTGATGCATGGATCCCGTGGCCAAAGCGCTCTGGTTCATCGAAAGCCATATGGGAGGCGAGGTCACCCTCGATGAAATCGCGGAGGCGTGCGGCGTCTCGCGATTCCATCTGTCGCGGGCTTTTTCCGCGACGCTCGGCCTGTCGATCATGCGTTATCTGCGTGCCAGGCGATTGAGCGAAGCCGCTCGCGCGCTGGCCGGCGGAGCGCCCGACATCCTGTCGGTTGCGCTGGGCGCCGGCTACGGCTCCCATGAAGCATTCACCCGAGCCTTTCGGGATCAGTTCGGCGCGACGCCCGAGCAAGTGCGCGCGCAGGGGCAACTGGAAGGCATCGAACTTGTGGAGCCGATACTGATGGAACAGAACTTCAACGCGAAACTTGAACCACCCCGCTTTGTCGATGCAGCGGCCATGCTGATCGCCGGTCTTGGACAACGCTACGAATACGAAGAGATGGACGGAATACCGGCCCAGTGGGAGCGCTTTCAGGCTCATATCGGGCACATTCCAGGAGAGATCGGCGGCACCGCATTCGGAGTCATTGCTAACAGCGACGACAAGGGCTTCGACTATGTTTGCGGCGTGGAGGTCTCCGGCTTTTCCGATATCGATCCGGCGCTGACACGATTGCGGCTGCCGCCGCAGAAATATGCCGTCTTCGCCCATCGCGGCCATGTCGCGTCCGTCCGCAACACGATGCATGCGATCTGGCGAGACTGGCTCCCCAAATCCGGGCACGCAGCGGCTGATGCGCCGTCGCTCGAGCGCTACGGAAAGGGGTTCGACCCACGCACTGGGCTGGGTGGACTGGAACTGTGGCTGCCGATCGGGAGTTGAAAAGGAGCGTCAGCCGAGGTCGCCGTCAGTTCCGACCGAATCGCCCCAGTCGAGCCGCCGGGCCGCCCGGAATGCCAAGCCTTCTCGCTTGGTCACGGTCCGGTCGGCCACGCTTGCGTCGGCCCGGCACAGCTTGAGCGTGATCATGCCTTTGGCCGTACGGGGTGGCGCGAGGACGCGCGCCGCGGCGGGTTCGCCCGGCTGGCGGGAGGCGGCCAGGAAGATGTACTTTTCGTCCTCCCAAGGAACATCTCCGCCCTTCGTCAGCCGATGCAGCCGCGAGCGGGCGACGCGTCGCGCGAAGTGGCACCAGTCCGGTGGCGCGAGAGGACAGGGCGCGGTATGGGGGCAGGGAGCCAGTAGATGGGCGCCCGAGCGGGTGAGCCGCTCCCGTGCCGCCAGGATCCGCCGCCAGCCGGCCGGAGTGCCCGGCTCGATGACGACGAGCACGCCCGCGGTCAGGGACCAGAGCCGGTCGACAAGGACGTCGGCCTCCGCCGGCGCGATTTCATCGAGGACATAGGAAAGCGTCACCAGATCCGCCTGGGGAAGCTTCGGCAGGCCCCGGGTGATGTCGGCGGAGAGCCAACGCGTCGTGGCCACGGGGGCTGTATCGCCAAGTTGCTCGCCAACTTCTCGGGCGGCTGCGCTCGCCTCGAGCATCAGCGCGTCGGTCAATGTCGGCCAGCAGTCTGCGGCCGCCCACAGGACTGAGCCAGGCCCCGCCCCGACATCCAGCAGGGCGCGGGGCGAGAAATTCGGATGAGCATAGGCGATCTCGTCAAGGCTGGCACGAATGGCCGCATAGGTGGCGGGCAGGCGTGTCGCCAGATAGGCTTTGACGGCGAGCCGATCGTCGAGATGCAGACGACCGTCGCGAATCTCCGCCCGGTATCGGCTGGAGAGAAGGCGGGCGGCCTTCTGCAGTTCCGAGAGAGAGGTTCCTTCGAGCAGGCGATCGACCGCCTGGCGGAGCGCTGGGGGCAATTCCATCCGGCTTCAGGTTCCGCGCGGCGCAAGAAGTATCAGGGAAGCACCGAGCACGCAGGTAGCGGCGCCCGCCAGATCGAAGCGGTCAGGCCGGACGCCTTCGAACGACCAGAGCCATAGCAACGATGCGGCGACGTAAATGCCGCCATAGGCTGCATAGGCGCGGCCGGCCGCGTCGGTAGGCGCCAAGGCCAGCAGCCAGGCGAAGGCGACGAGGGAGATGATGCCGGGAACGAGCCACAGCGGCGATTTCTCGAGCCGCCACCAAGCCCAGAAGGCAAAACACCCGGCAATCTCGGCGAGGGCAGCCGCGGCAAACAGGGGATAGGTCATCAAAAACCGAACCTCGCAATCCAGCGGGACGAGTGTCCGGCCGATTCGATGGAAACGAACCGTCGGGGTCTCTATCCCTTGCGAGACGTTCTTGCCCGCAGCAATGGTTCGTTCAAGAGGCTATTCTTCTATACGACTTTCTTCCGGCTGCGCTTCGGCTTCGGCTCCGCCGTTGCACCATGCGCGATCTCGTGCATTGAGAGCGCCTTCTCGCATTTGCCGATATAATCCCGCGTGATCGGCACGGCATCGTTCCTGCGTGCGAGCTGGATTTGGAAGACCATCATGTCCTGCCAGCGGAATGCCGCCTCGGAACCCGCCAGGTAGAACTCCCACATCCTGCAAAAGCGCTCGTCGTAAATGTCCTTGGCCCGCTCCCGATTGGCAAGGAAACGCTGGCGCCAATGCTTGAGCGTCTCGGCGTAGTGCAGCCGCAGGATCTCCACATCCGTGACGAACAGGCCGGCTTTCTCGATGTGAGGCAATACCTCGGACAGGGCCGGAATATAGCCACCCGGGAAGATATGCTTGCGGATGAATGGATTGGTGGCGGAGGGCGGCCCGGCCCGGCCGATCGCATGGAGCAGCATCACTCCATCGGGCTTGAGGAGCGTAGCGGCCTTGTCGAAGAACGTCCGGTAGTGATTGACGCCGACATGCTCGAACATGCCGACCGAGACGATCCGGTCGAAGCGTTCCGAAAGGCTGCGATAGTCGCGCAGTTCGAAATGCACCCGGTCGTCGAGGCCCTCGGCACGCGCGCGCTCGGTCGACACGGAGTGCTGCTCCGTCGACAAGGTGACGCCCAGAACCTCCGCGTCGAAGCTCTTTGCCAGATAAAGCCCCAGGCCGCCCCATCCGGAGCCGATGTCCAGAACGTTCTGGCCCGGCTTCATCTTCAGCTTCGCTGCGATGTGGCGCTTCTTGGCGAGTTGGGCCTCCTCGAGCGTCATGTCTCCACGCTCGAAATAGGCGCAGGAATATTGCATGTCCTCATCGAGGAAGAGCCGATAGAGCTCGCCCGAAAGATCGTAATGGCGTTCGACGTTGCGCTTGGCGCGGCCGGCAGTGTTGATTTGCTGCAGTCTGCGGAAAGCTACCCGCAACCCCTCGATGGCGCGCGCCCAGGCAGCATCGACGCTGCCCGTAGGCCCCATGTTCTGATAGGCGATCTTGAGCAGCGCAAGCACGTCGCCTTCGACCATGTCCAACTCGCCTTCCATATAAGCCTCGGGCAGCGCCAGAGTCGGGTGGAAGGTGATGGTCCGCTCGGCGTGGCGCGTTTTGATCCGCACGTGAACGGGCTCGCCGGAGCCATCTCCGAATCGAACCGTAGTCCCGTCAGGGCCTGTAATCTTGAGATTTCCGATTCTCACGAGACGTTCGACGATATGTCTCAGAAGGATATTCATGGCCACGGCACCCAAATGAAATCGACGCTTCGTGGGAAGCGGCGACATTCTGCTTCAAATCGGCGCGGCTTGGAAAGTTCCAACTGGCACAAAATCTGCTTTGACTATTGAGGCAGAATGGGCAGTCCCTTCAAACAAAAGGCCCGGGCGTTGCCGCCCGGGCCTTGATTGCTGAAGGCAAAAAACGGGATCAGACCTCTTCGGCCTCTTCAGCGTTCGGATCGAAGAAGTTGTCCGGACGCGCGTTCTCATTGATGTCCTCGCCATAGATGGCTTCGGCGGTGGTGAGCGTTTCGCCCCTGGCCTGGCGATCGGCTTCGTCGGCCGTGCGCGCGATGTTGAGGGTGATCGTCACCTCGACCTCCGGATGCAGCGCGATCGCTACATTGGTGAGGCCGATGGCCTTGATCGGATGGTTGAGCTCGACCTGATTGCGGGCGATCGTAAAGCCCTCGGCAGTCAGCAACTCGGAAATGTCGCGGGTCGACACCGAACCGTAGAGCTGGCCGGTTTCGCCGGCTGAACGGACGACCACGAAGCTCTTGCCGTCCAGCTGTTCGGCAACGGCCTGGGCTTCCGACTTGCGCTCCAGATTGCGGGCCTCGAGTTGGGCGCGCTGGCCCTCGAACTTCTTCTTGTTGGCCTCGTTGGCGCGCAGCGCCTTGCCCTGCGGCAGGAGGAAGTTGCGGGCAAACCCGTCTTTGACCTTGACGGTGTCACCCATCTGGCCGAGGCGAGCGATACGTTCGAGAAGAATGACTTCCATATCCGTGTTCCCTTGCGGTTAGGCGCATGCGCCGAAAAGGTGGAACAGTCAGGAAGCGGAGAAGTGGCTTGTCGCCGGCGTCGCTGTCCTGCCTGTCGCGGCAGTTAGGGTTCCGGCTGTCCGGAAGACCCAACTCGGGTTTTTCATATGACTTGATCTCTCCGCACCCGAAGCGGAAAGGGGCCGGGCGGCGAGCCGTCCGGCCTTTTTCGATCACTTCACTACGTAGGGCAGCAGGCCCAGGAAACGGGCGCGCTTGATCGCCTGGGCGAGCTCACGCTGCTTCTTCTGGCTTACGGCGGTGATGCGCGACGGAACGATCTTGCCGCGCTCCGAGATGTAGCGCTGCAGGAGGCGCACGTCCTTGTAGTCGATCCGCGGCGCATTGGCGCCGGAGAACGGGCAGGTCTTGCGACGGCGGTGGAATGGACGCCGAGTCGGGATCTGGTTGATGTCGACCATTATTCTGCAGCTCCTTCAGCGGCTTCACGCGGGCGGCGCGGGCCACGGTCGTCCCCGCCGCGCGGGCCGCGGTCGCGGTCGCCGAAACGGGACGGGCGGTCGCCGCGATCACCGAAGCGATCGCCACGCTCGTCGCGGTCGCGCTTCTGCATCATTGCGGACGGGCCTTCCTCGTGCTTTTCGACCTTGATGGTCAGGAAGCGGAGGACGTCTTCCGACAGGCCCTGCTGGCGCTCAAGCTCCTTGACGGCATCGGCCGGAGCCGTGATGTCCATCAGGGTATAGTAAGCCTTGCGGTTCTTCTTGACGCGGTAGGTGAGGGACTTCAGTCCCCAGTTCTCGACCCTGCCGACGGAGCCGCCGCCAGCGGTGATGACGCCCTTGAAACGTTCAACGAGCTCATCGACCTGCTGCTGCGAGAGGTCCTGCCGGGCAAGGAACACATGTTCGTAAAGAGCCATTGTCTTGCCTTTCTTCGTTCTCTCTCCCGGTTCCCGACGGCTAAGCCTCTGCAACTTCTCTTGACCCGATTTTCGGGGAAGAAAGGAGCATGACGAGACGGTCGAGAGCGGAGACACGGGAGGCGGAAGAGCTTTTGCCTTCGCGACGAGCCCTGGGATCACTCCCGGCGGCCCGGCCCTCCGTTCAGCCCCCAGTCGGGACCGGCAGATAGGGCGGCTGATATAGGGGAAGGTCGAAAAAGGCAAGGGGAGAAGAGCTTCTATAAGGCGACGAAACCGCGCAGCAGGCGGAGGCAATATCGCATTTGGTATAAAGCCTACCTTAAGCAGTCGCGTCTATCGTGCGGCGACCAGCGCGGGAAGGGGCGGCAGGGCGGGTGGCGAGAAGGTGAGTTTTCGAGGAGGCATGCACCGCCAGCCGTTGAAGGTGATCTTTCGGCCGGCCCGCATACATGCGGCACTAGCGCTGCTCATACTGGTGGCAATTGGCTGCGCGGCTGGCTTCGCCGAGTTCCAGACGGACGATCTCTGGCTCCTGCGTGGCCTGGTGATCCTCTGCGGGGCACTTATCGTCATTCCGTTGCTCGCAACCGGCCGCCTAGTCAGCGAGCGCAAAAACCATATCGAGGAACTCTGCCGCCGCGAGCAGGAGCTCGGTCAGCTTTCCCAGCGCCTCTCCCTGGCGCTGGACACATCGAAGATTGGCGTGTGGGACTACGACCCCGCGAGCCGTGAGCTTGTCTGGGACAGGCGGATGGATGAGCTTTACGGTATCGAGTCTGGTGAGCAGCCGCGTGGCTATGAGACCTGGAGGAATGCGGTTCATCCCGACGACCTCGAGCGGGTCGAGCGAGCGTTCGACGACGGCATGGTTTCGGACGGCAGGTACGACGCCAACTATCGTGTCTTCCTGCCAGGCGGCGCCATCCGCTATGTGCGCGCCGTCGGAGCGTTCTACCGGGACGTCGACGGCAACGCCAAGGTGATCGGATTGAACTGGGATGTTTCCGCCGATGTCGCCCTCAATGAAGACCTTCGGCGGGCTAAGCGTCAGACGGAGGCCCGCAACGCCGAACTGCTTGTGGCCAAGGCTCGCATCGAGCTTACCGCGTTGCACGATTCGCTTACAGGCTTACCCAATCGCCGGTATCTGGACGAGAAGCTGGCGTTGAGGGCCTCGTCGGAAAAAGGGAAGACGAGGCGCACCGCTCTCCTTCACGTCGATCTCGATCGCTTCAAGCAGATCAACGATACGCTTGGGCATGCCGCCGGCGACGCCATGTTGGTGCACGCGGCCGATATCCTGAAATCCAACGTGCGTGCGGGAGATTTCCTGGCTCGTGTCGGAAGCGACGAGTTCGTGGTGCTTTGCCAGCTCGACGGTCGGGATGAAGGCGGCCATGCCCAGTACTTGGCCGCTCTCGCCGATCGCATCATCACGAAGATGCGGCAACCCGTGGTGTACGAAGGGCATGAGTGCCGCTTCGGCGTGAGCGTCGGCATCGCTCTCGAAGACGGCTCGGGCGAGGGGCTGCGCAACCTGCTCGTGAACGCCGACATCGCACTTCATCGAGCCAAGTGCAGTGGCCGCAGCCGGCACCAATTTTTCAACGAGGCGCTCCAAGCCGACATCGTCAGGGCCAAGCAGATGGCCGACGAGATATTGACCGGTCTGGAGCAAGGGCAGTTCATCGTCCATTACCAGCCCCAGTTCGACGCTTCCACGCTGGAAGTGGCGGGTGTCGAGGCGCTGGTTCGCTGGAACCATCCGGCTCGGGGCATCCTCGGCCCCGATATCTTCCTGAAGGCGGCTGAAGAACTGAACGTACTGTCGATCATCGATCGCACCGTCTTGCATCAGGCCCTGGCCGATTTCGAGGATTGGAGGAGCGTCGGGTTGGCTGTTCCCAGGATCGCGGTGAATGTCTCCGCCAGCAGACTGGGCGACGAGGAACTGATCCAAAGCCTGATCGGGCTTGGCATCCAGCCAGGTGCAGTTTCTTTCGAGCTGGTGGAGTCGATCTTCCTTGACGACAACGACACCTCCGTCGGCGCCAATGTGGAGCGCATCAAGGCTCTCGGCATCGATATCGAGATCGACGATTTCGGGACGGGATATGCCTCCATCGTCAGCCTTCTGAAGCTGAAGCCCAGGCGCCTGAAGATCGATCGGCAACTCGTCACGCCGATTGTAACTTCGGCCGCGCAACGCGGCCTTGTCCAATCGATCATCGAGATCGGCAGGTCGCTCGGCATCGAAGTCATCGCCGAAGGCGTCGAGACCGCGGAGCACGTTCGCATCCTCAGGAAGCTCGGCTGCCATGGGCTTCAGGGCTATGTTTTTGCGCGGCCGATGGCGGCGGGGCCCTTGAAGGCTTTCATTGGGAGCCGAAGCTGGCGGGCGGCCACATAGGAAGCGACCCAAGCCGCGGCCCTTGACACCGCGGCCTTCCTTGCTCCACACGCTGCCCGAAAGAAAAGGCCGGAGAGCGCCATGTCGATTGCATTTACGTTTCCGGGGCAGGGCAGCCAATCGGTCGGCATGGGCAAGGAACTTGCCGATGCCTTCCCCGAGGCGCGGGCGGTCTTCCACGAGGTGGACGAGGCGCTGGCACAGAACCTGTCCCGGATCATGTGGGAAGGACCGGAAGAGACGCTGACCTTGACCGCCAATGCTCAGCCTGCGTTGATGGCGGTGTCGCTGGCGGCACTGCGCGCGCTGGAAGCGCGCGGCTTCTCTTTGGCCGGCAAGGTCGCCTACGTCGCCGGCCACTCGCTTGGCGAGTATTCCGCGCTGGCAGCGGCGGGAACGTTTTCGATTGCCGATACGGCACGGCTTCTGCGTATCCGCGGCAACGCCATGCAGGCGGCGGTACCTGTCGGCGAAGGGGCGATGGCTGCTATCCTGGGGCTCGCCCAAGAGGAGGTGGAGGCGGCTTGCGTGGAAGCGGGGCGAGGCTCCGTCTGCCAGATCGCCAACGACAATGGCGGCGGGCAGCTTGTCATTTCAGGTGCCAAGCCGGCGGTCGAGCATGCGGCAAGGCTCTGCACAGAGAAGGGTGCCAAGCGGGCTTTGATGCTGCCGGTGTCCGCGCCTTTCCATTGCGCCCTGATGGCGCCGGCGGCGGAAGCGATGCGCGCAGCGCTCGCGGACGTCACGAAGAACAGGCCCGCCGTTCCCGTTGTGGCAAATGTCGCGGTGCAGCCGCTTACCGACACGCAACAGATCGCCGCGAGCCTCGTGGAGCAGGTCACGGGCCGCGTGCGCTGGCGCGAGACTGTCGAGTGGTTCGGTTCGAACGGGGTGACGACTCTCTATGAGCTCGGCTCGGGCAAGGTCCTGTCCGGCCTCGCTCGCCGTATCGACAGGGAGATCGCTACGGCTTCGATCGGCAACCCAGCCGATGTGGAAGCGGCGCTGGCTTCACTGTAAATCTTGGATTTGACCAACTCCCACGCAGGGAGCTCCGAACATCAAAGGAGCATTGCCATGTTCGATCTGACCGGCCGCAAGGCGCTCGTCACGGGCGCGACCGGAGGTATCGGCGAAGCCGTTGCCCGCGTCCTGCATGCGCAGGGGGCGATTGTCGGCCTGCACGGCACGCGGATGGAAAAGCTGGAAAGCCTGGCTGGGGAGCTCGGCGAGCGGGTGAAGCTCTTCCCCGCCAACCTTTCGGACCGCGACGAGGTGAAGGCACTGGGCCAGAAAGCGGAAAGCGAACTGGAAGGCGTGGACATACTGGTCAACAACGCTGGCATCACCCGTGACGGGCTCTTTGTGCGCATGTCGGACGAGGACTGGGATGGGGTGATCGAGGTCAACCTCACCGCCGTTTTCCGCCTCACCCGCGAACTCGCCCACCCCATGATGCGTCGCCGTTTCGGCCGCATCGTCAACATCAGCTCCGTCGTCGGCGTGACGGGCAATCCCGGCCAGGCCAATTATTGCGCCTCGAAGGCCGGCATCATCGGCTTCTCGAAATCGCTGGCGCAGGAGATCGCGAGCCGGAACATAACAGTCAACTGCGTTGCTCCCGGCTTCATCGAATCGGCCATGACAGACAAGCTGAACGACAAGCAGAAGGATGCCATCATGGGCGCGATCCCCATGAAACGCATGGGAACCGGCGATGAGATCGCCTCGGCCGTGGTATATCTCGCCTCGAACGAGGCCGCTTACGTGACCGGCCAGACGATTCATGTGAATGGCGGCATGGCCATGATTTAGTCCTCACGGGATAACGGCGTTTTCGCCTTGGACAGCCGCGATTTTTCGTGTAATGCGGCCTCCAACCCGGCGGGAAGGGTGGAAAAACCTGCTCCGCTGCACTGTTCCGCCAGGAACATCTTTCAGCTTGATAAGCGGCAATCGGGCCGCTAACGAAGACAGACAATTCACAGACGAGGATGCCCACATGAGCGATACCGCAGAACGCGTCAAGAAGATCGTTGTCGAGCATCTTGGCGTCGAAGCCGACAAGGTCACGGAGGCGGCGAGCTTCATTGACGATCTCGGTGCCGACAGCCTGGATACTGTCGAGCTCGTGATGGCGTTCGAGGAGGAGTTCGGCGTTGAGATCCCGGACGACGCGGCCGAGACGATTCTTACCGTCGGCGACGCCGTGAAGTACATCGACAAGGCGTCGGCCTGACGTCTTCGATGCCGTATCGTGCCGGGGAGAGTTGAGCCATGAGACGCGTCGTCGTCACGGGCCTGGGGTTGCTCTCCCCATTCGGGTACGGAGCGGAACATTCCTGGCAGCAACTGCTCACTGCACGCAGCGCTGCCAGCCGTATCAAGACATTCGAGATCGAGGATCTGCCCTGCAAGATCGCGCACGTGATACCGCGCGGTGACGGCAGCGAGCATACCTTCAATCCGGAAGCTGTCCTTGAGCCCAAGGAACTCCGCAAGATCGGCGATTTCGTCCTCTTTGGGATCGCCGCTGCCGACGAAGCGCTAAGGGATTCGGGCTGGGAGCCGCGTACCGAGGAAGATCGCTGCGCGACCGGCGTCATGATCGGCTCGGGCATCGGCGGCATCGATGGCATTTCCGACAGCTCGATCACGCTACACGAGCGCGGACCGCGCCGCATCAGCCCGTTCTTCATTCCCGGCAACATCATCAATATGGTGTCCGGCCAGGTTTCCATACGCCATGGGCTGAAAGGGCCGAACCATGCCGTCGTGACGGCTTGTTCGACCGGGGCCCATGCGATCGGCGACGCGGCGAGGCTGATCATGTTCGGTGATGCCGAAGTGATGCTCGCCGGCGGTGCCGAGGCCCCGGTCGGCAGGCTGTCGCTGGCCGGCTTTGCCGCCTGCAAGGCCCTGTCCACGGCACGCAATGACGCCCCCGAACAGGCCTCTCGCCCTTACGACAAGGACCGGGACGGCTTTGTGATGGGCGAGGGCGCTGGGGTCGTGGTGCTGGAGGAGCTCGAACATGCCAGGGCTCGCGGCGCCAAGATATATGCCGAAATCACCGGCTACGGCATGTCAGGCGATGCATATCATATCACCGCTCCGGCGGAGGATGGCGACGGTGCGTTCCGCTGCATGAGCGCTGCCTTGAAGCGAGCCAAGCTGTCGCCGTCCGATGTCGACTACATCAATGCCCATGGCACCTCGACGATGGCCGATACGATCGAACTCGGCGCGGTCGAGCGGTTGGTCGGCAACGCGGCGTCCAAAATCTCCATGTCGTCCACCAAATCGTCGATAGGCCATCTGCTCGGCGCAGCGGGGGCGGCCGAGGCGATCTTCTCCATCCTCGCCATTCGCGACAACATCGCGCCGGCGACGATCAATCTCGACAATCCCGAGCGCGAGACGGCGATCGACCTCGTGCCCAACAAGCCGCGCAAGCGCCAGATCGATGTCGCCCTGTCCAACTCCTTCGGTTTCGGTGGCACCAACGCCTCGTTGATCTTTCAACGCTACAATGGTTAGCCTGCTGATCGCTTCGGCGGGCAAGATGCCGCGATTTTCGCCATATTCGCGTCTAGGCTCCGCAGCGACTCGGGAACGGCCAGCACGGGTACAGGCGAGATGAACACCAATCCAGAAAGCGAGAACGCGACCACGCCGAAGCCGATCGTGCCGAAAAGCGCTACCGAAGCCCTTCGGCCGGAGGCGGGAACCCCGCCACCAAAGCGATCACGCCAGTCTCGCAACCAGTTCGTCGTCTTCCTGAACTTCCTGGTTTCGACGATCTTCCTCGTTACCCTGGCCGCCGGCGCCGGTTTCTATTTCGGCAAGCGAGCCTTCGACGGCCCGGGCCCGTCGGAGACCGCAGCCACCATTCTCGTCAAGCCCAATACCGGGGCGCAGGAAATTGCCAATCAGCTCGAGCGACGGGGCTTGATCTCCGACGCGCGCATCTTTCAGCTTGGATTGCGCGCTTACGGCAACGAGGGCCAGCTGAAGGCTGGCGAGTACGAGATCAAGGCGCAGGCATCGATGCGCGACATCATGGAACTGCTGAAGAGCGGCAGGTCGGTGCTTTATTCGTTCACGATCCCGGAGGGGGCGACCGTCGATCAGGTATTTCAGCGCATCGCCGAGAACGATGTGCTGACCGGTGACATGCCGACGACGATCCCGCCGGAAGGGAGTCTCGTGGCCGATACCCAGCGCTTTACCCGCGGCACGACGCGTCAACAGCTCATCGACAAGATGATGGCCGATCAAAAGAAGCTCGTGCAGGAAATCTGGGAACGCCGCGCCGACGACCTGCCGCTCGCGTCCGTCGATGAATTCGTGACGCTGGCGTCGATCGTTGAGAAAGAGACCGGCAGGGGCGACGAGCGGTCACGCGTCGCGTCCGTCTTCGTCAACAGGCTGAGCAAGGGCATGCGCCTCCAGTCCGACCCGACGATCATCTATGGCCTGTTCGGGGGCAAGGGAAAGCCGGGCGATCGGCCGATCTTCAGGTCCGACATCGACAAGCCGACGCCATACAACACTTATGTGATAAAGGGACTGCCTCCCACGCCCATCGCCAATCCCGGTCGCGCTGCGCTCGAAGCGGTGGCCAACCCGTCCAAGACAGACGATCTCTACTTCGTTGCGGACGGTAGCGGCGGTCACGTCTTCGCGACCACGTTGGAAGAGCACAACCAGAACGTGGCGCGCTGGCGGGCAGTCGAAAAGAAACAGGCGGAGGAAGCCGCCAAGGCGGCTACCGAAGAGGCCGAACCGACCGAGGCGCAATAGGCGACGGGCAGGAAGAGCCCTGGGGCTCCTCATGCTCCACGCGCAAGGGAAGTGAGCGGGGCGATGAAACTACAGAGCATGACCGGCTTCGCCCGGGCCGCCGCCGACCACGACGGGACGGCGCTGGCTTGGGAAGTCAAGTCGGTAAACGGCAAGAGCGTCGACGTTCGTCTCAGGCTGCCACCCGGTTTCGAACGGCTGGAGCAGCCAGCGCGCCAGGCAGTGCAGAAGCGTTTCGCACGCGGCAATGTTCAGGCCGTGCTCACCGTTTTGCGCGGTGGCCTGTCCATCCACCCCGTCGTCAATGAAGCCTTCCTCACCGAAGTGGCAGCACTGGCGAAGCGACTGGAGCAACAGTTCGGTGTCGCACCCGCCACGGCAGACGGACTGCTGTCGCTCCGCGGCGTATTGGAGATGCCCGAGGCGCAGGAAAGCGAAGAAGAACGCGCGTCGCTCGATACGGCCATTCTTTCCGTCCTCGGCGATGCGCTCTCCGGCCTCGAGAATGCGCGCCGGGCCGAGGGCGATGCTCTACGCATGGTCCTCAGCGGCCATATCGATCGGATCGAAGCCTTGACCCTCGCTGCAGAGGCGGATCCGTCGCGCGAGCCAGCAGCGATCCGACAGCGCGTCGGGGAGCAGTTACGTCTGCTGATGGATCCGGCCGCTGCGCTCGACGAGGCGCGCCTCCATATGGAGGCAGCCTTTCTGGCCGCCAAAGCGGACATTCGTGAGGAAATCGACCGGCTGAAGACCCACGTCGCTTCCGGCCGCGCGCTTATCGCCGCGGGTGGAGCGGTCGGCCGGAAGCTCGATTTCTTGTCACAGGAGTTCAATCGCGAAGCGAACACGCTCTGCTCGAAATCCAACGCGGCGGCGGTCACGGCGATCGGTCTCGAATTGAAGGCCGTGGTCGATCAGTTCCGGGAACAAGTCCAGAATCTGGAGTAGGGGATGGCGGACGAGCGTCCATCGCATTCAATCAAGCGGCGCGGCCTGATGCTGGTGCTGTCCTCGCCATCGGGCGCGGGCAAATCGACGATCGCACGCAGCCTCATAGAGAGCGACCCAGGCTTCGAGCTATCGGTCAGTGTGACGACACGCCAGCGGCGCGGCAGCGAGATCGACGGCGTCCATTATCATTTCAGAAGCCGGCGAGAATTCGATTCGCTGCGCGACAACGATGCCCTCCTGGAATGGGCCGAGGTGCATGGCAATTTCTACGCCACCCCGCGCGAACCGGCCGAACAGGCCATGGCCGAAGGCCGCGACATGCTGTTCGACATCGACTGGCAGGGTGCCAAGCAGCTCAAGGAGAAGATGCGAGGCGATATCGTCTCGATCTTCATCCTGCCCCCGTCCATGAACGAGTTGAAGGCCAGATTGCAGCGGCGCGCCGAAGATTCCGCCAGCACGATAGACACCCGCCTCAACAATGCGCGAGTCGAGATCGAGCACTGGCGGGAGTACGATTACGTCGTGATCAACCACGATCTCGATAGAGCGTTCGCCGAGGTGCGCGCGATCGTCACTGCGGAACGGCTGCGCCGCGACCGCAGGCCAGGTCTGTTCGATTTCGTGTCCGGCTTGCTGGACGAAACGACGGACTGAGGGATCCTACATCGCGTTCGCCAGTGCCACGAATTCCGCGACATTCAGCGTCTCCGCCCGTCGCGTGCCGTCGATGCCGGCTGCGTCGAGCAGTCTTTCACCGCCGACGCTTTTAAGGCTCTGCCGCAACATCTTGCGACGCTGGCCGAACGCTGCCTCCGTGATGCGACCCAGTTTGGCGACATTTGCCGCCAGCGGCGCGCTTCGCGGCACGAGGTGCACGACCGACGAAGTGATTTTTGGAGGTGGGACGAAAGCCTGGCGCGGAACGTCGAACGCAATCTTCGCTTCCGTACGCCAGCCCGCGAGGACGCCCAGACGACCATAGGCACTGTCGCCAGGAGCGGCCACGATGCGCTCGGCGACCTCGCGCTGGAACATGAGCGTCAAGGAACCGTAGAACGGCGGCCATTCGGCCGGCGTCAGCCAGCGCACAAGGAGTTCGGTGCCGATATTGTAGGGCAGGTTGGCGACGATCTTGACCGTTTCGCCAGGTGCAAGTTTCGAGAAGTCGGTCTTCAGCGCATCGCCCGGGACGACTTCCAGTCGTCCGGGGTAATGGGCGGCGACTTCCGTAAGGGCGGCAAGGCAACGGTCGTCGCGCTCGATCGCAACGACGCGCGCCGCGCCGTTCATGAGCAGCGCTCGCGTCAGCCCGCCTGGCCCCGGTCCGACTTCAATGACGGTGACGCCTTCGAGATTCCCCGCCGCTCGCGCGACCTTGCCGGTGAGATTGAGGTCGAGAAGGAAGTTCTGACCGAGCGACTTCTTCGCCGCGAGGCCGTGACGTTCGATGACGTCGCGAAGCGGCGGAAGGCCGTCGATGCTCATGCGGGCGCGAATCGGCGCGCACCGAGCCGCGCAGCGAGCTTCAGGGCGGCGACGAGGCTGTCCGGATGGGCAACGCCCTTGCCGGCGATGTCGAATGCAGTGCCGTGGTCAGGAGACGTGCGCACGAAAGGCAAGCCGAGCGTGACGTTTACCGTGTCATCGAAGGCGAGCGCCTTCGCTGGGATCAGCGCCTGATCGTGATACATGCACAGAGCCGCATCATAGCGGGCGCGCGCTGACGCATGGAACATGGTATCGGCGGGAAGCGGGCCGACGGCATCGACGCCTTCGGCGCGCAGGCTTTTAACAGCCGGGCGCACGATGGCCTCGTCTTCCCTCCCTATGGCGCCATTCTCACCGGCATGCGGATTGAGGCCGGCGACGGCCAGGCGAGGGCGGTCAATGCCGAATCGTTCCCGCATATCCCGCGCAACGATCCGCCCGGTCTCGACGATCAGCTCGCTGGTCAGCGCCTTGGGGACCTCGATCAACGGGATATGGATCGTGACGGGTACGGCTCGCAGATCGGGGCCTGCCAGCATCATGACCGGCCTGATCGGCCGCCCGACCTGGCGCGAGGCGAGCTCGCCGAGATACTCCGTATGGCCGGGAAAGATGAAGCCGGCGTCATAGAGGAGCTTCTTGGCGATCGGCAGGGTGACGATTGCCGCGGCACGTCCGGCGAAGACGTCGTCCACCGCGCGGTCGATCGCCTTAACGATGCCAACGGCATTTTCGGTGTGCGGAACCCCCGGCGTGTCCTGGCATGGCGTATCCAGCGCCACGACTGGAAGCGAGGTAGGGAAAACCGCAGCGGCTTCGTCCGGTTGGACGATGGCGACGGGAAGCTTCAGACCGATGAGTTTCGCCCGAGCCACTAGCAAGTCGGGATCTCCGATCAGATAGAACGGCGGCAGGTCGAGGCCGGAGCGCGACGACCAGGCGGACACGGCGATTTCCGGTCCTATCCCGGATGGATCGCCCATCGTCAGCGCAAGCGGGAGCAAGGAAGCTTCAGGCAAAGTGCACGCAAATGGTTGGTCAGCGTTCGACGATACGGGCCTTCTTCTTCAGCTCAGCCATGTACTTCTTGGAGAACTCCTCGGCTTCGCCGCCCTCTTTGGCCGCCTCGCTCTGGAAGACCATACGAGCGACTCGGTCGTCCGACACTTCCTTGGAACTGCAGATGCCGATGAACTCGATGCCGCGCTCGGTCTCACGCACCGCCGTGGCGGAGCCTGCCTTCGTGCTCTTGATGAGGTCGGCCCAGTCCGGCGGCAGCTCCGGCGCAAGGATACGGCCGAGATCGCGCACGGTTACGTCGACCAGGCCCTTGGCAAATTCCCGCGTCCTGTCGCAGCCGGAGAAGCGTGCCCGCAAAGCCTCGGCTTCACGCTTGCGCTTGCCCAGTAGCGCGCCACGCTCGGCCGCCGGCACGACGAAGACGATCTGCTGGAGCATGTATTCGGTGGCTCTAGGCTTGTCGCCGCCTTTCTGGAGCATGCGCTGCACGACATCCTGTTCGCTCATCGTACCCGACGCGCGATACTTTGCCTGAAGCGCTTGGCTCCAGCCCATCTGGGTGCGGATGAAATCCTTGAAATGAGGCTTGGTGACGCCGGTCTGGTTAAGGATCTGGTCCATCTGCTCGGGTTTGAGCTTGTTCGAAGCGGCGAAGCGGGCGTAGGCGTCATCGACCTGCTGATCGGTGATCCGCACGCCTGCGCGCTTGATCTCGGCCGTGCGAATGGCCTGATCGATCATCTCCTGAGCCGCTTCCTTCGTACCGCCATTGCGGCGCTGGAGCTTGAAGAAGGCGACCCGGCGCTGGATGTCGTAGCTCGTGATCGGGATGTTGTTGACCACGTATTTGATCTCGCTCGCGTGAGCGACTCCGCCATAGGGCATCGCGGTTGCTGCGAGCGCGCCCATGGCGAGAGCGAAACCGGATGCGACGAGACGCTTTCTGATCGCGATCATATGCTGTTATCCCCGATTGCAGTGCGCGATGAGATCAGGGCCGGTCCTGTTTCCGGCGTGACAAACCTCGCGTCGAGATTGAAACGGCCGTGCTCCTACCACAGCCGCATGTTCCGACGCCATAGGCGTGAGCCGCCTGGGAAACAGAGCCTTTTCGGTCATCCATCTCGCTCTGGCGCTGAGCTTCAAAGACGCATGCCGCCCTTATGCGGCGAAACGATGACGCATTCACTCCGTAGACCCGAGCGAACTCGACCCGAAGTCGCCGATAGTGCGGAACGAGATATTGAAACCGACTGTTTGCGTGGTTTCGCGCGTGTCGCGGTTATGGCTCTGATAGTACGTCATCGAATAGGTGAAGCATTCGTCGTCGTAGGAGAATCCGAAGGAATCGCGGACGACCATGCTCCTCTCGAAGTCGTAGGTGCCTGATCCGAAGAGGCTCCAGTTTTCGTGAACCCTCGTTGTACCGGCGAGCGTCATCTCATGACGATCTTCGGGGAAACCATAAAGCGGCTGGGCCTGGATGAAAGCGTACCTCGCCGAGACGGAGCCTCGGCTCATGTTGAGGCCGGCCCTCAATTCGGAGCGGCGCACCTCCAGCGACTGCTCGTCGAGGCGGGCGCTTGCCGATGCCGAGAGGCCGAAGGGTGTGGAGAAGCCCACGAGACCGACATAGTCGGAGGTCGAGGTCTCCAGACCTGAAAAGGCACCCGCATTGACCAGGTCGGGCTGAGCGAAGGAGTTTTCTCCCATCAACTGATAGGATTGCCCCACTATGGCATTGGTGGTCCAGCCGCTGGCGAAGGTGCCCGAATAGCGGAAGCCGATATTGGCGCGCGTGCCGCCCTCGATACGGTCGTAGCCCGAGAACTTGTCGCGATCAAAGAGCGTCGTGGCGTCGAACACAAAGCTTTGTGCATCTTCGTTCGGGATGCCCAGCCTGTCGGCGGACTGCTCGTCCGGACGTGCGAACAGCTGGGCGACCGGCTCGAGGATGTGGCTCGACGAGGTCAGCGAGAACAGCACCGGCCAGCGAAGGTCGAGCCCAGCGGTGGCCATGTAGCGATAGTAGGCCGAGCGAATATCGGTGCCGGCATCGATCTGCGGATTCGTGGCCATGGCGTTTATGGCCTGCACCGATGAGGCAGATTGATTGACGAACGTCGAGTCCGCCTGGAAATGCAGGAGTGGCGTCACCTGGAGGCCGGCGTCGGCGAGATAGGTGCGCTTCCACTCCGCCTCTGCGGTAATCCGGCCGCTGGTGCCTTCGATGCCGCGCACCGCTGTCACGCGTTCTACTGGGGTCCCATTGACGAGTTCGGTATGCGCCGCGACATCCAGACTGTTCCGGTAGATGGTGCGCGAGTTGATGTCGATGTTGAGTTCCCCGCCCGCGACCGGTTCGTCGGAGGTGAAGGAATAGTCGAAGCTTGGCAGAACCCAGGGCTGTTCCTCGTTTCGCGCTCCGGGGAAGCCATCCTGGATCTCTTCTTGTACCTGGAAATGGTACGCGCGCAGGTCGAAGAAGTTACGATCGCCAAGGCCTGTCAGGTATAGCTGCGAGGTGTGCACGAGGTCGGCGTAGCCCCCGATGCCGTAAGTTCTGGAAAAGTCCTTGTCCGACTGGAGCATGATATCCCAGCCGGCGGTCCAGCGCGGGTTGATATAGAAGTCGCCCTTCGTGGCAACCATGCCGCGGAAACGGTTGGGATCGATCAACTGACCGCCCACGTCGACGCCACGATCGACCGAGTTGAGGTCGAATGCGGCGGGGTCGTTCTGGCGGATTCCCGCAATCTTGAGATTGTACTGGCCGTTGTTGAAGCGCTGCCGCCACTCCGCCTGCCCGAGGAAACCCTGCCGCGAATAATAACGGCCTTGGAGCGTCAGATCGTAGGTGTCGGACAGCGCGACGTAGTAGGGTACGATCACTCCTACGCCAAGTTCGCTTTGATAAGTGATACCCGGCATCAGGAAGCCGGACTTGCGCCTGACCGTTGGGTCGGCCACCTCGAACGCCGGTAGATAGGCGATCGGGAAACCGAACATTTCGAATCGCGATCTTTCGAAACGAACTGTCTTGGCCTTGCCGTCCCAAATGATCTTGCGCGCCTTGATGCGCCAGACGGGAGCCCTGTCGGGTTTGTCCTCACAAGGTTCGCAGGCCGTGTAGACGCCGTTGTTGAACGTGGTCGTGACGCCGCTCTCGCGATCCGCGCTCTCCGCCGCGAAATAGGTCTTGTCCGTAGTCTCCACGCGCAGCGCGTTGACGAACCCGTCCCGGAAATCGTCGGTGATGTCGATCTCTTCGGCGAAGATCTTGTTGCCGTCCCTCTCGATGATCTGAACGTTGCCGCTGGCGACCAGCCGACCCGAGTCGCGATGATAGGTAACCCGCTGCGCGACCAGGCGATTGTCGTCATACTCGATCTGGACGCCGCCGACCGCCGTCACGGTACGCTTGTCGTTGTCATAGACGAGCGTATCGGCTTCGAGCAGCATCTGGGCGGTGGGGGAAACCTCAGGCTCCAGGCCGATCGTTTGCGCAAAGCTGGTATGAGGGATAACAGCGAACAGGCAAGCCAAGGCCGTTGCGCCCATAAGGCGCTTAAGACGGACGAGCTTGGACCCCTCAGTTAGCGCGACCGCCACTAACCGTCCTCCTTGTACAACAGGAACGTCACCCCGAAGAACATTGCCACCACAACCGGAAGCCAGGCCGCGATTGCCGGTGGGACGAATCCCGCTGTGCCGAACGCTTTGACTAAAACCGAAACAACATAAAGCAGAAAGCCGGCTACGACGCCACCCAGAATCATCGTGGCGGACTGTCCCAAGCGTGTGAAACGCATGGATACCGTAGCGGCAATAAGGGTCATCGCAACAAGCAAAAGCGGCAGCGCGACGAGAGAATGGAACTGCATGGCAAAGGCGTTGGCCTTCAAGCCGAAGGAGCGCGCCACTTCGATTTTCCCGGGCAGCTCGAAGAAGGGGATCATATCGGGTCTTGCGAGCCGCTCCTGTACGAATTCCGGCCGGAGATTCGTCTTGATCTGCATGGTTCCCACAGCCTCGGGACGGGATCCATCGCGCATCCGCGAGGCGCCGTTCAGCTCCCAGTAACCATCTTTTAAATGGGCGCTCTGCGCATCGATTCGCTCGGCGATGTTGCCGGCCTTGTCGATTCGAAAGAATACGGCGTCGACCAGCTCCAGCCCCTGCTGCAGCGTCGTGCGGGCCCCGATGATCGTCTCGCCTTCCTCCTGGGTGGTCTGCTTGATCCAGGGGGTGCCGGCCACCGCGCTGTTTTTGGTTGCGCGGTATGACGCTTCGATCGCCTCGGCCTGCGAATAGCCTGCGGCGGCGATCGGATTGAGCACTCCCAGGGTGAGGAGGCCGAGGAGCAGCGCGCCGAAGCATGCGGGTCTGAGGAATTGCCAAGCCGAAACGCCGACGGAGCGTGCCACGACGAGCTCGTATTTGCGATTGAGTGACACCAGCGTCGCCATGGCCGCGAACAGTGCGATGAACGGGATGGTCTGCTGCATCACCATCGGCACCCGCATCGCCGAAACGCTGAGCGCCATCCCTGTCGAGAAATTGGCGATGTCGGATGTGCGCGAGGAAAGCTCGGTAAAGTCGATGATGAAGACCAGCGCGGCGATTCCGAGGAAGAACCACGTGGTGATCGTGACATAGCGGAAAAAGAAATAACGGCTGAGCGTCCAACCCATTTCAGGCCGAGCCTCCGCCTGGGGCCGAGGCGCCGAACAGGCGCATCCTGAACAAGGTGAAGCGCTCGCCGACGTGCCGGAACGTCGCGCCGATGCGATCCGTCCATCTCACCGGGAGTTCCATCGGCTTGTTGGTGGCGAGATACCAGATCGAGATGGCGGACGAGACGAGCGGAATGACATAGAGGAGCGGAACGTAGGACGCATCGGTCTCGGCCTTGCCGCCGACGAAGAAGCTCATCCAGCGCACCAGAAGCGCGATGACCAGCGCTGTGATCATTGGATGTACGCGCGCTTCGCGATGCGAACGGGCATCGCCCGCCACCGCCAGTGCGATCAACGCGAAGACCAGCGGGTAGAGCCACTCGGTCAGGCGCTGATGAAAGACGGTGTTGAACTCCTGGGGAGCCTCCTTGAAAAAAGGATCATTGGGATCCGGATTGGCCAGATAGCTCAACGGCCGATCCTTCGCGTACATGACCATGTAGGCACTCGCCGACGTGAATACCGAAAGGTCGAGCACATAGGAGGTGAAGCGAATCACCGATACTTCCTGCCCCGGCGTCTTACGGTGGACGACGCCGTCGCTCATGATGAGCATGGCCCGCTCGTCTCGCGTCGTCAGCAGGCCCTCCTTTGCGTAATAGACGAGGTCGACGTCCTTCTGACGGGAATCCGCCACAAAGATGCCGCCGAGACGCCCGTCAGGCAGCCGCTCGCCGATCTGCACATAGAGACCTTCGTCGATTCTTCGGAAGGTGCCTTCCTGGACCACGGTCGAAATCAGATCCGCGCTGGCCTTGGCGACAAGCGTGCGCAAGGCGAGCCGCGCGGGCGGATCGATGACGTTCTGAACGAAGAAGGACAGGAAACAAGCGCCGATTGCCAGTACGAGGGCTGGCCGGATTGTCGTCAATCGGGAACTGCCAGCCGCATTGATCACCACCAGCTCGGAATCGCTGTTCATCATCGTCAGCGTCTGACTGATTCCGATTGCAATGGCGAAAGGCAGGATAACCGGAATGATGGAGGGCAACACCAATGTCGCCATGTGGAAGAAGGTCAATGCCGACTGACCTTTGTCCGTAACGAGATTGATGCGGGCCAAGGCTTGGACCGTCCACACGACCGCGAGAGTCCAGAACAACGCGGCCAGCGCGATGGTGAACGTTCGGCGCAATATGTAGCGTTCGACGATCTTCATCCGCAGGACTGTTCCATGTTTGCCGGCGCCGAATGGCGCCTGGTTGGGCAAGCCGAAATCATCCGCCTGCGTGCCTTGGTTGACCGCACCCGCCCGTCATCCAGGGCGCCGTTCCACCTGAGCCATCAAATAGTTGGGTCTCATTGGCTAAAAAAGGGCGAACGGGTTAGGTTAACAAATTCCTAACAGATCGCCGCCGTCTGCGGAAGCTCACGTTTTTGTGGGTGCAGCCAGGCTGCGGCGGTGGCCAAAATAGAAAAGGTCAGCATGGTGACGACGCCGGCGATCACGACGTCCGACAGATAATGGGCGCCGAACGACATGCGCAGGAGCGAGGTGCCCAAGGCGAGCGCGACTGCAATGCCATAGGCCGCCGGTTTCAGCGAGGCGTATTGCCGAGGGAGCAATGCGACAAGGCAGACCAGCCACGCCGCTGCCGCGGCTTCCCCGGAGATGAAGGAGCAGTTTCTGGCGCAGTAGTTGCTTATCTCGCCTGCCGGCACGAACGGAAAATCCCCGCCGAACAGGTCGGTCTGAACGGGCCGCGGTCGGCCCCAGAACTCCTTGAAGACGCCGTTGACCAATAGTCCGACTGACACGACATAGGTCCAGAATACGGCCGCCGCCTGCACCGAGCGGCGGGCGCCGAGCAGCCTTCCCATGCGGAGCCTTGTTATCGAAGCGGCGGCCAACGCGGCCGCCAATGTGATGGGCAGATATTGCAGGAACTGTCGTAGCGCCATGAATGGCGGGCTATGCCTCAACGGAAAGTCGCCGCAAACCGATCTTGCCGGTTTTCCCGGGCCGCATTGGTTTTCGACGAAGAACCATGCCGCGACGGTTCGATCGATCAGGGGAAAGCGATAGAAGACGACCACCGCGACCGCAAGCAGCGCGCTCAGCATCATCAGTGTGGCCACGCCCGAGAAGGGGGAGAGATTTGGCAGTTCCGCCACTGCCGCATCCGGCAGCATGCTTGGCGCTTCCACGACGATAGTGTCCGGGACCGATACCGGAAGTTCAACTACGGGATGTGGCATGATATCGATGCCGGAATGCTGGCTCATAGGTTTCAAAATCCCCCCTGGTTGTTGGATTGTGAAATTCCACTTTAACGAGCACCAGTCAAGCATCCGAGCATTGCGACTGCGTGACATTCCGAAGGAAAATGTGCTTGCAGCTTGCCAAAGCTCACAAAACCGCCAAAGGTCGGCCGCGAGTTTCACGCGCAGCAGGATTCCCATGACAGTGACGCCGACGATCGCCTTTGCTCGACTCGCAACACCGAAGAAAGGCAGCGTCGTCCTGCTGTCGGCGGAAGAGGAGGGCGGCCTGAGCGAGGCGGCCCGCGCCTGCGATCCCGCCAAGGTGCTCGAGCGGGCGATTCCGGTAGCGGAATTCAAGGGCAAGGCTGGGACCAGCCTCGAACTGATCACGCCGGAAGGAACGTCCTACGATCGTCTCGTCGTGATCGGCGCTGGAAAAGTCTCGGCATTGTCAGAGTACGGTTGGCTGCGCTTGGGCGGTGCAATATTCGCCGCGCTGCGCAAACCTGCCGAGGTTGCTGTCGTTTTGGATCTTCCTGGCGCCACGGTGGGTGCGAGCGACGCGGCGAATGTGGCGTTTGGCATCCTGCTCCGGGCCTATTCTTTCGATAAGTACAAGACCAAGAAAGAGGACAATGGCGGCAAGGCAGCCGCCCGCTCGGCGAAGATCACCATTTACTGTTCGAACCCGACCGCCGCGAAAAAGGCCTTCGCGAGCATCGAGCCGGTTGCGGGGGGCGTCGCCGTTGCTCGCGACCTCGTCAATGAACCGGCAAACGCGCTCGGCCCGGTGGAGTTCGCTGCTCGTGCGAAGGAATTGCAGTCCCTTGGCGTCAAGGTCGACGTGCTTACCGAGAAGGAAATGAAGAAGCTCGGCATGGGCGCTCTGCTCGGTGTCGCCCAGGGATCGGCGCGTCCGCCCCGGCTGGTGGTCATGCAGTGGAACGGAGGCAAGCCGAAGGACAAGCCGATCGCCTTCATTGGCAAGGGCGTCACCTTCGACACCGGCGGCAATTCGATGAAGCCGGCCGCAGGCATGGAGGACATGAAAGGGGACATGGGCGGCGCGGCCGCCGTTACAGGTCTCATGCAGGCACTCGCCGGCCGCAATGCCAAGGCCAACGTCGTCGGCATCATCGGCTGCGTGGAGAACAACGTCGACGGCAACGCACAGCGGCCGGGCGACATCGTGACCTCCATGTCGGGACAGACCGTCGAGGTGCTCAACACGGACGCCGAAGGCCGGCTCGTGCTCTGCGACGCGCTGTGGTACTGCAACGAGAAGTTCCAGCCCAAATTCATGGTCAATCTTGCGACGCTGACGGGCGCGATCATGGTCGCTCTGGGCCAATACCATGCCGGCTTGTTCTCGAACAACGACGAGCTGGCCGCACGCCTGTTCACTGTCGGACAGGCGACGCAGGAGCGCGTATGGCGCCTGCCGTTAGGAGCCGATTACGACAAGCTGCTGGATTCCAAGAACGCCGATATGAAGAACATCGGCGGCCGTTACGGCGGTGCCATCATCGCGGCTCAGTTCTTGCAGCGTTTTGTCAAGGACACGCCCTGGGCGCATCTCGACATCGCCGGCACTGCGATGGGCGTCCCCGTCAATGAGATCAACCAGTCCTGGGGCTCCGGATTCGGCGTGCGGCTCCTCGACCGCCTTGTGCGCGATCACTACGAGGCATGATCCGCCGATTGCGCGTGCCGGGATCCTAGATATGGCTGAGGTGCTGTTCTATCACCTGACCGAATCGACACTCGAGGATGCTCTTCCCGGTCTCCTCGAACGCAGCGTCAAGCGTGGCTGGAAGGTTGTGGTCCAGACGGGAACCGAGGAACGGCGCGACGCGCTGGACACGCATCTGTGGACCTATCGCGACGATTCCTTCCTCGCCCACGCCACCGACCGCGAGTCATATCAGGCGGATCAGCCCATCCTGCTCACCATCCGGCCCGACAATGCCAATGGGGCCGAGATTCGTTTCCTGGTCGATGGCGCGTCACCGCCCGATCTCGCCGCCTATTCGCGGGCAGTCTTCATGTTCGACGGTCACGACGCCATGCAACTCGAAGGAGCGCGTGAGCACTGGAAAGCGATGAAGGCGGCTGGCCATGAGGTCACCTATTGGCAGCAGACGCCGGATCGCCGCTGGGAGCGGAAGGCGTGACCAGGTCCAACTCTTGATGCGTATCCTCTTCCTCCTCGTCTTTCTTGCCGGGCTCGCCCTCGGCGTCGGTTACCCGTTGATGGTGGGGAATGTGCCGCGGCGGGAGATCGGCTCCTGGACGGTCTATGACATTGCCGCAGGTTTCCGGCCGGCCGAAGCGATGCTCTCCGCTGATGATGCGCCCGTGCACATCGTTCTCGACATCACGACCGTGGGCGCGCCGAGCTTTTCCAGCGACCGGACAGTCTTGACCCTCACGGCCGACTTCGGCAGCCGTAGCGTCCTCGCCAAGACGCTGAGTTTTTCCCGCGTGACCCCGCAGTTGGAAAGTCCTCAGAGCGGCGGGCGACTGTTCCGTGAGGAGGCTGGCGTGCTCCCTGAAGTCCGCGATGGCGCCTATGTCTTCACGGTTGGCCCGGGCGATGCCGAAGGTGTGGAGATCGCGTCGGCACGCTTGATCCTGCAGGGCGGAGGAGCCGCCTACGACGATCGTGTGCAGCCGACGGGCTTTATGCTGATGGCGATCGGCTTCATCGGTTTTGTGATAGGGATGCGACGCGGTGGAGGCGGTCCGCAGAACCCGAATTCCCAGCCCCCGCCTCCGCGCTGGGGCAGGAATGCCGGAAACCACCAGTAGATGCCGATGGCGCCGCGGCTCAGATTTCCTCGAAATCGCCTGAACGGCCCTTGCCCGCGGCAAAACGTGCGGCGCCCGCAGCTCCTTCCATGCGGAAGGTTTCGGCGCTCCGCCACTCGTTGACCAGTGCCTCGGCCGAGTCGAGCGACCATTGCTGCATGGCCGAGCGGCGATCCGCGCGCATGCAGGCCTGCGGAAACCGGGTCAGTTCACGGGCAAGCTCGAGAGCTGCATCGAGCGAGGTTCCGTCCGCCACGACACGGCTGGCGAGGCCGATGGCGAGGCATTCCTCGGCCTCGACCTTGCGGCCGGTCAAGATGAGATCCATGGCGCGTCCGTGCCCGACGATGCGCGGCAGGCGAACCGTTCCGCCATCGATAAGCGGCACGCCCCAACGGCGACAATAGACACCCATATAGGCGGATTGCTCCATAACGCGCAGGTCGCACCACAAGGCCAGTTCCATACCGCCCGCGACGGCTGGCCCGGAGATCGCGGCGATGACGGGTTTCGTCAGGGAAAGACGGGTGGGGCCCATCGGCCCTTTGCGCGGATGGTCGCCGCGACCGTCGAAGCTTCTATCGAGATCGTGCTCGGCGAACCATTTGTCGTCAGCTCCCTTGCTCGCCCATTTCAGGTCGAAACCCGCGGAAAAGACGCCGGGAACCCCGGTGAGTACCGCTATTTTCTGTCCCTCGTCGCGGTCGAAGGCCAGAAACGCGTTGAAAAGCGCCAGCGCCATCTCGGGGTTGACCGCGTTGCGGGCTTCGGCCCGATCGATCGTGACGATGGTTATCTCGCCATCCTGTGCGACCTTGATCGTCATTCGGCTATCCTTTCCTGTTCGCCGGAAGGGCTGGCCAGGTTCTTTCTTGGCCGACACTGCATTGGACAGGTCCGCGCACGGCTTGGCAAGCGGCATGGCCGCTGGATCCGCAGATTGACGGCGGCGGGAGGAAACTCTACCTAGCGGAACTCGATCCACCAGGTCCGCGCGTCGCGCCGGTGTCTGTCCTATGTCTGACTTTCGTCGCACGGCCCAACGAGTTGCCTACTACGCCCGGAATTTTGCCCGGGACACCGTCCCCCAGATCGTGTTCCGCCGTCGTTTGCACGGTCTCTTGAAAACTCTTGGGGAAAGGCGGGAATCCGGTATTCGCGAGCGGCTTGCTTATTACAACAAGCTCGACGCCAACTTCGCAGTCACTCCCGCGGCTGTTGCGATCGGTCGGCTGCCGCTGGAAAAGAGCCTCTATTATTACGACCTCAAGGAGCATGCCCGCTATTTCGACCGGCATCTGCGGTTCGACTACCTGTTCGGCGACGTGGCGCACGTCCCTCCCGTGCCGACTCTGCTGAAGAGCAGGCCGATATCCGGAGATAACAGCAACTCGGTCCTGATGAACCTCGACAAGCTGCGGCACTTCAGGAAGGTCGCGGATCGGGTACCGTTCGACAAGAAACGTCCGATGGCTGTTTGGCGTGGAGCCGCGAACCACCCAAGGCGCGCCCCGTTCGTGGAAAACTGCATAGGTTTGGCCGCCTGCGACGTTGGTTTCACCAGCGGTGGCAAGGTCGAGCACCGCCGGCCTTATATGTCGATCGCCGAGCAGCTGGACTTCCGTTACGTCATATCGATCGAGGGTTATGACGTGGCGACCAATCTCAAATGGATCATGGCCTCGCAATCGCTGTGCATCATGCCGGAGCCGTCCTGCGAGACGTGGTTCATGGAGGGGCGGCTGGAGCCGGGCGTGCATTTCGTGCAGGTCAAGCCGGACTTCTCCGACTTGGAGGAGACGATCGACCATTTCGAAAGCTCGCCGCGCGAGGCACTGACCGTCGTTGCCAACGCCAATGCCCATGTAAGGCGCTTCTCGAATCGGGAAGACGAGCAACTCATCTCCCTGCTGGTCCTCTACAAGTATTTCGTCCTGAGCGGCCAGTTGGATCCGGACGTGGAGGTTGGACGGCGCTTCGACTTGGGTTTCGCTAACTCACCCTCTCATTTTCTTGCCAAGTCACTTCCCCGGTCGGACGACGAACGAAACCATGCCTGCCGAACCAGCTTGGGGCATTTCGGGACGGCTTGATCGTCACTCGGCTATCCCTTCTTCGTATTCGGCGGAAAGCGTCAGCCAGGTCTCTTCGTGGCCGGCCAGTGCATGGGAGAGATCCGAGCGTTCCTTGGCAAGCTGCGTAGCCGCGGTCGGGTCTTTTTCGTAGAGTTTGGGATCCGCTAGCTGATCCTCGATCCCGTCGATGCGCTTGCGGATCCGGTCCATCAAGGCTTCCGTCGCGCGGATCTGCTTTGCCAGTGGCTCCAGCGCCTGACGGCGCCGGGCCGCGTCGCGTCGCCTCTCTGCCTTCGACGCCTTCTCGGCCTCGCGTTTCTCGTGTCGGTCGGGCGCCACGCCCGTGACTTCCTGCCGGTAATCGCCGAGATCGCCGTCATAAGGACGGACGGAGCCGTCGCGCACCAGCCAGAGCCGGTCGGCTGTCGCTTCGATCAGATGCCGATCATGCGAGATCAGGATGACGGCGCCGGGAAAATCATTCAGCGCGTGCACCAGCGCCTCGCGCGAATCGATGTCGAGGTGATTGGTGGGCTCGTCGAGGATAAAAAGATTGGGGCCTTCGAAGGCTGCGAGTCCCATGAGCAGTCGGGCCTTTTCCCCTCCGGAGAGGTCCTTGGCTGCCGTGTTCATCTTTTCCGTCGCCAGTCCGAACTGCGCCACACGGGCCCGCACTTTCGACTCCGGCGCATCCGGCATCATGCGCCGGACATGTTCATAGGCGTTCTCCTCGGGACGCAGGTCGTCGAGCTGGTGTTGCGCGAACATCGACACTTTCAGGCCTGGCGCGATCGTCATCGTGCCGGTTTCCGATTCGAGCCGGCCCGAGAGCAGTTTGGCGAAGGTCGATTTGCCGTTGCCATTGGCGCCGAGCAATGCGATGCGGTCATCCGCATCGATGCGCAACGACAGCTTCTTCAGGATCGGATGTCCAGGCTGATAGCCGACCGACACGCCGTCCAGCGCGACGATGGGTGAGGCAACCGCCTTGACCGGCTCGGGGAAGCTGAACGGCCGAACCGTGTCGTCGACGAGCGCCGCGATCGGCTTCATCTTTTCCAGCGCCTTGATGCGCGATTGCGCCTGGCGGGCTTTGGAGGCCTTCGCCCGGAAACGGTCGACGAAGGACTGCAAGTGCTTGCGTTGAGCCTCCTGCTTGACGCGGCTCTTTTCCTGTAGCGCCTGCTGCTCGGCGCGCTGGCGTTCGAACTGATCATAGCCGCCACGCCAGAAAGTGAGCTTTTTCTGGTCGAGATGGACGATCGAATTGACGGCACGGTTCAAGAGGTCGCGATCGTGGCTGATCAGAAGCACCGTATGAGGATAGCGGGCGACGTAGTTCTCGAGCCACAGCGTGCCTTCGAGATCGAGATAGTTGGTCGGCTCGTCGAGCAGCAGCAGGTCCGGCTCGGCGAAAAGCACGGCGGCGAGCGCTACACGCATACGCCAGCCGCCGGAGAAGGAGGAGGCCGGCCGCTTCTGGGCCTCGGCATCGAAACCGAGTCCAGCGAGAATGGTCGCGGCTCGCGCCTCCGCGGAATGGGCGTCGATGTCGGCGAGCCGGATATGTATTTCGGCGATGCGATGTGGATCCGTCGCCGTCTTCTCTTCCTCGAGCAGGGCTGCGCGTTCCACATCGGCCCGGAGCACGATGTCGATGAGGGGCTCGTCCGTGCCTGGCGCCTCCTGGGCGACCTGGCCGATCCGCGTATTCTTCGGCAGACTTATCGAGCCGGTCTCTGCGGAAATATCTCCCGTTATCGCACGGAACAGCGTCGTCTTTCCGGTGCCATTGCGGCCGACCAGACCGGCCTTCGCTCCGGCTGGGAGGCTGAGAGAGGCATGATCGAGGAGAAGGCGTCCGGCGATCCGGAGCGAAAGATCGTTGATGGTAAGCATGGTTCAAGGCTTTTGCACTGGATGCGAAGGCGGCGCAAGAAGCGGAGCTCACGCGAAGGCGCGCCCTTCCTCCGTCCGTTGGAAGGCGACAAGGTCGAGCACCGGTGAGGGCTGGCCGAGAGCCGTGAGCACCGCATGAGCCTGGCCTCGATGATGAGTCTGGTGGTTGAAGAAATGGGCGAGCGCCGGCGCCAGTCGCTGCGAGATCGTGCGCATATCGGTCGCCGTCATATAGGTGAAGCGTCCGGAAAAGGACTGAGTGGTAAGCGAGGCGATCCAAGTGATGATGCGCGCGTCCTCGGCCTCACGGGCAAGGCGTAGCCGATCGAAATCCTGGTGCAGGATCGCGTCGAGGGTCGTCGGCGCGTCACCTTCGCCGGTGAAGCGTTTCATCCAGATCCGGTCGGCCACCAATATGTGGTTGAGCGTTCCCATCAAGGATTTGAAGAAAACGCCGGCATCGCTGCGGAACTCCTCATCCGTGACCGCGGCTGCCGCCTCGTAGAGCCGGTTGTTGGCCCAACGATTATAGGCCGCGAACATCGTAAAATGCTGCTTCATGGGCTTCCCTTCGGAGAGCGAAACGGAAAATATGCGGCGAAACTAGACGGCCGAACCAGGGACGCCAATGGCCATTCTGCTTTACGATCTTGTCGGCGCTGATACATCGCGCCCGTTCAGCCCCCATTGCTGGAAGACGACGATGTCGTTGGCGCATAAGGGGCTCGCGTTCGAAACTGTTCCGACTCGTTTCCTCGATGTGCCGAGGGTCGAAGGAGGTGTGTCGAAGACCGTTCCCGTGATCCGGGACGGCGAAAGGATCGTCGCGGATTCCTTCGCGATCGCGCTCTATCTCGACGAAGCCTATCCCGATAGACCCAGCCTTTTCGGCGGCAAGGGTGGTGAGGCGCTCGCCCGCTTTGTAGAACGCTGGTCGCAAACGACGCTGCACGGTTATCTCGGGGCCGCCGCCCTGATGGACATTTATGACCGGCAGGATGCCGAGAACCAGGACTATTTCCGCAAGACGCGCGAGGTGCGTTTCGGCAAGAAGCTGGAGGGCGTTCCGGAAGGTCGGGACGCCGGGCTTGGAGCGTTCCGAGCCTCGCTCGAGCCGCTTCGCAACATGCTGACCTATCAACCCTGGATGGGCGGGGCCGGGCCGCTCTTTGCGGATTATGTCGTCTTCGGCGCCTTGCAATGGGTCCGGGTAGTGTCGCCATTCCGCCCGCTGGCGGAGGATGATCCCGTGGCCGAGTGGTTCGGCCGTTGCCTTGACCTCCATGGCGGGCTTGGGCGGAAAGTTCCGGCCGCCGCCTGAAATTGGGAACGGCGCCTTCGATCCTAGTGCGCTGCGGGCCTTGGCAATAGGGCAGGTGGCCTGTATAGAGCCGCCACCTTTCCAAAAACATTCCATCAAAGGGACCGACCATGGCGATCGAACGTACGTTTTCGATGATCAAACCCGACGCGACGAAGCGAAACCTTACCGGCGCGATCACCAAGATGCTCGAGGATGCGGGCTTGCGCGTTGTGGCCTCGCGCCGCGTATGGATGAGCCGCCGCGAAGCCGAGGGCTTCTACGCCGTTCACCGCGAGCGCCCGTTCTTCGACGAACTCTGTGAGTTCATGTCGTCGGGCCCGACGGTGGTACAGGTCCTGGAGGGGGAGAATGCCATTGCGAAGAACCGCGAAGTGATGGGCGCCACCAATCCGGCCAACGCCGACGAGGGAACGATCCGTAAGGTGCACGCGCTGTCGATCGGCGAGAACTCCGTTCATGGCTCGGATGCTCCCGAGACGGCCGCCCAGGAAATCAAGTATTGGTTTTCCGACACGGAGGTTGTCGGCTGAAATCCTTCTGCCCGATACAATTGATCTCGAAAGGCCGGGGCGCACGCTCCGGCCTTTTTCGCTAAAGAGGCGCGGTCAAGCGCCGTGTGAAAAATGCAGGATTTCCTTGCCGTCCTTGTCCTTGAGAGTCAGCCTGCCTTCCCTGATGTCGAAGCTTTCCGCTTTGCGCAGCGTCTCGAAGAATGCTCTCTCCCGATCCATGACGTCCGGAGCGCAGGCCATTCGGGTCGAACCCACTTCGCCGACCGCAATGGTTCCATCGCCTATTTCCGCAGTGCCGAAATAGCTGTTGCACGGTCCCTTGCCGAACATCTTGCCGTCCGTCTTGACCGAGAAGGTCGGAGGCATGCCGACGCTGGCGGGGTCCTCTGAAACCCAGATTGCATCATAGATATTTGCGGCCGGCGCCGGCGTTTCCGATCTACGGACCATCTTCAACAGGAGCGACGGCGCCGTGTCGGTCAGGGGGGCGATCGTGTAGCGCGCGTCGTTGATGAACCACAGCGTATCGTTCACTGTGATGCGGGCCTGCAGCGCATATTGCATGTTCGGCTGGATGACGGCCGGATCGAAGCTGATGGTGAACTTGATCGGGACCTGCCCGGCAGGGTCGATCACCTGCTTGCCGATGATCGACGCCGGCGCGTCGGCGAGCGAGACGTCGGCCAGTTCGACGGTGAGAACCGCGTTCGGAGGCAGCGCGATGCGTTCACGATAGAGGATTTCGCCCGAGATCGTTTTTTCGGCAGCGAGCGGCGCAAACGGAAATGCGAGGGCGCCGACCACGAACGGCATAAAACCGAAGATGAAGAATTCCGCGATCCGCCCCAGCATGGCACGCCTCCTCCTGGTTTCTTGTTCGGAAGCGGATCAGACGATTACGTTTGTTTCGTGACCTCAGTTTTTCGCCAGCGCGCGGCCGCCTCGTCATCCACCGCCTTGGCCTTCACCCAGTTTCCGGCGTGACCATCGGCGCGATGCTCCTTTTTCCAGAAAGGCGCCCGCGATTTCAGGAAATCCATAAGGAAATTCGCGGCATCGAAGGCGGCCTGACGGTGCTTCGAGGCCGATACGACGAGCACGATGTTCTCGCCGGGACGGATCTGGCCATGGCGATGGATGACTGTCAGTCCCGAAAGCGGCCAGCGTTGCGCCGCCTCGGCGGCGATGCGGCCGATTTCAGCTTCGGCCATGCCGGGATAATGCTCGAGTTCCAGCGCGGACAAGCTTCCGGCCTCGTCGCGGCACAGCCCAGTGAAGGTCACGACGGCACCGACATCGGCCCGCCCCTGTGTCAAGCGCCCGATCTCGGCAGCCGTGTCGAAATCCTCGGCCTGGATGCGCACCATCGGCGCGGCCGGCATGCTAGCCTCCCGTCATTGGCGGGAAGAGCGCGATCTCGCGCGCGCCGGCGACTGGCTCGCGATGCTCGACATGCTCCTGGTTGATAGCGACGCGAATGACCTCCGGATGGGCAAGGGCGTTCTCGTAGCCTTCTCCGCGCGACTTCAGCCAGCCGAGTAGGTCGGCGACAGTCATGACGGTTTCTGGAAGCGTCACCTCTTCCTCGGGCTTGCCGATCCGCTCGCGCACCCAGGCAAAATAGATGAGCTTGGTCATGTTCGTTACTCGTCCACGATGTGCTTCAGCCCCGCACGGAAGTAGTCGTACCCTGTATAAAGGGTGACGATCGCGGAAATCCAGAGCAGTACGATGCCGGCTTCGGTCGCGTAGGAGATGATCTTGTCGAGGGCGGGGCCGGCGAGCAGCACGGCGATCGCGACCATCTGGATGGTGGTCTTCCACTTGGCAAGCTGCGTCACCGGCACGCTGACCTTCAGCCCGGCCAGGTATTCGCGCAGGCCCGATACAAGGATCTCGCGGCAGAGAATGATGATCGCCGCCCAAAGCGACCAGCCGGCGATCGTGCGGTCCGTGTCGGCGGCAAGCAGCAGAAGGCAGGTCGATACCAGCAGCTTGTCGGCGATAGGGTCGAGCATGCGGCCGATATTCGACGTCTGCTGCCAAGCGCGCGCCAGGTAACCGTCGAAATAGTCGGTGACGCTTGCCGCGATGAAGATGGCGAGCGCCGACCAGCGGGCGAAATCGCTCGATTGAAGGCGCCCTTCCAGGAAGAAACAAAGCACGACCAGCGGCACCGCGAGGATGCGGCCGTAGGTGAGCATATTCGGGAGGTTGAACGCGCGCCTTGCCATCGAAAAACTCTTTTGCCTCGTCTACTCAAAACAGATGGGAATGTACCGGGTCAATCGGCAGTAACTGCTATGCAGGCCAATTTTAAGGGATCGTGGCTCAACTCTCGTGAAAATGATTGTAGACCAGCCTCGCCGTCGATTCCGAAATACCTTCCACCGCCATAAGATCCTCGACCGCGGCCCGGCTCACCGCCTTGGCTGTTCCGAAATGATGAAGTAGGGCTCGTTTGCGGCTGGGGCCGATCCCTGAGATTTCATCGAGTGGGCTCTTGACGAGCTCCTTCTTGCGGCGGGCGCGATGCGAACCGATCGCGAAACGGTGTGCTTCGTCGCGCAGCCGCTGGACGAAATAGAGCACAGGGTCGCGAACCGGCAAGGTGAAGGAAGGTTTGCCCTCGACGAAGAAGCGCTCGCGGCCGGCCTCACGGTCTTGGCCCTTGGCAACCCCGAGTGCCACGATCTTGTCGGCGATACCGAGTTCAGAGAGGATCGCCCGGACCGCCGACATCTGACCTTGTCCGCCGTCGATCAGGATGACGTCCGGCCAGGCCGGAAAGGCGGAATGTCCGGCATCCTCACTGTCTTGCTCGGCTGCCCCATCCGTGGGCGCGCCGTGTTCCCTGAGCAGGCGCGAGAACCGCCGCTGCATCACCTCGCGCATCATGCCGAAATCGTCGCCGGGGGTGATGTCGGTCGAGCGGATATTGAACTTGCGGTACTGGTTCTTCACGAAGCCTTCCGGCCCAGCGACGATCATGGCACCTACCGCGTTGCTGCCCATGATATGCGAGTTGTCGTAGACTTCGATCCGTTCGGGCGTCCTGTCGAGGCCGAAGGTCTCGGCGAGACCTTCCAGCAGACGGGCCTGCGTCGACGTTTCGGCGAGCCGCCGCCCGAGCGCCTCGCGAGCATTTTGAAGAGCGTGATCGGTGAGGTCCTTCTTCTCGCCCCGTTGCGGCACGCTCACCTGCACCTTGTGGCCGGCCTTCGTCGAGAGCGCTTCGCCGAGGAGTTCCTGCTCGTCCACGGCCCGCGACAGCAATATGGCGCGTGGCGCGGGTTTGTCGTCGTAGAACTGCGCCAGGAAGGAGCCGAGCACTTCGCCGGGCTCCAGCGCCGGATCCGCCTTGGGAAAATAGGCGCGGTTGCCCCAATTCTGGCCGGTGCGGAAGAAGAACACCTGGATGCAGGTCTGGCCACCTTCCTGATGGATCGAGAAGACGTCCGCCTCGTCGACGGTCTGGGGGTTGATGCCCTGATGGCTTTGGACATGGCTGAGCGCCGCGAGCCGGTCCCGATAAATCGCGGCTCGCTCGAAATCGAGATCCTCTGCCGCTTGCTGCATCGCTCCGGAGATTTCCGCCTTCACGCTCTGGCTGCGTCCGGAGAGGAAAGCCTTCGCTTCGGCGACGAGTTCGGCATAGTCGGCGGGCGAAATCTCACCGGTGCATGGGCCGGAGCAGCGCTTGATCTGATAGAGCAGGCACGGTCGGGTGCGGCTTTCGAAAACGGAATCGGTGCAACTGCGCAACAGGAAGGCGCGCTGCAACGCGTTGATGGTCCGGTCCACCGCGCCGGCCGAGGCAAAAGGCCCGAAATAGTCGCCCTTGCGCGAGCGCGCTCCACGGTGTTTGAAGATGCCGGGAGAGGGATGATCTCCTGTCAGGAGGATATACGGGAACGATTTGTCGTCCCGCATCAGCACGTTGAAACGAGGCCGCAACCGCTTGATAAGATTGGCTTCGAGCAGCAGGGCCTCGGTCTCGGTGCGGGTGACGACGAATTCCATCGTCGCGGTCTCGCGCACCATCCGGCCGATGCGACTGGTGTGGAAGCGGCCCTGCGCGTAGTTGGTCACGCGCTTTTTCAGGCTTCGTGCCTTGCCGACATAGAGCACGTCGCCGGCGGCATTCATCATACGGTAGACGCCGGGCGAATTGGGAAGGCGTTTCACAAGCGTCTGGATGACGTCGGCGCCGATCCTGTCGTTGGCAGTGCCCGTGACAGTCGTTTCCCAGTCGATCCGCGTGAAAGGCAAAGAAGGCCCACCCGCCGCTTCAGCCGGGATGTCCTCCTCTTCCTCGCCGTCAGGCATGTAGCCGGCGACGTCGTCGGAGGCGATACCCTGGCGGGTTCGCGCGAGTGGCGGCTGATTCTTCTGCTGATAGCCTGTCATTCCTTCATGCCTGTCACATCCGGCGTCTGCCACGCAAGGTGCTGTCCTCCGTCGAGTGCGATCATCTGACCGGTGATCGAATGCGTTTGCCAGAGATAACGCACCGTCGCGCCGAATTCGGCCAAAACAGGGCCATGACCAAGGATCAGCCCGTCGACCTGCGCCTGAAAATCCTCGGGTTTCTGGCGCGAATTGGCGAGCGTCGGACCGGGCCCTATCGCATTCACCCGCACCCTCGGCGCAAGCGCCTGCGCCATCGTCTGCGTCGCGGTCCAAAGGGCGGATTTCGACAGCGTATAGGAAAAGTAGCGAGGCGTCGGGCGCCAGACACGCTGATCGATGATGTTCACCACGAGGCCCTGGGCGCCGGCTGGCAAGGCTGCGTCAAGGTTGCGGGCAAGGAGCGAGGGAGCCTTCAGATGCACGTCGAAATGACGGTCCCACAAATCCCATGCGAAGTCTCGTATCGAATCGTCTTCGAACAGCGAGGCGTTGTTGACGAGAATGGAAATGGGGCCGATGGCCGTCTCGGCCTCGCGAAAGAGACGCGCCGCCGCGTCGAGATCCGCAAGATCGGCTTGGACCACCACTGCCTTGCCGCCTCGCTCGCCGATTGTCATGGCGAGCTGTTCGGCCTCGTCGCGCGAGCGGTTGCAATGAATGACGACGCCGAAGCCATGCGCCGCGAGATCCTCCGCGATGGCCCTGCCGATTCGTCTCGCAGCACCTGTTATCAGAACATTGGTCGTTGAGTTCACGCTGTTTTCCACCTTGTCATAATCGCGTAACTTTCTGGGCGGGACTGTGGCGAGATTTTCGGTCCGGGCACTGTATATAGGGAGGCTTCGAGGCCTGGCCAAGCGACCAAGGCCTTGGAAAACATAGGCTTCCTGACAATGCTGTTGCCGAAAGGCAACGTCTATTTTCCGCCACTTTGGCGCCAGGGAATGATCGAATTTCAGGTGCGCTTCAGCCGCAATTCGAAACCAAATTCGGGTTGTTGGGCGCCCGAACCGTTCTCCCCTAAATGGTAGGGACGCTCCGAATGGGACTCGTATCGGAAATACCCAGTTTCCTGTGGTTAATGGAGTAATATCAATGTCAGCCATGATCAATTTCGCCCGGCCGATGGCCGCGGCCCTCGGTCTCGCTGTCCTCGCTGGCGCGGTGCCTGCCTATGCTGCCGACGCCATCGTCGAGATGCCGCCGGCACCGGCTGCACCGATGATCGAAGCGCCGGTCGCTTCCTGGGCGGGCCCGTATGCCGGTGTTCAGCTCGGTTACGGCTTCTCGGGCCGCACCGAAACGCCGGCCGGTGACATGGACACGGACGGTTTCATCGGCGGGGCGTTTGCTGGCTATAACTTCCAGAACGGCATGTTCGTGTACGGCGGCGAAGTCGACCTGAACTACGCCAACCTGGAGGGCGACATGCCGGGCGTGGAATCGAAGACGACCCTCGATGGCTCGCTGCGTGCTCGCCTCGGCATTGCCGCCACCGACAGCATCCTCGTTTACGGCACCGCCGGTGGCGCTGCCCAGAGCCTCAAGATCGAGGACGCTTTCGGCAGCGACCGCAACACGCTGCTCGGCTGGACGGCCGGCGCCGGCGTGGACGTCAAGGTCACCGAGAACATCTTCGCCCGTGCCGAATACCGCTACACCGATTTCGGCAGCAAGGACTTCAACACCGGCAGCGGTGCGCAGTCCGTCAGCTCGCGCGACAATCGCGTGATGTTCGGCCTCGGCATGAAGTTCTGACGCTGCGGCGTGCAGGTTCCAGCCCGGTACGGCTGAAACCATGTTGTTGCGTAAGCGCGCTTAAAGCGTTGGGAAGCCGGGCCTTGCGCCCGGCTTTTTCACTTGGGAATCAGCGCGGCGAGCTCCGGGAACTTCGTGTCGAATCGGGCTGCCCAGCGGGTAAGCTTGCCGCGGCCGCGTTCCCACTGGCCGCCAAAACGCAGCGCCAGATAGCCGAGCGTTGCACGCAGCGCGATGTGACCGGCTGTGATCTTCTTGGGCAGCTTCGGCGGTTCCGCGTTGAGCCTGTCGAGTGCGCGCAGGGCTTTCGACCATTGCTTGTCCAGCCACGCCTGATGGATCTTGTCCTCGGGCCGCGACCGCCGCTCGTAGACATGGGCGAGCAGACAGTCGCAAATGCCATCGGCCAGCGCCTCTAGAACCTCGGCGTGCGTCCTCTTGTCGGCGTGGCGCGGGAAGAGAGCATTGCCTGAAACGCGGTTGAGATATTGGGTGATGGCGCGGCTGTCATGGATCGACTGCCCGTCGTCCGTGATCAGCACGGGAATCTTGCCGAGCGGATTGGAATCGATCAGCTCGGAAGGCTCGGCATTCGTGTCCACTGCCACCGCCTGCACCGGCAAGCCGGCATAGGCGGCCGCCATGCGGACCTTCGCGCTGTAGGGGGACGCGGACGAATAGAGAACTTTGGGCATGCGGGCCGCTCCTTTCTGCTGCAAATGCTTTAATCGAGAATTTTCCGCCTCACATCGCGCTCTCACGCCGATGAATTGCGCCAGCCAGCGAGCTCATACGGCCTCATTCCGTGGCCGATGGCGTCGCTGATCGGCCACGTATCGGCGGCATGACTGCCTTGTCCAATCGGCAGGCCCGCCGATCGATCTCGGGGCAGGGGCGGAATCCCAATTCCTTGGTGAGGCAGATGCGGACCTCTCTCACATAACGATCGTCGCAGGTGACGGCGATGCCTGCCGGCTGAAGCGAGGGATTTGAGCGCAAGAACGCATCTTCAGCCTCGGTCGGCGCGACAGTGCGGTAGGTGTCGAGGCCGTTGAAACCCTCTGGGATGACGACCTTGTCGCGCGCCGCGCGCAAGGTCGCGAAATAGTCTTCCTGCGAAAGACCCGAGCAGGTGCCGTGCTTCTTCCATTGGTGACGGATAAGCCCCGCCGAGGGCATCAAGTCGTAAAGCCCGCGAAGCGCCTGGTCGGGAACTTCCGTGCGGTCGGTCGGGCAGTCCTGCGGGTAGCCGCGCTCGAATTGCGGCCACAGCCCGTGGACGATGAAAGCATGGTGCCGACCGGACGCGCATTGCTGGCGATTGGCATCGGCGCCCTCGGCCTCGCAGTAGGAGGGAGACCAGGACAGGGCAAGCACGTAGAAATCGAACCCGGTACCGACGGCGCCTGACGGTCTCGTGGAGGGCGCCTCGGCGATTGGATTTTCGTCGGCGCCCCGCTGGTCCAGCCAGATTACGAATCCGGTCGCGACCAAGAGGGCCGCTATGGCGACCACGCGCAATATCTGTCCCGGCCGAAAGGCCATATTCTGAGATGTTTCCGGCTAGCGCAGGACCCTGCAGGCGCCGTTATAGACATACCACCGATCAAATCCCGCAACGCAGAACTCGACATTGTCGCCGACGCCGGCGAAGCCCTGTCCCTCTTCGATAAGGTACCAGATGTCGCGGTTGTAGCCGTCGGACAAAGCTACCGTCGCACCGCAATAGGTGCGTCCGATCGGATGGTCTTCATCGGAAGGAAGGTAACGGCGTTCGTGGATGCCATGGAAATCGGCGATCGCAACGTTCGGCAGATTCGGCACATGAGTCACCTGGTGGCGGAAACGATGGGTGATCGCCCGCAGGACCCACGATTGAGAGCATATGCCGGAATACTCGACATAGCTGCGGGCGAGATCGGCGGCCGCCGCCTTGCCGCCGCCCGTGAACGCCGTGCCGGCGGCAACCAGGGCGGCAAGCGCAAAAGGAGCAAGGCGGTTCATGATTTCCCTCCATCGCAGCTGCGATTCAGCACAGCCGTCCGGTGCACTCTGCTTGCGAAGTTGCACACGGTCAAGTCGGCCGCTCAGGCGCTGCGCGATCGCCGGGTCAGCGATAGCCCGTCACGTCCGAAGGCTTACCTGCTTCCCGCACCTCCTGGATGTAGCGCCAGCAGTCCGGCTGCGAACCATCGAGATCGGTGAAACCATATTCTCGCGCGAGCTGGCCGCTCGACAGGGATTGGCCATTCCAGCGGGAGACATGATCGTCCGCCGCCAATGCCGCTATCGCACGGCCGACGAAACGAGGCGTCTCCGAGATGGCGAAATCGGGCTGGGCGGTGATGGCGTCGCGCCATGTCGGCTCCGTAACATTGTAATGTTCGAGCATCATTTCTGAGCGCATCCAGCCCGGCGTTATCGAGACCGCCGTGGCTCCATACGGCGCAAGATCCTTGGCGTGAGCCCAGGCCATGCGATCCACGGCTACTTTGGCGAGATCGTAGAATACGGAAAGGCGGTAGTTGCGGGCGTTGTAATCGCGGGTGCCGTCGGTCACCTCGACCAACAGGCCGCCGGGACGCGAGATGAGGAGGGGCAGCGCATAGTGAGCTGTGATGAGATGGGTGTCCACGGCCAGACGCAACATCTTCAAGCCGTTATCGAGATCGTGGTCCCAGACCGGCTTGTTCCATTCCATCAGCAGTTCACCGCCCCAGATGTCGTTGACAAGCACATCGAGCCGGCCATGGTCGCTGCGTATTCGTTGGATCAAGTCCCGCACCGCTTCCTTCTCGAGATGATCGACCCGAACCGGAATAGCGGTTCCGTCTTCGGCTGCGATGATCTCGGCAGTCTCTTCGATCGTCTCGCTGCGGTTGATCTCGGATTTTTGCGCGCGTGTCGAGCGCCCGGTGGCGTAGACCGTGGCGCCTGCGATGGCCAGTTCGACCGCAATGCCACGTCCCGCACCACGCGTGGCGCCTGTGACAAGCGCCACCTTTCCAAGCAACGGCTTCATCCTGTCCTCCTTTCCCGGCAAAACGGCAACGCAGGCGCAGCTACGCTGCTCCTTGCTCCTTTCCTCGAAAATATATAAACGAATATTCACTTATATAACGGAAACTGCCGTGCCGCGCAAGAAAACTCTCTCCGATAATGATCTCCTGGACCGTATCCTGGGCCTTATGCATCGTGCGGGACCGGACGGTGTGACTTTCGCGGCCGCGGCATCGGAAACTGGCCTCTCCGCTGCGACCCTGGTGCAGCGTTTCGGCACGAAGGACGCACTGCTCCATGCGGTCCTTTTGCGCGCCTGGGACCTGCTCGAGCAACGCACTGAGGCGGCGATAGCGGCTGAGCCCAGGACGCCGAAAGGGGCGGTGGCGATACTCGTCGCCTTGTCGGGCGACTATGGCTCCGGGGAAGACTACGCGGAGGGCCTGCTCGTGTTGCGCGAAGATCTTCGCAATGCCGAGTTGCGGGCGCGCGGCGAACGTTGGGGTGGGAGACTGGCCGATGCGCTAGGAGATTGCCTAGCCGATACCGAGGGCCCGCGCGCCGATCTCGGACGCTTGCTCGCAGGGCAATGGCAGGGCGCGTTGTTGTGGTGGGGCTTTTCCCGCATCGGAACGCCGGCCGAAGCCATCGAACGCGACCTTCTCGCATTCTGCGCGGCGATCGGCCGAAGAATATGAGGCTATGGCACCCGCTTAGGTCCGAGTCGAAAAATCAGCTCCTCAACCCGACTGCACTTCGCCGGCAAGCCATTCGACCGCCCATCGCGCCTGAGGCGTTTCCGCCAAGGCAGTCTTCAAGGCGGGCAGCAGCATCTGCAGTTCGCGCTGCAGCGGGTAGGGAGGATTCACCACGATCATGCCGGTCCCGTCCAGGCGCGCCTCCGGCGAGGGCTGGCGGATATGGAAGCGGATGTCGAGGATCTTTTCGATGCCCGTGGCTGCCAACTCCGCGCGGAAGCTATTCACGGCCGCCCGATCCTTTATGGGGTACCAGAGTGCATAGATGCCTCCTGGCCAGCGGCGATGGGCCTTTGCCAGGCCGCTGACCAGCCGCCTGAACTCCCCCTCCTTCTCGAATGGGGGATCGATGAGCACCAGTCCGCGCTTTTCCTTGGGTGGCAGATGCGCGCCCAGCGCCAGCCAACCGTCCAGTTCGATCACACGCGTCTGGAAGTCGCCCTCGAAGCGCTTCTTGAGGGCGGCGGCATCCTGGGCGTGGAGCTCGATCGCGGAGAGCCGATCCTGCTTGCGCAGGAGACGGCGTGCGACCATTGGCGAACCCGGGTAAAACCGCAGTCCGCTTTGCGGATTCATTGCACGAACAACGTCGAGCAAAGGCTTCAAAAGATTCGCTGTTGCCGGATCGAGCTTGGCACTGAGCAGCTTGCCGATGCCGTCCCGCCATTCCCCGGTCTTCTGTGCCTCGTCGGACGACAAGTCATAGACACCGATCCCCGCATGGGTGTCGATGATGCGGAATGCTTTGTCCTTGAGTTTCAGATATTCGACAATGCGGGCGAGCACCGCATGCTTGACCACATCGGCGAAGTTGCCGGCATGATAGGCGTGGCGGTAGTTCATGATGGCTTTCCCATGCCTTGCCTGTGACAATCATTTTCACGGCCCGCGTCTACACGGCCTCGAAGAAAACCGCTAGCTTCGCGCCATGAACCAACACGCCAACGTCAGAATCGGGCATTCGGCATGCCCGCACGATTGTCCTTCGACCTGCGCGCTCGACGTCGAGATCGTCGACGGCAAGCGCATCGGACGCGTCCACGGCGCCAAGGAAAACAGCTACACGTCCGGCGTCATCTGCGCGAAGGTGGCTCGCTACGCGGAGCGTATCCACCATCCCGACCGGCTGCTGAAGCCGCTGGTGCGCGCCGGCGGCAAGGGCGACGGCAATTGGAAGGAGGCGAGTTGGGACGCCGCGCTTGATCTCGTCGCGGAAAAGTTCATCGCGGCGGAAGAGGCATATGGCAGCGAGACGGTCTGGCTGAATTACTACGCCGGCACGATGGGCCTCGTGCAGCGCGACGGCATCAACAGGCTGCGCCATGCCAAGAAATACTCCAATCTCTTCGGCACCTTCTGCACCAACCTGGCTTGGACCGGTTTTACCATGGGTACCGGCAGGCTCATCGGGGCCGACCCGCGCGAGATGGCCAAGTCTGATTGCGTAGTGATCTGGGGCACCAATGCAGTGGTCACCCAGGTCAATGTTATGACCCATGCCGTGAAGGCGAGGAAGGAACGCGGCGCCAGGATCGTCGTCATCGACGTTTACGAGAATGCGACGATGAAGCAGGCCGACATGGGCATCGTCGTGAAGCCCGGGACCGACGGCGCGCTGGCCTGCGGCGTCATGCATGTGCTGTTCCGTGAGGGGCTTGCCGATCGGGCCTATCTCGAACGCTACACCGATGATCCCCTCGGACTCGAGGAGCATCTGCGGTCGCGTACGCCGGAATGGGCCTCTGCTATATCGGGTGTTTCCGTCGCTGAGATCGAAGCCTTTGCGCGCCTCGTCGGCACCACCAAACGAACCTTCTTCCGCCTAGGGTTCGGCTTCTCGCGTCAGCGCAACGGCGCGGTCAACATGCACGCCGCCCTTTCGGTCGCGGCAGTGACCGGCTGCTGGCAATATGAGGGTGGTGGCGCGTTTCATTCCAATTCAGACATCTTCAGGCTGGATAAGTCCGAACTGGAGGGAAGCGCCTATCTCGATCATGGTGTCCGGTATCTCGATCAGTCCAAGATCGGCCGCGTTCTGACCGGCGATAGCGAGGCTCTTTACGGCGGGCCGCCGGTGACGGCGATGCTGGTCCAGAACACCAATCCCGCCAATGTCGCGCCCGAGCAGAGGCTGGTTCGACAAGGCCTGATGCGCGAGGATCTCTTCCTGTGCGTCCATGAGCAGTTCATGACGGATACGGCCAAATTCGCTGACTTGGTGCTGCCCGCGACCATGTTCATGGAACATGACGATATCTATCGGGGGGGCGGGCATCAGCACATCGTCCTTGGACCGAAGCTGATCGAGCCTCCGGCCGGTCCCCGCACCAATCATTATGTCGTCGAGGAACTCGCCAAACGCCTGGGTGTCGGCCATCTGCCGGGCTTCGGCTTGACGGAACAGGAGCACATCGACCTCATGCTGCGCAAACGCGGGCTCGGCACATTCTCCACTTTCAAGGAGGAGCGCTGGGCGGACGTACAGCCTCCCTTCGAGGAGGCGCATTTCGTGAAGGGCTTCGCCTTTCCCGACGGCAAGTTCCGTTTCCGCCCAGATTGGACCGGCAGTCCCGCGCCCAACAGGCCGCCGAAGAGCATGGGTCTGCAAGGATCGTACGAGCGACTGCCTGAATTCCCCGATCATGTCGACCTGATCGAGATCGCCGATGCCGAGCATCCGTTCCGGCTTGCGACATCGCCGGCCCGCTCCTTCCTCAACTCGACCTTCACCGAAACCCCGAGTTCTAGGGGCCGGGAGGTGCGGCCCGAACTGCTGGTCCATCCCGATGACGCTGCCGCCCTCGGCTTCGCCGACGGCGATCGTGTCGAGATCGGCAACCGCCGCGGCGAGGTGGTTCTACACGCCAAGCTCTTCGATGGGGTGCGGCGTGGTGTAGTGATCGCCGAAGGCATCTGGCCGAATGCGGCGCATGAGCGAGGCGAGGGGATCAACGTGCTGACCGGGGCCGATGCGAGCGCGCCTTATGGCGGCGCGGCGTTTCACGACAACAAGGTCTGGCTGCGGCCGGCCGGTTAGCCGGAACTCAGCCCAGATCTTTGGGCCGCAGGCAATGGGTGAGCTGGGCTTCGGCCAGCCCTTGCCAAGTGCCTTCGAACACGAAGCGGGCGACTGCGGCAGTCGGGAATTTTTCGCCCAGGCGGGCGAGGGCCCTAGCTTCGGATCCCTTGTCGGCAATGGCGAGGGCAAGGTTTTGGAGGCCAGGGTTGTGGCCGACGACGAGCAGCGTTTCAGTCTTTTCTTCCACGCCATGCAATTCGGCTAGCAGTTCGTCGGGCGTGGCGTCGTAGAGAGATTCGACCGCGACTACCGTCGGCCCGCCGGAAAGCTCCCCAGCAACGAGTTCCCAGGTCTGCTGTGTCCGAAGCGCCGGCGAGACCAGGACCAGGGTCGGCACCCACCGGCGGGAGACGAGCTCGCGTCCGATACGCTTCGAAGCCTTTATGCCTCGCTGCGCAAGCGGGCGTTCGAAATCGGCGAGGGACGCATTGTCCCAGCTCGATTTCCCGTGGCGCATGAGAAGCAAGGTCTTCATCGGCCCGTCACGGCGTGAAACGCGCGAGGTCTTCCAGGCTCCTGGCTTCGCTCCACAGTTCGGGAGCCATGATGAATTGGGCGCCATTGCGCTCGGCGAGACCCGCGGGATCGAGAGCGGTGCGCCCGTTCTCCATTCGAGCCTTGCCTTCGCACAAAAGCGCCAGCGCCATCGGGTAGAGCCGGTGCTCGACCTTGAGGACGCGCGCTGAGAGGCTCTGTTCCGTGTCACCCGCGAGCACCGGGACCGCGGCTTGAGCGATGATCGGGCCGTCATCCATCTCAGGCGTCACGAAATGCACGGTGCAGCCATGGATCCTGCAGCCGGCATCGAGTGCACGGCGATGCGTATCGAGCCCTTTGAAGGCGGGCAGCAGCGCGGGATGGATATTGATTATGCGCCCTTGCCATCGCTGGACGAACGGAGCACCAAGGAGGCGCATATAGCCGGCGAGGGCAACGATTTCGGCCTTGAAGCTCGCGAGAGCCGCGTCCATCGCCGCGTCATGGGCCTGCTTGTCCGGATGGTCACGGCGGGCCACGACCCTGGTGGCGATGCCGTTCGCCGCCGCGACGGAGAGACCGGCAGCGTCGGGCTTGTCCGAGATCACGCCGACAATTTCGGCTGGATAGGAAGGCTCCTTGGCCGCCTCGATCAACGCGGCCATGTTCGAGCCGCGTCCGGAGATCAACACTGCGACGCGCTTGCGTGTGCTTTTCATAGCGAGATCGATCCGCGATAGATGACGCCGGCGTCGCGTCGCGGCACGATCCGACCGATCGGCGCGACCGTCTCGCCCGCCTCCTGCAGCACCGCGGCCACCTGGGCCGCCTGGCCGCGTGCCACCACGGTCACCATGCCGATGCCGCAATTGAAAGTCCGCATCATTTCGTTGGCAGCGACGCCGCCCGTTTGCGCCAGCCAGGAGAAAACCGGGGGGACGTCGATCGTGTCGAGATCGACTTCGGCTGCGAAGTCCGCGGGCAGCACGCGCGGTATGTTGTCGGGAAAGCCGCCGCCCGTGATATGCGCGAGCGCCTTGATCCCATGGGTGCCGCGGATCGCCTTCAGGATCGACTTGACGTAAATGCGGGTCGGCTCGAGCAGTGCTTCGGCCATCGTCTGTTTTACCGCGAAAGGCGCGGGATCCTGCCACGAGACGCCAGCCTGCTCGACGATACGGCGCACCAGGGAGAAGCCGTTGGAGTGCAACCCGGAGGAGGCGATGCCGAGCAACACGTCGCCTTCGACGATATCGTCGCTGGGCAGCAACTGGCCGCGTTCGGCAGCACCGACGGCAAATCCGGCAAGGTCATAATCGCCTTCCCTGTAAAGTCCCGGCATTTCAGCGGTCTCACCGCCGATCAGCGCACAACCCGCCTGCCGGCAGCCTTCGGCGATGCCGGCCACGATCGAGGCGCCCTGGTCGGGATCGAGTTTACCGGTGGCGAAATAGTCGAGGAAGAACAACGGTTCGGCGCCCTGGACGACGAGATCGTTGACGCACATGGCGACGAGATCGATGCCGATCGTATCGTGCTTGCCGGATTCGATGGCTATCTTGAGCTTGGTGCCGACCCCGTCGTTGGCAGCGACCAGAATCGGGTCGACGAAGCCCGCCGCCTTCAGGTCGAACAGCCCGCCGAAGCCCCCGATCTCGCCATCGGCCCCGGGCCGCCGGGTCGATCGTACCAGCGGCTTGATCTTCTCGACCATGGCGTTGCCTGCATCGATATCGACACCTGCCGCAGCATAGGTCAGCCCGTTCTGCCGTTTGCTCATGGTGGCTCCGTCCTTCTCTTCGGCGCTCTTCGCACGAAGCGCCGACTGTCGCAAGAACATGGCACGAAATCGAGCGCCCGGGTGAGTAGAGCAGCCGGTTCTGGCATTGCCATCTTGCGATCCCAAACTCGCTGGATCATCTATCGTTATGCGTGGCGGGCGGTTCGGAAAGGAGCAATGGTGACAATTCCCAACATGATCACGCTGTTGCGCCTGCTGCTGGTGCCCGCTGTGATTCTGGCCTTGCTCACCGGTCGAATGGGGTGGGCGCTGGCAGGTTTCCTGGTAGCGGGCGCGTCGGATGCCGTGGACGGTTTTATCGCCCGCAAGTTCAACCAGCGTTCCGAACTTGGCGCCTATCTCGATCCGATGGCCGACAAGCTCCTCCTCGTGAGCGTCTTTGTCGTGCTCGGCTACATGGGGGAATTGCCCCTCTGGCTGGTCGTCGCCGCCGTCTCGCGCGACGCGCTGATCGTCGGCGCGGTGTTGTTGTCCACAATCATGGCCCATCCGGTAGCGGTGAAGCCGTTGACCGTGTCCAAGGCCAACACCGCCGTCCAGATCGTGCTGGCGGCTTTCGTCCTCGGCGAACTTGCGTTTGGAACCGCCTTTGAGACGCTTCGATACCTGCTGGTAATGGGCTCCGGTATCTTGACCGTGGCTTCGGCCGCAGCCTATCTCGTAGCTTGGCTGAGGCATATGAGCGGCTATGGCGGAACCACGAAACCGGATGGATGAGGGCGGATCGACGCACCTCGCGATGGCGGCGTTCCGTCGCCAGCTCCGCTTCTGGCTGCTCGCAGCCCTCTTTTTAGCGGCCTTCGTCTATCTCTTCAGCGACATTCTCCTGCCCTTCGTGGCAGGAATGGTCCTCGCCTATTTCCTCGACCCCGTGGCCGACCGGCTGCAGCGTCTCGGCATGTCGCGCTTCATGGCGACGGTTCTTATTCTGATCGCCTTCGTGATCGGGCTGACGCTGGCGCTGATCATCCTGATCCCCTTGCTCGCCACTCAGCTCACCGATTTCATCAGCAGATTGCCGAGCTATTTGAGCCAGTTGCAGGGACTGATCACCGAGATCGATCCGAGCTGGCTGGAGCAGCGTTTCGGCATCAATCCGGACAGCCTGCGCGACGGGCTGAATTCGCTGTTGAGTTCGAGCGTTGGTTTCCTGACGACAATCATGCAGTCCATCTGGGATTCAGGGATTGCGCTGTTCAACATCGCCGGCCTGTTCGTTGTCACGCCTGTTGTCGCCTTTTACATGCTGCTCGACTGGGACCGCATGGTTGCCAAGGTCGATAGCTGGGTGCCGCGGGACCATGTCGAGACCGTCCGCGAGATCGCAGCCGACATTAATGTCGCAACCGCCGGCTTTGTCCGCGGGCAGGGTACGCTCTGCCTCGTGCTGGGCGTGATGTACGCGGTCGGACTGACGGTCGTCGGGCTGAATTTCGGCATTCTGATCGGCCTCTTCGCCGGGCTGATCAGCTTCATCCCTTATGTCGGCTCGCTGGTCGGTCTTGTTCTGTCGATCGGCGTCGCGATCGTCCAGTTCTGGCCGAATTACTATATGGTGGCCGCGGTCGCCGGCATTTTCTTCCTGGGCCAGTTTATCGAAGGCAACATCCTGCAGCCGAGGCTGGTGGGCAAGAGTGTCGGCCTGCATCCGGTCTGGCTGATGTTTGCCCTCTTTGCCTTTGGCGCGCTCTTCGGCTTCGTTGGTCTTCTGATCGCCGTGCCGGCTGCGGCGGCGGTCGCGGTTCTTGTCCGCTTCGCGATCACACGGTATCTCGAATCGCCGCTCTACACGGGAAATCATGAAGACGATCCGGGCAAGCCGGCTCCCGCGTCACAACCGAAGCCGCGCGCAAGAAACCATGTCCGGAAATAAGCCGCGCCAATTGCCCCTCGACCTCGTCCATGCGGAAGGCCGCTCGCGAGACGATCTGGTCGTGTCGGTGGCGAATATGGATGCAGTGTCGCTGATCGACCGCTGGCCGGACTGGCCCTCGCCAGTGGTCGTCCTGGCCGGCCCGGCCGGAGCGGGGAAGTCGCATCTCGGCGCGATCTGGTGCGAGATCTCTGCCGCGCGCTCTCTCTCGCGGCAGGATCTCGGAGCCGAGGCGGTGGATGCCGCGACGGCCGGCCCGGTGTTCGTCGACGACGCCGACGCCGGAGGGTTGGACGAGAGCGGATTGTTCCACGTGATCAACGCGGTACGCGCGGCGGGCACCCATCTCATGCTGACCTCGCGTCGTTTTCCCGGAGCCTGGGGCGTCAAGCTGCCTGATCTTGCCTCACGGCTGAAGGCGGCGGCAACGGTGGAGATCCGTGAACCGGACGACGTGCTGCTTGCCGGGGTCATCACCAAGCTTTTCGCCGACCGACAGGTCGAGGTCGAGCCGCATGTCGTGCAGTATCTGGTCCGGCGCATCGAACGGTCGCTGTCGACCGCCATTCGAGTGGTCCAGCGCCTCGACGCCGCCGCGCTCGAGCAGCAGAGCAGGATCACGCGTGCAATGGCGGCCGAGGCCGTCAGCGCCCTCGACGAGGGCCAGGGTGAACTGTTCTGAGGGCGTGCTGCCGGGTTGCCGAAACGTTAAAAAAGTGCCAACCGCAGGCGGACAGGGAAGGTGGGAAGTGGTCGGAGTGGCAGGATTCGAACCTGCGACCCCCTGATCCCAAATCAGGTGCGCTACCAGGCTGCGCTACACTCCGAGCCTTGCGGGCTCATAGGGTTTGCGTGTTTGGAAGGCAACCCCCGGAAACACAAAAACCGAACAAACGGCACTGTTTGCGTCCGTCCGAACCAAAAGTACCACGGAAAGCCACACGGAAAATTCCGTTGTGTGTTCTCCAGGTCCCTCGTTCGTCAGCAACGCTGGCGAATCAGCATACAAGCTGGGGACGGGGGTGGGGGAGGGACCTCTGAATGATCACATATGAGTGCCGCGGTGCAATGATTCCAGAGAGGCATGGGACATCGGCTGGTCACTCGTCGTCGGCCTGCTGCAGCGCACCTGAGCGCCAACGGTCGACCACCTGCTTCAGCCATTAACCATTCGTTAACTTTGCGCGAGCGTCGCTGGGGGATTTCGCCTAGCTAGTCATTGTTGGGGTGACTGGAGATAGGGTGATGACCACCGCTGAGACGAGCAACGATGCAGGTACGGCAATTCCGGCCTATGACCCCTACCGGGATGCGGATAGCTTGGAGTTCAAATTCCGGGCGAAAAGGTTCCGAGCGATTCAGGCGCTAATCGAGGCGGTGCTGGCCGAGCGCGGCCGCTGCGATATTCTTGATCTCGGAGGCACCGAGACTTACTGGCTGATCGGCGATCGTTTCATCCGGGAGAACCGCGGCCGCGTCACGATCACCATCGTAAACACCGAGGAGCAGACGCTTAGACGCACGGATCAATTTCGTTTCCTGTGCGGCGATGCAACTAAGCCTGACCTTTTTGCTGGGCGCCAGTTTGACCTTGTCCATTCGAACTCGTTGATCGAGCACGTCGGCTCGTGGCGTCAGATGGCGATGTTTGCCGCCAATGTAAGACGCCTTGCCAGCCGCTACTATGTGCAGACGCCGAACTATTGGTTTCCGTACGAGCCCCACTTTCGCGTGCCGGGATTCCAGTTCCTGCCAAAGGCAATGAGAGCTCGATTAATTATGCGCTACGCCCTTGGCTTCTTTCCGAGGATCACTGAGCGTTCCGAAGCAAACCAAATCGTCTTACATCACCAATTGCTGTCGACCAGGCAAATGCGCGCACTTTTCCCAGACGGAGTGATCTCGCATGAGAAGTTCATGCGCATGAATAAGTCGATCATCGCTACCCGCGACATAGCATGAGGGCTTCCGCTAAGCTGTCTCTGAGGTGGCACTAAACAATCTGGCGCTCACCTAGTTCGGAGGCCGGTAGCTATTCGAGTAGGCTGTTGACCCGCCGCTACGCTGTCTTCGCCTCGTTGGAACGAGGATCACATGGCCAAAGCAATAGCCGCGGCGACGATGATCAGTAGTGTCATTCCCATTACGATTACGGTGACCGTTCGCATTTGCGTCTCCGGCCTGTCTCGAACTTATAAGCGAAGCGGACGTTCCCGCGATCTTTGCCTCTCTCCCGTGCCGGTCGGCGGGCAAATTCCACGAGGCTGTCAGTTATCGGAGCTCGCCCTGAGGTTGCTGTGACAGCAACCGGCGATCCCGGCTTCGGCCCGTCGCGGAAATCCACCGCTCGGCCAGCAGCAACGCGGCGGCACCGTAGACCAACCCGGCAGGCATCCACATGACCAGTCCCGCCAATTGCTGGTCTTCGAGTGCGCTCAAGCCCCATTGTTCGACTTCGAGGGGAGCGGACGGATACCAAAGGCGGGGCGACACGAAAAGAAGGACGCCAAGCAAGCCCGTGTGCAACGATGTCAGGAAGAGGTGCAGGACAGCAGTCCCTTGCGCTCGGGTCCTGGCGTTGCGCGGCAGGATCGTCCACCAGAACAGAAGTCCGGTGCCGAGGAAACTCGCATGCTGAGCATAATGCAGGGGGCCGCGCTCCAGTGCCGCTTCGAACAATATCGGCAGGTGCCAGAGCCAGATGGCGAGCCCATGCAGAACTGTTGCAACGGCAGGAAGGGTGAGGACAACCCAAGCCGATGAAATGAGGTGTGCGCGTGTCACGCGGGCCAGTGTCAGTCGCCAAGACTGGGGAAGTGCCCACAACATTTCGGCAATTGGCGCGGAGGCTGCCAGGAGAGGGGCGGAGACGACCATCATCATCTCGTGCTCGATCATATGGGCCGTGAACAAACGTTCGCTGAGTGCGTGGAGCGGTGTGACCAGCGCGATGGCCAGTGACAGCCAGCCGGCCCAGAATAGGCCGATGCGCGCCAGGTTCGTCGGGCGTCCGCGGCGGCTTCTTCGCCACAGCCGCTGCGCCCCTGCGCCATAAAGAAGCGCCGTCAGTGCCAGCGGCAGGGTTATCGGCAGCCCGATCGTCCATCCTGCCTGCGTGCTGGCTGAGCCGAAGCAGATCGATGGATCGAGCCAGTTCATCTTGTGCAACTGTCCAAGACGAGCGAGGCGGCGCCCTGCATCAGGATGACAAGCGCAAAGAGCAAGGCTGACAGGATACCGAGCAGAGCCAGGAAACGTTCGGTGCCGATCGTGCGGTCCGGTTGGGAGGATGCCCCTCCGAGGCGCAACGCCTGCCAGGACAGGCTGCCGCCGGCCGCGCAAATCAAGACAAGCGCCAGCGCCACGAGCGGGATGACCGGCAGGTCATGTGCACATTGCCAGGAGACGAGCGCATAGTTGAGCTGGGTCGACAGTGCCCAGGCGAGCGGGCCGGCCAGCAGCCCGGCCCAGGAAACACCTGTGCGAAGAGCTCGCATTATCCCATCCTCGGGGCCCAATAGATGAGGAAGTAGATCGGCAGCCAGGCAAGGACCACGAAGTCCCAATAGAAGACGTTGTCCTCGACGTCCGCGAAGCGCCTGCCGCTTCTGCCGTAGCGGGTGAACATGAGTACCGTCAGGACCAGCGTGTCGCCGACGTCGGTCAGCAGATGCGTCGTATGGAGGCCGAGCAGCACCCAAAGCATGGAGCCATAGGCATTCGCATCCCAGTAGACGTTGAGCGCGGGAAACTCGAACCAGCGGACGACCAGGGGCGCGATCCCGAGCAGGGACATCACGACCAGTCCTATGCGCACCGGCAACAATGCGCATTCCTTGGCATAGCGGTTCAGGACGTGATTGGGAACGATACTGACGACGAGCAACAGGGTGACGATCGTGCCGGGCCAATGGTTCGGAAGTGGCGCGTTCATTGGCCACTCCGGCGCGAGATAGGCGAGGTAGAGATAGGCACCGGCTGCCAGAGCGAAGCCGGTGCCTTCCAGTGCGATGAAGCCGAGGGTTCCCCACCAGGTGGGGCTGCGCGGACCGGACGCGAAGGTAGGCAATCCGGAAAGATCAAGAGTGGTGCGCTGCCGCGTCATTCGTCCTCCGGCTCTCCCTTGGGCCAGAACCATCCGATGAGGGCGACCGCGATTGGCGGGGCGCCCCATACAACGGCCCAGGGAGTGAAGATCGAATAGAGAAATGTTCCACCCACGGCGGCGGCCGCGAAAAGTGGCCAGATCGACGGCGCGGCCGATTTTTCCCGGACATCGGCATGTGCTTCCGCCACGGTGGAAATCACCAGTTCGCGCGCATCGACGCGAAGCCCGCTTGCAACGGAAAGGCCGTCTCGCTCTGCCCATAGCGGTTCGGCATGGCCGACGACCGGTATGCGCGCGAAGTTGTAGCTCGGAGGGGGAGAGGCGGTGGCCCACTCCAACGTACCGGCGGCCCAGGGATTGTCGCCGGCGAGTTCTCCGACAGTGGCGCTCCGCCCCAGGTTGAATGCGAACAGAACGAAGCTGAGGAAGAGTATGACAGCGCCCGTGGTGATGAATAGGTTGATGTCGCCCCAGCCTACATCGGCGGGATAGGTGTAGACCCGCCGAGGCATTCCCCACAGGCCGACGATGTGCATTGGGAAGAAGGCTGCATTGAAGCCGATGAAGGCCAGCCAGAAATGCCACTGGCCGAGGCGCTCGCTCATCCTTCGGCCGGTGATCTTGGGGAACCAGAAATAGGCGGCGCCCAGCATCGGGAACACCGAGCCGCCGATCAGCACATAGTGGAAATGAGCGACGACGAAATAGCTGTCGTGCACCTGCAGGTCGAGCGGAACGGAGGCCAGCATGACGCCGGTCAGGCCGCCGGCCACGAAAATGAAGAAGAAGCCGAGGACGAAGAGCAACGGCGTGCGGATGACAGGCCGACCACCCATCAAGGTGGCGAGCCAGCAGAAGATCTGCAGCCCGTTCGGGATGGCGATCAACATGCTCGACGCCGTGAAGAAACTCGCGCCGAGTTTGGGCAGCCCGGTCGCGAACATATGATGAACCCAGAGGCCGAAGGATAGGAAACCGACAGCGATGAGCGAAAGCACCAAAGCGAGATAGCCGAAGACCGGTCGGCGAGCGAAGGCAACTATGATGGAGGACACCATGCCGGTGGCGGGCAGAAAGATGATGTAGACCTCCGGATGACCGAAGAACCAGAACAGGTGCTGAAACAGAATGGCGTCGCCGCCTTCGGCGGGATTGAAGATATGAGTTCCGACGAGCCGGTCCAAGATCAAGAACGTCGAGGTGATCATCACTGCGGGCATTGCGAAGACGACCACGAAGGAGGTTACAAGCATGGCCCAGACGAAGAGCGGCATGCGATCGAGCGACATGCCGGGCGCGCGTTGCTTGAGGATGGTCACGATCGTGGCGACGGCCACGGCAAGGGAAGAGACTTCCGTATAGGTAATCATCTGGGCCCACACGTCGGACCGCTTGCCGGGGCTGAATTCGGGGCCCGAAAGCGGGACATAGGCAAACCAGCCGACGTCGGGTCCCATATTGAGGACGAAGGACACCCAGGCGAACACGCCGCCCGAGAGATAGACCCAATAGCTGAAGGCGTTGAGGCGGGGGAAGGCGATGTTGCGTGTTCCGACCATCAACGGCACGAGATAGATGCCGGCCGCCTGCACCATGGGCACGGCGAACAGGAACATCATGGTTACGCCGTGCATGGTGAAAAGTTGATTGTAGAGGTCCGGTCCTACCAGGCTGCGTTCCGGCCCGGACAACTGCAGCCTCATAACAACGGCACTCAGCCCACCGAGGCAGAGAAACATGAAGGCCGTTATGAAATAGCGTCGTGCGATGACCTTGTGGTCGACGCTCGACAGCGCCCCGATGACACCGCGTTTCGTCCGCCATGTTCGCGAAAGCTCGCTGTGGAGCGCGTCATCGGCGAGACCTGTATCGAGAACGCCGCCTGGTTCGGGAGCAAGATCGGCGCTGGTCATTTCAGCCTGTCCAAATAGGCCACGATCGAGCGTAGCTCGTCGCCGCCGAGGTCGACCACCGGCATGTGCGCTCCCGGCTTGATGCTCTGCGGATCCGTGATCCACGCGGCCAGGCTGGACTCGTCCATCGGCAAGGTGCCTGCCGCAAGCGTCGTTCGGCTGGAGACATGTGTGAGATTGGGCCCGACAATGCCGCCCGCAGTGGTGCCTCCGATCTTGTGGCACATGACACAGGGCCTGTTCATGAACAGGTCGTGGCCTGCCTGCTCCTCGCCGGAGGCGGGTTGAGGAGCAGGTTGAAGCTGATGTTCGAGCCAGGCGTCGAATTCCGCGCGCGGTTCGGCGATGATCACGATGCCCATGTGGGCATGTTGAAAACCGCAAAACTCCGCGCACTGACCGCGATAGACACCGGGCTTGTCTGCCCGGAGTTCGAGTACGTTCTCATGGCCGGGGATGAGATCGAGCTTGCCGGCAAGGCTTGGCACCCAGAAGGAATGGATGACGTCGGTTGAGGCGAGCACCAGCCGCACGGGTTCGCCTGAAGGGATGTGGATTTCATTGGCGGTTGTCAGCACTCTGCTGGGCTGCTCGTTTTCGTAACGGATCTCCCACCACCATTGGTGGCCCGTTATACGAATGGTGAGGGCCGCATCGGCGCCGATCCCGGCGAGCGTGCGGTTTGAGAAGTAGCTCAACAGCGTCAGGCCGATAAGAACGATCGCCGTCGCCCCGGTCGCGACGGTCACCCAGCCTGTCGCCCTGCGTTCCCGCGAGGCGTCCAGCGCCAACGGATCCGCGCGCGCCCGGTCTCGCCGGACGAGGGCTGTAATCATGACGCCAATGACCGCCAGCCAGATCACGGCGCTCAATGCCGTGAAGAACCAGATGAGCCTAAAGAGCTCGGCGGAAGCCGGCCCCATGGGTTCGAGAGCCGATTGGGTGGCCCCCGATGCTGGAGCACATCCCTGAAAAGCGGCAACGCAAACGATTGTCAAGAAGCGTCTCATGGGGATTTGCCGAGCGTCGACGCATTCGGCATGCGGTTTTCCGACGGTCGCGCCATCATATCGTCGTTCCGGCTGGGAGATGCCGCGGAGGGCGCATTGCCGCCGAGCGAGCGGACATAGGCGGCGATCTCCCACATCTGGTCGTCGGGGATCTTGCCGGAAAATGTCGGCATGCCGTTCGGGCGGCCGTCCCGAATGCTGGCGTGGATGCTTTCTATAGCGCCTCCATAAATCCATTTGTCGTCCATCAGCGCCGGGCCCATGCCGCCGCCGCCATTTGCGTGGCAGCCCGAACAATTGAACCAGCTGAACAGCCGCTTGCCTTCGCTGAGGTGGAAGGCATTCGCCTCGAACGCCCGCGGCTTTACGCTCCAGAAGGCGGGCCGTTGCCCGCCCGGCGCCAAAGTCGTGAGCGGGACGGGTGTCTGGCCATCGCCAAGGGATGACTGAGGGCGCGTTTCCCGTTCCTCCCGCTGGCACGCTACGACTTGAAGCGCGACAAATAGAAGGGCCAGGAAGAGCTGAATTTTCATCTTTGCGCCCTTCGCTCGATCGTGAGGCGAGGTACGCCGTAAGTGGAAAGGATTGCGTCTATTTCCGTCCGGCGCTTGGCGAGAGCAGTTTCGATTTCCCCTCGCAAGGCGTCCTCCCCACGACGCACGCCCATCGAAATATCGAACGCCATCGAAGGGGAGGGCCCGTCATGGGCGGGCGAAACGAGCGTCGTCCGCAGGGGAACCGTTTGTCGTTCCGCGAAGTACCCCGCCAGAGGCCCCCATACGATCGCCACATCGATTTCTCCGCGGGCGACAGCCTCGATGATCCGCGCGGGCGGATTAGGCAGCGAGTAGTCGCCATAGACCGGGTAGCCCTTGAGGTGGCCGACGATCCCGCGCCGGCCGAGAGCTTCGACCGGAGGAGGGTTCGCGCCGTCGTCGCCGATGAGCTGGACACCGATGCGCAGTTGCCGCAGGCGAGGGTCGTCGAACGACGCTATGTCCGGCTCGTCCCACCGTGTCACGAACACATAGGAAGAGCGATAGTAGGGGGCTGTTGTGCGCAACATCTCCAGGTCGGTCGGCGTCCCGGGGACCACATCGCATAAACCAGCCTTGAGCGTGTTGCGGATGAAGCCGCGGCGCTGCGCCCACCAGACATAGGTCACTTTGGCGTCGAGCTCGCGAGCGACAAGCTCGACGATCTTGTTCTCGAAGCCTTCCCCTCGCTCGTTTGAGAAAGGCAGGTTGTTCGGGTCCGCGCAGATTTTGAGCTCGCGGGCTTCGGCGGTCGCTGCGAGCACCAGCGCGCTTGCGGCGGCCACCCATCGAACCCACGCGCCGGACCGGGATTTGTCAGGGCAGCCGGAATACATAGAGTGAACCTCCGGCTGCAGTGACGTCCTTCAAGTCCTTCATCGCGTTGGCGAAACCCAATGCGGCGGTTGCGTCCCGCGGATCGAGATCTCCGGTCACGACCGCCCCGGCCCAGCCTCCGACCCCGGCAAGGACCGCGACATATTGATGGCCGTCCGGACCACGATAGGTGATCGGCTGCCCGATGATTCCGGACGACGTCTTGAATTGCCAAAGGAGCTTGCCTGTGCGCGCGCTGATCGCCTTGAACCAGCCTTCCATGGTTCCGTAGAAGACCACGTCGCCCGCCGTCACGAGCGCGCCGCTCCACACAGGGAAGTTCTCCTTCAGGCTCCAGACGGGCTTCGCCGCGGCAATGTCCCAGGCCGTGAAAGCGCCTCGATGGCCGCCCGGACCGGGGATCATGCGCACGTTCATGCCGACATAGGGCGTGCCGGCGATGTAGTTCACCTCTGTACCCTCTGCATCCATGCACAGATTGTTGTGGGGAATGTAGAGAAGGCCCGTTCGCGGAGAGAAAGCGGAGGGCTGCCAGTCCTTGAGCCCCGAGGCGGTGGGGCAGATGTCGCGCACAACCTTTCCGGTGCTGGTCGCCTTCTCGGAATTCACGATCAGCAGGCCGGTCTTGAGATCGACACCGTTGCTGGAGTTGACCGGCCCGAAAGGCTCGGCCGAGAGAACCTCACCTGTGGTGCGGTCGAGGACATAGACGTAGCCGTTGCGCTCGGGCCGGACGAGCACCTTTCGTGGCTGTCCGTTCCAGGTCATGTCTAGCAGGATCTGCTCATTGATGCCGTCGTAATCGTGAAGGTCGTGAGGGGTCCATTGATAGAACCACTTGGCCTGCCCGGTATCCGGATCGCGGGCGAAGATGCCGGCCGTCCACTTGTTGTCTCCGGGACGCAGATCGGGGTTCCACGGACCGGGATTGCCGGTGCCGTGATAGATCAGGTTGAGCTCGGGATCGTAGGAAATCCATCCCCACATATTGCCGCCACCGATTTGCCAAGCGTCCGGTGGCCAGGTGGTCACGCCCAGATCCTTGCCGCGGTCCTGCTGGTAGAAAGGTTTGAAGTCGGGGCCGATCAGCACGTCCGCGTCAGGGCCGGTACTGTAGGCGGTCCAGACAACATGGCCGTCTCCTGCATCGAGGGCCTTGATCCAGCCTCGGACTCCCAGCTCTCCGCCCGAGTTCCCGACGAGCACCTTGCCTTTGACGACGAGCGGCGCCATCGTGACGGTCTCGCCGATGTTGATGTTGCCGATCTTCGTGTTCCAGACCTGCTGGCCGGTCTCGGCGTCGACCGCGATCGCGTGGCCGTCCAGTGTGTTGAAGTAGATACGTCCCGCGAAGAAAGCAGCACCTCGATTGACGACGTCACAACAGGCGACCCCCTGGGAAGCTGGTTCGGGCCTCGGCTCGAACCTCCACTTCATCGGTGCGCCCGGCTTGGACAGGTCGAGCGCATAGAGAATGTTCGGGTATGGCGTGACGACATACATGGTCTGGCCGACGACGAGGGGGGCGGCTTCGTGCCCCTTGTTGATGCCGGTCGAGAAGGTGAAGACCACCTGAAGTTTGCCGACATTCTCCTGCGTGATCTCGGTAAGTTCGCTATAGCGGGTCGATGCATAATTCTTGGCAGGCATCGTCCATTGGCCGTCGTCGGGCGGCGCGGCTGCCATGGGGGGCGAGATTTCCGGCGTGGCCTCCTGAGCCATCACCGCGGGAATAGGCGCGAGTAAAAGCAGCGCGAGATAACAGGCCCGACGAAGCGCCTTCGGGAGAACGACGCCGGGTGTAAGCGCCGCGCCAGGCAGGGTCAGCGCCTTCATTTCGGCAGCGCGCCTCCCACGCCGGCGCCGAGCTCGGCAGCCACGTCTGCCTCTGTTCCCGCGCATTTCGGATGGCCCCAACCGGAAGCGCTTTTCCCGCCCGGATCCAGGTCGTATACGATGGCATCCTTCGCTAGAGGATTGATCCCGGCCGGAACCTTGTCGAGCCCGAGGGCCCGGCGGACGCGCCACGCGACGTTGTGATCGGCGCAGGAAGAGTCGCCGCTTATGCCCAGCCCTCCAACAATGCCGGTATCGTCGTAGAGTGCGAGACCTCCGCCGAACGCTACAACACCTCCGATCGGCGCTCCGAGCAGTGGATCGTCCGGTGTTCCGAAGGCGCTTGGGTCGCCGGCGAAGACCACGGCCTGGTTAGGTGGATTGGTGTTCTCCAGGCCGAAAAGCGGCCCTCCTGCCTGTACCGGCGCATAAAGATTGCCGGTGGAAAGAGCCATCTGATCGACGCTGAGACCGTTGGCTGTGTTGGCTTTTTCCGCTGCAACCAATCTGCTGCCCGGCCATTGCGCATCCATTGTCGGCCCGCTGAAGGCCACGGCGCAGACGATGCCGGTCCGGTCGACCACCGCTGCCCATTCGTTCGTATCGAAGCCGCCATTGGCTGGCCCGCCACTGGCCTTCACGCTTGCGCGAAGGGCTTCCAGCAACTTGGCATGCTGCACAGGGCAAGCGGTCTGGGCTGCTGCCGATCCGCTCGAAAATACCGGAAGAAGCAAGACAAGAAACAAGAACCGCTGCATGGCGAGAAGTACCGAATTTCCCGCCCGAACCCGCGATGATAATCTTTGTTCCTTATTTCGAGCTCATCATCGACCGGAGCGGTTCCTCGGCGATGTTCTTCCTGATCTCTTCCTGGCCAGGAGTGTCGGCCAGGGCCCTCCGGAAATTTTCCGCGTAGTCCCGCGGCATCTTCGGAGGCATCATCGGCTCATAACGGTCGACGACTGCCTCGATCACCACCGGCCCTTCGGTCGCGAAGGCTTCATCGATTACTGCGCCCACCTCTTCCGGACGAGATACGCTGTAGCCGATCCCGCCCATCGCTTCGGCCGCGAGGGCGAAGTCGATGGGCTGCAATTCGCAGGCGAATTGCGGATTGCCAAGAAACATCATCTGTTCCCAGGCGATTTGGTTGAGCATGTTGTTCTTGAGCACCAAAACCTTCAACGGTATCCCGTACCGGACGGCCGTGGAGAATTCGCCGAGCTGCATGGCAAAGCCGCCGTCACCGACCACGGCGAACACCGGTCTGCCGGGGAATGCGATGCCGGCTGCGATCGCGTAGGGTAGTCCACATGCCATGGAGGCGAGGGCACCCGACACCGAGAAGTCCTGGCCGTTCCTTATGTCGATGTGGCGTGCGGCCATTTCCGTGTTCTGGCCTGAATCCGTCGCCAGGATGGCATTGGCCGGCATTCTGTCGCCGAACGCCCTGACTACCACCTGCGGCTTCAGGGGAACGTCGGGCTTGGTTTCGGAGATCGCCATCATATCGCGCCAGCGGCGCATGCCTTTCTGCGCCTGTTCGAGGAAGCTGCGATCGCTCTTGCGGGCGAGTTTTTCGTTGAGCAGGCGCAACGATTGGACCGCGTCTCCCACGAGGCCGGCCTCGACCGGATACCGCAAGCCAATTCGCTGGGCATCCCGGTCGATCTGGACGCCACGCGCTTTTCCGGGCTCGGGATAGTATTCGATGTAAGGGAATGTAGAGCCGACGATGAGCAAGGCGTCGCATTGCTGCAGGGCTTGTTGGGAAGGCTCGGTCCCCAATATCCCGATGCCGCCCGTGCCATGGGGATGGTCGTCCGGCAAAACCGCCTTGCCGAGCAGGGCCTTGGCGACGGGAGCGGCGAGAAGATCCGCCGCGCGCTCGAGTTCGGCCCGAGCCGTCAGCGCGCCGCGACCAGCCAGGATGGCCACTTTGGCCGCCTGGTTGAGGATCTCGGCGGCCCTTTCGACTTGGGCTGGATCCGGCAGGTCGTTGCCGTGGAACCATCGGTCCGGCGTATGGGCCGGACGGTTGCGCTTGGAACGTTTGGCCTGCTGAAGATCCTGTTCCTGCACGTCGCTCGCGATGGATAGATGCGCAACGCCGCGGCTCGCCAAGGCCGAACGGCAGGCAAGGCTGGCGAGATTTTCCATGTGGGCGGCGTCCGAGACCTGTGCATTGAAAGCTGCGACGTCGATGAAAGCCCGTGTCAGGTCCACGTCCTGCTGCGTGAAAGTTTCGATCAGGTCGTGGAATTGCATGCCGGTGATCGCGAGCACCGGGGCCTGATCGAGCTTTGCGTCATAAAGGCCCGTGAGCAGATGGGTGCCTCCAGGTCCCGATGTAGCGAGGCAGACACCCAGCCGTCCTGTCCATTTCGCATAGGCGCAGGCCATGAAAGCCGCCGATTCCTCATGCCGCACCTGGACGAACCGGATGCGGTCCTGCCTGGTGCGCAAGGCTTCCATGATGCCGTTTATGCCGTCGCCCGGCAGACCGAACACGACATCGACGTTCCAGGCGATGAGAGTTTCGACGAGAATATCGGCTGCGTTGGGCATGGGGCACCTCCTGCTGCCCAACCTCCTTGGTAGACGGAGGTTCCAACGCAGCTTGCTAGAGGCGTTGGCCACTCAACTTATATTCGCTGAAGCTGGCGATCGGTGCGACAGTCGGGTCCGCGGGCTCAACTTGAAAACGTGGGGCGATGATTGTCGAGGTGAAGGTAATCGCAATTGAAAAGCGCTTCGCGTTCCAAGGCTTCCAGGTTGTCGATCCTCAAGATACCGTTCCGGAGCGATACCAGCCCGTTGCGCCGAAGGTCCTGCAAGGTCCGATTGACATGAACGCTGGATAGGCCAAGCGTGTCTCCCAAGGCAGTCTGAGTGAGAGGGAAGCGGCAACTCAGTCCCCTGGTCTGTCCGATCGCGCGAAACCTATGGAACAGCTCGCAAAACAGATGGGCCATGCGTTCGTAGGCCGTTCGCTGTCCCGTATTGACCACCCACTCCCTGGTTATGGCCTCGTCCAGGAGGGTCGACCACCACAAGGCGCGTGTCAGATTGGGAAACTCATCGGTGAACCGAAGAATACGAGCCGGCGCGATTATAGCCACTTTTGAAGGAACGAGGGCGGCAATCGAATGGTCCATTCGGTTGATCAGGAAGACGTGGAGATCGCAAAGGTCGCCCGGCAGCAGATAGGCGAGAATTTGACGCCTCCCGTCTTCAAGAAACTTGAACCGGCAGGCAAACCCTTCAAGGAGAAGATTGACGCCGCTGACCTTCTCCCCCCTGGACGCGATTTCGTCGTTTGCTTGCAGCGATATCGTTTTAGTCGTGGCATCGGCGATCGCTCTCTGCTCTTCGAGCGAGAGCTTGGTGTAAATCGACAGCTTTCGGATGAGAGGATGATCGGGCACTTCGATGCCAAGATTGCCGCCAAGCGTTTGGGAAAGTGCCTTGCCGCTCATGACTGTGCTAACTGGACGGGTCAAGCGTATCCCCTTCGAGTTCGATGACCGAGGAGAGGTTACGCAGCCCTTTGACAAGCGCGACCACTGTGAGCTTCACCGAAACAGCGCCCACTCCGTCGTGGGGAGTGGCAGCGTGGATGGCGAGTTGCAGGTCGTCTGCCGACATATATGTCCTCCTGCCAGCCAGAGGCTTTTGCAGAGACTTTGAAGCGACCTACGACACTGAGCAGAGGTTTCGAGTAGTCTTGTGAAACTAAATCTGGAACCTTAAGGCATGTCGTCCTGCCCTTCAGGTCGGCCTTCCGCTCCTGAACGCATGTAGTTCGCCGTACGTTCCATATGTCGCGCTGAAAATTACTGTGGCTCTTGGGTGTTTGTGCCGCCGGTCGTGGTTCCATCGGGGTCGGCGGTTTGGGACTCGCCTCCCGTTCCGGTCTGAGGAGTCGGATCTCTGTCGACCGGCGTGTCCTGGCCAGGTGCTTCAGGAGTGGGCGACGACGCCTCTTGTTCGCTACAAGCGGCTATGCCGAACGCTATTAGAGCCATCGACAGCAGTACCTTCGTGTTCATGGCAGGCCTCCCCTGAATCTCTGGATCGGGCTTGCGGGTCCTCGTCCAACCGCACGGTATCCGGATTGTTCCCGCGGCTGCCGGAGACATATAGCCTATTCCCGGGGGCAACCGATGGCCGGACAGTGCGTTGATCGGGAAACCTGAATGGAGGTTCCTATGACTGCGTCAGCCCGAAATCCGCAGAGGGGAGAGCCGGAAACAAAGCGAGAAGCATCCGGCGGCCCCAATATCGAGGAACAGGAATGGGAAGCGCTCGAAGGCGGGGAACTCGAACCGGTAAGCGCGCCGGAAAATGGCGACCTTCGCTACCCCGAACGAAATGACGAACATTCCGGGGAACTGCCCGAGGAAGACGACGACAATCCATATCAGGAGAGTGATGCCGCCTTGCCGGACGATCCCGAAGAACAAGCCATCGCAGGAAATCCGTCGCGGGATGATCAACGATTTCATGATTGATCGAGCTTCCCCCAGGTGCCTTCACGACCATCTCGGCAGGAACAATCCGTCGGCGTTCTTGTTCGGGACGCGAAGGCTTTTGACGGAGGAAAACATGGCACGGAACAGAGATCGACACGGCGAACGCGGCAGCTACGAGTCCGAGCAGCGCCGCCACATGGGAAGGCAAGGCGGCGGATTCGGCTCGGATCGTCACAGAGACGAGCAGTTCAGACGGCAGCATCAAGGCGAACGATTTTCTGGCGGCCAACAGGGCGGCTGGTCGGGTGCGGAATACGGCCGTGGCCAGGGTTGGTCCGGTAGCGAGTATGGTGGTCGTGGTCAGGAAGGCTGGGGCGGACCCGACTACGGGGAGCGAGGCCAAAGCGGCTATGGCCAAGCTGGCGGATATGATGAATGGTCCCGCGGTCGAGACTATCCGTCTCGTGGGCGTGGTCGAGGCTATGAAGGAGGCTTCGGCGGCTACGGCTACGCCGGCGACAGAATGCCAAGCCGAAGCGAGCGCGACTGGTCGGGGCACGAGCGGGGCTTTTGGGACAAGGCCAGCGACGAGGTTTCGTCCTGGTTGGGCGACGAGGATGCGGAGCGGAGGCGCCATCAAGATCAGTATCGTGGACGCGGGCCCAAGGGTTATGTACGCTCCGACGAGCGGATCAGGGAGGATATCAACGATCGATTGACGGACGATTGGGCGCTCGACGCCACGGACATCGATGTGCAGGTCTCCGAGCGCGAGGTGACATTGACCGGAGAGGTGGGCAGTCGCACCGACAAGCGTCGAGCAGAAGACATCGCCGAATCGGTTTCCGGCGTCACGAACGTCCAGAACAACCTGCGGATAAAATCGCAGACGACAGACACCGATATACCGGCGGTGAGTTAACGTCGGCGCGTCTTGCGACGACCCGCAGCCAGGGACCCGACTGTTTGGGTCCCTTTTTAGATCTCGATCAGGGCATAGGGCAGCCCTGTCGGCTTCTCGATATGCATTGCAACGTTGAACACGGCCGCGCCGCCCGGCGTGCGTCCTTCATAGGTGCCGCGATGGGCATGCCCGTGCACCACTGCGCTTACCTTGAAGCGGTCGATGGTTTCCGCCAGCCGCGAGGATCCTAGAAAAGGATAGATCTCGAGCGGCTCCCCGATCACAGTGTCTTCTGTCGGCGCATAGTGGAGGACAATGAGCGTGCGCTCGCTGCGCGACTGCCGCATGGCGTTTTCCAGCCGAATGGCTTCGTTCACGCTTTCGGCTACCATCGCCTTGATAGCCGGCTCGCCGAAGGAACCGAGCATGCGTCGCCCGAAACCGCCGACGAAGCCTTTGACGCCGACGAAGCCCACTCCGTTGATTTCCGTTGCCTGCCCGTCCAGCAAGTGCACGCCGGCGCGGCGCAAGATATCGCTGATCTCCGAGACGAGATCGCTCTCGTAGTCATGATTGCCGAGAACCGCGACCACGGGGATAGAACAAGCCCGCAGGTCCTCGGCAAGCATTTCGGCTTGCCGCGGCTTGCCCGTGTCCGTCAGGTCGCCCGCCAGGACAAGCACATCGGCCGCCTGAGAGATCTCGCCGAAAAGGCTGCGGTACGACGTTCCATCCTCGCTGACATGGAGGTCGCCAATCGCCGCGATCTTGAGACTATCCTTGGCTTCGGCCATGGACACCGTTCTCTCCTGGCAAATACTTCATTGCGCTGCGTCGCCATTCCCTTTGACGTCTCTGAAGCCCCAGCGCTTCACGTCGATCTCATAATCTTCCGAAGACATCAGCCGACCACGGCAAAGCTTCGTATGATGGGGAGGCTCGAGGCGGCGGGCCGCCAGTCGTCTCAGCAACTCGTCCATGAGCCATTCCGGCAATTTCGATCGTTCGGATGGGTAAATCCACTGGAAGTTCAGGAGGTGAATAAGCAGCACCTCCCAATGCGCCTCCATGTAGTGGAAGAGCCGGGACCAGTCGATCTGATCGCTGGCTCTCAGGATGATGTGCGCGACGTCGGAACCATCATAACGATCCCGGGCCTGGATGAAACACTTCGACCAGACGAGCTCCGTGGGGCCGATTACGTTCACGGCGGTTCCGAAGATTGTGCTTTGCCTGGCGTGTTCGAACCATCTCTCGTCGATCGGGATGGCGCCGTTCGACGAAGCGAAGATCACGTCCAGGAACACCCTTCCTTTGAATACCTTTGCAAGCCAGCGGTCGTCTTCGATAGCGATGCGATAGCCCAGTCGTTTGAAATACGAGAGAATCTGCGGGTAGTCGCCCGGTTTGCAGAAAACATCGATGTCCTTGGTCTGCCGGCTGATCCCCGTATAGGCGCTCACGGCGTAGGTGCCCGCCAGCAAGAACGGCACGCCTGAGGAGGCAAGTTGCCGGATCGCCTCGGCATAGAAACCTTCTGCCTCGGGGTTCAGGAGGGTCGGCTCTGCCTTGGGCTGCAACGACGGCAGCGTTTCTGGAGTAGCGGTCAACAATCTGGATGCCCTTGCTTAGTTCTTCGCTCTCAAATCGGGGGTGAAGTAGGCTGGCAAAGGCATCGGCGTTGGCTCCCTTAGGAGATTGATCAACAATCGGTAAGGCAATTCGTTCCCTCGGCCGTGTCCTGCCTCTGCCTTCTTAAAGAAACCAGGTCGCGACGAGACCGGCCGAGGCCGAACCTTGCGACGGTCGTTGTCCAGCCGAGGACATTCGTGCTGGTGCTGTTCACCTTGTCCCTCATGGTCCTGCGGGTATTGGTCATCAGCATGATCAGCAGAAGCAAAGGTGGGGTGGAGAAGCGCTGCCGAGCAATCGTCGTCGGCTCCCCCTCTATCAAGGCCGAGCGCTCGCCGATGCCGCCGTCCGAATTTCCTTGCTTGCCTGGCTGGGGCCCGTCGATCGTCCCGCTCATGCAGCACGGACAAATGCTTGAGGAATTGGACAAGAAAGCCGCAAGGAGATAGCCGGCGATCATATCGGCAGACGGCCGTTCCGGCGATCAAGGCTCCCGCTTTGCAAGAGCTTGGTTGCTCAATTCGGCTGTCAGGATCCGGGCGAGCTCGAGATGCTGGAGGACTATAGGCAATGTCTCCGAGGCGAAACGCTGGAGTTCCGCGTCCTGACCGAAACCGATTTCCCACTCGAGCAGTTGAGCGGTCTTCTGGTGATCCACGACCTGAGCTCGCATGTAGGCCAGATCAAATCCGTCATCCCGCTTTTCGAGATCCTCCCGGATTTTCCGATGATCGCCATCGAGTTCCGTCGGCAACGGGATCTTGCTCTTGTCGGCGATACGGGACAGCTTCTCGTTCGCGGAAGTGTGGTCGTCGACCATGCGGTTCGCGAATTCCTTCACGGTGGAACCGCGTGCCTTGCCCGCCGCGAGCTTTCCCAACTCCACTTCCGCCATCCCGCCTGCGGCAATCAATTGCGCGAAAAGGCGGTCCTGCGTGTTGGTCTGGTTGGGCGCTGGTACGCCTGGTGCTTCCAGCCGCGTATCGGGAGCCCACCCTGCGGGATTGCCCATCTGCGCAAACGCCGGGAAGGCAACAGCGATGCCCGAAATCAGAATGAAAAACCGCATGCAATCCTCCCGTGTTTCCGCTGCGCTTCAGAGCGTCAGCAAATAAGCGACGAGGGCCTGTTTCTCGTCTTGGCTGAGCTTGGTTCCCAGGACCAGATTGAAGAATTCGACAGTATCGGCGAGCGTCATCAGCCGCCCATCATGCAAATAGGGGGGAGAATCCTTGATGCCCCGCAAGGTGAACGTCTTGATCGGCCCGTCAGGCAGCGCCACGAAGTCGTTCACCGTCTGCCCGACGCGGTAGAAACGCTCGAGCTTCAGGTCGTGCATGTTGTTGTCCATGAAAGACAGTTGCGGGACGTGGCATTCCGCGCACCGTCCCTTGCCCATGAACACCTGCTCGCCTTTTAATTCCTGCTCGCTCGCCTTGGTCGGATCGAGACGCCCGAACGGATCGAGCTTGGGAGCTGGCGGGAAGTCGATGATGTTCTGCATCTGAGCCATCATTGCGACTTGGTTTGGCCGGTCGGGAAGATGCACACCCTTCCTGGTGGCGCTGACGTGATCCCCATTGAAATAGGCGGTGCGTTGCTCGAACTCGGTGAAATCCTCGATAGAGCGCAGCGATCGTTTGGAGCCGTGAATCTGTTGGTTGAACACACCGCGCAAGCTGGTGGTGTCGAGGCGGAACCTCGCGGCCTGGGGGCGGACATCGGGCGTTTGATGGAACGCCGCGTTGGTATGGAAGTTGGAATGACAATCGAGACACGTCACGCCCAGACTCTGCTGAGCCACCTTACGGTCCTCGGTCTGGTTGAATTCCTCCTGGGGGAAGGGGGTCAGGAGAAGGCGCAGACCCTCCATCTGCACCGGCGTGATGATGCCGTTCATCAGTTCGTAGAAATTCTTGATCGTGAGCAGTTCGCCGCGTGAGACATCTCCGAGTTCGGGATGGGTGGTGAGAAAGATTGGGGGCGGAAACTCCGGGGTAAGATGCGCGGGAAGGTCGAAATCGACATCGAAACGCCTGAGGTCCCGCGCTTCCTGCCGGCCGATCTCGTCTATCTGCTCTTGCGGGAAGACCTGCCCGCCGGTGGCCTGCTTCACATGCGGCAGGGGCATGAAACCAGCAGGCAGCAATCCCTTGTCGCGGATTTCCTCGGGTGATTTCGAGCCCAGGCTGTCCCAGGTCTCTCCCTCGGGAAGCTTAACGCGAACGCCTTCTTGGACGGCCTTTCGGCCACCAGACATCGCGGTGTTCGGCATCGGGCGATTGGCGAGATCATAGCGTTGTTCCAGTAACGACCTCTGGCGCTCCATAACACGGGGTTTTTGAGCCTCGTCGTTTTCCCTCACTTGGGAAAGCGGAAGCGTCGGCAGCGGACGATAGGTCGTGTCGGGCGGCAATGGATCCGAGAAGGCGGCAAGGCTGAACGCTGCAACACAAACGGTCGTGGGCAGAAGGATGTCGAGAACGCGCGGCATGATCCCCTCCCAGAAATACGGGCGATCCGAAGAAACCGAAGGCGCTCCAAACTGCCGTGGCGGAGGTTTGTTCCCATTTGCTGGAACGTCTTGAAGGGAGGAAGAGAGGGCATTGCTGCCCTGTCGTTGAAATACTGTTCTTCAATGCGGGGAAGCTTGTCGGCAATTGGCTTTACAGCGCAATAGACACGGCAGATGTTGTGAGCGCGACATCGCGAGAATGGGATGGCCTGTGGGCCACCGCTGCCACTGCTCTGAAGAGGAGGAGCCGATGGAACCGCCAGCCGATATGGATGCCGTACTGAACAGCCTGCCGCTACGAATAGGCGCCTACATACCGGACGACCTCCTCGAGGATTGGTTCGCGCCCGGCACCGGAATGAATCCGCCTTCGCAGCAGGCGCTTGCCGCAGCTGCAGCCTACGGGCGGCGTTTCGAGTGCGAGTTCAAGCACTACCCGGATCGCAAGGAAGGCGTCTTCTGGAAGTGGGTGCCGGCAATATGAGCGACCGGTTGAAGGGCCGGCAGATCTCGTATGTTGTTGTCGCATCGTTTTCGCGGGAGCGCCGCAAAATGCTCGTCAAAGCATCGGGCGCCCGCCGGTAATTTCGTAAAGCGCGCCGGTCGTGTAGCTCGATTCGCCGGAGGCCAGGAGAACGAAGGTGGCCGCCAACTCGGCGGGTTGGCCGGGCCGGCCGAGAGGAGTGTTCTTGCCGAAATTCTTCACCTTCTCGGCCGGCATCGTCGAAGGTATGAGGGGTGTCCAGATCGGGCCGGGCGCGACAGCGTTCACCCTTATACCCTTTTCCGCTATCAGCCCCGCCAGTCCGGCCGTAAAGTTGGCAATCGCTCCCTTGGTCGTGGCATAAGCGAGCAATCCCGGCGAAGGATCCGTGGCATTGATCGACGACGTGTTGATGATGGTGCTGCCCGGCTTCATATGCGGTATAGCTGCCTTACAGAGATAGAACATCGCGTAGACATTGGTTCGGAAGGTGATGTCCCATTCTTCCGGCGTGAGTTCCTCCAGGCTGTTTACCGTCATCTGGTGCGCGGCGTTGTTTACCAGCACATCGAGCCTGCCGAATTCGGTCAAAGCCTTCTCTACGATAGATCTGCAGTGAGTATCATCCTTGATGTCGCCGGGAATGAGGACGGCCCTGCGACCCGCATTTTCGATCCAGTCGGCCGTCTCCGCGGCGTCCCGGTCCTCGCTGAGATACGAGATGACCACGTCGGCACCTTCCCGCGCAAATGCGATCGCGACCGCGCGGCCAATTCCGGAATCGCCGCCCGTTATGATGGCGGCACGTCCGTTCAGCCGACCATGTCCTTTGTAGCTTTCTTCTCCGTGGTCGGGCGCGGGCGACATCCTGTCCGTGGCGCCGGGGACCGGTTGGCTCTGCTCTGGGAACGGGGGTTCCGGATGTGTCCCGCCTGCTTTGTTGCTCATGGTCGTCTCCATCGATGCTTTCGGCCCGAACGACGATGCCTATGCGATGTTCCCGCCGTGCCCCCACCGGTTACCACCTGAGAGAAGCGGTATCGCCGGGATGCCTGTTGTTCCAGCGGTTGGGCGGACGCCCGAACCATGGACGATAGCTGTGGACAGCCCCGAGAATCCCGGCGCACTCGCGATGGAACGCTTCCTCGACGTCGAGCCTTCCGCCGGCCATGGGCTTGATCAGCCTCGACGTTCATAAACTCCCACCAGACTCGCGGTCTCGATGGCATGCTGGTCGGCTTCCTTCCAGATTTCGAGCACGCCGATATCGGCCGGAATGCTCAGATTTGGAACGTCGAGTGCGGCCAAACGGAAATGGTAGTGGTGAGGCCCGTGCCCGACCGGCGGCTCCGGACCGTCGTAGTAGGCATTTCCGAAGCCGTTTTTGCCCTGCCGCAACGCGCCAGAGCCGGGCTTGCCGCTATCGGCCTCCGAGAGTTGCCCGATCTCGGGACTGAGATTGAAAACCGCCCAATGTCCGAAAGTCCCGCTGGGCGCGTCTGGATCGTCCATGACCACGACCAGACTCTTCGTGCCATCGGGCACGCCTGACCAGCGTAAAGGCGGCGATACGTTCTCTCTTTCGCGGGTGTACCGACGGGGAATCGTTTCGCCTTCGGCGAATGCCGGGCTAGTGAGCGTAAGAGCCATGATTCCACTCCTCGAAATTTGCTCAAAGCGATCGCCGCATCAGGATGTCAGGCTCAAACCCGGGGAAAGGCCGATCCAGGCAAGCGCGAGCAGCGGCATGGGTGAAACCGGCGCAGTCCGCCGATGTTCCCGAAGGAAGCCGAAAGCGCTTCCGCGTCGGAGTTTTGTTTCCGGGGGCTGGCGTAGGCCGTTGGAACAATTTCGCCGCCGGCCACTTTGGTCGTCAAAAGCGGGAGTCGAAGCCATGTCCGATGACAGCGTCAAGACGATTTGGGGCATCTTCTCCACACGAGAAGATGCAGACCGTGCGGTGGAACATCTCGTCCAGGAGCATGGCATCGACCGCGCCGATATCTTCGTCCAGGCGAAGGATGCCAGGAATACCTCAGGCACAGCTCCTTCCGGCGCGGATGTTTCGCGGAACGAGGGCGAAGCTTCTCCGATGGACCCTGCACTTCACGGATCGATTCAAGTGTCCGCCGATGTCGGCTGGAATGAAGTGGAGAAAGCCGAGCGAGCCTTCCGCAACGCCGGCGCGACGAATGTTCTGACACGGTGACCTTGTCATGAGCGAACTTGGCGCATTCGAACTTGAGGGGCGGATCAATGGGCTGCGTGAAACCATTGCTATTATCGCCGCGCATCTTATCGAGAACGGCGCCGGCGATATCAGGCAGTCGTTGGAAGATCGGCTGGCATTTTTGAACCATCAGGAAGATCCCGGCGCCGTGCCGCAATCCTCCTTTGCAGTGGAGGCAGCTGCCACGCGCGAGATCGAACTGCTCCTGCAGGAGGTGTTGGCGCGAATCAAGTCCTGAGCGCTGCTGCTTGCCACCCGAGCATCTGCGGTCGCGAGACGCTTGCGCCGAGGTTAGACCTTGCAGCGATGTGGATTCTTCCCCGCAGCTTGAGTGGCCGCCCGGCAGTCTTCGCCAGCCCCAGTTTTGGCGCAGAGGGCCCGGAGCGGTTCGTCCGAGGCATTGAGCTGGTCGGGTTCGAGGGCCTCAATAAATCGCTTCGGCTGCGCGGAACAAGGCGCGCAGTCCCCAGTTCGGCCTTCAGGAGGAACGGCACATGAACAGCGTCATTTATCTGATCGGTCTGGTGGTCGTAGTGCTGGCGATCCTCTCCTTTCTCGGCCTCTCATAGGAGATCCCCAAATGGCTGAAAAAAGAGACCAGGGCTCCCAAACCGATTTCGAAGCAGCTGAACGCAACGTTGCCGGCGCCTTGGAAGAAGGCAAGCAATCCGCAACGAGAGCCTTGCACGATATCCGTGACGACTTGGGCCAGAAAACGTCCGACATCGCCGCTGAGGCGAAGAATGCGACAGTCCGCAAGGTCGAGGAAGCACAGCATGGCGTAGGCGCCGGTCTCGCCAGTCTTGGCGGTGCGTTGCACGCGGCTAGCGACCATCTTGCAGAGCAAGAACAGGGTACGGCTTCCAAGCTGCTCCAGGAGACAGCTGACGGCATCGAGCGGCTGGCTTCTTCCCTCAGAGACAAATCTCTCGAAGAGGTCATCAGCGAGGTCCGAACGTTCGGACGAGACAATGCAGGCGCCTTGATTGCCGGTTCTGCCCTGGCCGGACTTGCGCTGGGTCGCCTCGTCCGGACCACAAGCCTGGCTCGTCCGGACGGCCGAACGTCCGTCCGGGGGAGTCAGGCTGCCCATTCTCCGGCATCCTCTCCCAAAGACAGACCTGCGGGTGGAAAAGCCGGAACGTCCGGTGCAGGGGGGCAGCAGACATGAACGACACTCAGGACAATCGTGGCCTCACAACCCTGATCAGCGATCTTGCCCAGCAGACGACAACACTCCTGCAAACCGAGGCTCGTCTGTTACGCACCGAATTGTCGGAAAAGATGAGCGAGGCCGCCACCGCCGCGGTCGGTGTTCTTGCAGGCGCAATCTGCTTGCTCGCAGCGCTGATGATCCTCCTTCAAGCGCTTGTCATAGCACTCGCGAATGCCGGGCTGGGTGCGGGTTGGTCGTCGCTCCTTGTCGGCATCGTCGTGGCTGTTATTGGCGCAATCCTTCTACGTACTGGATCTTCCGGACTTCAACCTTCGCAGCTGACACCCGATCGCACCCAGGATCAGGTCAGGCGGGACGCAGGTCTCGTCAAGGAGCAACTGAAATGACCGAACAGACTTCCGCGGAACTCGAACGTGAAGCCGAACGCGCCCGCGCGCGCGTGGCCGACACGGCTGAAACAATCAAAAGCAAGCTCACGGCAGGGCAGTTGCTTGATGAATTCACCAACATGTTCTCTGGCAATGATGGTTCGCGTGCCCTCGTCAATCTGAAGAATCAGATTCGCGACAATCCTCTGCCCGTCGCTCTGGTGAGTGCGGGTCTTGCGTGGCTGGCTTTCGGAAGGGAGAGATCCGATTGGGTTGCGGCCGGCATGTCCGAGGAACGCTCGGATGGCGCGACCGGCACGATCCGATCGATGGCGTCCAGCGCCAAGGGTGCTGCAAGCGCCGTCGGCGGCCATGTGAGCGAGGCTGGCTCAACCGCCGCCGATGCCGCGGGCAGGATTGCCTCGACATCGGCCGATTATGCGGAGCGCGTGGCCGGCCGGTCCTCCGACTATTTGCATCAGGTGCGCAGTTCCGCCTCTGATTTAGTCGATCGGGAACCGCTCATTCTGGCGGGGCTGGGCCTGGCGATCGGAACTGCGATCGGGGCGATGTTGCCGGCCTCGCGCTTCGAGCAGGAAGAGTTCGGTGAACAAGCCGACCGACTGCGCAAGGGAGCGGAAGACTTCGTGAAGGAAGCTGCCGATGAAGCCCGGGATGTGGCTACAAAGGCTTACGACGCGGTCAACGAAGAGGCTGACCGGCAAGGGCTGCTGTCCGACGACGGCAGCTCAGTCGTGGACCGGGTTGGAGAGGTTGTGAAGTCCGCCGCGGGCGCGACCGAAGAAGCCGTCCGCGACAAGCTGGGTTCGGGGAAGCCGGGTACGGCCGAGCGGTAGCCTTGGTAGCGTGAGCCTCAGCGAGCGTCTTGGCCCGCGTCGCTGTCTCATACGGATGTCAGCAAATGGAGACCTACGATGACGACTGCGGGTGAAAGGCTGGATCAATGGTTGCGGGACGCCCATGCCATGGAAGAACAGGCCGAGCAGATGTTGAGCGCGCTTGCCGGCCGGATAGAGAATTATCCTAAGCTCAAGGCCCGGATCGAGGAACATCTGGAGGAGACCAGGAGACAAGCTCAAAGGGTGAGATCCTGCATCGAGCGCCGGGGCGCTTCAACTTCCACGCTTAAGGATGCAGCCGGCAAGATCATGGCCACCATGCAAGGTGTAAGCGGCGTATTCGCAGGCGATGAAATCGTCAAGGGCACGCTTGCCGGCTACACGTTCGAACATATGGAGATCATGTCTTATCGCGTGCTGGCGCAGGCAGCGAAAGCGGCGGGTGATGAAGAAACGGCGCGCGTCTGCACCGAGATCATGGACGAGGAGCAAGCCATGGCCGACTGGTTGTTCGAAAACTCTGCGGATGTGATCAGTCAATACCTGATACGCGAGGAACAGGATTCGGAGCAGGCGAAACGCTAAAGCTTGGTCGGCTCATCTGAGATGGCGAGGATTTTTTCAGGATCGCTTGCTTTTGGTTCAGCGTGCTGAGCGTCGGCCGCGTAACTGCCGAGTGGGATCGGCACGTCGGCAGTCGTTTGTCTCCAAGGTTCCCGCACGCACGCCGATCTGCACTGAAAAGCACACGAAAGCGGAGAAATTCGGCTGAATGGGTGGATCGCAGGTTGATAGGGAACAAAACGCGCCGCCAGCCGTATGACTTGACATCATCAATCGTGATCAAACCGAGATGTCACCCAGAGATCGTTCGCGCCGCCAAGCGACCATGGCAATTGCCGGGCATCCAATACACCCGATGCTTGTCCCATTCCCTATCGCCTGCTTCACGTTGGCACTTTTGACCGACATCGCCTATTGGCGAACGTCCAATCTTATGTGGCTGCACTTTTCCGAATGGCTGCTTTTGGCAGGTCTGGTGATCGGAGTTTTTGCCGCCGTCGCCGGAGCCGTCGACTTCCTGGCGAACTCGGAAATTCGTGCCCAACGGCCCGCCTGGCCGCATGCGATCGGCAATGCGATCGCGCTCATCCTCGCCTTCGTCAACAATCTCGTCCACACCGCCGACGGTTGGACAGCCGTCATCCCCTATGGCCTGATCCTTTCCGCGCTGACCGTGCTCATCTTGCTGGTCACGGGCTGGCTGGGCGGGTCGATGGTGTATCGCCACGCTGTCGGAGTGCGCAGCCATGAATAGGCGCCGAACTACAGTCCGCGGGATCGTTCTGGGGGGAAGCTGTCTCGGTTTGCTGGCGCTCGCCGGTTGCGGCGACAATGGCGCCGATTTCGATGTCTCCAGCCAGATCGGCCCCGATCCCGTTTTGCCAGAACCCAGCAACGATCTTCTGCCCGACCTGAAGGTCGCGGAAGTTGTCGGATGGCAGGAAGGGCAGACGCCCACCGTGCCGGAGAATCTCGTGGTTACGGCTTATGCGAAGGATCTCGTCAACCCGCGCACCGTCCACACGCTGCCGAACGGCGACGTGCTTGTAGTGCAGTCGCGGGAACCCTCCGGCAAACCGATCAATCGGCCAAAGGACGTGATCCGCGGCTGGATCATGTCCATGGCCCATGGCGGTGGCAGCGGACCTGAGAAGGAGAGCAATCTCGTCACGCTTCTGCGCGATACCAATCGCGACGGGCAGGTGGACGAACGACACGATCTCCTGACCGGCCTCAATTCCCCGTTCGGGGTCGCATGGTACGAGGGAACGCTTTACGTCGCCGCCGCCGATGCGATCCTGGCTTATCCCTATGAACTGGGCCAAACCGAGATCGCAGCCGAACCGTCGGTCTTGGCGCCGCTGCCTGGCGGGCCGATCAACCACCATTGGACGAAGGACTTGGCGCTCAGCCCCGATGGGCGCTACCTCTATGCCTCGGTCGGCTCCAATTCCAACGCGGCGGAGCGCGGGTTGGAAGCCGAAAAGGATCGGGCCGCGATCTGGCAGGTGGATCGACAGACCGGCGCCAGTCGTCTTTACGCTTCCGGTTTACGCAATCCGAACGGACTGATCTTCCATCCTGAGACCGGTATCCTCTGGACCGTTGTGAACGAGCGGGACGAACTCGGCCCCAACCTCGTGCCGGACTATCTGACATCGGTGCAGGAGAATGCCTTCTACGGCTGGCCGTGGAGCTATTATGGCAATCACGTTGATGCGCGAATCCACCCGCCGCGGCCGGACATGGTGGCGAAGGCCATCCCGCCCGACTACGCGCTGTCAAGCCATGTTGCCGCGCTCGGCCTTACATTCTCAAACGACTCCGCTTTGCCGGAAGCTTATGCGAACGGCGCGTTCATCGGAGAGCACGGAAGCTGGAACCGTAACACCTTCAACGGCTACAAGGTTATTTACGTGCCGTTCGAGAATGGCAGCCCGGCTGGGAAGGCGCAGGACGTCGTGACCGGCTTCATCGAGGGCGATCAGGCGCGTGGTCGACCGGTCGGTGTTGCGATCGATGGCACTGGTGCCCTTCTAATAGCCGACGACGCGGGCAACACCGTCTGGCGTGTCGCGGCGGCTGATGGTTCGGTCACACCGCAGCCGATCGGCACCGATCGGGTAACGACCGCCACACAATAGGCTGTCGGTGCCCGTTGCTCGCCTAGCTTTGCTACGTTTGCTGGAATGGAGCCTGATATGAAGCATCAAATCCCTGACGAGTTCATCACAACTTCCGAGCTCATCCCACTGCTTGATCGTTCTGCCAAACTATCGCGTCGAGAGCGTCTGGATCTTTGGGCGGATGCCCTCGAGCGCCACCACGGACAATTGAGCGCGTTGAGGCGGCTGGAATACCTTTCCCCTGACGAGCTCCGTACCTACCGGGGAGCCAATACGCCGCTCACCATTGCCTTCGATGATCCTGCATTGCGTGCTGCAGGCCTGTCCGGCGACAGTCTAGGCGATGCGATGGACTTCTTCGAACTGACCGATCGAGATGCCCACCGGCTGCTCTGCGACTGCCACTATCACGGGGCGATGACCGGCCGCGGCCTCGCGCGACGTCTTCGCCGTCATGCCCGCAGCAGCGAGCGCCGCGCCAGATGGATTGGTGCCTTCAAACGAGTGCTGGGCAGGGCGGCGTAGATGGAACGTGATCATGCAATGCTTCAAGGCACCCGATCTTGAACGATCCAACCTGGCTCATGCAACGCTAGAAGGGCGCCCGGATCGAGACGTCTCAGGAATATTGTCCGGCGTCATCTGACGCCGATTGAGTTGGATCACTGCCTCGCTGGCCTCGGCTTCATCCAAGCCGGTCAGCGGCATCTCATCGACGACCACGACATCTTCGCTTTCGCTGTCATAGACCTCCCAAAGGCCATCCTCATTCCGGCGTTTGTCGTAAATGGTTGCCATCACTCACTCCATTGAGGTTTCCCGGCGGGGTCGCTATTGAACGCCCGCCACCCACTCCATGGCATCGGCCTTTTCGTCCTCCGGGAAGACCCGTGCCTCGATCTGCGGGAAAAGCGCGTCTGCGATATCGGTAGCTGCCCTGATCCACTGTTTGTCGGAAATCACCGCCGCGCGTCTGAAACGGTGGAACTCGCCAAGCTTGCTCAGCCCGTACTGCAGATCACGGCGTAAAGCACCGCCAGTCATGTCCTTGAAATTCGTCAGATCCGCCAGGACGCCGATATTCGGGTGATCGCTGAGTTTCTTTTCGATCGCCGGGATGATGTCATCGTAGTCCTCGGCTGTCACGGTATCGGCGACACGGAAAGCGGCTACATTCTCGGGAGCGGGAATGATCTCGATCATTGTTTCTCCTTTCGATCTTATCGCCTTGGCCGCTCAACTCGAAAAGACCACCGGATGTTCCCATGCCGCGCTCGCTTAGGCGAAGTCATGTCCATCTGGTGCTCTCACCGGCCCTTAGCGCTTCCGTGATAGCCGTGTAACGCGTGATCGGGCCTACTCGGGCCTTCTCTCCACGAAAATGGATGTCCGCTTTTCAGGTGGTTCGCCGTATCGGGAACCAAGCTTCTACGAGGAGCATTTCTCACTCTCGCAGGAGACGATGTGAAAGGGGCGGATATGGCGCAAGTGGAAGACTTGGTCAGATACGGCCCCACGCCGCGCGAGTTCTGGATAGGATTGGGACGTGCATTTGCCGGAGCTCTGATCTTTGGGGTGCCGGTGCTGATGACGATGGAGGCCTGGGCGCTGGGTTTTCACCTCCACCCGCTCCGTCTGGCTCTGTTGTTGGCGGTTACCGTGCCGACATTGATCCTGCTGCATAAATACGGCGGATTTCGCCATACGATCGCACTTCGCGACCGTATCGCGGATGCCTTCGTGGCTGTCTTGGTTGCCGCCGTGGCAGCGATCGTGGTGCTCTATATTTTCGGCATTGTGCACGCAGATATGCCGTTCCGGGAGGTGATCGGGAAAGTTGCCGTTCAGGTGGTGCCGGGCAGCCTCGGCGCGTCGTTGGCGCGCGCCCAGCTCGGTGCCAGCCCATTGGAGGAAGATGATATTCCGGAACCCGGTTATGCCGGAGAATTGTTCCTGATGGTCGTGGGGGCCCTTTTCCTGTCCGTGAACATCGCGCCAACGGAAGAGGTGGTGTTGATCGCTTACAAGATGACTGCTTGGCATGAGATCGCGCTTGTGGTGATGACCCTCGCGCTGATGCATGGCTTCGTCTACGAATTCGAATTCCGCGGCTCTCATAATCCGGAGCCAGGTGCTGGTTTCGTCAGCATATTCTTTCGGTACGCGGTCGTCGGCTACGTGCTTGTGATGCTTGTGAACCTCTACATCCTGTGGTCTTTCGGCAGGACCGACGGTGCGGGGTTTTCAGAGACCCTCAGCGCGGTCGTAGTCCTCTCGTTTCCCGGGGCACTCGGAGCGGCGATTGCGAGGCTGATACTTTGACGAAGAACTCCACAGGGAAAGCTAAGCCAGAGGGGCGGCAATCCGATAAGGCCGCAGCTCGGAAACCCGGCACCTCGATTGCCGAGTGGATAGTTGCGGGCATCAGTTGCGCGGCCCTGTTGTCGGTCCTCACCTATCTCGTCATCGACGGCTTGAGCGCACCTGATGGCACGCCAGAGATTGTTGTGGTGCCCGTAGGGACGACGCCTGGCAACGACCGCTATGTGGTCGAGTTTTCCGCCTCCAACCGGGGGGGCAAGTCGGTTGCCGCGGTCGAGATCAAGGGCGAGCTGCGCGACGACAAGGGGGTTGTCGAGGAAAGCAGCGTGGTGCTCGACTATGTCCCTCAGAAGTCCGAACGACGGGGCGCATTGATTTTCACTGCCGATCCCAATCGCCACCAGCTACGTCTCTTCGCCGGCGGCTATATCGAGCCCTGACAGCGCATCCGAGGGGCCTTGTCCACGCAATATTATGTCGGCGATCAGCGGCAAGTGATCCGACGCTGTTCGGGCAAGCCCGGTGCGGTGCACGCCGCCATTCGACACCTCGATCGAGTGGTCGAGAAAGACGTGGTCGATGCGCAGCAGCGGAAGCCGCGCCGGGAATGTCGGGCCGGGCTTGCGAGGATGAAGATCGACGTAAAAATCCTTCATGCGCTTGGCGAGCACGCGATACGCGGCCGATCTGGGCACGGCGTTGAAATCGCCGACCAGAACCCGCGGGCCTCGGCAGGAAGGATTGCCGAGCCAGACCGGGCCTAGCAAGTTCGCCACCTGATTGAGCCGTTCGCGTCGTGACAGACCGAGATGCGTGTTGAACACCTGGAGTTCGACACCGCCCACATCCACCGATATCCAGATCGCGCCGCGCGGCTCGCCCATCGAGGGTAGCGGGCCTGCCTTGACCAGATCTGCCGGGAGAGCTGTGAGGATCGCATCGCCATATTGCTCCTCTTCGACATGCAATGCCGGATGGAAATGCGCTGTCATGTTGAGATGCGCGGCAATGGCATGCGCCTGGTCGATGCCGCCCGTCCTGGCGCGTCGCACGTCGAGTTCCTGAAGTGCGATGATATCCGCCCGGCAATCGGCGATCACCTCGGCGATCCGCGCCGGATCCGACCTCCGGTCCGAACCGACGCAGCTATGGACGTTATAGGTCAGGATCCGAACCATTCTCTCGTCCCCCAACAGGTCGAAGTCACTCATTTCTGGCGGAACCGACGCTCGACCGATTCCGTTCCCCAATCGATTGGCCGCCTCGGCTGCTTTGCCGGATCAGAGATAGAGAAACTCCCGATGCACTATGGAAGATGGCTGACGCGTGCGCTGGTGGTCGCAGCGATCGGCCTTGCCTGTTTCCTTCTCTACAGGGCGCTCAGTCGCTACAGCTTCGAAGAGGTCGTGGCTTCGATCCGGTCGGTTCCGCCCATCCGGCTCCTGGCAGCTTTCGGATTTGCCGGCTGCAGCTATTTGTGCCTGACGCTCTTCGATGCGTTCGGCGTCAGATATGCCGGCAAGCGCCTGCCTTACATCAAGACCGCCCTTGCCTCGTTCGTCAGCCTCTCGATAGGCCACAATATCGGCGTGGCGGCATTGAGCAGCGGAGCCATCCGGTACCGGTTCTACTCGAATTGGGGACTGAATGCAGAGGAGGTGGCGAAGGTAGTTCTTTTTTCCGGAATGACGGTCGCGCTGGGCTTGATCACGCTCGGCGGCTCGGGGATGCTGCTCAATCCTGCCGCGGCGGCGCAGATGACCGGCTTCAGCGCTGAATCGATCCGCGCATTGGGGCTCGCATGCCTGGCCATCATGTGTGCGTATGTCGTTCTTTCGGCTTTTCTGCGCTCCTCGCTGCATTTGGGGAAATGGTCGTTCGAAATGCCGTCGCCGCGACTGGCCTCGGCCCAGGTGCTGATCGGCTCCGTCAATTTCGCCTTCGTGGCGGCGTGCCTGCACCAGACGCTTGCTGCGTTTACGGATGCCGGCTATCTGGCGGTTTCCTCCGTCTATGTCATCGCCAACACCACCGCGCTCGTCAGCCACGTGCCGGGTGGCCTGGGCGTCCTGGAAACCGCGATCCTCTACTTGATGCCAGGAGGGACGTTGATCGGCGCGCTCCTCGCGTTCCGCTTCGTGTATTTCTTCGTGCCGCTTGGCTTTGGTCTCACCTTGCAGTTCCTTTCGGAGCGGCGATCCTTCAAGGAAGCGAGAAAGCGGAAGATGGATGAAGCGCCGCCGGCTCAAACAATGCCAGCCGACACGCGCTCCGCCCAATTTTTGAGCCGTCGTAAAAGCCACTGCAGCGGCCAATAAGGGCGTTTCGGGTCGAGCAGGCCCGTTCCGAGCAGCAGACGGGTTCGGCCGGGTCCGATCCTGAATTCCCGCAGCCCCCGGGAATTGATGTTGAGGCGGTCGATTCCCCGCACGAGGGAGGCCTCTTCCTTCACGGCCGCGCGCACCGCCTGTGGCGTCGAGCCGAGATGTTCGGCGAGAAGCGCCTCGCGCAGGCCAGCAATTGCTTCGCATTGATGCTCGTTCCCAGCTTCGACTGCCAGGTCGCATTCGGTATCCAGGCCCTCGGACCGGTTGTTCAGGTTAGAGGACCCAACGCGCAGGAACCGGTCGTCCACGATCACCACCTTCGAATGGATCAGAACCTCGCATTCCTTATGCTCATCCGCCACGACCGCATACATCACTCTCAGCCTGTTGAAGCGGTCGGCCCTTTTCAGCCGCCGTATCAGCCGGTCGCGATTGCCACCCATCACGAACTGCTCCAGCAGGCCACGGGAACTTTCGGTCACCAGGATAACGATTTCAGGCCCGTCCTTTTCCCTTAGCCGGTTGGCGAGGGTCCGTCCGATTCCGGAAGAAGCGAAATACTGCGTCTCGATGTAGATAAAGTGGCGGGCGCTCTTAAGGGCATCCTGGTTCAGCAGGGCGACTTCGCGTTTGGCGGCACGATCATGGTGTCGCGGCCAGGTGCGGGCGATCGCCACATCCGTGTCGAGCAGGTCGGGTACAAGTCCGGCGGGCCAGCATTGGGTCTGCCGCCAAATGGGGCTGTGCTCTTCTCCAGTCGCCGCGCGCCATCGTTCTCGCGCGAGGTCCCCAAGGGCCCGCGCCGCATTGCCTTCGACAGCCATCTGAACGTCGTGCACGGGTGGGTAGGGAGTTCCGTCGGGCTCGCTCCTTGCAGGCTGGGCGGCGAGATGCTCGCTCGTATCCCATCGCTTGACCGTCAGATCGATACCTCCTGCAAACGCAACCGAATCGTCTATGCAGACCAGTTTCTGATGATGGCTGGCCCGGAGCGGATGCTCGCTGTCGAGCCGAAGCTGGATACGCGGATGATCCGCCCAATCTTCGTCAAGGGAAAGGTTCAGTTTTTTCTGCGAATAGACGGATCCCAGGTTCCAGATCAGCAGGCGTAACTCCAAATCCTCGCGCTGTTCGACGATGCTTCGCAACAGGCTGCCGAGCGTTCGAGGGGCGGGACCGCAGTCCGGGCGCAGGCTGATCCGGCCGTTGAAGTCCCACCCGAGTATCCATATCGATCGGCGGGCCAGGAGAAGCGCTTGTTCCAGATGGCGATAATAGCAGTCTGCATCGACGAGAACCGCCGCTCGCGTCGCCTGCTCGACGCGCCACGCGTTGCGGCCAGGGACAACTATTCGTGGAGCGTGTGGACGCGGTTCCGCGCCAGCGGAAATATCGGCTGGCCACCGACGCTGACCAGCCCGAGCACGGTAAAAGCGAGCAAGTTTAAAGGCTGACACTTGCCAGCGGCTTTCTCGCGGGGCCGTGGATCACCGAACCATCGGCGGCGAAGATCGAACCATGGCACGGGCAGTCCCATGTTCGGTCCGCGTTGTTCCAAGTGACGGTACAGCCCTTGTGGGTGCAAGTGGCGGAAACGGCATGCAGCCTTCCGGCATCGTCGCGCCAGACGGCCACCTTCTCGTCGCCTTGCACCAGAACGCCTCCTTGACCGGGCGCGATGTCCTCCACGTCGTCGAGAATTGACTGGCTGTCCGCGTTCTTGTGAAAATCCTTCGGATAGGGTCGCGCGGGATCGTAGAGCGTCACCCAAGGATTGGATTTGGCCGATACAAGATCGGCGATCATCATCCCGGCCGCCGTTCCGTTGCTGATACCCCAAGCATTGAAACCGGTGGCGATGTGAAAACCAGCCGCCTTCTCCGGATCCGGCGTTCCGGCAAAGGCCACTCGGTCGGCCGTGTCGTAATCCTCGTTGCACCAGCGCCATACGACATCTCGGACCGGAAAGCGTTGCCGCACCCATTGCTCCAGTTCCTGGAAACGCGCCGCAACGTTTCCATCCTGTCCGGTGTTGAATTTCGGTCCGAGCGCGACGAGCAGCGGACCCTTCGCGTCGCGGCCCATTCTCAGCGAGCGGGTGGGATCATCGATACCGATGAACATGCCGTCGACCATGTCAGGGCCGTCGGTGCGAAACGCCATCGCCACATGACTGCGCGGCTGCGTGCGGTTCGCCATGCCGACAGGACTTTTCACGGTCATGTTCGTGGCGATGACGACGTGCTCGGCATGAAGGGTATGGCCGCCGTCGGTGACCACGCGCCAGCGGCTAGCCTCGTCGATGAGTACCGCCCGGCTGTTTTCGAAGACCTGCCCGCCGCGTTCGACGACCGCTCGGGCGAGGCCGGCCAGATAGCTCGCCGGGTTGAACTGCGCCTGATCAGGAAAGAGAAGTGCGCCCGCGGTCTCGAAAGGCAAGGGCGCCTTGTCGATCGCCTCAGCCTCCAGGCCCAGCTCCCGCGCTGCCTCTGCCTCCGCCGCGATATCCGCGCGTCGGGCGGGAGAGCTCGTATAGGCGTAGGCGGGCCTCGATTCGAGATCGCAGCCGATATCGTACTGGCGAATCCACTCCTTGATGCGGGCCGCTCCGGAGCGGTTGGCATCGGCATAGCTTTGTGCCAGTTCCCGGCCGCGCGTTTCTATCAGGTGGCGGTAAATCAGGGCGTGCTGCGTCGTGATCTTTGCCGTCGAGCGGCCGGTCACCTGGCCACCGATCCGCAGAGCCTCGACGACGATCACCGAAGCTCCTGCTTCGCACAGGCGCAGCGCGGTTGTGAGGCCGACGATACCCCCGCCGACGATGATCGTTTCGGCGTGCAGGGATCCTTCGACTGGCGGATACGTGGTTCGTGGTGCGGTCGAGAGCCAGCAGCTCCCAGGATGACCAGGCAATAAGTTCATAAGCTCTTCTCTCGATCCAACAGGGCGTCTTTATCGTGAACGCCGACTGGAGGGCTTTGGTTTCCGAGCCGAACTCGCTGGGAATATCGCTGCTCGAGCGAGCGGGGCCGCGGGTCACATCGTGTCGAGGAAAGGAATCTCGGGTCGTGCGATCATGAGCCAGAAGATACCGGCGACCGCAGCAAATGCCGGAAAGCCGAAGGCGAACCACAGCCTGAACAGGAGATGGTATTGCGAGGGTAGGGGCTTGCCGTCCAAAGCCGCCGCGCCGGCGAGATCGCGCATGCGCATCTGCATCCATACGACAGGCAGCCAGAATGCGCCGGTAACGATGTAGAGCAGCATGGAGAGCAGGATCCATCCGTCCCATAACGAATAACCTACGGTCCAGGCGAGCGCCACGCCCGTCACAGGCTGCGCGACGACCGCGGTAGCGGTGAACAGGAAATCGGCGATCACCACGATGCGGGCCACACCCGCTACGACGACAGGATTTCCGGTTCGATGAGCGAGCAGCATGAAAAATGCGATGCCCGCTCCTGTGCCCAGCAGAACCGAGGCGCCAATGACGTGCAGATACTTCAACAGGAAATAAAGCATCAGCGCTCCTCCAATATGGCGAGCGCTACCAGATTGAGCGCCATGATCGGCCATATCTTCATCATGGGACCGAGCGGCTCCTTCCAGAGTTCCGGGACGAGGATCGATCCCGCTACCAGGTAGAACAACGAGATTGCCAGCGCGGCGTGAAGGCCGGCCCTGGCCGTGGGTCGATAGAGGATCGCAAGGCCGATCGCGATGTCCGCCAAGGCGCCCGCGATGACGCCGGGCGCTGCCAGACTGCCCGTTCCTGCCCGTTGCATGAGCCCGACGCCGATGTCGAAGCCGGGCCCTAACGAGATCAGCCCTGTGGCGATCCAGAACAGGGCAAACACGATAAAGATCACAGGCTTCAGAAAATAGAGCTTGGAAAACCATCGCTCCTGTACGGACGAAGGTTCTCGTTCAAGAGTTGCGCTGAGATCGCGGGGATGAAGGCCCGTCGAAGCTTGCCAAGGGTTGGGATCTCCCACAGCTCCGCGAGCCATCTCCCGTTTCGCGGTCGAGCGCACCGGCGGGCGCCATCCGAGCCAACCGGCAACGTCGCCTGACCAATAAGCGAGATCCGCAACCCACCGGGGCAAGAGGGCGCGTCGGGCGGGTGCCCAGCCCAGCCAATGCCGATATGTCGCCACGACGTCTTCGAAAGTGATTTTTCTAGGGCCCGCAAGCTCGAGGATCGTGCGGCTCGGCGCTTCGGGGTTCAGGTAAAAGACGACGGTCTCCACGACGTCATCCATCATCACGACCTGCAGGGGGCCGGTAGCCGGCATGACGGGCAGGAAAGGCAGAGACGCGAGACCGCGTATCAACGCGCTGGCGCCGAATGCGGAGCGGCCGAGAACGACCGACGGGCGAAGAATGACCCAGTCCAGGCCTGAAGCCGTCAAGACCTCGTCGCCGGCGAGCTTTGTTCTGGAAAATTCGGACACGGCGCCCCGATCCACGCCTATCGCAGAAAAATGGATGACGCGACGGATACCGCGGTTTTCGCATGCGCGGAAAAGGGCAGCTATTCCCGCCACGTGAACCCCTTTCGGGGACTCGACTAGCCCCTGCTGGAAGACTCCGGCGCAGTTGACGACAGCGTTGACGCCGTCCAGATGCCCCTCCCATTCCTCTGGCGAAGTCGCCTTGGCGATGTCGAGGGTGATGGCTCGGTCGACTGATTGCATTGCTGAGCGCGAACGCGCGACCCCCACGACCTCGTGACCGTCGGCTCTGAGTCTTGCGCAGACGGCAGAACCGATGAGGCCTGTCGCGCCGACGACGAGCACTCTCATTGTGGGTCTTCCAAGATCCGACGACGGTCGAGCCGTAGCCTTATCTCATTGAGGAGCTTCACGCCGATCGCCGCCTCAGGGCGTTACCAAGGCTTGACCCAGTCGGCAAACACGACCTGATTGTCCCTGTGGTTACCGCCCAAAACAGCGCCGTAATATGCTGCCACAGCGCTGACGAGCAAGGTGGCTGCCGTCATGAACGCCGCGATCATACCGACGCGCCGCGCCTTGTCGGCGATTTCTCGAGCCTTGGCTTCCGCCTGCTGCACTTGCGTCCACAATGCGTCTACGCGCTGCTGCGCCTGCGCCTGATCGAGCCCCGTGCGAGCCGAAATCACGCTGGCGAGATACTGCCTGTCCTCGTCGGATAGAGCTCCGTCGGTGAGGGAGGAAACGAGCACGCGGGTGATCTCGTCGCGGGCGGCTGTGGATGGCGGTTCGGCGCCAGGCGTGCCCGGTCTAAGGAAACGGTCAATCAGCACGCCGCTTTGGTCGATCACCTCGGTGGCTGTTGTTGCGGCCCCTGCCGCCGCTCCACCTGCAACAGTTCCGGCTGCGCCTGTCGCTGCAGAAACGGCGGCGGTTATTCCCGAAAACGCAAGCAGGCCGCTGAGAAGGACACCCAGGCCCCATACGATCAAGCCGTGAGAACCATCTCGGATGTCGGACTCGTGCTCCGTTGCATCAAGCTTCCGCCGACGCAGGCGTCCGGTTAGGTAACCTCCCGCCAGATAGGCGGAAATCTGAACCCATAGCAGCCACAGGGCAGCGACGATGGCGAGCCAGAAAAGCGACATTCCGGCTTCTTCACGCGCGGATGTGAGGGAAAGTCCGATAGCGGATCCAAACGTCAGAAGGACAAAAGCGATCGCGCTTGCCAGAACCGTCCCAGCAAGAATGGCTGGCCAGTCCACATAAGAGCTTTCATCCGCCGAAACAGTAGTGGCGACGGGGACATCTTCTTCAATGAACGACATCGGCAATCCTCCTTCCGCAAGACTGGATCGGCCGCCACTTCATCGCAGGCCGAGGAAAGAAAGTATTGCCATGATCACGACGACCAGACCGATGAGATAGATAAGTCCATGCATGGCTCTGCTCCCATTTTGGTAGCGATTAAAAACAACCATGAACATGCAGGAATGTTCCCTGGTCTGCCTTCGGAGCCAGACGGCCTAGCTTTCCGCGTCGTGGTCCCTGTCGCGGAGTTTGCGCCTCAATACGTCATCGGTGCCCACGAGCTTCTTGGTGGAGCCGGGAATGGCCGTCGAAACGACGGAAACAGGATCGCTCGCCGGGAAAGTGTCTTCGAGACCTTCCTGTAGTTGCTCCTCCAGAGTGCCTTTGTCTTCTGCACGTCCCGCCGTGCGTCGTTTCCGTTGTTCAACCATCGCCATTGATACCCTCCGGAGTTGATGACTTGCAGCCTCGGTATCTCTGAACACCTCAGCTTCAGAACGGTTCCGACAGGGTGCGCCGCACGCTGGCAAGCTCGGAACAAAGCCCAGCAGCGAAGGTTTGGCGGCAGACCTGCAGGTCTGCCGATTTTTCCAAGGAGCCACGATCATGAATCGCTCTCTAAAAGCCATGGCCGCAGCGGCAGCTTTCGTCTTGGCTGTTCCTGCCTTTGCCGACGAAACAGCCCAAACTTTTGTCGACAAGGCAGCCACTGGAGGCCTGTTCGAAGTTCAATCGAGTGGGCTTGCGGCCAAAATGTCCAAAGCCGCTGAGGTCCAGTCATTCGCCCAGATGATGATAGAAGATCACGGCAAGGCCAACGCGACTCTTGATGCCTTGGCCAAGAAAGAGGGCTTGAAAGTTCCTGCAGCGCTGGACAAGGAGCACGCGGCAAAGATCCAGACGTTGCAAGGCGCGGGCAGCCAGTTTGATCCACCCTACGTCAAGGCCCAGCTCGAGGGACATCAAGAGACAGTCAAGCTGTTCGAGGAGTATGCCGCCAACGGCGATAACGCGGCCCTTAAATCGTTCGCCATGGAAACTCTGCCAACCCTGAAGGCGCATCTCGAAAAAATCGAAGACATTAGCGCGCAACTCGGCACCCAATAGGATAGCCGGAACAGAAACCAATATTCAGATTTCGCCCGCTCCGGGTGCCGAATAGTTCCACGCCGTAACTGAAAGGACGGGTTCTGCGGTGAGTGCAATTTCTTGCGGCCGCTTTTCTGGGCATGCTGGCGGGATTCTAAGGAACTTTGGCTTCGGTCGACCATTAACGAGAAATCGGTCATCATCATTCAAAGGCGAGAAATTCGCTGGAATATGCAGGGGAGGCAGGGACGTTGCCACCACAAGAACCGATTCCGTTCCGCGGAAAAGACGAGTCAGCCATAGTGGATCTGATACCGGCTTTGCGTGCGTTCGCGCGCACCTTTTGTCGCGATTCCTCCGATGCCGATGATCTGGTTCAGGAGACACTGACCAAAGGCATAGCCAATATCGACAAGTTCGAACCTGGGACTCGAATGAAGTCCTGGCTTTTTACGATCATGCGCAACACGTTCAACACCCGGATACGGGCTTACATGCGAGAGGCGCCAGGCCTCATGGATTGCGCATCAGGCCGGCCGATAGAGGAAGCCACTCAGGAATGGTCGGTGCGGGGAAAGGAAGTGGATGCCGCGATCAACCGCCTTCCTCAGCATCATCGGGAAGTCCTGATGCTGATCGGGGTGCTCGGCGTCAGCTATGAAGAGGCGGCGGAAATCTGCGGCTGTGCTGTCGGCACCGTAAAAAGCAGGCTCAATCGGGCGCGAACGAGCTTGCTCGTGGATTTGGGCGAGACTTCTCCGCGGACACTTATGGAGCCCGCCATGAAATTGGCCGGAGATCAGGTGCTATCCGAAAGTCCGAGGCGCCGATAACTTAACTCGGATTCTGGCGTTGCTTTCGCTGCGTCAGCGCTTGTTGCAGGTCGATGGCGAGATTGGTGAGACGCTCGGGGACCGTCTCCTCTTCGATTGCCGTCAAGATCATAGCGATTTCCTCGTCGAGGGTAGTTACCTCGACGGCCTTTTCGTCCCTTTCAGGAACCATCGCCGCGCTGCGGCCCATGAACTCTCCATAACATTTGTTAGTCGTTCCATGCAGTTTGTACTCATCGCGGGAAAATGCAAGAGGTTGCCGGAACAAATACTGCTTACTTCGATTGGGAGGGGACCCGCCTTTCGGCGGGCCAGAGAAGGAGTATCAGCATGGCAAATCAGCAAGATCAGAAGAAAGGCATGGGTTCCAAACGCGACGACGATCAACGCGGAAAAGGTCAGCAGCAGCAAGGCGGTGGCCAAGGCGGCCGGCAGCAGCAAGGCGGGCAAAGCGATCGGGACCAGGGCCGGGGTGGCCAAGGGGGCGGAAACCAACGCTAGAGCAGTTGCGCCCAATTGGCGTCGTATAGCGTCATTCGTTGGGCGCTCTGCCACTATCTCCAAGATGTAAAGCGCCGCAGCCGATCGCGGCGCTTTGCATTCATGCGCTCTATGTGAACAGACCGGCCTGCATGGCGCCGGCCGGTCTGCTGATGAGATGACCCCCTAGACTGTCGCTGTCGGAGGGAAGGGGCATCCTGCGGCCTAACTGCGAAGGGCGCGGATTGTTCCTGCTGCGATGCGGGAAGGTGATTATCGGTCCGAGTTCATCGGTACGCCTTCGATGACCGCAGGACCGCCTGTGGCAGTGCGCGCAGGCCGATCAGCTGTCTGCTGCCTGAAATAGCGAATGGTGGTGTTGAGGCCTTCCTCCAGTGGAACCGAGGGTTCCCAACCAAGCAGGCGCCGAGCCAACGAGATGTCGGGCTTACGACGCTGCGGATCATCTTCGGGTAGGGGCAGGAATGACATGCCCGATCGGGACCCCGTCGCCTCGAGGACGAGGCTCGCCAGCTCACTGATCGTGAATTCCCGCGGATTGCCGAGATTGATCGGGATCGCCGGATTGCGTTCGACCTCCATCAGGGCGACGAGTCCGCGAACGAGATCCGAGACATAGCAGAAGGAGCGTGTCTGGGAGCCATCCCCATAGATCGTCAGGGGACTTCCGGCGAGCGATTGCACGATGAAGTTTGAGACGATTCGACCGTCGTCCCGTTGCATACGCGGACCATAGGTATTGAAAATGCGGGCCACGCGGACATCGGTGCGGCCCTCGCGCAGGAAGTCGAAACAAAGAGTTTCCGCCGCCCGCTTGCCTTCGTCATAGCAGGCACGAGGACCCGTGCAGTTGACATTGCCCCAATAGTCTTCCCGCTGCGGGTGCTGCTCAGGATTCCCGTAGACTTCGCTGGTCGACGCCTGGACGAAGCGCGCATTGCTGCGCTCGGCGAGGTCCAGGAGATTGAGAGTGCCAAGCACGCAGGTTCGCATCGTATGGATAGGATCCGCCTGATAGCGTGGAGGCGAAGCTGCGCAAGCGAGGTTGTAGATCTGGTCGATCCTGCCGCGGAGGTCGAGCGGACGGCAGATGTCTCGCTCCACCAGACTGAAGCGCGCATGATTGCGCAACGCTACGAGGTTGCCTGTGGCACCGGTCAAAAAATTGTCGACGCAGACCACACGATGTCCTTTCTGGAGCAGCCATTCGCAAAGATGCGAGCCCAGAAAGCCGGCCCCGCCCGCCACGATTGCTGTTCCTGCTCCAGTTGACTTGCCAGCTGTCGGCATCGTCAGTCCTTTCCAATGTCCTTGGAACGTCAGAATGCGTGCTCGCCCACATTGGCGCTCACCAAGGCCGAAGCGCATTGCGGCGCCAGGGAGGCTTCCAACTCTCGGGCGCGCACCGCCGCGGTATGTTCGGCTAGAACTTTCGTCAGGGCGCGGGCTGCAAGCTTCGCGCGCGCAGCGCTGCTGGTGGTCTGAAGGATCCGCACGACCGCCGCCGATGATGATGCCGTAAGGATAGCCTCGCCGAGAGGGAAAAAATCTCCAAGACCATTCCAGACGTCGCTGATGACAGGCGTTCCACAGGCCGCCGCCTCGAAGAGGCGGACGCTGGGGGACCACCCGGCCGCGATCATGTCCGCGCGCGTGACGTTGAGGGTGAAGCGCTGGCGGCTATAGAAGGAAGGATGATCCTGCGGCGGTAGATGCTCGATGCGCTCGACGTTGCCGGGCCAGTCGATTTCCGGCGGATAGAGCGGGCCGGCCACGACGAAGCGCCGACCCGGCATTCGGCGGGCCGGCTCGATCAGCAGGCGCTCGAGAATTTCCTGGCGATCAGGGCTGTAGGTGCCGAGATACCCGAGATCCCAGCGATGCGGCTCTCCGGTGTTCCTGTAGCGATCGGAGTCGACGGAGCAGTAAAGCGCCAGGGCTCTGCGCGCGCCGTATTCCCGCTCGAGGCGCCTGAGAGTTGGGCCGCCGGTGAAGGAAAAATAGGTATCGAAGAGCTGCACCTGACGATTGGCGATATAGTCATGCTCGCCGGCGGAGAGTTTGGCGAGCGTAACCGGAGTATCGATGTCGTAGAAGCAGAGCCGGCCGGTGGCCAGGCCGGCCACCTGGTCGATGACCGCAACCCCCTCGGGGACATACGATCCGATGATGACCGCGTCGGCGGATCGGATCGTCGCCCCGTATCGGCCGAGGAGATCGGCAACCGTATCGTAGTACCGGAGCTCGCAGAATTCGGGGTCCGTCAAATCGCGATTGCGCGCATACCAGCTCACGTCTCGCTCGAGAAAGACGAGTTCATGTCCTCGCCGTTGCAGCGCGCGCATAAGCGCACGAAAGGTCGTCGCGTGCCCATTGCCCCAAGACGAAGACAAGGACAGGCCGATGAAGACGATGCGGAGAGGCTTGCCGGTCATTCGGCGGCCTCCAGTTTCGGGCGTTTCGCGAATTCCCGAAAAATCCGATCGGTATCGACCGCCCGGTGCGCATAGGTGTGTTCGCGCAGCACTCGTTGCAATGCGGCGCGCCCGATCTGCGCGGCGCGGTTGGCGGTAAGGCCATCGAGGATTTCCGCCACGTCCCCGCCGTCGCGGGCGACAAGGACCTCCTCTCCAGGCTTGAGGAACAATTCGAGGCCGAGCCAGGCATCCGTGATCAGGCAGGCGCCTGCCCCTGCCGCTTCGAAGACTCGGGTCGCCGGGGAAAACCCGTTCTCGGCCATGCTGTCGCGGCTGATATTGAGGACCGCGAGCGGCGTGGCATTGAAGGCATTGTGGTCATTCGTTCCGACATGACCCAACGAAACGACGTTGGGCGGCATTGGTTTGTCGTGCCAGCCCGACCCGCCGATCACGAAGCGCCGCCCCGGCAGGCTCACTGCGGGTTCGAGGAAGAACGCCTCCACCCTCCGTTCACGATCCGGGAGCCTGTTGCCGAGAAAAGCTAGATCGCAAGAGAAGCGCTCGTCGGAAGATACCGGATGGTGCGTCCCCGGATCGAGCGCGTTGTAGATCGGCACGCATTCGCGCGCTCCGGCGGAGCGATACTGATAGACGACGGGCTCACCACCGCCATAGGTGAGAACAAGATCAAGCCGACCCAGCATCGCGTGCAAAGGGTGATCCGGCTCCGCCCGCAACTGGGCCAGCGTCGCAGGCGCATCCACATCCCAGAACACCTTGAGCGCCTCTGGCCGGGCGTGCGACAGGATGGCTTCCAACAACGCTTCGTCCTCGAAGCCGACTCCGCTTGCCTTGACGACGATATCTGCCTGAGCAGCTCGCTGGGCAACCCGTCTCAAGGCTTCTGGCGTGGCCTCGTAGACGACGACCGAGCACCAGTCCGGCGGCTCGATGTCCCGGTTCTTCTGCCGGTCGTATGCATCCGGCTCGTAGAAGGTGATCTCGTATCCGTGAGCCGCGAGCGCGCGCAGGAGACCCCGGTAGTAAGTTGCGGCGCCATTCCAATATGAAGAAAGGATACTGGATCCATAAAAAGCAATATTCATTGAGCGGCCTCCTTGGCAGCGAGTTGGCTGACGACTCGTGCTGTCCCGCAGTCGGCGAGAATGGAAAGGAGTTGGTCTACCCGGTGCTGGCATGTGTGGCGGGAAGCAATCGTTTCCAGGCCTGCCGCCACAAGGGCATCCGACAGGGACGCGTCGTGCAGGATGTCCCTCAAATGTGCCGACATTTCCCGGCTGTCGCGGGCCGTGAGGAAATCGCGCCCGGGGTGGAAAAGTTGCTCCACATCGTCCCAGGGCGCCGATATGAGAGGGATACCGCAGGCCAGCGCCTCGAAGACCCTGATCGTCGGGATTCCTGGCAGCGCCTCCCTATAGGGCCTCCGTGGTATGTGCATCGTGACGCGATGCCGGGCGAAGGCAGCCGGTACGTCCGCGTTTGCGATCCACCCGTCATGCCGGATGCCGGCTTGAGCAAGCGCGCGGAGAGCTTTGTCGGGATAACGGACGCCCCGCACCGTCGTCGCCAAACCGAGGCTGCGGGCCGGCTCGATCAGGAAGGATGCAATCTCCGAGGTGCGTTCATCATCGCCCCAATTCCCGATCCATATCAGGTCGCCGGTCTTGGCTTCGGCGGGGCAAGGCCTGAACAGCCGCTGGTCGGCCGCCTCGTGGAAGGTAAAGACGTTTCTTCCCCAGCCGGCATCGACATAGCGGGCGCGCAACGTTTCTCCAAAGGCGAGCACTGCGTCATAGTCTTCCAAGACGAGACTGAAGATCTCATGGCCCGCCGAGACTGCGCGGTGGTGGGTGTCGTGGAAAAGCAGGGTGAAGCGGCCACCGAGGCGACGGGCGCGCCCGATCCGTTCCACCAGGGAGGGATCGGTCCATTCGTGGACGACCACCACGTCGGCGTCGGCAAGCCAAGCCTCGTGATCGAAACTGTCGCCATAGAGGTGAGCGATCAGTTCGGGAAAATCCCGCCGAAAGCGCTCGACCGCCATCGGCCCGTGCTCGGCCACCAGATTCGATCGACTCCAGCCTGACTCCGGCTCGAGCGCCAAGGCCTCGTGACCCCGGGAAATCAACTCGCGCATCAAGCCGCGCAAGAAGTGAGCGTTACCATGGTTCCAATCGGAGACGAGCGAGTGGGTGTAGAAGAGGAAACGCATGTCGCTATCCCCTCGCTAGGGAACGTTGAGTGGCGCTCTCATAAGCCACCAGTGTCCTTCGGACCTGTTGGTCGAAGGAGTAGCTCCTTGCCCGGCGCTCCGCCGCCGATCCCAGCCTTCGCCGCAGAGGACCGTCTGCCGCGAGCAGGTTCATCGCTCCGGCGAGCGCCGTGGGGTCGTCGGCAGCAAAGAACAAGGCGGCGCCATCCCAAAGCTCGCGGTAGGTAGGGATGTCGGCAAGGATCATCGGCGTGCCGGATCGCGCCGCCTCCAACGCTGCCAGCCCAAACGGCTCGTACCGTGAAGGCGAAACGAAGATCCCGGCCCGTGCCATGAGGGCTCTGATCTCGCGATTGTCCAATTCGCCTAATAGACAGGCTCGGCGGAATTCGAACCGCTGCCTGTTTGGGCCTTCCACCGGTCCGGCACAGTAAATGGGCCACGCGGCATCGCCGGAAGCGTCGTCAAGCACGGCTCCATTCTTCCCGGCATCCCACCAGCGTGCCGCCGCGAAGGCGAAATTCTCTCGCGACGAAGCGGCAGGAGCCCTGGCGGTAGCGTTATGGACGACCTGCATCCTGTCGATCGGGCCGTAACATGTCTGCATCAGTGCTGCATGGGCGGCGCTCGGTGAAATCACCACGTCCGCCCGGTCTAGGCCCGAGCGGTTCCGGCTGTAGTGCCAGCGCCAGTCCTGCGGTACTTCCGTGCCCCGCACGGCCTGAAACCAGGTGACGACGCAGGAGTGCGATGTGATTGCCACGGGGCAACGAAACCCGATGCCGCAAGCCTGAGACGGGCAGTTGAGATGAACGAGATCCACGTCATATTCGTCGACAAGCGCTTCGAGTTCCTCGGGAAAACCGTCCAATTCTTTCTCTGAATGCGTCATCCAGTCCGGAGGGGTCCTGCACCACACGACCTTGCCGATTGCTTCGCATTCCTGGCGTTGTGAGGGGGAGGGGGCAGGACCCAGCCCTGCCAGAACGACCGCACAGCCTTCAGCCTTGAGGCCGCGAGCAAGGTCGAGCGCATAACGCCAGACGCCCCCGACCGCGTCGAGGGTCATCAGGATCCGGCCTGGCGGGCGGTTCATGCGCCGCAGCATGACGCCTCCAGTTCAGCCAGAGGCCGGGGCCGCTTTTCCTGGATGTCGCTGAAGGTGTGGAACGAAGCCAGATAGTGTTCGTGGGCTCGCTCCCAGGCATGATCGTCCGGCTCGCCCCACAGCTCTCGATAGCGCGGGGAGCTGGGATACGGATAGAGCGGCACAGGCTCGTTGGCCCACACGCCGTTCGCGATCAGGTGGCCTCGCCAATAATCGACGAGCTCTTGTTCGTCTTCGATCACACCGATCAGATTGGCTTGCACGAACGGAATATGGCGCCGGGCGCGGATTAGAAGTTCCACCAGTTCCTCGGTGCCGAGCCGGCAGCGCTTGGCCAGCATCTCTCTGCCCTCGACGGTGAGGCTTTCCAGGCCTGCTTCGACCGAAACGCAACCAGCAGCCCCCAGGAGTTCCAGGAGATCTGGTTTCCAAAGATCGATGCGCGTCTGCACGCCGAAGCGGATATCCCGCTCGACGAGTGCTTCGAGAAGGGCCTTCTGCGGCAGGAATATCTCATCGATGAAATAGACGTAGCCTACGCCTTGCTCGATGAGATGATCGATCTCGTCGACGACAGCCTGATGGTTGCGGCGGCGATATGCGTCGCGATAGTCGATCTTGGCGCAGAAGCTGCAGTTATAGGGGCAACCGCGGGACGCTTCGACTTCCGCGCCGAGGCCAACCTGGTCGTCATCGAAACGGTGGTGGTGATGCTCATGCCGCGACAGCCAGTCCCGGGGCCAGCGCAGCGCCGGATGGTCGACGAAGCTGCTGGCGTGGACCGGGCCATTCACCACGAGTTGTTCGCCGCTGAAATATGCCGTCGATTTGATGCGGTCCCACTTTTCGTTCCGAGCGAGCGATGCGACGACTTCCTCGCATTCGCCTCGGACCACGATATCCGCCCCGAGCTTGCGCAAGGTCGGTCCGGGCGTTACGGAGCCGTGAGGACCGACGGCGACGGTGCGGCCTCGCTTCGCCCCGACCAGATCGAGGAATTCCGCGGGCACGCGCAGTTCAGGCGGGGCGCAGCGCCAGAAAAGATAGGTCGGAGCCGTGGTGACGACCGTCATGTCGGGCGCGAATTCCCGGACGCGTCCGGCAAGGGCGTGATTGTCGAGGCCTTGAAGCTGGCCGTCGAGCATCAGGACCTCATGGCCGTCGGTCTCGAGCAGCGCTCGGGAATAGCCGAGTTCTAGTGGCAGATGCGGATGACGGCAGCCGAAATAGATGCTGCCTTCATAGGTCCAACATGGATTCACCAGGGCGACTTTCATGCGGTGATCCTCCTGTCCTGGGATGCCGGGTCCTGGAGGCGGTGCTCGGCCAGCCAACGGGCGAGTTGGCGCACCCCATCGCGCCAGGAGACACGCGACCGCCAGCCGAGCGCGGTCTGCAGCTTGCGCGTGTCGGCCACGAAATATGGCTGATCACCCGTGCGCCAATCGGCATAAGTGACGGAAACTTCATGTCCGACAAAACGGCAGATCTCGGAGAGGAGCAGCTTCAAACTGACGGCATTGTTCACGCCACCGCCCAGGTTGAACGCCTGACCGCTAATCTCGTGGATGGCGCCGAGCGCGTGTCGGTAGGCGCCGATCGCGTCCGACACGTGAAGGATGTCGCGAACCTGCTTGCCATTGCCGTAAATGGTGATGGGATCGCCGACCAGGGCGCGCAGCAGGAAATGCGCGACCCAGCCTTGATCCTCCGTGCCGAACTGGTGGGGACCGTAGATGCAGCTCATCCTGAGGACCGCTGCCGGCACGCCGAATGAACGGGCGTAGTCAAGGACATATTGGTCGGCGACGCCCTTCGAGCATCCATAGGGCGTGCAGAAGTCGAGTCCGCGGCTTTCATCGATTCCATGAGTCCGCAAGTCGGATCGTTCGGGTATGAAACGGTCGTCGCATTCGATCATGGCGACATCGTCCAGAGCGCCATAAACCTTGTTCGTGCTGGCGAAGATCACCGGCACCTGCCTGCCCGTAGCGCGCGCCGCTTCGAGAACATTGAGCGTGCCCCTGGCATTGATCTCGAAATCCTCGACAGGTCGAACAAGGCTGGTCGTGACGGCAGTCTGGGCAGCGAGGTGGAATACCGCATCGACATCAGCAAGGATTGCGCCGATCGCTTCCGTATTTCGGACATCTGTCCGACGAAATTCGACCAATTGGCCATGCCGCGCTGTCAGCCAATCGCGATTCTGCTCGACACCTGGCCGGCTGAGATTGTCCGCGACGAGAACGGCGATACCGTCCGACAGCAAGCTATCGGCGAGGTTGCAGCCGATGAAGCCGCAGCCGCCGATCACGGCGACGGGCCGTTTCCACATTTGGTCCGAGCCGAGCGCTTTCTGGCTCCGCACCGTCATGATACCAGCCCCAAGGCTTCCAGTTCCCGCTTCATTGCATCGCCACGATCGACCGCAGTCGTGCCACGGATCCAAAGCACAAGCTCTTCGAGTGAATTCTCCAGCGTATGCCGTGGAGCGAACCCAAGCATTTCGCGCGCCTTCGAAATGTCTGCGAAGCAATTGCGAATGTCGCCGGTGCGGGCCTTCTGCATGATCTCGGGACGAATCTCCGGCACGCCCATAGCTTCCGCGAGTGCGGTGGCGACTTCCTTGATCTGATAGGAACGGCCGCTGCCGAGGTTGAATACCTGGCCTTGGGCGCGGGGCTGCTCCAAAGCCTGTCGAAAGCCCTTGGCGACGTCTTGAACGTGGACGAAATCGCGCCGTTGTTCGCCGTCCTCAAAGATCAGGGGTGGTTGCCCGTTGGCCAGGCGGGCAGCAAAATTTGCAAGGACGCCGGTGTAAGGATTTGACAGCGCCTGGCCCGGACCGAAGACGTTGAAGAGGCGCAGGGCAACAGCGTCGACGCCATACGCTTCGCCAAAAATAAGGACCAGGCGTTCCTGCGCATACTTGGTCAGAGCGTAAACGGAGGCTAGATCGACGGGCTTGTCCTCCGGCGTAGCGACGGGGGAAAGGGCGGAGCCATCCTCGGCGATCGGGTCCCACAAGCCCTTTTTGATGCGCTCGGGCTCGCGTCGTACGCTCTGAAGGCGCTCGCCGTTAGAGGTCTGGTACAGGCCTTCGCCATAGACGCTCATGGAGGAGGCCACCACGATACGCCTGACCGGGCGCTTGATCATGGCTTCCAGAAGCACCGCCGTGCCGAGTTCGTTCGCGCCGACATAGCGCGCGATTTCGTACATAGATTGACCGACGCCGACTTCGGCGGCGAGATGGATCACGGCGTCGATGTCGCTCAACGCGCGCGCTACGGCGATCGGATCCCGAATGTCGGCCTTGATCAGGCTGGCACCACTTTCGATCGCAAGGGCGTCGTCGCCGTGGACCTGTTCGACCAGGCTGTCGAGGATCCGCACCTCGTACCCGTTCGCCAGTAATTCCCTTGCGACATGGCGGCCGATGAAACCGGCGCCTCCGGTAATGAGAATTCGTTCCACGACCTCTCCCTCGGGCAGGTTTGTTCCTGCGCCGAACCCTGAGGTGAAAGGTTTGTTCCCTACAGCCCGGAATTGGCATGTGGCCGTGTTCTTCGGCCGTTCAACGGCCTCTGAAGCGCCCAACCATCAGATCGGGCGGGCGAAATGCTGTCGGTTCTCCGAAGGAACTTACCTCAAGGTACATTGTTAGGACGCGCTTCTGCCATCAGTTAGGGAAGGCGCCACATGCAAGTCGCTGTCATCGGAGCAGGCTATGTCGGGCTGACGACCGCAGCCTGCGTCGCGGAACTGGGCCATACGGTCACCTGCGTGGACGTGGACATTTCGAAGATCGCCATGTTGGACGAAGGAAACGTCCCCATCCGCGAAACGGGATTGGATGCGCTCATCGACCGAAACCGTGCTTCGGGACGACTGCAATTCACCACCGACGTGGCGAAGGCAGCCGCTCGGGCGGAGGCGGTGTTGATCGCCGTAGGGACCCCGAGAGGGGCAGGCGGCGATGCCGACCTTACCCATGTGAAGGCGGTCGCCCGAGAAATCGCCCGCGCCATCAGGCCCAAGACCGTTGTCACGATAAAGTCAACGGTGGCGGTTGGGACCGCCCGCCTCATTCGCGAAGTCATCGCGGAGAGGCGCCGCGGGCTCGATTTCTGGATCACGTCCAACCCTGAATTCCTGCGGGAAGGTTCTGCCGTTCGGGATTTTTTTGAGCCGGACCGCATCGTGATCGGCGCCGATGATCCGGAGCCGGCTGCGCGCCTCACGGAGCTGTATCGCCCCTTGATCGATCAAGGCGTGCCGCTGGTTGTGACCAGCACTGTGAATGCCGAGCTGATCAAATATACCGCCAATGCCTTCCTGGCTTTGAAGGTGGGCTTTATCAACGATGTCGCCGATCTCTGCGAAGAGGCCGAAGCCGATATCAACGCCGTGGTCAAGGGCGTCGGCCTCGATCGCCGCATCGGGCCGCAATTCCTCTCTCCCGGGCCCGGTTTCGGAGGTTCCTGCTTTCCGAAGGACACGGAAGCCTTTGCCGCCGCGGGTCGGAAATTTTCGTGTCCGCAGCCTCTTATCGAAACGCTGGTGACACGCAATCAAACCCGCAAGCATCAGATGGCGAAGAGGATACTCGCAGAGTTGCATGGATTGTCTCATGCGCGGGTGGCGGTGCTCGGGGTCGCTTTCAAAGCCGATACGGACGACGTACGGGACTCGGCCGCCCTGACGATCATCCCGATCCTGAAGGCCGCAGGCGTTTCGGTGCGCGCGTTCGATCCATGGGCCCGGGCCAACGCCTCCCGGATCGTCAAAGACGTTGCCTGGCATGACGATCCCTACGCGGCTTGCAGCGGCGTCGATCTTGTCGCCATCTTGACCGAGTGGGAGATGTTCCGGACGCTGGATCTCTCGCTACTGGCTCGGCACATGCGCGGTTCGACGATCTTCGACTGTCGGAACTTGATGGACCCTCACCACGTTGCCAGCCAAGGCTTTCGTTATGTCAGCCTCGGCAGACCTGCCGTGCCGCGGGTCGCGCCTGCAACCGCAGCAAAGCCGGCCGGAGAGCGTGTTCATCTCCCCACCCTTCGAGGCGCAGCTGTTGCTCGACGGCCGGTAAGATGAAGGAACAAGAGCATGAGCCAAGCAACCACCACGACGGACCACGACGAAATACGTAAATGGACCGAAGCGCGGCAAGGACGTCCGGCAAAGGTGCGCACGTCCGGCAGCGGCGGTATTTTACGGATCGACTTTGGTGAACCAGAAGAAGAGCTCGATGCCATCGAATGGGAGGAGTTCTTCGATATCTTCGAGAAGAATAATCTCGCCTTCCTGCGACAGGACAAAACGGACGACGGGAAGACGAGCCGCTTCAACAAATTCGTAGAGCGGAACGGGTAGGCCGTCGAGCCGGCGGCTCGCCCCTTCGGCTGCGATTGCTTCCTTCCGGGGTTGGAAGGCCGGCAAACGTTTGAGTTGGATTGCTTTGCGAGGCACCCCGCACCCGTTCTTTCGTTCCGCAGACAACAAGCCTACGGCGTCCGGCGACGCGGACGGAACAATCGGGACGAGAGCGGGTTCGACCCTTCGACAATGATAGCGGCGGAGGCTCCACGATGCGCGCATTGTGCTGGCACGGCAAGGGCGACATAAGATGCGATACCGTGGAAGATCCGCGTATCGAAGCAGACGATGACATTATCATCAAGGTTACGGCTTGTGCCATCTGCGGGTCCGACCTCCATCTCATGAACGGCTACATGCCGACGATGCAAAGCGGTGACGTGCTGGGTCATGAGACGATGGGCGAAGTGGTCGAAGCCGGCAAGTCGCACACGAAGTTCAAGGTGGGCGATCGTGTCGTGGTGCCGTTCAACATCTCCTGCGGGGAATGCTATTTCTGCCAGAAGGGGCTTTATTCCCTTTGCGATCGATCCAATCGCAATGCCGAGCAGGCGATCAAAGTGATGGGGCACTCTCCCGCTGGCCTGTTCGGATATTCTCATATGACGGGCGGCTACTGGGGCGGACAGGCAGAATATCTGCGCGTTCCCTATGCGAGTGTCGGTCCGATCAAGATACCCGACGGTCTCTCAGATGACGAGGTTCTTTTCCTCTCGGATATCTTCCCAACGGGCTATATGGCCGCTGAAAATGCTGGAATCGAGGAGGGCGATACCGTTGCGATCTGGGGATGCGGTCCCGTTGGCCAGTTCGCTATCAAGAGCGCATGGATGCTGGGTGCCGGCCGAGTGATCGCAATCGACCAGGTGCCGGAACGGCTCGATCTTGCTCGTACGGAAGGGAAGGCGGAAACGATCGATTTCAGCCAGGTGAAAGTCTATGACGCCTTGATGGAGATGACGGGCGGGCGCGGCCCCGACCGGTGCGTCGATTGCGTGGGCACGGAATCGGACGCGACCGCCAGTTGGGACGCGATGCTCGACAAGGTCAAAGCTTCTGTGCTTCTCGGAACCGACCGGCCGCATGTCCTGCGCGAAGCGATCTTCTCTTGCCGCAAGGGTGGGACAATCTCGATCCCGGGCGTCTATGTCGGCTTTCTCGACCACGTCCCGTTCGGAGCGGCGATGAACAAAGGGCTGACTTTCAGGATGGGCCAGACCCATACCCAGCGCTACATGGAGCCGCTTCTTGCCAGGATCGAACGGAATGAGATCCGTCCTTCCTTTGTGATCACGCATGATGCCACGCTGGAAGACGGACCTGAGCTCTACCGAAAATTCCGCGACAAGGAAGATGGGTGCATCAAGGTGGTGATGCGGCCGCATGGAGCATGACGTGTCGGCAGTTCGCCAAATCGCGTCACGGGGCATCGGCATTTCCGGGTACCGCCGAGCGGCTGTCCTTCGGGTAAAGCCAGGACGCGTCGGAGGGCGCATCATAATCGGGCACCGAAGATGAGGCCGCGGCGCCGGGAAGCTGTGATTGCGACAGCCGATCTACATGGATCGTCTTGATAAGGGAGGACGCGATGTCGACCTCATCCAAACCGGCTCACTTGGACACCAAGGGCTTTCCGGCCCCAAGCGAAGGTTTCGTAGTGACGCATTTGCTGATAGTCGCCGACCAGGACCGTTCGCGCGAATTCTATCGCACTGTGCTGGGCGCCGAGGTCGTCCGGGAGCGCGACCCTGTGGCGCTGCGCCTGAGCAACACATGGCTCATCCTTAATTCCGGCGGTGGCCCGACCGACGACAAGCCGCATGTCATTGCCTCACCGCCCCAGAGCGCGCACGTGCTCACAAGCGCGCTGAACATTCGCGTCGCGGACATTCAGGCCGTCTATCGCGAATGGAAGGCGCGTGGCGCCGACTTTCTTACCCCGCCCAAAGACCGCGGCGCCGAGATCCGCTGCTACATGCGCGATCCTGACGGGCATCTCATCGAGCTCGGGCAAGCCACCGGTATTCTCGATCAGCTTTAAAATTAGCTCAGCATGAGCATGACGGCGAAGTCGCGCGCCAAGGATCGGTACCGAGCTAGTCGTCGGATCTTTCCTTGTAATGCCTGCTCTCCTGCTGCTCGCCGCGCACCATATTCCGATCGTCCGGATCGGAAAGGTCGACGACGTCGGTGCGCAAATCCTGCCCCTTGCGGCGCGCTTCACGCTGCTGCTTCGACATCTTGAGCTCCGCTTCCGCGTCGAAGCTTTCATCGGCGTTCCGCGTATTTTCGCGTCCTTGGATGATGCGCAGTTGCTGCTCGTGCGTTTTCTTGCCGGCCATGGGTCGTGTGCCTCTATTTATTGGTGCGTCCGGTCTGCGTCGGATCCACGCCGCCGCTTGCGGTCGTATCGTTCTCGACATCGCCTTCGAACGTATTGTCGCCGTCGAGCCCGGCTTCATCGCCCTGCTTGATCGTTCCTTTGGAAGTGCCGATGCCCGGGTTCTCACGAAGGTCCTTGTCGCTCGGCTTCCTGGTCTTGGGATGATTACTCGCCATTGCAGTCCACTCCGTGATTTGGAAGGCCAACAACGCCGGCAGGGGAAAGGTTCCGGCGTTTTCGCGGTTCACTCCTTGGGAAGCCGGCTTCCCACATGGTCCTGGAATTGGTCAGTCTGTATCTGGCGACCGTCCTGGCCCCGCTCCTTGGTGTGCTGCGCCTTGTCGCGATTGCTGAGAACCATGTTCTCTTCGACCTTGTCCTTCGCGATGTCGGTCATGGCGCCGCTGCCGCTGCCCTTCCCCTTTGTGCCTCGGCCCATATGCTTTTTCCCTGCATTGGTCATGATTTTCTCCTTGCCGTTTCTGGCCAAACGGGGGAGCGGACCCGATGTTCCGCGCGACACTGCCGAGCACCGGAACCATTCCCATTGGCGGGAGTTCGGTCGCCAGGATGGAGGCCTCAATGGCAGATCGGCAGAACAAAATTTCCGGCAAGCGCGCGAGCGGCAGCGATAAGAGCGTTCCTCCCGCCCATCGCGGAGGCGATCAGGCTCGTGAAGCACAACAATGGAGCGGTGGTTCCAACGCTCCCAAGGGGCCGATTACAACGGCTGACAAGCGCAACGAGAATTCGAGCGCCAAGCGCTGAGCGGTAGCGGATTCAGTTTTTCCTGAGATGAAAGACGGCGCCGTCCCAGCGGCGAAAAGGTTGCGAGCCCTCCGCGACGATCTCCAGGCGGTAGGTTTCAGCGTGCCGGCGAACGTCGCTTCGATCGGCTTCTGGATTGCCGCGATAAGAATAGTTGAAGACGAGAAGATTCCCGGCCGGACGTAGGATTCTCGCCGCATCAGCGAAATGACGCCCCGCAAGCTTGGCGCCTGCCGAAACGATATAGGGCATCGTATCGACCGCCATCACCAGGTCGAAGGAAGCGTCTTCGAATTCTTGCAGGCCAAGTCCGGTGACGAGCCGGATGTCGACGCCCGCAAGACCTGAGCACCGCCGGCGCGCGATGTCGACCATGCTTCTGGAAATGTCGATGCCGACGATCTCCCGGCATTTGCCGCTGAGCGCGCATTCCAGCCTGCCGATGCCGCAACCGATATCCAGGATCCGGTATTCTGCGTGCAGGAGACCAGCGTCGCGCATCCATCCAACGAGTTCCGCGGTCGCTGCGTTCAGGCGGTTGGCGTCGCCGAATGAATAAAGTGCGACGCTGGCTTCGGGTGACAGCCCGGCAGCCTTGTCGAAATCGGCTGCCAGTTTCCCGAGAATCTCATTCGTCTCGGCGCAGGTGGAAGCGCGATGCTGCACCGCGGACGCGGCGGCTCTGACCATCGGCCAAGCGTGCGCATATTGCCGGGCCAAGACGCCGATTGTCCGGATGCGCTCTTCCATCGATGGCTCGCGGAGGGCTGCATCTTCGATGTGGCGGTCCAGTTCGGCGTCGGATTCCGTAGCCAGAACCAACCGCATCAGCGCAATTTCCTGGGGAAGTTCGCCATCGCAAAGGGCACGCAGTGCCTCGGAAATGGCCTTTTCCGATGGTTGCTCGTCGTTCATGGGGCAAGTCGAATGAACGTGCGACGGCGGTTCCAGCGGTCGACCGCACCCCAGCTGTACTTGTAGGCTTCCCCACCTCGCAAGAAATGAAATTCGGTCGCGCCTTCCCTCACGGCTTCCGCCAAGGCATGTCCGATCAAGATCGATCCGGGGCTCTCTTCGGCGAAGTCTGGATCGAAGCCGCCGATATAGGCATACGCCTTCGATCCGCTTAGGAACCCATAGTAGGCCCCGACGACGGCATCGTCGATCCGTACGAGATAGCAGCGCGCCAGCCCGGCCTTTGCCAATCCCGGCAGCGCCTTTCGATGGAAAGCCTGCACGGCAGGATCCCACAATACGCCACCTTCGCCACGCCGTTCCCAGCACGCGCGATGCAGGCGAAAGAGATGATCGAGAAAATCGCGCGGCGAACACTCTGCCCGTTGGATTGCGGTTTCGCCACGGCGCTTGGCCGCGCGAAGGGCGCGGCGCAATTGTCTGCGCCTTCGGCTTGGAACCGCCCCTTCGAGGTCTTCGGCGCAGTCGAGATATAGCACAGGACAGCGGCCTTGCCGGCCTGTCTCGGAAGATGCCGCCGAAGGGCAGGGCAGGTTCCACGCCGTCGCTTCCTCCAAGAGCTCCTCGAGTTCGAACCTGTCCCAGCGGAGCGCAAGAATACTATCCATGAGCAAGGCGGCGCTCTCGCCTTGGCAAGACGGATCCACGAGGACGTCGAGATAGTCGCTGACCGGAATTCCGAGCGGCATGAGCCGCGCGCGCACTCCGTCTTGCTCCAGATAAAGCGGCGCAAGTCCGACAAGGTGCGATCCTCGCAACACAGCCACGGTCCGCAGGTGGCCGGGCGCGAATTGCTGCCACCAGGGGAGCATCCATGCCGGCGTCAGGAAAGGCGTTGCGGCAGGCGAGCGGCCCCAGAGATCCCACCATTGCCGTGCGAGAGCTTGAAGCGCCTTGCCGTTGTCGATGAACTCTACCTGTAGCCGCGCGTCCCTCATGACGCTGCCTTCGTTGCCGGATTGCGTCGACCAAGCAGGGCAAGCTGCCTGTAAAGATCGAAATAGGCCGCTGTCATGCTGTCGAGAGAGAAGCGTCGGCGTGCCTCCGCCCGACAGAGCTCACGGTCGATGGCGCCTGCGGCAACCATGGCATCGGCCATCTCCGCGACGTCGTTGACGAGGAAACCGGTTCGACCGTGTTCCACGACGTCCGGGAGAGCTCCGTTCGGGAAGGCAACGACAGGCGTTCCGCAGGCAAGGGCTTCCATCGCGACCAACGAGCTTGTCTCTGCTGCGAGGCTCGGTATGACGAGGCATCGGGCCGCATTCAGGAAGCGGCGTTTGCGGATGAAGCCGAGGGGCCCCAGAAATCGGCGCTTGTTGTCCAGGCGTGGCAAAACCTCGTCGACGAAATATCGCTCGTGCCATTCGTAACGGTACACCTGGCCGCCGACGATCAACGGCATTCGGGCTGCATGGGCTGCATCGAGCGCAAGATGCACGCCTTTTTCCGGGCAAATGCGGCTGAGCAGAAGCGCAAACCCACGATTGGCGTGCGGCCGATCGAGAGTGTCTATATCCACGCCGTTGGGTATGGGCGGGCAAAGCCGCGCTCCTTCCGGCGCGGTTTCGTGCTGAGACGTGGAGACGGCGTGCATCCACAGATCGCCACGCCCGGTCGCGAACACCTCAGGCGAGTACCACCGGAGTGGCAGATGCAGCGTGACCAAAGTAGGGCCATCCTCCGGCAGGTAGGCGTGGAAATCGATGCCGTGGAAGTGCATCACGTCGATCAGGAAGCGCCGGCGCACGGCCGTGATCGCGCGGCGATGACGCGACTGGGCTCGCGCCTTGGAGGCTTCGTCGAGGACACCGGTTTCGGCTTTGACCGGGACCAGCGTGCCAGCGACTTGAGAGCCTTCGGCGGCGATAACGATGGATCGGTGCCCCGCTGCCACCAAAGCCTCGTCCAAAGCGGTCAGCACCTGCTCAGCACCGCCGACCGCGTCGCGGCCGACAGGCGCGAGCGGGTAGGCCACGTTGAGTATGGTCAACTTCATTCGTTCCAGCCCAGCTCTCTCTCGGCCGCCCCAACCAACCGAAGCCACTCAGTCCAGGTGACGCCAAGCCGCCATTGCTCGTAGAGCAGCAGTCCGTGGTTCGGGGCTTGTGAGAAATCGTAGGCCGGGGCCGCGCGGAAGCGTTCGGTCTGCAGGGGAAAAGCCGCCAACGTCCTTTTCTGCGTAACGAAATGCTTCAGCATCCGCTGCTTGAGCGCGATTGCAGTGTCGTTCAGCCGGATCTCCAAAATGGCCGTGGCATGATCGGGAGAAAAATTCTGAAAGACAGTTCCGTTCGCGCCGGCGTGGTAGGACGCCATCTCTATGATTTCAGGCGATTGCCTCCCTGACCCATCGAGCATATGGCAGGCGGCACTGACTGCGAAGGCAGTGGCGTCGTGGTCGGGGTGCCCGCCTTCATAGGGATGGGTGCAGATGAAGCGAGGCCGCACTTCGGCAATCAACATCGCCAGCTGCGAAGCGATCCAAGCCATGTTCCGCGCGGCGTCCTGATCAGGGATTCCGAATGTGGTCAGGGCAGCCGCTTCGATGCCGGCCTCGGCCAAAGCGGCCGTAACCTCGGCTTTGCGAGCGGCTGCGTACGCGCTTCGAGTAGGAAATCCCAGTCTGGCCGCGTCTTCGCCGTTGTGCGGAGCGCCGTCGGTCACATGAACGATGCGCACGGGACGCAGTCGGCCCAAATGGCCCCCGAGCCCTATCGTCTCATCGTCGGGATGAGCAACGACGATCATGATTGGGCTGTCGCGGAGATGACCGCGGCCGGCAGCGGCAAGCATCCCGGCAAAGGCGGTGACACTGGCCGGCCCTGAGCCTGCTGTCCCCGCGTGGGTGGGGCGCTCGATCCGCATGGGTCATCATGCAGCAGTCAATGGCACGGCCTCTGCAGCCTGAGGCCGAGCGTTGCCTGCATAGCGCCGGATCATCGCCGAGCAAAATTCCGCGAACTCCTCGGGAACCTGCGGTGGGCTGGTGTGATGAGGCATCAATCCGCGGTGCTCCGGCGTGAAACAAAAAGTCACCGTGAGGTCGAAGTCGGCGAGCGCATCCATCTGGCGGTCGAACCAGGCGAGGGCGTTCGGACGGAAGCTGTCTGCCCATGACAGTCCCGTTCGCAGATTGGTGATCCCGAGACGCTTCATCCAGGCGACGGCGTCATCGAGGCGAGGGTCTTCGAAGTGGAACCATTGCGCGATACCCATTCCAGGCGTCAGCTTTGCGAACTGCTCCAGTGAGGGTTTTGGCGTGCCGTCCTCCCTCAAAAGCCCCATGTAAAAATGCCGATAATATGAAGAACCCTCTGCTTCGCGATGCCGCGTGGTTGCTCCCCATGCCTGCGGTAAGTCATAGAGGCTGTACCATTGGATTCGGGGCACCTTGCCGAGCAGCAACTCGGCCGTTCGCTTGAGCCCCCAGACCTGTACCTCCTCGGCGCCGAAGGTCGAGACCCCGACTTCGCTGACCCAGATCGGCATCTCGGTGACGGCGCGGATCTCGGCGATTTTTTGTGGCCACTCGTCGATCTGCCAAAGGTTCCAATCCAGCGGGAATCCATGGACTGCCACGGCATCGACACGGCTCAGAACGCCGTGCTCGCCCATTCGACGCATAAAGCCGGGGTCGATCGGCGAAATTCCGCCGAGCAATTTCGTCACATGCGCATTTTCCGCGGCGATCGCATCCGCAGCCATGATTGCCATTTCGGAAAAGCGAGACCATTCCGGATCCAACTCCGGATCCCAATGCGATTTGTTGTTTGGCTCGTTCCAGATCATGGCCGCTTCAATCATGCTGGCGTCCTTTCGCGGGATAGACTGCTGCCTCGCCCTGTGGGGCCGAGGCAGGGTGGCAAAGGTAGACCTCGTCCTCGGGATGCGCGGTAATCTCGAACCCTGCACTGCGCAGCATGCCCTCAATGCAGGCGCGATTGGGTATCCACCAGTTTGTGGGATCGTTCGCGTAGCGGCGCTCGATGAAATGCAGCTTCGGGAAGTCGGGGCTGTCGAAGAGATCGTAATTCCAGAAGGGGTAGTTCTCCTCCAGCGATGGGGCGCGACTGCTGCCGCGCTGCATCGACTGAAACACCATCAGATCGCCCACGACATGCTCGCGAACGAGATCGAGCGCCAGCAACGGGTGGCGAAGATGGTAGAGAACGCCCATGAAGAGCACGATGTCGAACTTTTCACCGAGAGCCGCGACGTCATAGACAGACAGAAGGCGAAGCTCGATGTCCGTCCCTGCAACGTCGGCCGCGAATTTCGCCTGGGCGAGATAGCTTTCATCGAAGTCGACGCCGAGCACCCGATCGGCACCACGCCGCTTCATCTCGATGGAATAGAAACCGGCGTTGCAGCCGATGTCGAGGACGGTCCGGCCGCGAAGATCGGTTGGGATGGTATCCGCGAATTTACGCCATTTCTCGTAGGGATAGTTGCCGAGATAATGATCCGGCGCCGTGGCAATGCCCCCGAGATCGATGTTCTGGAACCATGGCCCGAGCGCCTCGACCTGGCGACGGATTTCCTCGCTGGAGAACGGCATCATACCCTCCTTTCCCTGAACGCGCCGTCGGTATGAGCGTCCGCGTGATCCCGAACGGCTTGGGTTTCCCCTTCCGCCATTCGGGTCAGCAGGTTGATCGCGGCGCGATAGCCGTCGAACGTGCCCACGTCCACGTAGGCCGTGCCTGCCTTGACTCCGACCGCCTTGCCCCCCGCGGTAAGGAAAGCGTTGACCAGCGTGCCGAAATATTCGTCCTGTCGTGCACGGGCGCACCAGAGGGCATGGAGATCCTTGAGCACGTGACCAGGCATCTTGAACGCGCCCCAGATCCAGTTCGATTGCGCGCCTAGCTGCTTCACTTGGATTTCGCGGACGATGCCACCCTCGTCGAGAACGACGGCATCGAAGAATTCGGGTCGATCGACCGGGAAGAGCAGGAACGCCAGCAAATCGTCAGGGAGTTCGCTAAAGCCGTCGGACGGATACCACACCGTGTCGGGGAGCCCGATCAGGACGGGCTCTTCCGGCCGGACCAGCGATACGGCCTGAAAGATCGCATCGCACAGGCCGGCTGGCTCGGGCTGGACGACAAAGACAGCGGGAATGTCGCCATAGCCGCTGGCATAATATTCCAGAATGTCCGACTTGCCCGGGCCGATGACGAAGCAAAGCTTGTCTGCTCCGCCTTCTATCATGCGCTGAACAAGGTACTCGCTCACGGCGCGTGGCCGCTCCCCCAGCCCGTCCCAGCGGCTTCCGACGGGAAGCAACTCCTTGGAGAAGCCGAGTGGCTGGATTCGGCTGCCACGTCCCGCGGCGGGTATGATGCCGAGCATTCAGGCGACCTCCGAAAGCGAGGCGGGGCACCTCTTCGCATCCGCAATTATCGTTTCGAGTTCCGCGGCACGCTTGTCCGAGGTATGCTCCGCAAGCACCCGGTCCCGTGCGTTTGCCCCAAGCCGTTTCAACTCTTGGTCCGTCATGTCCAGCGCGGCAATCACGTCCTCGGTTGTTTCGACCGGCAGGATTTCTCGGCCCGGCGCGAAGAAGCTGTCGAGGCCGGGCCAGACATCCGTGACAATGGCGGCTCCGCAAGCCGCAGCCTCGAAGAGCCGGCCGGACGGGCACCAGCCCATCTCTGCCATAGCCCGCCGAGTTACGTTCAGGGTGAGCCTTGACGACGTGAAGAAGCGGGGATGGTCGGGCGGCGGCAGATGCCGCACGAAGTAAATGTTCGGCGCCCAAGGAAAGTCTTGCGGGTATTGAGCTCCCGCTATGACAAAGCGGCAGTCGGGGCGGCGCCAGGCCGGCTCGACAAGGAAACGTTCAATGGCCTCCTGTCGGTCCTGGGCATAGGTGCCGAGATACGAAAGATCGCCGGCGAAGCAGGGATCGCGCATTTCGGGATGGTGTTTATCGGGGTCGACATGCCCATAGAATGGCCGAGCCTCGGACGCTCCCAACAATGAGCGCAACTCGTCGAGGGCCGATCCTCCGGTATAGCTGAGTGCCAGATCGAACCCCTTCAGGCCGTTGGGGCCGATATATTCGGGGCGCCGTCCGTTCTTCACGTTCGACAGAGTGACGGGCGTGTCGAGGTCGTAGAAAATCCGAAGGGCCGAAGGCGCCTCCAACACCAGTTGCGTCGCCTGATGTGCATCCGGACAATAAGAGGTGACGATCGCGACGTCGGCGTCGGCGATCTCCCGTGCCGCACGCTGGTGGATTGTGGCCCAGTCGGAATAGAGAACGAGATCGGCATCCTCCATGTGGCCAAGATCACGCGTGCGGGCATAGTAGGGCACGTCGCGCTCGAAGAAGACGACCCGCCATCCTCGGCGCGCGAAGGCGTGGATCAAACCCCGCCAGAGCGTTGCGTGGCCGTTCCCCCAGGACGAGCTCACGGTAAGCCCGAAGATCGTTATCTTCACGATTCCGCCCCTTCCATTCACCACACCGTTTCGTTGAGACAGAGAAGTTTGGCTCCCCAGCCACCCATGACCAGGGTGGTGATCGAGGCAGGGTCGACATCGAAGCGAAAGGCGTGTTCGGGTGGGAGATCCAGCACGTGGCACACGGCGGCCTTGATGACATCGGCGTGACTGACGAGCACCGCTCCTTCGTTCGGATGGGCGGCTGCAATGTCGCGCATGCACGTCAAGATCCTGCGCTCGACATCCAACATCGTCTCGCCACCTGGTGTTTTTGCCTCGTTGCGCTCAGCATTCCAGCGGCGCCATTCGGCGTCTTCGTCGAGTTCCTGGAACGTCTTGCCCGACCAACACCCGAAATCGATCTCGTCGAGTTCGTTGCTGATAGAAAGCGGTATTTGTTGCGAAGCGGCGACGATCGCGGCCGCGGTTTCCCGGGCGCGTTCACGAGGGCTCGAGGTGACGGACGTGAAGCGTTCGCGTTGCATGCGCTCCGCCAGCCGCTCGGCTTGGGCGCGTCCGTTCGTGCCCAGGCAAACATTGTTGCAGCGACCAGCAAGGAATAGGCCGACATTATCGTGCGCAGCATGCCTGACCAGGAAGAAGGTCGTAGTCATTCCGCAGCACCGAGAAGAAATTCATCTTGCCCGGCGATGAAACGCAGCGTGCGCTCGCGAGCTTCGGCATCGGTGAACTGCTGGGGCGGAGACTTCATGAAGTAACTTGAAGGACCGACCAACGCACCGGAGAGGCCGCGATCGAGCGCGAGCTTGGCGCAACGAACCGCATCGATCACCACTCCGGCGGAGTTGGGCGAATCCCAGACTTCCAATTTCAGTTCGGCATTGAGGGGAACGCCGCCAAAGGTCGTGCCCTCCAGGCGGATATAAGCCCATTTGCGGTCGGTGAGCCATGGCACGTGGTCGCTCGGCCCGACATGTACGTCTTCCGCGCCGAGGGGAACATCCAACTGACTCATCACCGACTGCGTCTTGGAAATCTTCTTCGATTCCAGGCGTTCGCGTTCAAGCATGTTGAGGAAGTCGGTATTGCCGCCGAAATTCAGCTGATATGTCCGGTCAAGCCTGACGCCGCGCTCGCGGAAGAGATTGGCGAGCAGCCGGTGCACGATGGTGGCGCCGACCTGGCTTTTTATGTCGTCACCTATGACCGGCAGGCCATGGCTTTCGAAACGCTGGCGCCATTCGGGCCGCGATGCGATGAATACCGGGATGCAATTCACGAATGCGCACCGCGCCTCCAGTGCTCTTTCGGCATACCACTCGGCCGCGCGTTCCGACCCGACCGGCAGATAACAGACGACGACATCGGTGCGGCTGTTGCGGAGAATCGCGGTGACATCCGCCACCGGCCTCTCGGATTCCTCGATCTGGTTCTGGAGATATTTGCCGATGCCATCCAGTGTCATGCCTCTCTCGACGCGAGCACCCGTGGCTGGCACGTCGGCGAAGCGGAACGTATTGTTTGGCGCCGCGAAGATCGCTTCCGAAACATCGAGGCCGACCTTTCCCTCGGCGATATCGAAAGCGCAGGAAATCTCGATGTCCCTTATGCGGTAGCCGCCCAAATCCGCGTTCATCAAGCCGGGAATCGGCTCATTGCCTTGCGCCTCCCGGTAATAGGTAAGCCCTTGGACCAGAGACGAGGCACAATTCCCGACACCTACAAGGCCGACTCGAACTTTTGTGGATCGCATTGATTACCGCCATCGGCTGGTTCGTTCCCGCGCCGAACAGATGAGCGAATTGTTTGTTCCACCTCCTGCCTGGGTTGCCGAACCAGGAGGGCCAAAATGCGGATATGCGGGATCAAAGTCTCGGCTTCGCCGTTGGGACGGTCGGGCATGAAGGAGGCATGGAATGCTGATCTATGGCGACTTGGAGCGCCGGGAGTGCCCGAGGGCCATACGACGATCGATTATCGAACTTGTCGAAGCGGTAGGGGAAGAGCCAACCGGCATCGAGCGGCATGCTGTTCTGGTCGATGCGTTCCTGCGGGCGAGTGAATTTGTTCAGGGCATTGCCGACGCCGAAGCCGACCAGCGCGGCTATGACGGCCGTTCCCGCCGCCAAGATGCAGGGAGCCGACTCCTCGTCCTCCTTGCCAAGGCGGTAGATCGGTCCCAACATGCAGGATTTCGACGGTTTTCGCCTCTGCTGCCGGCGATCGGGAATTTGCTCGGCGAGATGGACTGGCCGGATCCGATCCGCCTTCGGCGGGCGGAGGGCTACGCCTTCTATGCTTTGTATCCGGAAAGCTATCTGGCTGCGGCACGCCTTTCAGGATTGGGACCCGAGACACGCGTCGTCGGCATCCGCAGTATCGGGGCTGGTCTGGCCGGGTTGGTGGCTGCGGCGCTTGGAGCAGAGCCGCCGATCACCGTGCGTCCAAGAGGACACCCCTTTCAGCGTCAGCTCGAGACTGCCTCGGAATTGACGGCCGAATTGGCTGCCCAGCCCGATATCCCATGCGCAGTCGTGGATGAGGGCCCAGGCCTGTCGGGCAGTTCGTTCGCAGCGGCGTCGGATTGGTTGGAAAGCTGCGGAATCGTGAAACGGAATGTCCATTTCTTTCCCAGCCATGATGGCGAACCCGGAGCGCAGGCAACAGCCGCAATCCGTAGGCGGTGGCGCAAAGCGCCTCGCCACGTCGTTGGTTTCGACACCTTGTTCCTGACGCCTCGAAGCGGGGAGAATTCGTTGCAGGGATGGGTCGAGGATCTTATCGGGCCTCTGGATTGTCCGCTGCAGGATATTTCGGCGGGCGCCTGGCGTCGCATTGCTTGTGTCGACGGGAGGGCGTGGCCCCCGGTGGATGCACGCTTCGAACGGCGCAAATTCCTGGCCCGCGCGGGCGGATCCAAGTGGTTGGTCAAGTTCGCGGGGCTTGGACAGGAGGGCGAGCGCAAGCTGCGCGTTGCGCGAGCTTTGGCCGAGGCGGGGCTGGGCCCGGAGGTCGCGGGGCTCTGTTATGGCTTTATCGTCCAACGGTGGATTGAAGGTCGGGCGATACACCGGGGCGACGATCGCTTCTGCCTCATAGAAACTATCGCGAGATATCTGGGGTTCAGAGCGACCCGTCTTCAGACTTCTTTGCCAGGTGCACCCTTGGAGCGACTGGTGCAAATGGCCTTGCACAATATCGGATGTGCAATCGGTACGCGGGCTGCAGACCGATATGCGCCCTTGTTGCGAAACGGGCTGCGCCTTGAAAGCAAAGTCCGCAGGATCGACAGCGACAATCGGCTCCACACATGGGAATGGATTCGGAGCGACGAAGGACAGCTGATAAAAGCCGATGCGCTCGACCACAGTGCGGGACATGACCTTGTCGGCGCTCAGGACGTCACCTGGGATATCGCCGGGGCTGTCGTCGAACACGAACTTTCGGAAAGCGAAACGGACGAGCTATGCCGGCTGGTGGGGGAACGTCGCGGTCAGCCGATCGACCCTGGTCTTCTTGCGGTCCTGAAGATCTCCTATCTCGCTTTTCAACTGGGACTGTGGACGACTGCTGCTGAAGCGGCTGTAGGCGCCGAGCAGGCCAGGTTGGCCGATTTTTCGCTGCGTTACAGACGAGCGCTGGAGATCATGGCTTGAACCTGCCTTCCGGGCGCCGCCAGCTTGCATAGAGAAATGGGGCGGTGTTCGACTTGTCCGTCATGCTCGTTGCTCTGCCGCTTGCCGTTGGGCGCAATGCACAGTATTGACGCCTTCAGGTCGAGGCGCCTCGCGCCGAAGCAAGGAATGAGAGACATGTCCGCACGCATTTTCAGCCCCGCCAAGACGGCGATGCAGTCCGGAAAGGGAAAGACCGGCTACTGGGTACTGGAATTCGATCCCGAGACGCCGCGCAAGATCGATCCGCTGATGGGTTACACCAGCTCGTCCGATATGAAGAGCCAAATTCGGCTGACGTTCAACTCGCGCGAAGAGGCCGTGGCCTATGCCGAGAAGCACGGCATCTCCTATCGTGTCGAAATGCCGAAGGAAGCCAAGCGGCGGCAGATTTCCTACGCGGAGAATTTCCGCTATGACCGCAGGACACCCTGGACCCATTAAGCGTTTTCGGCCGGCCGCGGCCGCCCTTCAACCCCCAGCACCGGCCCCTGCCGGTGCCGACGGTCCCGTAGCTCAGCTGGATAGAGCACCGGCCTTCTAAGCCGATGGTCGCAGGTTCGAATCCTGCCGGGATCGCCACATTCCGCCGATCGCCCCCATAGTGCGATACTCCGCCGGCTACCGCCGATTGCCGCAGCTTCCACCGTGCAGAATATGCACCACCGATCACCGCCGATTGTACGTTACAGCCCAATCGTTTTGTCTGAGTTCCGCTATCCGTTCTCAAGGCGGACTTGAGGCGCATGCGGCGCAACAGAACTGGACTACGGGTAAAAGCTTATGGGCTACGGGGCTGCAAGAGCAGCGTGCCGTGCGGGGGGCATCCACTAGTTAAGGTTGCGTCGGTCAAGGCAAACTAGAATGATGTCAACCTGTCATTTAGGCGTCATGAATGATCGCAACAAGGGAGGGGCAGCGCGGGTGAAGTCGGGCCGGGTAGCGCGACACCCACCGAAACTGACAAGGATCGCTACATAGAGATTTGGAAAAAGGCGGTCGAGACCCAGATGCATTTCAACGAAATGTCTGGAAAATCACGGCAGCTTGGCCTCACATTCGTGGCGGCATCGCTCGGCGTGGCAGTGGTGATGATCGCACGCGGCGATGACTTCGCACTGACCGTTTGGACGTGGAAGGTCCATGTAGGTGTTTTGTTGATGCTGGCCGGACTACTTGCTCTATGGGGCGTGCGAGGGCTGGATCTCAACGTATACCATCGGATGTTGCGAGGCGCGGTCACCTTCGGAGAGGACTTCGAAAAGAATTATATGAGTTCGATCTTCCAGCTTGAGAAGGGCATGACCCAAGCGATCTCTCACTATAGTCGACACAATGATGCTGCGGTCGACAAATCTGGACAGAGATACCAATACACCGGCAAAAGCCAAGTGACCGCCGAAAGTAAGATACGTCGGTTTTACAACGTAACGGGCGCATTTCTTTTTGCTTCGGCGATTGCCCTTCTGCTGATCGATAACCTTGCACAACCTCCTGTTCACGAGGCGAAGCAGTCAGAACCAGCGGTGGTCGAGGGTGTCGGTGACATCTCCGTTCAAGGGGACCCAGCTGCTTCGGCAACACGAGAAGAGGTGAACACCGTGCCCGCGAATGACCTCCAATCGGAAACTGAGTGAGCCGATGAAGCGGCTGTTGATATGCGATCTAGACAACACCCTTTACGATTGGGTGGGTTACTTCGTTGAAGCCTTCTATGCGATGGCTGATGAGGTGGTGCGCATCACTGGCTGCGACCGTGAGGAACTTCTAGACGACTTTCGAGATGTGCACCGTCAGCACCATGACGCCGAGCATCCCTTTGCTGTGCTGGAAACGAAGACCATAAAACGTCTTTTTCCGGGAAAAAACTCTGGCGAGATCGCAAAGATCATTGATCCGGCAATGCACGCATTCAACTCCACGAGAAAACGTCGGCTCGCACTCTATCCCACTGTGCGCAGCACGCTGGATCAGTTGCGCGAACACAACATACGCCTTGTCGCGCATACTGAAAGCAAGCTCTACGCGGTCGTGGATCGACTTACCCGACTCGATCTCACACCCTATTTTTCTCACATCTATTGTCGTGAACGATCCGCCTCTATCCATCCTGACGGCACCTCGTCTTCCGAGTATCTTTCTCAGTTCCCCATGAGGAAGGTTTTTGAGTTGTCGCATCATCAACGTAAGCCAAATCAGGACGTTCTGCTCGAAATATGCGAACGCGAAGGCGCTCATCCGCACGACGCTGCCTATGTCGGCGACAGCATTGTTCGGGACATGATGATGGCGAAGCGTGCTGAGGTAACAGCTATCTGGGCAAAGTATGGCACCCGACATGATCGCGATGCCTATGATCGCCTAGTACGCGTCTCGCATTGGACACCCGACGACGTCGCACGGGAGCGGCTGCTGTCACGCGAAGCTGCCGACGTAAAGCCCGACTTCACCCTTGAGCATACATTCGGTGAGGTTTTATCGGTGATTGCGGTGAAACAAGTTAACTAAGCGCCACGGCTTGGGTAGGAATCGAGGGACAAAAATCTCTGCGTCTGCTCGTCATCGCTTTGACGATGGCGTTCGCTTCAGTTTTCAAAATCTGCCTGCTACAGCGCCCTTACCCTCCGGTTGGAAGCCCCCCTTACTTGGGGAAACCGCCTTGTAGCCGTTGCGAACAAAACGGGAATAGCTTAGCTATCCGGTATGGCCTACGACGTGAGGGCGATTGCCAACTACGTGCTCGATTTCGCAGATGGCGAAGGGCGGGGTATCTCCAACCTTCACATCAACAAGATCGTCTACTTTCTGCACGCAGATTTTCTAGCTACATTTGAACGCCCGCTTGTAACCGCGAAGATCGAGGCTTGGACCCACGGACCTGTTTTTCGCGAGCTGTATCATCAGTTCAAGACCTTCGGAGACAACTACATCGCCTCGCGCGCGACATGCATTGATCCCCGGACAGGCCACCGTTTAACTGCTTCATGTAAGCTGCATGCCGAGGAAGAGACTTTTCTCCGCGCCGTCATCCCTAAGTATATTGCGATGTCTCCCGGCGCACTAGTGGCGCAATCGCACGTGGAAGGCGGGCCGTGGGACACGACATGGAACCACGACAATCGAGCCAACCCTACCATGAAAATCTCGGATGATCTCATTCGGGAGTGGTATCAGAAGACGGCGAAACACTGATGGCAAAGGACTACGCAAAGATCATCGCCAAGCTTGACCGTCCGCCTTCGGGACCCAATTGGGTTCGCTTCATAGGCGCGGACGTTCCTTCAACAACTAAATCTATTTTGTCATTCGCAAAGGGCATTCCCTCATTCACTTACCAGACTGGCTACGCGGCGATCAAAGATCGCATCCAGCTGGGCATCGATCTGGCCACTGCAATCGAGATAGTTAAACGCGGCGGTGCTCCAGCGGGGAAGGGCCAGAATGAAGAACTCGTCAGGGCATTCTTCGCGCACGATGGTGAACGTGGATACGCTGCCAGGAATCCAATCGAGTTCGAGCGTGGACATTTTTTGGTGTCACGGGAAGTTCAGGTTCCCGTTGCCCCGCTCTCCGTGATCCGCGAAGGTGGGAAGTTCCTGCCGATCTTCGTGTGTGGCTGGAGCACGCTGGCCTTAACCCTCATGCAGCGCCGCCTCTTGGTTACGATATGCGAGGACGCCTTCCTCTCTCTTACCGACTATCAAGATGGTCCCGCCGAGTTCTTGTTCTTTCCGAGGGGTGGTGAGGAGAAACAGCGTTCGCCCGAGATTTGGCAACGGGGCGACTATGAGCAACTCTCTGGCGGACAGCTTGCCGATTGCATTCACATGTTTCTAGAGGCGCGGGACGAAGCACGACGGGTCTTGATAGAGGAGTGGCATCGCGAACGCGAACCGGGCGAGACCGCATCGCCAACCGTCGTTGCGGATATGGGCGATCTGTTCACTCCGAAGAAATAAGGAGTATCGGTAGCTGGACGGCGGCCGCACTCATCGCTCGGATACACACCACCGGCACCGTAGGCCATCATCTAGCCTGCTCCAACACGCGGATCAGCGCCATCATCTGTCCAAGCGATAGCCCAAATGCCGTTCATTTAAAGGGCTATAGCGTAGATGTAGTTATCATCATCGCCTGTGGCGGTTCGCCATCTCAACCCATTGATTTCAAAAGTTTTCTTTTCTGCGTCTCAGGGCGGCGCACATGGGCGACTCGGCCATAAGCTCGCAGATCGTGAAAGGGCTTCGACCATCTGTTGCCGATTGCGCAACTGCGAGTCGCCACGCGGGCGCCCCATTTCGGACATATTAACGAAAAATTAATAGGGTGCTCGGCTGGATCGCGAGGAGTGCAGCGATCCGGTGCCGATCCAATGCAGGCGGGGATGGCTGCATGGAGGACGTACGGGGATGAACGTCGACAATGCTATAGCCCCATTGGTGCTGGTCTGCGTGTCGCTTGTATTGGCGACAGCGTTCTCGGCCATGTTCTGACGGCCTATCGGCCGCGAGGGTGGAATTGTCCCGGCGGTTTTCGCCGGGAGGCGATGCTTTGCGCATTGCAGAGCGGGCGGTGATGCAGTGGCTCGAAATTCAAGCACCGGCTGCCGCGGCAAGGCCGCGCGCAATGTCAGCTTTCAGGTCCTCGACATCCTCCAGCCCGATCTGCAGCCGAATGACGGGTCCCTCGGCAGGTGCCTTTGCAATCGTTCTGTCGCCGAGGAAAACGGGAACCGCGAGGCTTTCGAACCCGCCCCACGAATAACCAAGCCCGAAGATCTCCAGCGCGTCGAGGAAAGCGTGAGCTTGCTTGGCGCCGCCGCCGCTGAGGACAACCGAAAAGATACCGCTCGAGCCAGCGAAATCGCGGCTCCAAAGCTTATGCCCAGGATGGCTTTCCAGGGCAGGGTGGAGGACGTGGGCCACGCCGGGCTGCCGCTCCAGCCAGCGGGCGATATCGAGGGCGCTTTCCTGGTGACGTTCCAGGCGCACCCCCATCGTCCGCAGACCGCGCAGAACCTGATAGACGTCGTCCGGCGCCGCGCAGCAACCCATGGCGCGGAAGGTATCGTGCAGCCTCGGCCAGCAGGCGGCATTGGCCGAAACCGTCCCCAGCAGCACGTCGGAGTGGCCGGCCGGATACTTGGTGGCGGCGTGGATGGATACGTCGACCCCGAAATCCAGCGCCTTGAAATAGAGCGGAGTCGCCCAGGTATTGTCCATCAGAACGACCGCGCCGCCGGCGTGGGCGGCGTCGGCTATGGCGGGAATGTCCTGGATCTCGAAAGTGTTCGAGCCGGGCGATTCGGTGAAGACCACCTTCGTGTTCGGCTTCATGAGCGCCGATATGCCGGCACCGATCAACGGATCGTAATATTCGATCTCGAGCCCGAAGCGTTTCAGCATAGTGTCGGCGAAGTTGCGGGTGGGGGCGTAAACGGAGTCCGTTATCAATGCATGGTCGCCCGCCGACAGGAAAGCAAGCATTGGAAGCACCACGGCCGCGAGACCCGAGGGAACGATCACTGTGCCGGCCGACCCTTCCAGTTCGTCCATCGCCGCAGCCAACGCGTCGGTTGTCGGCGTGCCGTGCGTCCCGTATGTGTAACGCTGGTTCCGGTTCGCCATGGTTTCGGCGCTTCGGAACAGCACGGTCGATGCATGCACCACCGGCGGATTGACAAATCCGAAATAGGCGTGTGGATCGTTGCCCATATGGGCAAGACGCGTGTTGATGCCCTTGCTCACGTTTTCGCTCTTAGCCATGAAGCCCAACCTGTCTCCAAAAAAAGCTACGCATAAGGGGGAGCCCTCGACAGCGCAACCGGGACGGAAACCCGGCAAGGGCCGAGGGAGCCGCGCAGCGCATGTCAAAGGCGAAACGGCGTCGGGCCCGCATCGCCGTTTCGCTGCTGCAATTGGCGGTGCTCACTATCGTCTCTGGAACAGGCCGAACGTTCCCGGCGGCAAGGTCTGGACGCCTCAGATGACGTTTATTGCGCTCGTCGGCCTGATCCTCGCCGCGGCAGCGGCGTTGACCGATGCCGGTGTCACGGCCTTCGTGCGCGCAAGCGACGCGGCCTGGATCGGCTGGATGGCCCACGCTACCGATGTGGGAAGCTCGCAATGGTATCTGGTGCCGGCGGCCGCGATCTTCCTTCTGGCCGGCTTCGCGGACTGGACACGAGCGGGCATGCGTGGGCGTTCGCGCCTGGCTATGCTCTTCGGACAGGCTGGTTTCAGCTTCGCGGCAGTCGCGTTGTCGGGGATCCTCGTCAACATATTGAAGATCTTTTTCGGGCGGGCACGGCCGATCCTTTTCGAGCAGCACGGCGCCTTTCATTTCGAGCCTTTTTCGGTGGGCTACGCCTTCGCGAGCTTTCCCTCCGGCCATTCCACGACCGTCGGGGCCGTGACCGGCATATTGATACTCTGGTATCCCCGCTTCACTGTTCTGCTGATTTTGGCCGGGCTGTTCTTTTCCGCAACGCGCATCGCCGCACGCGCGCACTATCCCTCGGATGTCATGACGGGCTTCCTGCTTGGCGTGCTGTTCACCCTCGCGCTCGCGCGATTCCTCGCGACGCGCGGCGTGGTGTTCCGCCTGCAGGAGGGAAAGCTGCTCCCCTCCGTGATCGGGCTGTTGAAAAAATAGCCCGCTGGCTCATTGATTAAGCGCCCGCTGCACGGATTTCGCCCGGCTGTTGGCCTTTGACGAGGCTGCTTGGCGCCTGTTGGGCCAGCTCGGGCTTTCGTACTTGACCAGAGCCGAATAATCGCTTTCGATGCAATTTGTTGAGTGGGAGGGGAGCACAGGCACCGTTTTTGCAAGTATAAATAAAGGCTCCGAATAACCGGAGCAGGATGCTGCTTCCGCACCGATAACTGGGCTTGGTTCCGGAAAAAGAGAAAGAAAAGGGTCGTGGGTATGAAAAACGTTCTGACAGGAATGCTGGGCGTCGCTGCGCTGGCACTTAGCGCTTCGGTCGCTTCCGGCGCGACACTTGACGACGTCAAGGCCAAAGGGTTCGTGCAGTGCGGCGTCAATACCGGTTTGGCTGGCTTCGCGGCACCGAATGACAAGGGCGAATGGTCCGGTTTCGATGTCGACTATTGCAAGGCGATCGCCGCGGCCATTTTCGGCGATCCGAACAAGGTGAAATACACCCCGACGACCGCGAAGGAGCGTTTCACCGCGCTGCAATCGGGCGAGATCGATGTGCTCGTGCGCAATACGACCTGGACGATCAGCCGCGATACCGCGCTCGGCTTCAATTTCACGGGCATCAACTACTATGACGGCCAGGGCTTCATGATCAACGCCAAGAAGCTGCCGGGCGTCAACTCGGCTCTGCAGCTTTCCGGCGCCTCCGTCTGCGTACAAGCGGGCACGACGACCGAACTCAATCTCGCCGACTACTTCAAGGCGAACAAGATGGAGTACAATCCGGTCGTGTTCGAGAAGCTCGAAGAGGTCAATGCGGCTTATGATTCCGGGCGCTGCGATGTCTACACCACCGATCAGTCCGGCCTTTACGCGATCCGCCTGACGCTTGCCGCGCCGGACGATCACGTCGTTCTTCCCGAGATCATCTCGAAAGAGCCGCTCGGGCCGGCTGTCCGGCAGGGTGACGACCAATGGTTCGACATCGTCAAATGGGTGCATTTCGCCCTTCTGACCGCCGAGGAACTCGGCATCACTCAAGCAAATGTCGAGGAAATGAAGGCCAATGGCAGCCCCGAGGTAAAACGCGTGCTCGGCGAGGAGGCCGACACCAAGATCGGAACCGACCTGGGCCTGGGGAACGAATGGGTCGTGAACATCGTCAAGGGCGTAGGCAACTACGGCGAGATTTTCGAGCGCAACATCGGCTCGGCCAGCCCGCTGAAAATTGCCCGCGGCATCAACGCCCAATGGTCCAAGGGCGGCCTGCAGTACGCGCCCCCGATCCGCTGATCGCAAGATCGACACCGGAAGGCGCGGTATGCGCCTTCCGGTTCCCGCATAGAAGGGGGGAGGACCGATGGCGACACACGAAACCATCCGGCATGACGAACCCGCGCGGGTTCCATTGCTCAACGATCCGAGGATCCGCGGCCTCATATATCAGATCCTCGTTTTCACCGCGCTGGTCATCTTCATCTACTGGATCGTCGGCAACACACTCGAGAATCTGAGGCGCGCCAACATCGCTTCCGGCTTCGGCTTCCTGCGCGGGCGGGCCGGCTTCGACATCAGCCAGACGCTGATCCAGTATTCTTCCGATTCCACCTTTGCCCGGGCGCTGGTGGTCGGCCTGCTGAACACGCTCCTGATCGCCGTCACCGGCATCGTCACCGCATCGATCGTCGGTTTCCTCGTCGGCATCGGCCGCCTGTCGAAGAATTGGCTCATTCGCAAGATCTGCACCGTCTATGTGGAGGTCTTCCGCAACATTCCGCCACTGCTCGTCATCTTCTTTTGGTATCTGGGGGTCCTGTCGGTCCTGCCGCTGCCGCGTGACAGCATAGCGCTGCCCTTCGACTCCTATTTGAACAGCCGCGGCTTCTTTCTGCCGAGGACGGTTTGGGAACCTGGATCATGGCTGCTCCTGGTCGGGCTGGCTCTCGGCGTCGCCATGGCCTGGTTCGTGGCGCGGCGGGCTCGCATCCGCCAAATGGCAACAGGCCAACAATTCCCGGTCTTATGGACCTCCATCGGCCTGATCGTCGGGCTGCCGTTGCTTGCCTTCGTTGCCGCCGGTTTTCCACTCTCCATCGAATATCCGCAGAAGGGCACGTTCAATCTGACGGGCGGCTTCCAGATCAAGCCGGAATTCATCGCGCTCTATCTGGCCCTGTCCTTCTACACGGCATCGTTCATCGCCGAGATCGTCAGGGCCGGAATCCTCGGCGTCAGCAAGGGGCAGACCGAGGCTTCCCTGGCGCTCGGCCTGCGGCCGAGGCAAGCCTTGCGGCTGGTGATCGTGCCACAGGCGTTGCGCATCATCATTCCGCCCCTTACCAGCCAATATCTTAACCTGACGAAGAATTCATCGCTCGCGATCGCCGTCGGCTATGCCGACTTGGTTGCCGTCGGCGGCACGATCCTCAATCAGACGGGGCAATCCATCGAGGTCGTCGCGATCTGGATGGTGGTCTATCTGGGGCTGAGCCTGTTGACCTCGGCCTTCATGAACTGGTTCAACGCCAGGATGGCGCTGGTGGAGAGGTAGGCAGCGATGCGTGATCTCTCATACGTGCGCACCGAAATGGCCGCGATCGAGAAGCCGCCGCGCGGCGAGCGTGGGCTGCCGGCCTGGCTTCGCAAAAATCTTTTCGCCTCGCCGTGGGACGCCGCACTCACCGTGTTGGGACTTCTGCTGGTCGCCTTCATCCTGCCACCATTCCTCGACTGGGCGTTCTTCAATGCTGCATGGATCGGCACGGACCGCACCTTCTGCGCCACCGTCGCGCAAGGGGGGATCCAGCCGGACGGCTGGTCGGGCGCGTGCTGGCCCTTTGTGATGGCGAAGTTCGAGCAGTTCATGTTCGGCCGTTATCCGGTCGACGAACGCTGGCGCGTCATCCTCGTCGGCATTCTCTTCGTTGCCCTGCTGGTGCCGCTGCTCATCCCGCGTATTCCGTACAAGGGCTTGAACGCTATCCTATTCTTCGGCGTGTTTCCGGTCGTAGCCTTCATTCTGCTGGTGGGCGGCTGGTTCGGCCTGGCGCATGTCGAGACCGCGCTGTGGGGCGGACTGCTCGTCACGCTGGTCCTCTCCTATGTCGGCATATCGGTCTCGCTGCCGCTCGGCATAATCCTGGCGCTCGGCCGGCGATCCAAGTTGCCTGTGGTGAAGATGTTTTCGGTCGTCTTCATCGAGACGGTTCGCGGGGTGCCGCTGGTGACCGTCTTGTTCATGGCGAGCGTCATGCTGCCGCTTTTTCTGCCGCCGGGCACGACCTTCGACAAATTGATGCGGGCGCTGATCGGCGTGGCGCTGTTCGCTTCAGCCTATATGGCGGAAGTAATCCGCGGCGGGCTGCAGGCGATCCCCAAGGGCCAGTATGAGGGGGCGGACTCGCTCGGCCTGGGCTATTGGCAGAAGATGGGGCTGATCGTCCTGCCGCAGGCGCTGAAGCTGGTCATACCCGGCATCGTCAATACCTTCATCGGCCTGTTCAAGGATACCAGCCTGGTTTCGATCATCGGCATGTTCGATCTGCTCGGTATCGTTCGCCAGAGCTTCTCGGATACGGCGTGGGCTACGGCTCAGACACCGATGACAGGACTGGTCTTTGCCGGATTCGTGTTCTGGATCTTTTGCTTCGGCATGTCGCGTTACTCCATTTTCATGGAGCGCCGGCTCGATACGAGCTATCGTAGATGACGTAAAACAACAAAAAACATCCAAAGGGAACCAACGATGGCAACCGAGAACGCCGTAAGCGCGGACGAGATCAAGGTCGACCGATCGAAGATGCAGATCTCCGACACCGAGGTGGCGGTGGAGATCGCCGGCATGCACAAATGGTACGGGGAATTCCATGTTCTGAAGGACATCAACCTGACGGTGATGCGAGGCGAGCGCATCGTCATCTGCGGCCCATCGGGCTCGGGCAAGTCGACACTGATCCGCTGCATAAACCGGCTGGAGGAGCATCAGAAAGGCAAGATCGTCGTCGACGGAAAGGAACTGACCAACGACCTCAAGAAGATCGACGAGGTCCGTCGCGAGGTCGGCATGGTGTTCCAGCACTTCAACCTGTTCCCGCATCTGACGATCCTGGAGAACTGCACCCTGGCGCCGATTTGGGTCCGCAAGATACCGAAGAAGCAGGCGGAGGAGATCGCCATGCATTTCCTCACGCGGGTCAAGATACCCGAGCAGGCCAACAAATATCCCGGGCAATTGTCGGGCGGCCAGCAGCAGCGCGTTGCGATCGCCCGCTCCTTGTGCATGAACCCGCGCATCATGCTGTTCGACGAGCCGACATCGGCGCTCGATCCTGAGATGATCAAGGAGGTTCTGGAGACGATGGTGGGCTTGGCCGAGGAGGGCATGACCATGCTGTGCGTGACGCACGAGATGGGTTTCGCCCGCAAGGTCGCCAATCGGGTGATCTTCATGGATGCCGGCCAGATCGTCGAGCAGAACACGCCGGCCGAGTTCTTCGACCATCCCCGCCACGAGCGGACCAAGCTCTTCCTCAGCCAGATCCTGCACTGAGCCATTGCGCGGTTCCCTGGGATCAGCTAGCGCCGCACAAATGCAGCTGAACCCGAGGGATTGAACGGTGTGAGCTCCGAATGGACGTGCCACGTTCCGGGGTGCTCCAACGGTTCATTTGGCAAGCGAGCGTTCAGTAGAACCATCCAAGTCTGTCGACCTGCAACAAACGCCCAATTGGGAACGAGATGCGGGAGGTGTGTTTTCCGAGCCGTGACGAAGATGGAAAGGTTTGTCTCCCTTTTCGACGCAGGCTGAACTAGGAATGCTTTCGGGAACGGCTAGGCCCGAACGCGCATTCGAGATCTTGGCTTCGGTCGAAGCGATTTGCGGAGACGCCGGCAAGGCAAATAGCCGCGTTAATCCATGCATGAAAGGCATTCTCATGACGACTCTCTTTGATCCGCTGAAGGCCGGGGATCTCACGCTTGCGAATCGGATCGTCATGGCTCCATTGACACGCAATCGGTCGCCGAATGCAGTGCCGGGGGACATTTCCGTCACCTATTACCGGCAGCGCGCCACGGCCGGTCTCATCGTGACCGAAGCCACGGCTATCAGCCAGCAGGGACAAGGCTACGCCGATGTGCCTGGACTTTATACACCGGAGCAGCTTGCAGGCTGGAAACGCGTGACCGACGCGGTCCACCAAGCGGGCGGCAAGATCGTGGTGCAGCTCTGGCACGTCGGCCGCATCTCGCATACTTCGCTGCAACCCGGCGGTGGCAAACCTGTAGCCCCGTCGGCCATTCGCGCGAAATCCAAGACCTTTCTGATCAAGCCGGACGGCAGCGGCGAGTTCGCTGAGACATCCGAGCCACGAGCGCTCGATGCGGGCGAGATCCCGGGAATAGTCGATGACTACCGGCGGGCCGCCAAGGCAGCAGTCGAGGAGGCGGGATTCGACGGGGTCGAAATCCACGCTGCCAACGGCTATCTGATCGACCAGTTCCTGCGGTCGGGCAGCAACCACCGCACGGATAATTATGGCGGCTCGATCGAGAACCGGGCCCGCTTTCTCTTCGAGGTGGTGGACGCGGTCGCGGCCGCAGTCGGCGCTGGCCGCACCGGCATCAGGCTTTCACCGGTGACACCCGCCAACGATGCTTCAGATCCGCAACCGCAGCCTCTTTTCGATCACGTGGCCTCCGGCTTGGGCCGCCGTGGGTTGGCTTATTTCCATGTCGTCGAAGGGGCGACGGGCGGCGCAAGGGATTTCCAGCAAGGCGACAAGCCTTTTGATTACGCCGCGTTCAAGGCCGCCTATCGCAAGTCGGGGGGACACGGAGCTTGGCTGGTGAACAACGGTTACGACAAGGAACTGGCGGAAAAAGCCGTCGGGGAAGGCTACGCCGATCTGGTCGCGTTCGGAAAACTTTTTATTGCCAATCCCGATCTTGTCGGCCGGTTCAGGCACAATGTCGGGTTGAACGTACCTGACAAGGCTACGTTCTATGGCGGCGGCGCGAAAGGCTATATCGACTATCCGACCGCAGCTTGACGAGGCAGCGTCCGGGGAAACACCTCATGAAATGTGATGGGGCTGCGGGTCCCACGGTTCCTGCGCTGCATCGGCTACGCTCCAGCCATAGAGCCAGTCGAGGTCTGATGCGAGCCTTTCGGACGGGAGCACCTTGAGGACGAAATTCCGCGCCAGCGCGATCGGCCCCGATGCATGCCAGGTGAAGCGGTTGAACGCGCCGCGCCGGGCCACTTTCGCGACGCGCGGGCGGCGCAACGCCTCGTAGCGTTCCAGAGCCTTCGGCAGATCGTCGGGCATGGACGCCACGAGCTTGGCGAGCACTGCGGCATCCTCGATCGCCATCGCGGCGCCTTGCGCCGCGAAGGGTGTCATTGCATGAGCGGCGTCGCCGATCAGCGCGAGCCTGCCGCCGGATGTCCACGAGGCAGCGTCCGCAGTATGGAGGGGCCAAAGCGTCCATGGCCCGGCCTCATGCGGAAGGCGCGCGATCGCCGAAGCGGTTCCGCGCAGGTCGTCCGCCAATAGGCGAGGATCAGCCTTGGCCGGCGCGATGCCCTTCAAGGCGACGTTTCTCGTCAAGGCGACAAGATTGATCGATCGGCCACCCCGCATGGGATAGGCGATCAGATGCGCCGAAGAATGCATGAAGGCGGTAACGAGATTGGCGGCTGCAATTCGTGCGAAGGCTTCTCCCGCCGGGCTGCCCACCTGCAGCGTGGTGCGCCACGCAAGGTCGCCCGCAAAAGTGCTTGTGCCTCCGGTGAGCGCCCGGATCGACGACCACACGCCATCGGCGGCGACGAGAAGGTCGCCTCTCGCTCTCTCGCTCAGGCCGTTTCGCCGGATCGATACGGCCACCTCGCCGAGCTCGACCGCAATATGGTTCACCTCGGCATCGGTGACGAGGCGGATACGACCATGGCCAAGGACGTGGGAGAGCAGGGCGCTCTGCAGGTCGGCGCGGTGTGCGACGAGATAGGGCGCGCCCCAGCGTTCTCTGGCCTTGTCGAGCGGAACGCGAGCCGCCTCGGACAGGGTCCGCGCATCCCGCAGCACGACCGCCGCGGGCTCGACGGCGTCCGGCAAAAGCGTGTCGAGAACGCCGAGCGTGGCAAGGATGCGCGTGGCATTTGGCGACAGTTGAAGACCGGCGCCGGTTTCCTCAAGCCTCGGCGCGCGTTCATAAACTTCGACGTCGAAACCCTCGGCTGCGAAGGCGAGTGCCGCGGTGAGGCCGGCAATACCCGCTCCGGCAACGATGATGCGCCGGGAGCGTGTCATCGCGACGAAGACCGGATCAGGCGGCCCGGTCGAGATACAGGCAGCCGTCCGGACGCGTCTCGCTGGCTTTCAGGGCAGGGTTGTAGCGAAACAGGGTCGAGCAGTAGGGGCAGACCTTCTCCGCGTCGGCGCCCATGTCGAGAAAGACATGCGGGTGGTCGAATGGCGGATTGGCGCCCACGCACATGAATTCCTTGACGCCGATCTCGATGACGGCGTGCCCGGCATCGTTCTGGAAATGCGGTATGGAGCCACCGGCCATGTCAACCTCCGGGAATGATCGCGGAGCGCGATCGGAACTTTGCCGCCGGTTTGTATCATCTGAGCATTCAATGCAAGCCGTGTGAAATCAAACTGTCGCAAAAGGCTGCCAGGAGATAGATTGCGCGTAAATGCCGGCCGGATCGCGAAGTGCCGGCGAGGGGATCTGTAAGAGATGACCGAACTGAAGCCTGTCCAGACCGAATTCGTGACCGTCGCAGCCGCGCCGGGCGATCCGGAGGGCAATCCGGACCGTTTCGTCAATCGCGAATTCTCCTGGCTCCAGTTCAATCGTCGGGTGCTCGAACAGGCGCAGAACGCGAGCCATCCGCTCCTCGAGCGGGTGCGCTTCTTGTCGATCTCGGCCACCAATCTGGACGAATTCTTCATGGTGCGCGTAGCCGGCCTCGCCGGCCAGGTTCGCGAAGGCATCGCCATGAAAAGCCCGGATGGGCGCACACCCGAACAGCAGCTCGACAAGGTGCTGGAGGAAGTGGAGCGGCTGCAGGAGGACCAGCAGAAGATCCTCTCGAATCTGATGGAGTTGCTGAAGGCCGAAGGCATCGAGAGCGTTGCTGCGGACGCTCTGTCGCGCGACGACAGGGCCTGGCTGGAAGGTCACTTCCTTGAAGCCGTCTTTCCCGTGCTCACGCCCCTGTCCATCGATCCGGCGCATCCGTTCCCCTTCATCCCCAATCTCGGCTTCTCGATCGCGCTGCAATTGCGTCATCTCAAGAACGGAGAGGAGATGACGGCCCTGCTGCGCCTGCCGGTCGCGCTGAAACGCTTCATCCGCTTGCCCGATCGCAAGGACAGCGTGCGCTTCATCACCCTGGAAGAGACGGTCAATCTGTTCATCGGCAAGCTCTTCCCCGGTTACGAGGTCAAGGGATCCGGCACCTTCCGCATCATCCGCGATAGCGACATCGAGGTGGAGGAAGAAGCGGAAGATCTCGTGCGCCTTTTCGAGACGGCGCTGAAGCGGCGGCGCCGTGGTTCGGTGATCCGCATCGAGTTCGACAACGTCATGCCGGAGGTGCTGCGCGGTTTCGTGGCCGGCGAACTCGGCGTTTCGGCAGGACGCATCAGCGTGCTGACGGGACCCTTGGCGGTGAACCAGATTTCCGAGATCGTAGCGGTGGCTCGCGACGATCTGAAGTTCACCCCTTACAATCCCCGCTTTCCAGAGCGCATCCGCGAGCATGGCGGCGATTGCTTCGCCGCGATCCGGGAGAAGGACATAATCGTCCATCATCCCTACGAATCCTTCGATGTGGTCGTGCAGTTCCTGCGTCAGGCCGCCGCGGACCCGGATGTGGTGGCGATCAAGCAGACGCTTTATCGCACGTCGAACGACAGCCCGATCGTGCGTGCCCTCATCGACGCGGCCGAGGCGGGAAAGTCGGTAACCGCGCTGGTCGAACTCAAGGCGCGCTTCGACGAGGAAGCGAACATACGCTGGGCCCGCGATCTCGAACGCGCCGGCGTGCAGGTCGTGTTCGGCTTCATAGAACTGAAGACCCATGCGAAGATGTCGCTGGTGGTCCGGCGCGAGGACCAGCGCCTGCGCAACTACGTGCATCTGGGGACCGGCAACTACCACCCGATCACCGCCCGTATCTATACCGACCTTTCCTATTTCACCTCCGATCCCGCGATCGCCCGGGATGTCGCGCAGATCTTCAACTTCATCACCGGTTATGCCGAGCCGGCACAGGAAATGCGGCTTGCGATCTCTCCCTTCACGCTGAGAAGCCGTATCCTGGGGCATATCGCAGACGAGGCGAGACACGCGCGCGAAGGCCGTCCGGCCCGTATCTGGATGAAGATGAATGCGCTCGTCGATCCGATCGTCATCGACGCGCTCTACGAGGCCAGCAGTGCCGGCGTCGAAATCGACCTGGTGGTGCGGGGTATCTGTTGCCTCAGGCCCCAAGTGCCCGGCCTGTCGGAGAACATCCGCGTCAAATCCATCGTTGGCCGCTTTCTCGAGCACAGCCGTATCTACTGCTTCGGGAACGGCCATGGCCTGCCATCCGACGAGGCGATCGTCTACATCAGTTCGGCCGATATCATGCCGCGCAATCTCGACCGCCGGGTCGAGACGCTGGTGCCGATCACCAATCCGACCGTGCATGAGCAGGTGCTCGGGCAGATCATGCTCGGAAACGTGATGGACAATCAGCAAAGTTTCGAAGTATTGCCAGATGGAACCTCGCGCCGGGTCGTGCCGGACGAGGGCGAAGAACCGTTCAACGCGCAGGAATATTTCATGACGAATCCGAGCCTCTCCGGGCGAGGCGGCGCCCTGAAATCCCATGCCCCCAAGCGCATAGCGCAATTCAAGCGGCAGAAAAAAGCGCAAACAGCCGGTAAAGTATGATCGCAAATTCTCAGGGCCGACTTCAGGATCGTCGGCCGCTGTCCGTCATAGACATCGGGTCGAACTCGATTCGCCTGGTTATCTATGAAGGCATAGCCCGTTCGCCCACCATCCTGTTCAACGAGAAAATGTTGGCTGGCCTCGGTCGCGGCATCGTGACGACCGGCAAACTCGATCCCGAGGCCGTCAAGCGGGCCGTCGAGGAGTTCCGCCGCTTCCGCGCCCTGTCCGAACAGGCGGGCGCCGAACAGCTTTATGTCATCGCCACCGCCGCGGCGCGCGAAGCGCAGAACGGCATGGACTTCATCCATCGCGCCGAGGAGATCCTCGGCACCGAGATCCGGGTGCTCAGCGGTCGCGAGGAGGCATTCTATTCTGCGCTCGGCGTAATCTCCGGTTTTCACCCGGCCAGCGGCATCGCCGGGGACCTCGGCGGTGGCAGCCTCGAGCTGGTGGACATCGATGGAGAAGTCATAGGCGACGGCATCACCTTGCCTCTGGGCGGGCTGCGGCTCCAGGACATGTCGAAGAACTCGCCGGCAATGGCGAGCCGTATCGCCCGCAAGGAACTCACGAGAGCGAAGCTCCTGAAAGGGGGAGAGGGACGGCCATTCTATGCGGTCGGTGGAACGTGGCGAAACCTTGCACGCCTCCATATGAGCGCGATCGACTATCCGCTCGCCGTCATGCACCACTACGAGATGGACGTCGAGAAATCGGCGGACTTTCTGAAGCAGGTCGCACGCGGTGAAATCGAGAAGATGACGGGCATCGAACGTGTCTCGAAGAGCCGCCGCGCGCTGCTGCCCTATGGGGCGGCCGTGCTGCAGGAAATCATCGCCGCGCAGAAGCCCTCCAAGATCATCATATCGGCGCTCGGTGTGCGCGAAGGCTTCCTGTTCTCACTCCTGCCGCGCCAGGAGCAGTTGAAGGATCCGCTCATTTCCGCGTCCGAGGAACTGGCGGTGCTAAGAGCGAGGTCGGCGACCCATGCCCATGAATTGGCCGAGTGGACCGGCACGACATTCCAGGCTTTCGGCATCAGCGAAACCGAGGACGAGGCGCGCTACCGGCGCGCCGCATGCCTGCTTGCCGACATAGGCTGGCGTGCACATCCCGAATATCGTGGCACCCAGTCGCTCAACATCATCGCCCACGCCTCCTTCATCGGCGTCGATCATCCGGGCCGCGCCTTCATTGCGCTCGCCAATCTCTTCCGGCACGAAGGCGTGTTCGATGACGCCATTTCTCCGCAAATGCGGATGCTGGCCACGCCGCGTTACGTGGAGCGGGCGAGGCTGCTCGGTGCCGTGCTGCGCGTCGCCTATCTATTTTCGGCATCGATGCCTGGAGTCATCCCGACGCTGAAATGGCAAGAGCGTCCCGGAGGCGGACTGGCACTGGTGATTCCGAAGGCGCATGCCGGCCTGAACGGGGAGCGGCCCGCCGGACGGCTGGCGCAGCTCGCCAAGCTCACCGGGCGCAGCCTGGAACTGGTCGTCGGGGACTGAGCGACCCGTCAGGTGCTGGGTTCGAAGACTACGATCTTGCGCCGCTCGAAACGCAGCGCAAGCTCTCCGCGCACGAGCCTCAGCGCCTGCTCGCCGAACACCTCGCGCCGCCAGCCATGCAGGGCCCCCACGTCGGCCGCTTCGCCTTCGGCGGCGATCCGATCGATGTCGTCGCCGGATGCCAGCACCTTCGCCGCAACGCCCTCTTTCTCGGCGATCAGGCGCAGCAGCACCTTGAGCAGCTCGGCTGCCGCGCTCGACCCTTCGGGGACCTGCTGCGGCCTTGGCAGCTTGGGCATCTGCTCTTTCGGGATTTCCAGCGCCGCGTTGACGATCGCGAGCAGCGATGCCGCGGTCGACGAGCGTTCCCAGCCTTTCGGCGTGGTGCGCAGCCGGGCAAGCGCGGCCGCGTCGCGGGGCTGCTGCTGAGCGATCTCGTAGATCGCATCGTCCTTCAACACCCGGCCGCGCGGCACGTTGCGCTCCCGCGCCTCGCGTTCACGCCAGGCTGCCACGGCCTGTACGATGGCGAGCTCCTGGGGCTTTCGCAGCCGCATCTTGAGACGTTTCCAGGCGTCCTCGGGATGCGGATCGTAAGTCTCGCGGGCGGTGAGGATCTCCATCTCCTCGTTGAGCCAATGGGCACGGCCTTCGCGCTCCAGCTCTGCCTTGAGATACGCGTAGACGTCGATCAGATGCGTCACGTCGGCGAGCGCATAGGAGAGCTGCTTCTCGGACAGCGGCCGGTGGCGCCAATCGGTGAAGCGTGAGGATTTGTCGATATGGGCACCGGTGATCTTCTGGACGAGCTGGTCGTAGGAGACACTGTCGCCGAAGCCGCAGACCATTGCGGCGACCTGCGTGTCGAAGACTGGATGCGGGATCAGCCCGCCAAGATGGAAGATGATCTCGATATCCTGGCGCGCCGCGTGGAACACCTTGGTGACGGCTTCGTTGGCCATCAGTTGGAAGAATGGCTTCAGGTCGAGCGCCGGTGATAGGGGGTCGACGAGGGCGGTCACGCCGGGGGCGGCCATCTGGATCAGGCACAGCTCCGGCCAGAACGTCGTTTCGCGGATGAATTCGGTATCGACGGTGACGAAGTCCGCGTTTGCGAGTTCGGCAACGACGCTTTCGAGTTCTTTCTGTGTTGTTATCAATTCCATGAAAATCTTTGGCGAAATGGTATCCTGTCTCCATTTCAGCACAGATCGCCGTCGTCAAGCCAGCCAGGACCAAGAAATAGCCGAAGCCTGTGGAATCCGCCTGACGGCGGCTCGGGCGTTCGCCCCCTCAGCCCTTCTTGTCGCCGTCACCGTTGCGTCGGGCCAGGCGAGCGAAAACGGTCGAGGTGCGCAGCAGCGCAATGAAACGCCCGCGCCGGCTCGCCGGCGGGCGTGCACCCATCCTGTAGAAGATGATGACGATGAAGACGGCGTAGACGAAAGCGCTGAAGATGAAGAGCCAGGAGGGGCCGAACTGCTCCATGATTTCGGCTGCGACGAACGGGCCGCCGATCGCACCGACGGAATAAAAGAGCATCAGTGCTGCATTGACCAGCACGAACTCTCCTTTGTCCGCGCGGTCGTTCGCATGCGCCGCTGATAGTGAATAGAGCGGCATGGCGAACGAACCGAATATGAAGACCAAGGCGAAATTGGTGACGACGTTGCTCCCTGCCAGGAACGCCAGGGCGAGCGCCGCCATCATTGCGCAGGCCGTCGTCACGAGCAGCACCTTGCGCCGGTCCCACCGGTCGGACAGATAACCCAGCGGATACTGGATGATGGCGCCGCCGATGATTCCGACGCTCACAAAGGTGACAACGTCGGCTACCGACATGCCGATCTGTTCGGCATAGACCGGGCTCAATGTGCGGAAGGCGCTGTTGGTGACACCAACTGCGATGCATCCGATCGCGGCTAGGGGAGAAATGCGCCAGGCCCTTGCGAGATCGAGCTTCACATCGTCTGGCGGTTTCGGATTGGTGCGGTCTCCGAGTGAAACCGGCACGAGCGACAGCGTGATCATGATCGACATGATCGCGAAAATGGTGAAGCCGCCAGCGCCGAAGACGGGAATCAGGAATTGGCAGCCCGTCACCGAGCCGATGTCGATGATGCGGTAGACGGCGAGCAACCGGGCGCGACCGTCATTGGATGCGCCCGAGTTCAGCCAGCTCTCCATGATCGTGAACAGCCCGGCGAAGCAGAAGCCGGTGGCGAAACGGATCGCCGACCACATCATCGGATCGATGACGAGCACGAGCATCAGGGTTCCCGCCGAGGCGATCGCCGCCAGGGCGGAAAAGGAGCGGACATGGCCGACGGCCTTCATGATACGCGTGATCGCCAGGCAACCGAGCAGGAAACCGGCGAAATAGGTCGTTCCCATGAAGCCGATGACGCCCGGCGAAAAGCCTTCCTGTGCCCCGCGCAGCGCGATCAGCGTGCCTTGGAGCCCATTGCCGCCGAGCAGGAAGCCTGCAGCGACCAGAAGCGGAATCAGCGGGCGAATGGTGGACATTCGGGTGCGGCCTGAACGCGGTTGATTCGTCTATAGTCCGATGGGCTTGCCGACGCGATGCGCCAGTGGGCTATGATCATGGTCCAATTGTGTTTTCAGTCCCAAAGTCGGACAGATGGTTCCTTCGCGGCCCGCCCGACAGCCGCGGGATCGAGGCCGGGATCAGGCGACCGCAACCGTCGGTCGCCTTGACAAACCGCACCTCCCATGCGCTTTTCGCGCGAATTTTCGGACAGGGCGCATGCCCTGCCGCGGCAACTTCTCGAACCGGAATCTGGCCATGCACCGCTACCGCAGCCACACCTGCGCCGAACTGAATAAATCCGACGTCGGCAAACCTGTCCGTCTATCGGGCTGGGTCCATCGCGTCCGCGACCATGGCGGCCTGCTGTTCATCGACCTGCGCGACCATTACGGCCTGACGCAGATCGTCGCCGATCCGGATTCGCCATGCTTCAAGACGGCGGAGACGGTCCGCGGCGAATGGGTGATCCGTATCGACGGAGAGGTCAAGGCGCGCACGCCCGAAACGGTCAACACCAATCTCGCTACCGGCGAGATCGAGGTCTTCGCCCGCGACATGGAGGTGCTGTCGGCCGCCAAGGAATTGCCGCTGCCGGTCTTCGGCGAACCGGATTATCCCGAAGATATCCGCCTCAAATATCGCTTTCTCGACCTGCGGCGCGAAACGCTCCACAGGAACATCGTGGCTCGCACGAAGATCATCGCCGAGATGCGCCGACGCATGATCGATGCCGGCTTCACCGAATATTCGACGCCGATCCTCACGGCGTCGTCTCCGGAAGGCGCTCGCGATTTCCTCGTGCCCTCGCGCATCCACCCCGGCAACTTCTACGCCTTGCCGCAGGCGCCGCAGATCTACAAGCAGTTGATCATGGTGTCGGGTTTCGATCGCTACTTCCAGATCGCTCCTTGCTTCCGCGACGAGGATCCCCGCGCCGACCGCCTGCCCGGCGAGTTCTATCAGCTCGATCTCGAAATGAGCTTCGTCGAGCAGGAGGACGTGCTCCAGACGATGGAGCCCGTCATGCGCGGCGTTTTCGAGACTTTCGCCGAGGGCAAGCCGGTCACCGGCGAATTTCCGCGTATCCCTTACGACATCGCTATGCGCAAATATGGTTCCGACAAGCCAGACCTGCGCAACCCGATCGTGATGGAGGAGGTATCCGAACACTTCCGTGGCTCCGGCTTCAAGGTCTTTGCCAACATCCTGGCGAACGATCCGAAGGCCGAGGTCTGGGCCATTCCCGCGCGCACGGGCGGCTCGCGCGCTTTCTGCGACCGCATGAACAGTTGGGCGCAGGGCGAAGGCCAACCCGGTCTGGGCTACATCTTCTGGCGCAAGGAGGGCGAGAAGCTCGAGGGCGCCGGGCCGATCGCCAAGAACATCGGAGAGGAGCGCACCGAAGCGATCCGCACGCAACTCGGCCTGTCCGATGGCGACGCGGCCTTCTTCGTCGCGGGGGATCCGAAGAAGTTCGTTGCTTTCGCGGGTGCCGCGCGCACTCGGGCCGGCGAGGAGCTGAACCTCGTCGATCGCGACCGCTTCGAACTCTGTTGGATCGTCGACTTCCCGTTCTTCGAGTGGAACGAAGACGAGAAGAAGATCGATTTCGGCCACAACCCGTTCTCGATGCCGCAAGGTGGAATCTCGGCGCTCGAAAGCCAGAATCCGCTGTCGATCAAGGCGTTCCAGTACGACCTGGTCTGCAACGGCTTCGAAATCTCGTCCGGCGGGATCCGCAACCATCTGCCGGAGACGATGGTCAAGGCCTTCGAGATCGTTGGCCTTTCGCGCGAGACGGTCGAGGAACGCTTCGGCGGCCTGTACAGGGCGTTCCAGTATGGTGCTCCGCCCCATGGCGGCATGGCGGCGGGCATCGATCGTGTCGTCATGCTCCTCGTCGGCGCCAAGAACCTGCGCGAAGTGACGATGTTCCCGATGAACCAGCAGGCCTACGACCTGCTGATGAGCGCACCGGCAGCCGCGACCCCGCAGCAATTGCGCGAGCTCAACCTGCGGGTCGTGGCACCCAAGAAGGAAGACTGAGCGATGGCGGCGCGGCGCTCGGCTTTCCGGAAATAGGAGAACCAACATGCGCTGCAATCCTCGCGTTCTGGTCACCGGCTTCTCCGCCTTTCCCGGAGCGCCGGTGAACCCCACTGAGCGGTTGATTGCCGAGTTGGCGGCAAGGGACTCTCAGCTTCAGGAGGCTGGCGCGCTGAGTTTCGCCGTGCTCGATGTCGATTACGCCAAGCTTCCGGTCATGCTCGGTGAATTCGCCAAAGTCGAGCAGCCAGATATCGCCATCCATTTCGGCCTGAGCGCCGAGGCGCATGGCTTCACGCTGGAACGGTGCGCTCGCAATATCCGTGGGCCGAAGCCGGACAATATCGGCCATGTGCCGGTCGAGGGCAGGATCTGCGCTGGTCCCGACATTCTGGCATCGACCTTGCCGCTCGAGCGGCTGCATGCCGCCCTTGTCCGTCATGGCCTGCCGGTCTCCTGGTCGGACGATGCCGGCGGGTATCTCTGCAACTATCTCTTCTATCTGTCCCGTTCCGAGGCGATGGCTGAATTCGCGCCCGAAATGTCGGGGTTCATTCATGTGCCGCCGCTTGTCGAGGATAGCCGGGCGGATGCCTCGGCAATGCCGCTGGAGGCTCTCGTCGAAGGGGCAGAGCTCATCATTCGTGTCTGTGCGGCGAGCTGGAACGAACGAAGCGCGTAAGGAACCGCCCGGTCGATGCCGGGCGTTGAAGAAAATCCTGTCGTGCTACTCCGCTTCGCCGTCGTCGAGCGCGGGCTCATTGGCGGTTAGGGAGACGCCGAGCATCTTGATGAGATCCTTCGGCGATTGCGACATGGCTCCAGCCGCGATCGCGGCGAAAGGAACCGGATTCGTCGGCCGGGCGGAGATTTCGATGCTCTTCGGAGCATCAAGATAGGTATTCACCGCGGCCGTCGTTTGCGTCGTAAGCTCGGCGTTGTCGAGTTGGGCCATCAGGAATGGGAGAAGGCCCTTGGCCTGATTGACCACGTCGCCGGGCTTCACCTTCTGCTGGCCGGCGAGATAATCGATCACCTTGCCCGTCAGGGAATCGTCGTCAAAGCGAATGCGCGCCGAGTGAAAGGTGAGTTGCTGCATCAGCCCGAGCATGGCGAGGCTCTGCGCGCTGTTGTCGGCATTCTCGGGAGCCGCGGCCATCGTCTTTTGCAGTTCCTGCAGCGATTTGATGAAATCCGGTGTATAGCCCCCGAAATCGAAGGTCAGGCCCAGCGTTCCGGCCTTTTCGATGGAGACGTCGTATTGCTCGATGGCCAGCCGCCCGTCGCCTGGCTGCCAGTAGCCAGCGAGGTCGAACCTGCCGTTGACGGTCTGGAGATCGAGCGCTTCGATGAGCTTCCTGGAATTTGCGTCTTCGACGAGCGACAGATCGGCGGAGAACTTGTCGGCTGCGCCCGAAAAGGTCATCGGTCGGCCATCCACGGGCGCGTCGACCTCGAAATGCAGGCGATCCATTACGAATGCCTGCTTGCCGCCGACCCTCACGCTCACGTTCTGCACGGCCGCCGTGTCGTACATCAAAAGACCCGCCACCGGGTCGCTGGCGTCTTCCGAGGGGAACCTCAGATTGGTGAATCCGATACCGGTGGCCTCTACCGTCATGTCTTCCTGGGTTGTCGAATAGTTCGGCAGAGTGACGCTGCCGATGACAAGGCTCCCGGCCTCTTCCTTGATGTCGGCGAGGGTGATGTCGCCGAGCGCGATCTCCCCCGGTTCCGGAGCGATGGAAACCGTGGCGCCCTCGACGACCATCCTGGCGGCATCGCCGCTGATCCTGTCGAAGGTCAACGTCGTTCCTTGTCGCGATAGCGCGGATTTCAAGCGCTCGCCGACGGCAGCGGCGTCTTGGCTGAACGCGGACGAAAGCGGCACGACCAGCAGCAGGCTGGCAAGGGCAGCAGTACGACGAAAGGACATGGAGGTTTTCCTGAGAGGCAATGAAATCTTGTGGTCTTCCCTGTCGGGACAAAACCCGACCGGAAAATGACATTCCAGTGCAACTGCGCAAAAAAGCGGCCCAAAGGCAATCCCGGTCTCCGACGCTCCGTGCCGGAGGGTTAATGCATCGATCGAAATCCGTGGCCCAGCGCGTCAAATTCGCCGGGGGTCTTGCTGCGAATCGCCATCGCGGATAGTCGAAAACCATGGGAAAAGGAACAGTTCCGCCGGATTCCGGCGATGGTGATCACATTGAACCGGTCGACCTGAGAAAAGCGCTTGAAGAGCGCTATCTCGCATATGCGTTGTCGACCATCATGCACAGAGCCTTGCCCGACGTTCGGGACGGCCTGAAACCGGTCCATCGCCGGATCATGCACGCCATGCGGCTTCTGCGGCTCAATCCCGACCAGGGTTTTGCCAAATGCGCGCGCATCGTCGGCGAGGTGATGGGTAAGTTCCACCCTCACGGCGACCAGTCCATCTACGATGCGCTGGTGCGCTTGGCGCAGGATTTCGCCGTGCGCTACCCGCTGGTCGACGGCCAGGGCAATTTCGGCAACATCGACGGCGACAACGCCGCCGCCATGCGCTACACCGAGGCGCGCATGACGGAAGTGGCGACGGCGCTGCTCGAGGGCATCACCGAAGACGCCGTCGACTATCGGCCAACCTACAACGAAGAAGACGAAGAGCCGGTCGTCCTGCCCGGCGCCTTCCCGAACCTGCTCGCCAACGGCTCCGCCGGCATTGCCGTGGGCATGGCGACTTCGATCCCTCCGCACAACGCGGCTGAACTCTGCGACGCGGCGTTGCATCTCATCGACCATCCCCAGGCGTCTGTTGCCGACCTTATGCAGTTCGTGCAGGGGCCGGATTTTCCGACCGGCGGTATCATCGTCGACGACCGCGCTTCCATGCTGGAATCCTATGAGACCGGGCGGGGCGGCTTCCGCGTCCGGTCGCGCTGGCAACAGGAAGATCAGGGCAGGGGAACCTGGACCATTGCTATCACCGAGATCCCGTATGGCGTCCAGAAGGCGCGGCTGATCGAGAAGACGGCCGAATTGCTGATGGCCCGCAAGCTGCCGCTGCTCGAAGACATCCGCGACGAGAGCGCAGAGGACATCCGTGTCGTCCTTGTGCCGAAGAGTCGGACCGTCGATCCCGGCCTCTTGATGGAATCGCTGTTCAAGCTGACGGAATTGGAAAGCCGAATTCCGCTCAACATGAACGTGCTGTCGCGCGGCAAGGTGCCGAACGTCCTGTCGCTGAAGGATGTACTTTGGGAGTGGCTCGAGCACCGTAAGGAGGTGTTGATCCGCCGGTCCCAGCACCGGCTGGCCGAAATCGAGAAGCGCCTGGAGATCCTGGGTGGTTATCTCATCGCCTATCTGAACCTCGACGAAGTGATCCGGATCATCCGCGAGGAGGATGAGCCGAAGCAGGTCATGATGACCCGCTTCTCCCTGACCGACAACCAGGCTGAAGCCATCCTCAATATGCGCCTGCGTGCCTTGCGCAAGCTCGAGGAATTGGAGATCCGCAAGGAATTCGACGGGCTGACGGCGGAGAAAAGCCAGATCGAGGCGTTGCTGGCCTCCGATGCCAAGCAGTGGCAGACCATAAAATGGGAGGTCGGGAAGGTCCGCGAAAAGTTCGGCCCCGATACCGAGCTGGGCAGGCGGCGCACCACTTTCGCTGAGGCGCCGGATCACGATATCGAAGATATCCAGCAGGCCATGATCGAAAAGGAGCCGATCACGGTCGTTGTCTCGGAGAAGGGCTGGCTCCGCGCGATGAAAGGTCACCTGACCGATCACTCGCTGTTCTCCTTCAAGGAAGGCGACAGCCTGAAGCTCGCTTTCCCGGCGCAGACGACCGACAAGATCATCATCTTCACGACGGGCGGCAAGTTCTACACCATCGGTGCCGACCGCCTCCCCGGTGGACGCGGGCATGGCGAGCCTATCCGCATCATCGTGGATATGGAGAACGACCAGGATATCGTGACCGCCTTCGTTCATGATCCCACGCGCAAGCTGCTGCTCGTCAGTCACGCCGGCAACGGCTTCGTCGTCCCGGAGGGAGACGTCGTTGCCAATACGCGCAAGGGCAAGCAGGTGATGAACGTGAAGGCGCCGGATGAGGCGAAACGTTGCGTTTCCATTTCGGGAGACCATGTCGCCATCGTCGGCAAGAACCGAAAGATGCTGGTTTTCCCATTGTCGGAAGTCCCGGAAATGACCCGCGGCAAGGGCGTCCGTCTGCAGAAATACAAGGATGGCGGCATGCTCGACGTGAAGACCTTCGCGATGGAGGCCGGGCTTTCCTGGCAGGATTCGGCCGAGCGCGTTTTTGTCCGCAGCCGCGAGGAATTGACCGAATGGATCAGCACGCGAGCCTCGGCCGGCCGCATGGTTCCGAAGGGCTTTCCGAAAACCGGCAAGTTCGGCTGAGGCGCCACAGCCTCGTTTAGCCGATAGCCGACGACCGAAAATGATTGGATCGCTTTCGACAATACGCGCCTTACGATACCCTCCTCTGTCCTGCCAGACATTTCCCCCTCAAGGGGGGAGATTGGCAGTTTCGGTGTCGGCGCGTCTTCCGCTGCATCGATGATTGATGAAAACAGGCGTGACAGCCGATCTCCCCGCTTGTGGGCTACGAGATTTCACACATCCGGCGGAGCTTTCTGGAGCACCCCTTGTATGAGGCGATTGTGCTAGGTTGAGGTTGTTGGCCGACCAGGGGTGGCCACCCCTGGAGAGCCAACACCAGAACTCTAGCAGAATTTTCCCATACAAGGGGTGTTCCAGAGACCGCCGACAATACGTGAGATGTGTGAATGTCGTAGCCTTGAGGGGGAGATGTCCGGCAGGACAGAGGGGGGTATTATCGTAAGGCTCGGTAGTCGCGCAGCCAGTGCCGCCAGAGCCGCGCTGCGAGCGACGAGAGTTCGTCATCAATTCGTCGAAGCCGTTTGGCATAGGGCGCGGAATACTGCACAATAGGTGATCACGGCGAAGCCCCCGCGCCCAGGAGTAAGCGTTTTTGAATCTGTCCAGTCCCCGCAAGCCCACCAGCGAACCGCGCCTGATGGGGCCTTCGGCGCCGACGCGCGCAGCCGTGCTGCCGCCGCTGTCCGCTGCGCGATGGCTTCTCTTGCTGATCATCGCGGCGGGGATCTACTTTTTCCACGGGTTCCTTGTCCCCGTCCTGGCCGCCCTGGTGATTACCTTTGCCAGTTGGCCGCTCTACCGTCGGCTGCTCGAGGCCGTGCACGGAAATCGTACAGTCGCTGCCGCGATCGCGATCATGCTGATCGTCGGCTTTCTCGTGATTCCGATCGTCGTCGCCGGCAGCTATGCGATCAACGAGATCCGGGAATGGTTCAGCTGGGCGGTTGAGACCAACAAGGCCGGGGCGACGACACCGGAATGGATCGCGGCTCTGCCGGTGGTCGGCGAGTGGCTGGACGAGATGTGGGCACGCCACATCGGCCATCCTGGCGCTATCGGGCAATTGATCCAGCTCGTCAGCGGCGACAATATCGGCAGCATCTATCGAGCGGTCGTGGCGGCCGGTGGGGGCGCCTTCAACCTCGTGCTGACCCTTCTCTTCATGCTGATCGCGCTGTTCTTCACCTATCGCGACGGAGAGGCGTTTTCGGCGAGTGTCGATCGGCTCGGCGAACGCATTCTGCCCATGCGATGGGAACGCATCTCGCGCGTCGTGCCGGCCACCATCAGCTCGACCGTGACGGGCCAGACACTGATCGCGATCGGAGAAGGTATTGTGCTCGGCGTCGCCTATTGGATCGCCGGCGTCCCGTCGCCTGTCACTTTGGGCGTCCTGACGGGTTTGATGGCGCTTGTCCCGGGCGGCGCACCGCTCTCCATGTCGCTGGTTTCGATCTATCTCGTGGCGAGTGGATCGTGGGTCGCCGGTCTCGCCCTGTTCGCCTGGGGCTCCATCGAGCTGTTCGTCGTGGACAAGACCATCCGCCCCAAGCTGGTGGGCGGGCCGATCAAGCTCCCATTCCTCCCGACCTTCTTCGGGCTGATCGGTGGCGTAAAGACGATGGGATTTCTCGGCCTCTTCATCGGGCCGGTGCTGATGGCGCTGCTTGTCGCGATCTGGCGGGAATGGGTTCGTGAAGTCGAATTGACCGAAGGAGCCGCCCAGACGCTGGCCCCTCCCGAGCCAACAGACATGTCTCCGTCATCACCCACGCAGGGCAGCGCTGGGCCGCTTAAGAAGGTGCAGGCCGGATAAAGAGGCCTGCCGCGTTCGATCTACGTCAGATGCCGTAGTTCCCTGTCGGCAGCGGCTGTGGCACTCTCTCCCCGCCGCAAGCATGCTTAAGGGGGGACATCTCATGCAGGGGGTAGCACGCAACTTCTTCATTCTGGCGCTCGTCTATGCGATCTGGGGGATGCTGCTGGGCTTGGCAATGGCCATCAGCCATGATCACACCCAGATGCCGGTACACGCCCATACGTTGGTGGCGGGATTCCTGACGTCGGCCATATTCGCTTTCTTCTATCACCTGTTCCCGGCTGCCCGGACTTCGCGGCTGGCTTTGGTGCACTTCTGGCTGACGACCATCAGCGGCATCATTTTGCTCGTCTCGCTTTATTTCGTGCTCGCGGGAAACCCGGCGATCGAGCCGGTTACCGCCATTTCCTCGCTCGGCTTCTTCGCGGCGATGCTGCTTTTCGCCTGGATCGCGCTGCCGGTCGTGCGGAAGGGTTGAAACGCGGCACCGCTCGCTCGGCGGAGTGACCGTGAAGCGAACCCTTCTCGCGTCGAATGGAAACATTCGTCCGAAAGTGCGAGAAGCAGGCAAGCTATAGGAGGACAGGGTCATGCCGCCGTTCAAGGAAAAGACAGTGCTGATCACTGGGGCCACCGGGAATCTCGGCAAAGCGGTGGCCTGTGCATTCGATGCGCTGGGCACCCGGCTCGTGCTCGTCGGCTCGCGCTTCGAAACGCTCGATGCTGCCTATCCCAGCCTCAAGCCGCACCATCTGAAGCTGGCGGCCGACCTCACGGACAAGGCGGCTGCGGCGCGGGTGGTTGCCGAGGCGGGGCAAACCAGCGGTCGCATCGATGCGATTTGCGCCATTGCCGGTGGCTTCCATGCGGGAAAGCCTGTGCATGAGACAGCCCCTGCCGACTGGGACCGCATCATGGAGATGAACGTCTCCACCATGCTGAACGTCGTGAGCCCCGCCATTCCTGGCATGATCGCCCGCAAGGCCGGCAAGATCGTAACGGTGGGAGCGAACTCGGCGGCAAAGGGCGCCGCGAACACGGGCGCCTACATTGCCTCCAAGAGCACCGTGATGCGATTGACGGAATCGATGTCGGCCGAACTGCGCCAATACGCCATCAACGTGAACTGCGTGCTTCCGAGCACCATCGACACGCCTGAGAACCGGCAGGCCATGCCCAAGGCTGATCCGGCGCGGTGGGTGAAGCCGGAAGATCTCGCGGCGGTGATCGTCTTTCTCTGTTCCGAGAACGCCGTAGCCATGCATGGCGCGCTTGTTCCGGTGGTCGGGCTCTCCTGAGAACCCGAACGCCTCATACATGGGTGTTGATCTTTGACCGGTCGCGAGTTGCCCCTCGCACCTCAGGATGAGGAAGGTTGGGGCTGACCTTCCTCATCCTGAGGTGCGCGCGGAAGCGAGCCTCGAAGGACGCTCAATTGCCACAGGGAATGGCAGATGAGGGCAATGATGAGGATCGTGCCGCCGATCAGGCTGGAGCGCGACGGCACCTCGCTGAAGACCAGCCAGACCCAGACCGGCGCGAGTACGGTCTCCAGAAGGTAGAACATCGCCACCTCCGGGCCGGATATGTATTTCGGGCCGTTCGCGAGACAGAAGAAAGCGAACGGCATGATCACAGCGCCGTTGAAGACGATCCACCAGGGCGCCTCGACCCGGTAGCCGGTCTTCGCCACGAAGACGGTGGCGACCAGGAAGGGGAATAGCACCCCGACAAGCGCCGTGAAGCCCATATCCCGGCCGCTGGCGCGGCTGATCGTGATGGCCGCTGCGATGAGAAGCGCCGAGCAGGCCGCCAGAACGTCGCCCACCAGGTTGCCGGTTCCGATGGAGTCGCTGACGATGATCAGGACGCCGACGACCATGGCCGCCATGGCGACAAGGGTGCCTGTCCTCGGTTTCTCCTTGAGGAACAGCCAGGAGAGCAGGGCGGCGAACATCGAATTGAACGCCAGGATGAAGACAAGATTCGCCGTCGACGTGTTGTAGACGGCCGAGATGAAAGTGATCGAGCCTAGTCCGTAAAGCCCTGCCACGATGACGCCTGCCCGTCCAGGCAGGAGTTTCGGCACGTCGGGCGTAATCGCGCGCCAGACAGCCCATACCACCAGCGCGGCGACGAAGGTTGTGCCCGTCCGCAGCATCAGGATCGACCAGGCATCGCCGTCCGCCAGCCGGATCAACGGAATGTCGACCGTTAGCACGAGCCCACCGATCGCGGTCAGCAGAAGGCCTTTCGAATGATCGGATTGAGCGGACAAGGAGGTCCCGTGGGAAGACGGCAAGGCGGGATGAATTTCGAGGCTAGGCCGAGAAGCGCTCCCAGCCTTTCGGGCCGAGGTGCTCCTGCGGCTGGAAGCGCACCTTATAGTTCATCTTGCGCGAGCCGTTGACCCAGTAGCCGAGATAGACATGGGGCAGGCCGGCTGCCCGGGCCCGGGCGATGTGGTCGAGGATCATGAAAGTGCCCAGCGAACGGTCCTGCATTTCCGGATTGAAGTAGGAGTAGACCATGGAGAGACCATCGGTCATCTTGTCGGTCAACGCGACCGCGATCAACTCGCCGCGTCCCTTGCCGGTCATGAAAGTGTCCGGCCCGCGGCGACGATATTCGATGACTTTGGTGTCCACATGCGTGTCCTCTACCATCATCGCATAATCGAGCACGGTCATGTCCGACATCCCGCCTTTGCGATGGCGGGCGTCGAGATAGGCGCGGAACAACGAATATTGTTCGGTTGACGGCTCGGCATCGTGCACGACGCCGACAAGATCGGCGTTGCGGTGGAGCACCCGCTTCATGTTCCTGGTGGGTTCGAACTCGCCGGCCAGGATACGCACCGAGACGCAAGCCCGGCAGGATTCGCAGGCGGGTCGGTAAGCTATGTTCTGCGATCTGCGGAAGCCGCCCTGCGTGAGAAGGTCATTCAACTCGCGGGCCTTGTCGCCGACGAGGTGGGTAAAGACCTTGCGTTCGAACTGGCCCTCTATGTAAGGGCAAGGAGAGGGGGCGGTCAGGAAGAATTGTGGCGACTGAGTCGGGTGCTGGGTCATCTTTGTAGGCGCTGATCCCGATTTGCTCCTACCTTGGCCGCGCCGCAGAAAAATTCAACAGGAGAATGAAGGCGCCGTTCCGAGGCGTCTTCACATTCACGCGCACCACGTTAGCAGTCGCTGCGTGTCACTACCGTGCCGAGCAAAATGTCGTGCAGGGTGCGCTTGCGGTCGGAAAAGAGGGTGACCAGCAGGACGAGCGGCGTCAGCGCCACATTGCCTGCCCAAAACAGGACGGTATGCACGGTGGCGGTAAGGCCGTCGATGGCGCGGCCATCGAGCCGGTCGAGTCGAATGCCCATCATCCGCATGCCCATGGTGGCCTGGTCGCGGCCGCCCAGCGTGTTCCAGACATAGACCACGGCAACCAGCGGGGCCAGGATGCCGAATAGCGACCAGGCGATGCCGAACGTCAGCAACCCAAGGAAAAAGACCAGGATTCCGAACGGGATCAGCAGCAGCCCGATGATCAGATAGTCGATGGCGCAAGCGAGAACGCGCCGTGTGCGCACCCCATCATAGGCCCGCGTATCGTCGAGCCTGGTCGTGATGATCTCGCCGTCGAGGGCGCGGGTGTTCATGGTGTTTCCTCACTGGGCACGAAAAGCCGGACGCCGGCATGCCTTACCCAGATGGGGAACCCGTGGGGAAATTCAAGCGCATGCGGGGCGTCAGCCTTCCACGTCCGTGCCGGGACGATCGTATCCCTCGACAATTTCGTCGTGCCACTCGCCCTTGCTGTCCTGATAGCGGATCCCCGCCGTGCTGCCGGAAACCCTCTGTTCTCCCGCGGCGCGCTGTGCGGCCTCCAATGCCTGGTCATGCGTGGCGAAAGTCTCGGAAAAGACGTCATCCACCTTGTAGGCCCAGCCGCCATCATGTTCGACGATATGGTACGTGACATGTGCCATCGATCACCTCCAGCAGAAAAATCAATTTAAGAGAGGGGATGTAGGCTTCAAGGGCGGTCCGGCGAGGCGCGCCCCAAACCGAAGGCGGAACCGGCGATCATCAGCCAGCCGAGTATCATCGCGGCACCACCGGTCGGCGCCGCCATCGGGAACAATCGTGTTCCCGCATAGGCGCGCATCAGAAGGTCGCCGCAAAACAGCAGCAGTCCGACGAGCAGGACGAGGCTGCCGATGCGCAGCAAGACGTTCACCCTGAGAAGGCCGCTCGCCACGAAAACCGGCGCATGCATCAGCAGAAACGAGGCCGCGGTGCCGACATTGCCTCCGCCGGCATGGGCGGCCACGGCCGATAAAGCTACGCCGGCGGCTCCGGCAACGCCACCCGTCAGAACGAGGATACGATCGGCGATCAATTGACGATCCCTGCCATCAAGCCTTCAGCATCTCCGCCACTTGCGGTGCGAAATAGGTCAGGATGCCGTCACAGCCGGCACGCTTGAAGGCCAGCAGCGATTCCAGCATCGCCTTGTCGCCGTCGATCCAGCCATTGGCTGCGGCGGCCTTGATCATGGCGTATTCGCCCGACACCTGATAGGCGAAAGTCGGGATCGCGAATTCGTCCTTCAGTCGCCGGATGATGTCGAGGTAGGGCAGGCCGGGTTTCACCATCAGCATGTCGGCGCCTTCGGCGAGATCCTGTTCGGCTTCGCGTATCGCTTCGTCGGTATTGGCGTGATCGAGATAGTAGGTTTTCTTGTCGCCTTTGAGCAGACCGGCAGTGCCGATCGCGTCGCGGTAGGGACCGTAGAAGGCCGACGCGAATTTCGTCGCATAGGACATGATTGCCACGTCCTGGAAGCCGTTGGCGTCGAGAGCGTCACGGATGGCGCCGATACGGCCGTCCATCATGTCGGACGGGGCGATGATATCGGAGCCGGCCGCGGCCTGCAGCACGGCGGCGGCCGCCACCTGCTCGACCGTTTCATCGTTGACGATGATGCCCTCGCGCAGGATCCCGTCATGACCGTGGCTGGTGAATGGGTCGAGTGCCGCGTCGGTGATGATGCCGATCTCCGGCACCGCCTCCTTGATTGCCCGCGTTGCCTTGTTGATGACGTTGTCGGGGTCGAGGATATTCGACCCGGTCTGGTCGCGCAGCGAAAGCTCTACATTGGGAAAGGTGGCGATCGCCGGAATGCCGAGTCCGGCGGCACGCTCCGCCTCCCTGACCGCTTGGTCGACGCTCAGGCGAAACACACCCGACATGGCATCGATCGGCACGCGGAGGTCATTGCCCTCGACGATGAATATTGGCCAGATGAGGTCGTCCACCGTCAGCCGGGTTTCCCGGACGAGACGCCGCGACCAGTCGGCCTTACGCATCCGGCGCAATCGGCGGCTGCCGGTAATCTCGTCGACGTTGCGGGTTCCGGCGGGTTTGGCGGGCGTGACTTTGTTCATCGATCGTCTCCAGATGGCCGGTTTCTAGCACGCGACCCGATGATGACCAATCCGTTTGCCTGCGCAGCCTCGTCGCAGGGTCGCGCGGCATTGACGATGGCCGACCCGGCGCTTAGCACTTGATGCCGTTTCAATGAGGATTCCCATGATGGATTTTGGTGGCGGCGACGAGATCCGCTTCGAACGGATCGGCAAGGCGGGCGTTGTCACGCTGACCCGGCCCAAGGCGCTGAATGCGCTGACGCACGGCATGGTGAAGGCGCTGGCCTCGGCCCTCGATGCCTGGGAGATCGATCCCGCTGTCGCGCTGGTTGTGGTCAGAGGGGAGGGCAGGGCATTCTGCGCCGGCGGTGACATCCTTGCAGTCTACGAGGCGGGCCGTGCCGGCAAGCCGTCACCAGATTTCTTCGCTGACGAGTACCGGCTGAATGCCCGAATCCGCCATTTCGCGAAACCCTATGTTTCGCTGGTCGACGGCATCGTCATGGGCGGCGGCGTGGGCATTTCCTGTCACGGGTCGCACAGGGTCATGACGGAAAACGCCCTGTTCGCCATGCCCGAGGTCGGAATCGGATTCTTTCCCGATGTCGGCGGCAGCTACATCCTGCCGCGATTGAAGGGCAGCTTCGGCATGTATCTTGCGCTGACCGGAAACCGTATCCGTTACGGGGATGCGTTGTCGGCCGGCCTCGCCACGCACGCGGTGCCGAATGCGGCGCTCGGGGAACTGTTCAGCGAGCTTTGCGAGACCGCCGAGGTCGATGGCGCGTTGCGCAGCCATTGCTTGACGCCCGACGGCGAAACCGACGAAGCGACGCTTCACTCGATCCAACGCCATTTTTCCCAAGGTGAACTGAAGGCGGTCGTGACCAGCCTCCACAATGCCCGGTTTGGCGATGCATTTGCCGCGGCGACGCTCGAGACGATGCTGAAGCGCTCGCCCACGAGCCTGAGCGTGGCATTCCTGCAGATCTCGGCCGGGGCCATGCTGGACATGGACGAATGCATGCGCATGGAGTTCCGCATCCTGAACCGCATGCTGACCGGGCACGACTTTTATGAAGGCATTCGCGCCACGCTCGTCGACAAGGGCGCGAAACCGGAATGGAAGCCGGCGACCCTCGATGGGATCGATCGCACTGATATCGACGCCTATTTTGCGCCGCTGCCCGATGGAGAGCTCGAACTGTGACGGGGTTCGACGCCCCGCAGAGACTTCCGCAGCAGACACTGGCCGAGATGGGCTTCGTCTGGTTCCAGCGCCTGATCGCCTGTTATTGCCTGCTGTTCGGCGTGCTCTACTGGATCCGGCTGATCGGTTTTTACGATGGTCACCTCTGGCGTTTCGATTTGATGCCATTGCATTGGCAGGTCGCCGGGGTGACGCTCGCCGTGCTCTTTCCCTTCGCTGCCAGCGGCCTGTGGATGCTCGCCTCATGGGGGCCGGTGATTTGGTTCATCTGCGCGGCGACGGAAACAGTCATGTACGCCGGCTTTCCCGACCTGTTCGGCAGCCGACCGATCATCCCGATCTCCCATCTTTGCGTTGCGCTTTTCTACACTGCCTTCCGGATCGTCATCTATCTGCAGAGGCGCCCTGATCAGGCTTAGGATCAGGATCCATGAACTGACCCAAACGGTCAGACGACCGCTTCTCATCGAACCCGAAGACGACATGGGCCGGGTTACCGCCAGAGTGACCGCTTTGCGCCGCAAGTCGGTCGGTCGAAGCGAATTTCGCGGTCGCTGAAGGCAGCCACAACGGCGGGTAGTGCGAGTCGAGGTTGCGAGTGCGCATTGCACCAGTTCCGCCTTGCTACATGCAGCAAGAGTTATATCCACGCCCGTCTGGTTCGTGAGCACTCAGATGATCTTGCGGACTTCCTGTTCGAAACCCAGCACGTGATGCAGCGCAATACGCTCAGCCGTTGCGCCATCTCCCCGGCAGACCGCCTCTAGCATCTGGGTCTGCTCGTGCAGGACCTTGTCGAGACCTGTCATCAGTTCCGGAAACCGTCGCGTCGCCACGTGAAGAATCCGCAGTGACAGATTGTGGTAATGGTCGAGCGTATCAAACAGATAGGGGTTCTTCGCGGCGCGGTAGATGAAGCGGTGGATGCGACGGTCGAGTGCCAGCAGAGGCTCGATCTCCAGAGGATCCGAAAAAGCCGCAAGTTCTTCGATGAGTTTGCGTGCCTCGCGACGCTCGGGCTCACGCAGACGTTCGGCTGCCAGTCGCGTGGCCCAGGACTCGATGGTCGCCCGCGCTTCGTAGATCGCCGACAGGTCGCTGATATCTATGGTGCTGACAGATGTGCCCCTGCGTCCATTGACGTCGACAAAGCCGTCACGCTGCAGCCGCAGCAGCGCCTCGCGCACCGGCGTGCGGCCGACACCGAGCCGACGCATCAGCTCGGTCTCGCGCAGCAGCGTCCCCGGCGCCAGCTTTACCGTGATGATGTCCTCCCGTAGCTGCAGATAGGTCCGCTCGGCCAATGTCGAGCCGGCCTCGACCTCGTCGGCTTCTCCCTCACGCATCCGCCCATCCATCCACTTCTCCACCGCGCCGGCAAATCGGACCCGATCGCCAAGGAATCGCTTGACAACGGATTCTTGTAATATACTGTTCAATATATCACAAATATATTGATCGAATTATTGGGAGGTATCGGTCATGAACAAGGGTATTTTGTCGCATTCGCCGTTCAAGAGCGGCGTCGCGGCCTTGCTGGGCATTGGAATTGGATTGCTGGCCGCGTCGCAGGCGGCGCTGGCGGAAGATCTGGAGACGCTGAAGCCCGGCGTCCTGCAGGTCACGATCCAACCCTACATGCCCTACACGGCCCTGAAGGACGAAAAGCTCGTCGGACTGGACAGCGACATCCTTGCCGCGATCGCCGACGAACTGGGTCTGAAGATGGAGGTCAGCGTCACCGATTTTCCTGGCATGCTGGCCTCGGTCCAGTCGCGGCGCGCAGACATCACAATCGGTGGCATAGCCTGGTCTGATGCCCGCCAGAAGGTCGGCCTGTTCACCGATCCGCCTTACTATTCACCCCCGGCGATGGCCGTTCATGGCTCGGCCGACTATCCGGACGTCAAGAGCCTGGAAGGCAAGGCGCTTGGGACCGTGACGGGCTATGTCTGGGCAAAATCGATCGCCCAAGTGCCGAATGCTTCCCCGCACACCTATCCCACGGCCGACAGCGTCTTCCAGGATCTCTCGTCAGGAAGACTGGATGTCGGTTTCCTCGATCCGCTGCTGATCATCTACCAGCAGAAGGAGCGACCGGACATGAAGTTCCAGGTCAAGTACCTGACGCCGCCGTCCGCCGAGGAGGTCAAGGCCCATCCCGACTACCAGTACTTTCAGCCCTACATGACCGGCTTTTACCTGCCGAAAGAGGCACCTAAACTCACCAAGGCGGTCTCGGACCAGATCAACGCCATGTACAAGGACGGCTCGCTCGCCGCGCTCGTCACCAAATGGGGCGGCGATCCGAAGCAGTTCCTGGTTCCCTCGCCGGAGATGGCGGCTCAACGCCGCGGCGTCGACCGTCCCGCGGACTGGTCGCCGCCCTCGATTGCGCCCTGAGCAGCGGCGGCAAGCCTATGTCTCTTTTCCAAGATCTCGCCGGGTTTTTTCAGGTTCCCTGGGGCGACTACGCGGGCAATCTCGGCTGGGGTCTGCTGCGGACCCTTGCCTACACCATCGCCAGCTTCGCCGGGGCCGCCGTCCTCGGCCTCGTGCTGGCGCTGATGCGCCTCAATCGCCTGCGCATGGTGCGACTGCCGGCGGCCCTCTACACGGAAATCTTCAAGAATGTCCCTCTGCTCGCGATCATCTTCGTCACCTATTTCGGCCTGCCGTCGATCGGCATCAGATTCAGTGTCTTCGTCGCCGGCGTGCTGAGCCTTGTGCTGTTCTATGCAGCCTATCTGTCGGAGATTTTTCGCGCGGCGATCTCCGGCATCCATTCCGGCCAGAGCGAGGCGGCCCAGGCGCTGGGTCTCGGACGTGGCACAACCTTCGGCCATGTCATCCTGCCACAGGCGCTGCGGCTGGCGTTGCCGGGCACCAACACCATGTTTGTCGACCTTCTCAAGTCGACGTCGTTGCTGGTGACGATCTCGGCCGCCGAACTGATGACCCGGGCGCAATTGATTGCCTCCGAGACGTTTCGGGCGCTCGAAGTTTATCTGGTGATTGCGGTGATCTATTTCGCGGTCTGCTACCCGGTCTCGCAATCCCTTCTCTGGCTTGAGCGGACGATCCAGGCGGGCGTGCCGCTGTCGCTCGGGCGCCGGCGGCGGCTGAAGCTGGCTAAGACGCTGCTCGCAAGTGGAACCTAGAGCCATGACACAGCACATGCACGACCCGACACGTAGCGCGACGGCGTCCGGCGCCAGACCGGCCGTCACCATCCGCGGCCTGTGCAAATCCTTCGACGGAAGGCAGGTGCTGGGCGGCATCGATCTCGACGTGCCGGCCGGCAGGATCGTCAGCATCATTGGCCAGAGCGGCGGCGGCAAGACGACGCTGATGCGCTGTGTCAATCTCCTCGAGCAGCCCGACGATGGCGTCATCGATGTCAACGGCGAAACGATCTGCGCCAAGGGCGCGGTGACGTGCAGGGACCTCGCCAAGCTGCGCCAGCGGGTCGGGATGGTGTTCCAGCGCTTCAACCTGTTTCCGCACCTGACGGCGGTTGAGAACGTCGTGCTCGCCCAGATCCACGCCGCGGGCGTCGGCGAGCGCGAAGCGGTGAAACGCGCCGTGCGCCTGCTCACCCGCGTCGGCCTCGCGCATCGGGCAACAGCCTATCCGGAACGTATGTCGGGTGGCGAGCAGCAGCGCGTTGCGATCGCGAGGGCGCTGGCGCTCGGCCCCACCGTGCTTCTGTTCGATGAGCCGACTTCGGCGCTCGACCCTGAATCGACCGGCGAGGTGCTGCGCGTAATGCGGGAACTCGCCAAAGACGGCATGACCATGATTCTCGTCACCCACGAACTGCCTTTCGCCCGTGAAGTGTCCGACTGGATCGTGTTCATCGACGGTGGCCGCATCATCGAGCAGGGAACAGCGGCAGATGTGCTCGACAGGCCGCGCGAGGCGCGCACGGCCGCCTACGTCGCACGCTACGCCGCGCCGGGCTGAGCGCCGGATTCGACGGCCGATGCAGTCGGGATGGCACCTGGCGCCCTCCGCCAAAAGCATGTCTCCCGAAAGTGTGCCGCGGTTCGGGGAAAAAGACATGCGCAAGCCAAGACCCTGCAGCGTGTCGCTCGAATCCTTTTTTACAGGACACGCTGCAGGGGCGCATCTTCGATTTGTCCTAACCCAATGGGGATCAGATGAGCAGGATTTCAACAGACGTCGCCGTGATCGGCGGCGGCGTCATCGGTTTGGCGATCGCGCTGCGGCTTCGCGCGGACGGCCGCGAGGTCGTCGTGATCGAGCCGAACGAGCCCGGTAGCGGTGCCTCCTACGGCAATGCCGGAACCATCGCCAATTATGCGGTCATACCGGTCGGGACGCCGTCGATTCTGCGCAACCTCTTCTCGCTCCTCGTCGGCGCGAATGGCCCGTTGTCGATCCGTACCTCTGCCCTGCCGACGTTGTTTCCCTGGCTGGCGCGGTTCGCGTACGAATCGCTGCCGCACCGGTATCGGGAAAACACCCGCCGGATCGCTGAACTCGTTTCCGGCGCCGCTGCGGCGTGGGCGGAGTTCGCGGCTCAGATAGGTGCATCGGAGTTGCTCTCTACCAAGGGCTGTCTCTACCTTTATGACACGCGCGAGGCGTTTAGCGCCGCCATGACGGATATCGAACTCCGTCGCGGCTACGGAGTTGACCAAGAGTTCCTTTCTGGCGACGAGGTGCTTCGGCTCGAACCTTGTCTGCCGCCTTTCGAAGGGGGCGGCCTGTTCTTTCCGGGTGCGATCAGTCTCAGCGATCCGGGCGAGGCGATGCGTCGATTGTCCGCGGCGGTTCGTCGGGCAGGTGTCGAGTTCATCCAGGCTTCAGCGCAAGAGATCGAGCGCAAGTCGAATGGAATCCTGATCACCGCCGCGCCATTCGAGATTTGCACGCGAACCGCGATCATCTCCGCCGGTGCTCACTCGCAAAAGCTGGCCGCCCAGATCGGCGATCCGGTTCGGCTAGATACCGAACGCGGCTATCATGTCGAGTTCGACATGGCCGAGCCGCCGATCGAGCGGCCGGTCTGTCCGACGGCACACGGCTTCTATCTCTGCCCGATGCAAGGCCGGCTGCGCGTGGCGGGCCTGGTGGAACTCGGCGGTCTGACAGCGCCGGCAAACCCGAGGCTCCTGCAAGCCTTAGCACAGAATGCACGCCGCATCTTTCCGGAAATCGGCGAACCGAGCCGGACCTGGCTCGGATTCCGCGCTTCGATGCCCGATTCCGTACCCGTCATCCGACCGTCGAGTGGAGGTCGGGACGTTATCCTGGCCTTCGGCCATGGACACGTCGGCTTAACGCTTGCTCCGCGCACCGCCCAACTGGTGAGCGCCATTGTTGCAGCCTAGCCTCAAACCAACACTTGACTGTTTCGGAGCGACAGCTTCGCGTCCCTTTTGCGGCCACCGAAAGTTGATGCGATTTGCTCCTCGTGGTCGCGCAGCCGTTCCAAATTCTCTGTGCGCAACCTATCATTCGGCGGCGCATTGGGCCGATGCGTAGACTGACCGCCGCCCAAGCGGGAACACAGGAGTCGACCGATGACGAACACACGAATTTCACTGGGCGCTTGACATGGGCACGGCTCCTCGCCCGAGAACCACTGGTGTGGGGCAATTCCTTGATCTTGAACAACAGCGCGATTGGATAGAGGGCAAGACCGACTTGCCGGACGCGGGTGACCGCTCGGAGTCCCTGGAACAGCGCTTCAAATATGTCGCTCGATTTGAGAAGCTGCTTCGCCGCCCGCAGGCAAGGGAAGTGTTGGAGATTCTCGGGCTATACGGTCCAAACTGCATTCCTATTCCGCGCAAGACCGAGCGTTACTACTGGTCGGTTTCCTGTCTGCCGTCGACCTCGGACAAGCCGCTCATACGCGTCAATGCGAGCTGGATGGAGCTTTTCACGCTCTATGCACATGGCGAGGATGTCCGCGCCAGGTTCATCGTGCATCTTTCGGATTTTACCAAGGATCGTTCAGCCACGCCGGGTCAGGTGGACCAATCCTTTCTCGAGCGAAGCGTCGCGATGCCAGAGGACGTCAGTTATTTCTTCCCGCGTGGTGCGGACATTTTCGGAATCAATGTGCGCGGCTCTGCCTCGATCCGCAAACTCCTCGGGAGCCACCGCGTGTTGCGCGCCATTCGGACGTTCAACCTGACGCACATGAACCGAGGGCGGAACGCCTATCAGGCGAGCCACTGCTACAGCGTGGCGGATTACATGCAGGCAGATTGAGGTTCTGGGATGCGCGCCATCCTGGCGAATTCGCCGTCGCCTGTGGCGGCCGCATTTCCAATGCAAACGTAAGTCCGCATTCTTTGCCTCGCTCCCCAGAACCAGCCAGTCTCCTTTTGGCCCACTGCTGTCATTCCGGAGTATGCCTCCGACTGACAGCTTCTGGCTTGGCGCACAGCCGAGCTTGGCGATTCTCCAGATTCCATTCCATTGGTCTTGGCGTCGTCTTCGCCGCGGCAGGGTTAATTTTCTCGTTCACGGTGACCGTTCGTTAAGCCTCCGATTGAAGTCGGCCTAGGTAAGGCCCTGTTAAGCCTGACGTTTAAGTCGAATTTTATGTGTATTCGATAGGGTCGCGATCAAGGTGAGAAACAAAAGAAAATCACCAAGGCGACAAACGAGAGGCTAGAACCATGATCAATACGCGCCAGGCGGCGAAGCCCGCCATCGCAACCGATGAACGCCGCGATGCGATCCGTTCGCTTTACTTGGAGTCCTTGCAGCTTGTTGAAAGACTGCATCGCCGTTTGCTTGACGTGATCAAGGATGAATTCGACAGGAACGGCCGCAGCGACATCAACGCGATCCAGGCGCTGCTGCTCTTCAACATCGGCAATGCCGAGCTGACTGCCGGAGAACTGCGCTCCCGCGGCTACTATCTCGGTTCGAACGTTTCCTACAATCTCAAGAAGCTTGTCGATCTCGGCTTCATCAATCATCAGCGCTCGCGCATCGACCGGCGCTCCGTTCGTGTCAGCCTGACCGAGAAGGGGCAGGAGGTCGCCGAGGTCGTGGCGCGTCTCTACGACCGCCACATCGGGTCGATCGAGCAGGTCGGCGGCATCAACACCGAAGAATTCCAGCAGATGAACCGGGCTCTCCAGCGCCTCGATCGCTTCTGGAACGATACCATCGCATATCGGATGTAAGCGCCGAAGGTTCCTGGCAATCCCGGACCGGCGCCAGTTGGCGCCGGTTTTGTTTCGTCCTCTCACAACCTCGTGTGCGCCCCCGGCCATGCTGCCGCCATATTCGGATGGATTAGGGAAAGTCTCATGCCGCCGCTCTCATTTCGGGGTGGCTGTTCTTGCCGGGGGGAGGGATCTCTCGCGCCGCTCTGACAGTGTCTTCGCCTGCTATGGTTGGCGAAATGTTAAGATTGGCGCGGATATTCTCCCGGAGCGGGGCCGAAACGGAAACGATGTCTGGAATGTCCATGAAAGCAAACCGCCGATTGTTCCTTACCGGTGCCGGTGCCATGGCTATCGGCGCCTTTGCAGGTGCAGCGAATGCCCAGGACGTTATCGGCGATATTCTGAGTTCGCCCCGTCGCGGCAACTGGGATGATCAGTTCGATGCCAGCGTCAGCCAGTCTGGCACCAAAGTCGCCTCGCACCTGCCGATTTTCAGTCTCGGAACGGTTTCGTATGTCGAGCAGGCCATCGGCCAATATTCCGGAATCGTTTCCCAGGGCGGCTGGCCCGTCGTTCCCGACACCAAGAAGCTTCAGCTCGGCGTGTCGGATCCCGATGTCGAAGTGCTGCGCAAGCGGTTGATGATCGCCGGCGATCTTTCGACCCGCGCGGGGATCAGCCCGTCCTATGACAGCTATGTCGATGCCGCCGTGAAGCGGTTCCAGGCGCGCCATGGCCTTCCCTCCGACGGGGTCATGGGTAAGTTCACTTATGCGGCGATGAATGTTTCTCCGTCGGTGCGCCTCGGCCAGCTGCAGACCAACCTTCAGCGGCTTCGCGAGATCACCGCGGGTGAGCTTCCCCACCGCTTTGTGATGGTCAATGTTCCGGCCGCGCAGATCGAAGCGGTGGAAAATGGACGGGTCGTGCTTCGCCACACCGCGGTCGTCGGCAAGATCGACCGTCAGACACCGATCCTGAATTCCAAGATCAACGAGGTCATCATCAACCCGTATTGGAACGCGCCGGAATCGATCGTCCGCAAGGACATCATTCCGCTGATGCGCAAGGATCCACAATATCTGGCCAAGAACGCCATCCGTATCCTGGGGCCGGACGGCAACGAGATCGATCCGGCGACCATCGATTGGACCACGGAGGACGCGGCGAGGTTCCGCTTCCGCCAGGATCCGGGCGCCATCAACGCCATGGCCTCGGTCAAGATCAATTTTCCCAACCCGCATGCCACTTACATGCATGACACGCCGCAGCAGAGCCTGTTCTCCAAGCTGATGCGCTTCGACTCGTCGGGCTGCGTGCGCGTGCAGAACGTGCGAGACCTCGTCACCTGGCTGCTGCGCGATACGCCCGGTTGGAGCCGTCAGCGTTTCGAGCAGACCATCAAGAGCGGCGAAAGTGTCCCGGTGGCGATCGCCGATCCGGTGCCGGTTTATTTCACCTATGTCTCGGCCTGGTCCACTGGCGACGGCGTCGTCCACTTCCGTGACGATATCTATGGTCTCGACGGAGCCGACGAACTGCAGATTTCCGCGCTCTGAGGCTGGGCGCGTAGACCGCGCGATACGACCCTCCTCTGGCCGCCAGGCCAGAGGAGGGTCTCTTCGAGCACCGATCTGTTGTAGCGATTCGATCAATCCCCGAGGCGCAAAACCGGCCAGCAAAATTCGCGCTGCGAACGTGGCGGGCGCGAACGAAGTGTGTTAATGCGCGGCGCAATTCTCCCGAGCCAAAGGATCCCCGCCATGGCAACAGAAACGGCCGCCTCGAACCAGTTCGAATCCTTCTTCACGAGAACCCTGGCCGAGGCAGATCCTGAAATCTTCGGCGCCATCCGAAACGAACTCGGCCGCCAGCGTCACGAGATCGAGCTGATTGCGTCGGAGAACATCGTTTCGCGCGCTGTTCTGGAAGCCCAGGGTTCGATCATGACGAACAAATATGCGGAGGGATATCCGGGCAAGCGCTATTACGGCGGGTGCCAGTTCGTCGACGTCGCCGAGGAACTGGCCATCGAACGGGCCAAGAAGCTGTTCGGCTGCGCCTATGCGAACGTCCAGCCGAATTCCGGCAGCCAGATGAACCAGGCCGTTTTCCTCGGGCTTCTGCGGCCGGGTGACACCTTCATGGGTCTCGACCTGAATTCAGGCGGCCATCTGACCCACGGCTCGCCCGTCAATATGTCGGGCAAGTGGTTCAAGGTCGTTTCCTACGGGGTGCGTCGGGACGACCACCTGCTCGACATGGATGAGATCGAGCGCCTTGCTCATACTCATAATCCCAAACTGATCATCGCAGGCGGAACCGCCTATTCGCGCGTCTGGGATTTCCAGAGGTTCCGTGAGATCGCCGATGCAGTCGGTGCCTATCTGATGGTGGATATGGCCCATATTGCCGGTCTCGTCGCCGGCGGCGAGCATCCTTCGCCGTTCCCGCACGCCCATGTCGTGACGACTACGACGCACAAGTCGTTGCGCGGCCCGCGCGGCGGCATGATTTTGACCAACGACGAGGACATCGCCAAGAAGATCAATTCGGCGGTGTTCCCTGGCCTTCAGGGCGGGCCGCTGATGCATGTGATTGCGGCCAAGGCCGTCGCGCTGCGGGAGGCGCTTCAGCCCGAATTCAAGCAATATGCCAGGGATGTGGTCGCGAATGCCAGGGCACTCGCATCCAGCCTGCAGGAGACCGGTCTCGATATCGTGTCGGGCGGCACCGATAACCATCTCATGCTGGTGGATCTGCGCCCCAAGAACGCAACGGGCAAACGCGCCGAGGCAGCGCTCGGCCGGGCCAACATCACCTGCAACAAGAACGGCATCCCCTTCGATCCCGAGAAGCCCTTCGTGACTTCAGGCGTCCGACTGGGCACGCCGGCCGGCACAACGCGCGGCTTCGGTCAGGCCGAATTCCGTGAAATCGGCAAGCTGATCGCTGAAGTCCTCGACGGTCTCAAGGCCGCCAATTCGGATGAAGGCAACGCCGCCGTCGAGGCGGCGGTGAAGACCAAGGTGCTGGCGTTGACCGGGCGTTTCCCGCTCTATCCCTACATGTGACGGCAACAGCTTGAACGTCAACGATGGGGTGCAGGGCGATGCGTCGCCTTGCACTTTGCCGGAAAGGCTCTAAGCCTGTCTCGCGAAGGAAGAATCGCGAGACGACATGCGCTGCCCCTATTGCCAGTCGGAAGACACCCAGGTGAAGGACTCCCGCCCGGCGGAGGATGGGTCGGCGATCCGCCGGCGCCGTGTTTGTCCGACTTGCGGCGGTCGCTTCACCACGTTCGAGCGGGTCCAGTTGCGCGACCTCGTCGTGATCAAAAAATCCGGGCGCAAGGTGCCTTTCGATCGCGACAAGCTTCTCCGCTCGGTCGAGATCGCCGTGCGCAAGCGCAACGTCGATCCCGAGAGAATCGATCGCGCGGTGACGGGAATCGTTCGGCAGCTCGAAAGTTCGGGTGAGACCGAGATTCCGTCGGGCGAGATCGGCCGCCTCGTCATGGAAGCTTTGAAGTCGCTGGACGACGTCGCCTATGTGCGGTTCGCCTCGGTCTATCGAAATTTCCGTGAAGCCAAGGATTTCCATGACGTGCTGGGCGAACTCAAGACGGAAGACGACGCTGGCTGAGCGTCGCTTGCCCGGTTGCAGCAAGGCGGCTTGGCCGCTACAGCTTCGCCTCATGGACTACCCCTGCATTTCTGAAGTGCAATTCTCCGGCTGCCTATGACGACGAGCGCCATCGATCGACGCTTCATGGCGGCGGCTATTCGCCTGTCGCGGCAGCACAAGGGTCGGACTTCGACAAACCCGGCAGTCGCCACGCTGATTGTTCGTAACGACGGCAACGGCCCGGTGATCGTCGGCCGCGGCGTCACGGCCATCGGCGGACGGCCGCATGCCGAAACGCAGGCATTGGCCGAGGCGGGCGAACGCGCTCGCGGCGCGACCGCTTACGTGACACTCGAGCCCTGCGCTCATCACGGGCGCACACCGCCCTGCGCGGACGCGCTGGTGACCGCCGGTGTCGCACGCGTGGTCGGCGCCGCGACCGATCCCGACCCGCGTGTCTCAGGCAAAGGCTACGCCATCCTGCGCAAAGCCGGGGTCGCGGTGGACGAGCGGGTGCTGGCGGACGAGGCCGCCGATCTGATGGCCGGCTATCTGATTCGCTCTATCAGAAAGCGACCGGAAGTGGTTCTTAAACTTGCGCTTTCGGCCGACGGCATGATCGGGCGACTGGGAGAGGGGCAGGTGGCCATCACCGGAGCCACGGCGCGCGCCCAGGCGCACCTCATGCGCATGGAGGCCGACGCCATCGTCGTCGGCATCGGCACGGCGCTTGCCGACGACCCGTGGCTGACGGTCAGACTACCCGGCCTCGAGGGCCGGTCGCCTGCGCGCATCGTGCTCGACCGGCTGGCGAAGCTACCGGTCACAACGAAACTGGCCCGTTCAGCTCACGAGGTGCCGCTCATGATCGCTGTGGGTCCGGAAGCCGATAAGGAAAGAAAAGCGGCGCTTGCCGCCGCCGGTGCCGGCTTCCTTGCCACCGAAACCTACGATGGGCGGATCGCACTTCCGGAACTGCTGGAGGACCTGGCCGCGCGAGGCATGTCGAGCGTGATGGTTGAAGGGGGTGCCGATACGGCGCGCGCCTTCCTCGACGACGATCTGGTCGATCGGATCATATTGTTTCGGGGGCTCGGGGCAATCGGCAGAGGCGGCATTGCCTCGCCGATCGATCATGACCACATACCGGGCGGTTTCAGGCTTGTTCGCGAGGCTCGCTTTGGCGAAGACCGCTACGCGGAATGGATGAGGGCAATCTGATGTTTACCGGAATCGTCACCGATGTCGGGACCGTGGCGGGCGTTTCCCAATTGCCGGAAGGACGACGAGTTCGAATCGAGACAGCCTATGACCCGCAAAGTATCGCCATCGGCGCCTCAATCGCGTGCGGCGGCGTTTGCCTGACGGTGACCGCCTTGCCGGAAGAGGGGTCCAACCGTCGCTGGTTCGAGGTCGAAGCCTGGGAAGAGGCGTTGCGGCTTACGACGGCAGCCGACTGGCGAGAAGGCGCCCGCATCAATCTCGAACGTGCGCTGAAGATCGGTGACGAGCTCGGCGGCCATATCGTTTCCGGTCATGTCGACGGCACGGCTGAGATCGTGGCCCGGGAGGAGGAGGGCGATGCCGTGCGCTTCGTGCTCGAGGCGCCGCGCGAACTCGCGAAATTCATCGCGCCCAAGGGGTCCGTTGCTCTCGACGGCACCTCGCTCACGGTCAACAGGGTGGATGGGGTGCGGTTCGACGTTTTGCTGATCCATCATTCGCTGGCGGTGACGACCTGGGGCGAACGCAAGGTCGGCGACCATGTCAACATCGAGATCGATACGATGGCGCGCTATGCGGCGCGTCTTGCCCAGGCCGCGGCGGAAGGGTTGTAAAAGGAACGGTCGCACGTGGCTGCCTGCGTTCACAGGCCGCAGCATGCCTCTTGTGCGAACGAACGGCTTGCGGTCACACGCGGTTCGGCCTAAGTCACCGGCAACTCCCGGAGACCTTCATGTCCAATTCAGAAAAGCCCCATCTGCTGATCGTTGAGGCGCGCTTTTACGATGGCCTCGCCGACGCCTTGCTCGAAGGTGCCAAGGCGGCGCTCGACGAGGCAGGCGCAACCTACGACGTCGCCACCGTGCCCGGCGCACTCGAAATACCTGCCGTCATCACCTTCGCATTGGAGGGCGAAACGGATTATGATGGCTTTGTCGCGCTCGGCACTGTCATCCGAGGCGAGACCTATCATTTCGATATCGTCGCTAACGAATCGAGCCGCGCCCTGATGGATCTTGCCATTGATGAGGCGATCGCCATCGGCAACGGCATCCTGACGACCGAAAACGACGAGCAGGCCTGGGTACGGGCCCGCCGCAGCGAAGGCGACAAGGGCGGTTTCGCCGCCCGCGCCGCCCTGACAATGATCGCCCTGCGCGACCGCTTCGGAGCCTGACATGGCTGAGCCGGCCGACAAATCCGCACCGATGATCCGCCACGCCAACAAGCGTGGGGCAGCGCGGTTGGCCGCCGTTCAGGCCCTTTATCAGATGGACGTTGCCGGAAGCGGCCTTCTGGAGATCACCGCCGAATACGAGACGTTCCGGCTCGGCAAGGAGGTTGACGGGGCTCTCTACCGGGAAGCCGATGCGCAATGGTTCCGTGCCATCCTCGCCGGCGTCGTAGAGAAACAGAAGACGGTCGACCCCTTGATCCGTCAGGCACTGACCGATGATTGGCCCCTGTCGCGTCTCGACTCCACCTTGCGCGCCATCTTGCGCGCCGGAGTCTACGAATTGATGGAACGCGACGATGTTCCCGTCGCTGTCATCGTCTCGGAATATGTCGATATTGCCAAGGCTTTTTACGCCGAGGACGAACCGAAACTCGTCAATGCCGTCCTCGATCGGGTCTCGCGCAGGGTGCGCGGGGAGGGGCGGGGAAAAGACGCGTCGTGAATCCGGCCGAGCGCGAGGCGCGCAGGACGGCGCTCATCCTGGCGTCCTCACAGGCGATCGTCGGTTCGGCATCGTCCATTTGCATGTCCATTGGCGGCCTCGCGGGTTACTTCCTGCTCGCGACCGACAAGTCGCTGGCGACAGCTCCTGTGACCGGCTTCAATGTCGGCGTGGCGCTCGGCGCACTGCCGGCCGCCGCCTTGATCCGCCGTGCCGGGGCCCGCGGCGGCTTCATGCTGGGAACGCTGGTCACCGCCGTCGGGGGCGCGCTTGCGACCTGGGCTCTGTTCCAAGACCTCTTCTGGCCCTTCGTGGCGGGGCTCCTCGTCGTGGGATGCGGAGGAGCCTTCGTGCAGCAATTGCGCTTCGCCGCTGCCGACAATGCTCCGTCAGCCTTCAAGGCCAGGGCGATCTCCTTCGTCATGGCGGGTGGCGTGGTGACCGCCATTCTCGGGCCTCAGATCGTCATCTTCACGCATGATCTCTTCGCACCAGTGCCGTTCGCCGGATCTTTCGCCGCGATTGTCGTGCTTGCGGCGATCGGCGCGGCGGTTCTGTCCCTGCTGCGCGAACGCCATGGCAGCGCGCATGCCGCCGCGGCGGATGCCGCTCCGCCGCGCTCGCTGGTCGCGATCGTGGCCCAACCGCGTTTCCTGGTAGGGCTCCTTTGCGGCGTGGGTTCCTTTGCGCTGATGTCCTTCGTGATGACGGGAGCGCCGCTTGCCATGGTCGGTTGCGGTTTCTCGGCCGAGGAAGCCACTCTCGGCATCTCCTGGCATGTGATGGCCATGTTCGGGCCGAGCTTCTTCACCGGGCGCCTTATCCACCGCTTCGGAGCGGAACGCATCGTCGCGCTGGGATTGGTCCTTCTGCTCGGATGCGCCGTCGTCGCCCTGACAGGCATAGCGCTCTGGCAGTTCTGGACCGCGCTCATCCTTTTGGGGCTCGGCTGGAATTTCGGCTTCATCGGCGCCACTGCGATGGTCGCCGACACATACCGCCTTGTGGAAAAGGGCAAGGCGCAAGGGTTCCACGACTTCGTTCTCTTCGGCTCGGTCGCCTTTGCGTCGTTGATGGCCGGTATGGTCTACAACAGTTGGGGCTGGAACATGCTCAACTGGATCGTGTTCCCCGTCGCGCTTCTGTGTCTTAGCGCACTCGGGCTGCTGATGGCACGCCGGCGGCCCGCTTACGCGGCCTGATTGTCAGGATGAAGCAGTAGCGCGTCTGTTACGGCTTGTAGCCGGCCTGTCTCTGCTGCATTTTCGTCCCCGGACGGCCTGTCGCCGGCCGTGTCGCGCTGGGAAAAGTTTCCGCAGCCGCGGCTTCATATGAAACCGGATGCCCCGACGCCGCGTTTGGCATGTGCTGATATGCGCCCGCTGGAATCCAGTTCTCGAAGGGGGAAGCTCATGAAACCGATCGGACGTCTTCTCGGCGCGGGCATCGCGCTGGTCCTTGCCACGGCCGCTGCCGACGCGCAGGTCGTCGTGTCTTCGAAGATCGATACGGAAGGCGGTGTGCTGGGCCACATCATCCAGGCCGTCCTCAACGCCAACGACATCGCCACGACGGATCGCATCCAGCTCGGCGCCACGCCGGTCGTACGCAAGGCGATCATCGCCGGTGAAATCGACATCTACCCGGAATATACCGGCAATGCGGGTTTCTTCTTCGAGAAGGCTGACGACCCGGTATGGAAGGATGCCGTCAAGGGGTTCGAACTGGCCAAACAGCTCGATTACGACGCCAACAAGATCGTGTGGCTGTCGCCCGCGCCGGCCAACAACACCTGGGCCATCGCCTTGCGTAAGGACGTGGCGGAAGAGAACAAGCTCGTGTCCCTGTCGGATTTCGGCAAGTACGTCGCCGGCGGCGGCACGGTCGTGCTCGCCGCGTCGTCCGAATTCGTGAACTCGGCCGCGGCGCTTCCCGCGTTCCAGACGATTTACGGCTTCACGCTGAAGCCGGAGCAACTGATCACGTTGTCCGGGGGTGATACCGCCGCGACGATCGCCGCGGCCGCCAACCAGACGAATGGCGCCAATGCCGCGATGGTCTACGGCACCGACGGCGGCATCGCTCCTTCGGGGCTCGTCGTCCTTGAAGACGACAAGGCTGTGCAGCCGGTCTATCAACCGGCTCCGATCATCCGGGAGGCCGTGCTGAAGGAGCATCCCGAGATCGAGCAGATTCTCAAACCCGTCTTCGACAAGCTCGACCTTGTGACGCTCCAGGAGCTCAACGGCCGTGTCCAGGTCGGTGGCGAGCCCGCCAAGGGTGTCGCCGAAGATTTTTTGAAGAAAAACGGCTTCTTGAAGTAAGCTCTTCCGGCCGGCCGGAAATCCAGCCCTTGAGGGGACGTTGACGAAACGCGTGGACAAGCTCGGCGTCGCCATTGCCGCGATCGCCGCAGCGGGAGCTTTCTATGCGCCCCTGGCCGTCTTTCGCGCCAATCGCATTGTCGCCGGCGAGCCGCGTTCCATTCTGGAAGCCCTGCCGGTCGCGTGGGCTTGGCTGCTGCTGGCCGTCGTGGTCGGGGCGGCTCTGATGGCAGTGCTGCGGACGCCCGTCCGACTGAGATTGGGGACGGCCTTGGTCGTGCTCGTCGCTCTCTCACTGGCACTGGGCACGGCCGGTCGATATCTCACGCCGGAAGGCAATACGTTCGCCCGCGTCTCGCCGGGGTCCGGCTTCTGGCTGCTCGTCTTCGCTTTCACACTGATGCTGGCCGACGCATTGACCAGGCTCAGGCTTTCGCCGGCCGGACGTGTCGGCGTGCTCGCCGTGGCGGCGGGTGCCATGGCACTGCTTCTCATGTCCGGAACGTGGGATTCCCTTTCGATCCTCAAGGAATATGCCAACCGCGCCGACAGCTTCTGGTCGGAAGCGGGCCGCCATGTAACCTTGGCGCTGGGATCGCTCGTGTCGGCCGTCGCCGTCGGCATTCCGGTTGGCATCCTGTGCCATCGTGTCCGCTCCATCCGCGAACCGATCCTGAACGTGCTCAACATCATCCAGACCATCCCGTCGATCGCGCTGTTCGGTATTCTCATCGCTCCGCTCGGCTGGATCGCCGCCAATGTTCCAGGCGCCGCCGCGATCGGGATTCGTGGAATCGGCGTAGCCCCCGCCTTCATTGCGCTGTTCCTCTATTCGTTGTTGCCGATGGTAGCCAATACCGTGGTAGGGCTAGCGGGGGTGCCTCAGGCCGCCAACGATGCGGCACGCGGCATGGGCATGACCGACCGGCAGCGCCTGTTCGGTATCGAGTTTCCGCTCGCTTTTCCGGTGATCCTTACCGGCATCCGCATCGTCCTCGTGCAGAATATCGGCCTGGCGACAGTCGCCGCGCTGATCGGCGGCGGCGGCTTCGGCGTCTTCGTCTTCCAGGGGATCGGCCAGACGGCGATGGACCTCGTTCTGCTCGGGGCTGTTCCGACGGTGGCGCTGGCCTTCGCCGCCGCGATCATCCTCGACGCCCTCGTGGAAATCTCCTCTGGGCCAGGAAGGACGGGAGCAACCTCATGATCGAGATCGAGAGCGTCTCCAAACGCTATGGCGACACCACCGTCGTCGACGACGTATCCTTTACCGTGGAACCGCACACGATGACGACGGTGGTGGGCACGTCGGGATCGGGCAAGACGACGCTTCTGCGGATGATCAACAGGCTGGTCGAGCCGACGTCTGGTGTCATCAAGCTGGACGGCGTCGACAACCGCTCCATGCCGGGCCACGAGCTTCGTCGCCGGATCGGCTACGCGATCCAGGGGCACGGGCTCTTCCCCCATCGCACCGTTGCCCAGAACATCGGCACCGTGCCCGGGCTGCTGGGCTGGGAGCCGCAGCGCATCGCGGCGCGGGTCGAGGAGCTTATGGAACTCTTCCAGCTCGATCCCGGTGAATTCGGCCATCGCTACCCGCATGAGCTCTCGGGCGGTCAGCAACAGCGCGTCGGTGTCGCGCGCGCACTGGCGGCCGAGCCGAACGTGCTGCTCATGGACGAGCCGTTCGGGGCGCTCGATCCGATCATCAGGTCCAAAGCGCAGGAGGACCTTCTTGCCATCCAGCGCCGCTTCGGCACGACGATCATCCTCGTCACGCACGACATGGAGGAGGCGATCCATCTTGGCGGCAGGATCGCGGTGATGGACGGCGGGCGGCTGCTGCAATATGCGGCGCCGGCCAATATTCTTGCCCGCCCTGCCAACGAGTTCGTCGAACATCTCGTGGGAGCCGGCGACCGCGCGTTCCGGCTGCTGTCGATCGGGCGCGTCGGAGACGTGGTCGAGCCCGGCAGCGCGGAGGGAAAGGCCATGCCGGCCGAAGCCAGCCAGCGGGATGCGCTGGACGAACTGCTGTGGTCCGGCCGGGCGGCCCTGCCGGTCGTGGCCGCCGATGGAAGCGCGCTGGGCCGCGTCACGGTCGGCACTCTCGTCAGGCGGGCGGCGAGGCCTGTATGATCCGTTTCCTGCCTATCGGGCTGCGGCTCGTTGCTTTTGCTCTTCTCGTCGCTTTCGTGACCAATCCCGACTGGTTCGCGCCTCTGTTTCGGCCGCTCACACAGAACAATGCGCCGGCCATCTATAACCAGGGAAGCCTGCTCGGCCTGACGCTTCAGCATCTGAGAACGGTGGCGATCGCGACGGTCGCCGCGACAGCCGTTGCCGTCGCGCTGGCCGTGCTCGTCACCCGGCCGATCGGTGCCGAATTCCTGCCGCTGTCGCGCAGCCTCGTGAATATCGGCCAGACCTTTCCGCCCGTCGCCGTGCTGGCGCTGGCTGTGCCCGCGGTGGGGTTCGGAGAGAAGCCCACGCTGATCGCGCTCTTTCTCTATGGGCTGCTGCCGATCTTCGAGAATGCACTGACGGGGCTGACCACGCTGCCGCCATCCGTGCTGGAGGCCGCTCGCGGCGTGGGCATGACCGGATGGCAACGGCTGGCCAGGGTCGAGTTGCCGCTCGCCGTTCCCGTCATTCTCGCCGGCATCCGGCTCTCCGTCGTCATCAGCCTGGCCACGGCGACCATCGGATCCACGGTCGCGGCCAAAACCTTGGGCGAGGTCATCATCGCCGGGCTTCAGTCCAACAATCTTGCATTCGTGCTGCAGGGTGGGCTGATCGTGGCCGCGCTCGCGGTTCTGATCTACGACGCGCTGACCGCTCTCGAACGAATCGCCGCCCGACGCACCGGGCGTCTCTCGCCCGCGGGATGATGCCTTTACCGATTCCTTTTCGGTAACCCATTGGCGGCGAAATCACGGCCAAAAATTAACAAAACCTTGACGCTCCCAAGCCCGGTTCGTTAAGCCGCTAGTAGGCCGGATTCTGTCCAACGACCGGCCTTTCCCAATGGCCCGGGGAGGGGTTCTATTCGGGTCGCAATCGAGGAAATCCGCAATGACTATGCTTTACGTCGTCATTCTCTGCGGGCTGCTATCTGTCCTATACGCTATTTGGGCGACACGGTCGGTCCTCGCTGCCGATCAGGGCAATGCACGCATGCAGGAAATTTCTGCCGCCATCCGTGAGGGTGCGCAGGCCTATCTCGCGCGCCAATACACCACGATCGCCATCGTCGGCGTCGTCGTTTTCCTTCTCGCCTGGTGGCTGCTTTCCAGCACCGCAGCGGTCGGTTTCCTGATTGGCGCCGTCCTTTCCGGCGCCGCCGGCTTCATCGGCATGCATGTGTCGGTCCGCGCCAATGTGCGCACCGCCCAGGCTGCGTCGAACAGTTTGGCGGCCGGTCTCGACATCGCCTTCAAGTCGGGCGCGATCACCGGCCTGCTGGTGGCCGGTCTCGCGCTGCTCGGCGTCTCGGTCTACTACTGGGTTCTCATCGGCCCGCTCGGCTATCAGCCGGCTGACCGCTCCGTTATCGACGCGCTCGTGGCTCTCGGCTTCGGTGCTTCGCTGATTTCCATCTTCGCCCGCCTCGGCGGCGGTATTTTCACCAAAGGCGCCGACGTGGGCGGCGATCTCGTCGGCAAGGTGGAGGCCGGCATTCCGGAGGATGACCCGCGCAACCCGGCCACCATCGCCGACAATGTCGGCGACAATGTCGGCGACTGCGCCGGCATGGCGGCCGACCTCTTCGAGACCTATGCGGTGACAGTCGTCGCCACCATGGTGCTGAGCGCCATCTTCTTCGGCGGAACCGCTGTGCTCGGCAGCGTCATGCTTTACCCGCTGGCGATCTGTGCGGTCTGCATCATCACGTCGATCATCGGTACTTTTTTCGTCAAGCTGGGCGCCAACGGCTCGATCATGGGCGCCCTCTACAAGGGGCTGATCGTCACCGGCCTCCTGTCGGTCGTCGGCCTGTGGATTGCAACCCAGCTTACCATCGGCTGGGGCGAGATCGGAACGGCGGGCGGCATCCCCGTCACCGGCACCAATCTCTTCGTCTGCGGCCTGATCGGCCTGCTGGTGACGGCACTTATCGTCGTCATAACGGAGTACTATACCGGCACAGGCAAGCGTCCGGTCGTCTCGATCGCTCAGGCTTCGGTCACCGGCCACGGCACCAACGTCATCCAGGGCCTTGCGGTCTCCCTTGAGGCGACCGCTCTTCCGGCGATCGTCATCGTCGGCGGCATCATTGCGACCTTCCAGCTTGCGGGCTTGTTCGGCACGGCGATCGCCGTGACCACCATGCTCGGTCTCGCCGGCATGATCGTCGCGCTCGACGCCTTCGGCCCGGTCACCGATAATGCCGGCGGCATCGCTGAAATGTCGGGCCTGCCGAAGGAAGTGCGCCAGTCGACCGACGCGCTGGACGCGGTCGGTAACACGACCAAGGCTGTCACGAAGGGTTATGCGATCGGCTCGGCCGGCCTCGGCGCGCTGGTGCTGTTCGCAGCCTACAGCTACGACCTGCAATATTTCGCGGCCAACAGCCAACAGTTTCCGTATTTCGCGGATCTGGGCACTGTATCCTTCGATCTGTCCAACCCCTACGTGGTTGCCGGGCTGATCTTCGGCGGGCTGATTCCCTACCTGTTCGGCGGCATCGCAATGACGGCGGTCGGTCGCGCAGCGGGATCGATCGTCGAGGAGGTGCGCAAGCAGTTCCGCGAGAAACCCGGCATCATGCAGGGCAAGGATCGTCCCGACTATGCGCGCGCCGTCGATCTGCTCACCAAGGCGGCGATCCGCGAGATGATCGTGCCGTCGCTCTTGCCGGTGCTCGCGCCGCTGGTCGTCTATTTCGGCGTACTGCTGATCTCCGGCTCCAAGGCGTCGGCATTCGCCGCGCTGGGCGCCTCTCTGCTCGGCGTCATCGTCAACGGACTGTTCGTCGCGATCTCCATGACTTCGGGCGGCGGTGCCTGGGACAATGCCAAGAAGTCGTTCGAGGACGGCTTCGTCGACAAGGACGGCGTGAAGCACATGAAGGGTTCCGAAGCGCACAAGGCCTCGGTAACCGGCGACACCGTCGGCGATCCCTACAAGGACACGGCGGGTCCGGCGGTGAACCCGGCGATCAAGATCACAAACATCGTGGCTCTGCTGCTCCTGGCCGTGCTCGCGCACTCCGCCTGATGGAGAATTTGCGGCCGTAGCCGACAAAAGAAAACCGCGGGAGCGATCCCGCGGTTTTCTTGTCTATGGTCCTTGATGGTCCGGCCGATCAGCCGCCGCCGCCGAAGATATTGCGCGCGGCCGAGGCGCCCGTGCTGGATGCGCCGGCCAGCAACTGGCCGATGAAGCTCTGGTCCTTGCCGCCGGTCGGCGTGGTGCGCGACACGAAATCGAAGATCTTGCCGTCCTGCAGACCGTAATGGGCGATCTGCGTCACGCGGCCATCCTCACCGAAATAGACGGCGAGGACGCGCTGGTCGACTATCCTGGGATTCATGAAAGCGACCCTGCGAACGCGGGTCTGCGAGATGTAATAGAACACCTCATTGTCGAAAGTCGCCGTCGTCGACGGCGTGCCGAGCGCCAGCAGCACCTGCTCGCGACTCGAGCCGACCGGGACGAGATCGATCTGCTCCTGATCGATTACATAACCCTGGGTCAGAGTCTCGCTCGGGTTGAGAGTGCTCGACGCGCTGCAGGCGGAGAGCGCGGCCCCGGCGGCGAGCATCAGGACGGATGCGCGCGCGATCCTCTTTCCCGAGGTCTTGAAATCCTGCGAAAGCAATAACAATTCCCTCTCACCCCTATCGAACAGCGGCTTGCCGCTCAAGCGGCAGAAGCGGTAAACCAGCTTTTGCGCCGATGCAACCTGACTACCCCCGATAAACGGTTCCAAGGAGGCCGCCCGGCATGTTGAAACGTCTGTTCGGACGCCGAAGCTCGGCGAACCGCATCATAGTCGACAGCCTCTATGCCAAAATCGTGGCGGCGGCACGGCAGCCGGAGCTATATTCGGAGTGGCACGTGCCGGACACGCCGCTCGGCCGCTTCGAAATGGTCGGGCTCCATCTTTTCCTGCTCCTTCACCGGGTGCGTGGCGAGACGGGTGCGATTCGCGATGTGGCACAGGAACTGACCGATGAGTTTTTCCGCGACGTGGAGCACTCGATCCGAGAACTGGGAATCAGCGACCCCGGCGTACCCAAGCGCATGAAGAAACTCGCCCGCATGTTTTACGGCCGCGTCGTTTCCTACGGCGATGCGATCGACGCGGACGACCGTCAGGCCTTGGCGGAGGCCATTGCCCGGAACGTGCGGCCGGATGTCGATGGCTGGCCTGAAGCCGACCGGCTGACCGCATATGTGATCACGGCAGCCCAGGGTCTTGCCGCCCTGACCATAGACGCCATTTTGCAGGGCAGCGCCGAATTTCCCTCGCCGCTGTCCGTTCCAGGGGAAAGGAGCGCGTGATGGAAACGAAGAGCCCGGTTTCATTTCTGGCCCATGTCGCTCGCCTGCCCCAAAAGGGCATGCCTGTTGTCATCGAGGCCGACGAAAAAGAACGCGCGGCGCTGGCTGCCGCGCACGACCTGCTGGAGGTCAAGAACTATCGTGCCGAGCTCTTGGTTGCGCCATGGAAGCGTCATGGCGTCAAAGTCTCTGGAAACGTCAAGGCAGACGTCGTCCAGGAATGCGTCGTGACGCTAGACCCGATCGAGAATCACATCGAGGAGGAAATTGAAGGCGTCTTCCTTCCCGAGGATTCCAAGCTGGGGCGCAAGGGCTTCCCTGACCACGGAGGCGAGATCGTCCTGGATGCTGAAGGACCGGATAGTCCGGAGACCTTCACGGGGGACACGATCGACCTCGGTGCTTTTGCCGAGGAATTCTTCGGGCTGGGCATCGATCCCTATCCGCGCAAGGCCGGCGCGGTAGTCGAGGCGGAAAACGAACCGGAGATCGAGGAAGGCCCGTTGCAGGAAAAGCTCAGGCAACTGAAGCTGAAATCCTGAAAAGCATCCATTGAGGCGAAAAAAGCCGGTTGTGTCGAAGTCCAAAACGGCTATTTTCGCCCGGCTTCCGAAACCCGGCCGAAGTCCGGGACCAAACGAGATGACAGCTTCGTGATACGTATTTCCATTGACGCCATGGGCGGTGACCACGGCCCGAACGTGACGATACCGGCGCTGGCGAAGGTGGCTGAGCGACGCGGCGACGTGCGTTTCCTGGTCTATGGCCGCGAGGAGCAGGTCCGCCCGGCGCTTGCCAAGTTCGATAAACTCGCATCGGTCACCGAGTTTCATCACTGCGAGGTGGCGGTCAGGATGGACGACAAGCCGAGCCAGGCGTTGCGCCAGGGCCGTTGGAAGTCCTCGATGTGGAAAGCGATCGAAGCCGTCAAGAGCGGCGAGGCCGATGTCTGCATCTCCGCGGGCAACACCGGCGCGCTCATGGCAATGTCGAAATTCTGCCTGCGGACCATGGCTACCATCGAGCGTCCCGCGATCGCGGCGATCTGGCCGACCGTCCGGGGCGAAAGCATTGTGCTCGATGTCGGGGCGACGATCGGTGCCGATGCGCACCAGCTGGTGGACTTTTCGATTCTGGGCGCCGCCATGGCGCGAGCCCTGCTCGAGACCGATCGCCCCACAGTCGGCCTGCTCAATGTCGGCGTGGAAGAGATCAAGGGCCAGGAAGAGGTCAAGGATGCCGGGCGCATCCTGCGCGAAACCAATCTGAAATCGATGGATTACCGAGGTTTCGTCGAAGGCGACGATATCGGCAAGGGAACCGTCGATGTGGTCGTGACGGAAGGCTTCGCCGGCAACATCGCGTTGAAGACGGCCGAGGGGACGGCCCGACAGATCGGGGAATATCTGAAATCGGCGATGAGTCGCACGCTGATGGCCAAGATCGGCTACGTCTTCGCCAAGGGCGCCTTCGACTTGCTGCGCGAGAAGATGGATGTCCGCAAGTCGAACGGCGGGGTCTTTCTCGGCCTCAACGGCATCGTGGTTAAGAGCCATGGCGGAACCGACGCGGAAGGGTTCATGGCGGCGGTGGAATTGGGCTATGATATGGTTCGCAACCGGTTGATCGAAAAGATCAAATCGGACCTCGATCAGTTCCATGCCCGGTTGCCGCAGGTGGCGCGTCCATTGCCCGCGGCTGACGACAACATTTAGGGGCTGAAATGATACGATCGGTTGTGCGCGGCATCGGATCGGCGCTGCCGCGCCGCATTATGAAGAATACCGATTTCGAAGGTATCGTCGACACGACCGACGAATGGATCGTGCAGCGTACGGGAATCCGCCAGCGTCACATCGCTGCGGAGGACGAGACCACGGCCTCGCTTGGGGAGGCGGCGGCTCGAGCCGCCCTCGATGCAGCCGGGCTGACGCCGGCCGATATCGATCTGGTCCTGCTCGCCACCTCGACGCCCAACAACACTTTCCCAGCCACGGCGGTGGAAATCCAGCAGCGGCTCGGCATGCGCCATGGCTTCGCCTTCGACATGCAGGCGGTCTGCAGCGGTTTCGTCTACGCGGTCACGACAGCCGATCTCTATCTGCGCGGCGGAATGGCCAGGCGGGTCCTGCTGATCGGCTCCGAGACCTTCTCGCGTATTCTCGACTGGAACGACCGCTCCACCTGTGTCCTGTTCGGCGACGGTGCAGGTGCCATCGTCCTGGAGGCTGCAGAGGGGCAGGGGACCATAGCCGACCGAGGAGTCCTTGCCAGCAGCCTGCGCTCGGACGGGACGTTCAAAGACAAGCTCTTCGTCGATGGCGGACCGTCGACGACCGGCACCGTCGGACATCTGCGCATGGAGGGCCGGGAGGTCTTCAAGCATGCCGTCGGAATGATCACCGACGTGATCGAGGCCACTTACACCCAGGCCGGCATAACGTCGGAGGATCTGGATTGGTTCGTTCCCCACCAGGCCAATAGGCGTATCATCGACGCCTCGGCGAAGAAGCTCGGCATTGCCGAGGAAAAGGTCGTGGTCACCGTCGACCGGCACGGCAACACCTCGGCCGCCTCGGTGCCGCTGGCTTTGTCGGTCGCCGTTGCCGACGGTCGCATCAAGAAGGGCGATCTCGTCCTGCTCGAGGCTATGGGTGGCGGCTTCACCTGGGGTGCCGTACTCGTGAGGTGGTAGGCGATGCTGTCGGAGCGCTTGGGGCCGGAACAACCCGCGACCGACAAGGCCATGTGATATCGCTTGGCCTTCGACCCTGCCGTAGAAAGGCGCCCGAAGGGTTCTTGACCTAGACGAACCAATTACTTAACGTCGCTGCTGTTTGTATCGCTGTCGGTTTTGAGGATGGTTGGACGTTCGCATGGGGGGAAAAACACTTACGCGCGCCGACCTTGCGGAAGCCGTCTATCGAAAGGTCGGTCTCTCTCGAACTGAATCCGCCGAACTGGTGGAAACCGTCCTCGACGAAATTTGCGAGGCGATCGTACGTGGCGAGACCGTGAAATTGTCCTCCTTCGCCACTTTCCACGTCCGTTCGAAGAACGAGCGTATCGGGCGCAATCCAAAGACGGGCGAGGAGGTGCCGATCCTTCCACGCCGAGTGATGACCTTCAAGGCGTCGAACGTCCTGAAAAGCCGTATCCTGCGGGCCCATCAGAGCAGCCGGAACAAAGGCGGCAAGTAGTCCCGCGCAAGGTTTTGCCGAATTGGCGGTTGACAAGTGCTGCGCCGATTGGCGTCGGGCTTGAATATTGCATTCCAAATCGCTGAAATAGGATACGAATCGGTCCTTTTGGAGCGAAATGGCCATGGACAAGAGCCCCGACGCGTTCCGGACGATCAGCGAAGTCGCCGAAGAGCTTGATCTGCCTCAGCACGTCCTGCGCTTCTGGGAAACGCGTTTTTCCCAGATAAAACCGATGAAGCGTGGCGGAGGACGTCGATATTATCGGCCCCAGGATATCGAACTGATCAAGGGCATCCGGCACATGCTTTATGATCAGGGATACACGATCAAGGGCGTGCAGAAGCTCCTGCGCGAGAATGGCAATCAGTTCCTGGTCGCAATCGGCAGCGGCGATGTGGCCGCGGTCGAGGCGATCGCCCAGCGCAAGCAGGCCGAGGCGCCGCCGCAGCTTACGCCGGCCGCTCAGCCACGCAGCCAGGACGACGAGATGCTCGTCGGCGAGCCAAAGGTAAAACCATCCCGTCGCTTCTTCGGCCTCGGCAAGACCGAAGATGAAGGTCCCATTCAGGCGGGGAACGGAAAGCTCTCGCGCGACAATCGCGCGCTTCTGCAGGAGGCTTTGTTCGACCTGCTGGAATGCAAGCGCCTACTCGACCAGGTGCGATAAAGCATGTCGCCCAACAGTGTGTAGCGGTTTTGGGTAAACGACATGCAAAAACAACAGCCTAGAGCATGTCGTGCGAATCCCAATTCGCGCGACATGCTTTAGGCCGGCTCCACTTGAACGAGAACGCGGCTCCGCAAACCGCTCAGTCGTCGTTGGAGGCGTTGAGGTCCTCGGGCCGCGTGCCCTCATCGACACTGGGCATGTAGCCATGCGCGATCGCCCAATCGCGGAAAGCGGCCCGCAGGGCTTGCGGACGCGTCATTTCGCCATGCTCCTTGGCGTAACGATCGAGCGCGGAAAGCAGATCCGGCTGCAGGCGTACGCCGACAAGCGAACTCGTTGCCGCAGGTTTCGGGGCCGGATCGCGATCGAAGGAGGTCTTTGAATCTGCCATGAAAAGAATGTTACCACCAAAGTCGATGCGACTGTAAGCCGGACCTATCCAACTGTTTTCTCGGCGGTTTGATGAGTTGCTGATCGTTGGCGCTCCAAGTGCTTGACGCCGCCACGTCACTGGACGGAGAGGCGTCGACGCGTGACTAGCGCCCTGCCACCCGATCGGCAGCAGCTCCTGCAAAAGCGCAAACCGATTGTTTCCGGCAGGCGGGTGATAATCTCCGGGAAGCGGCTTACCCGGCCAGCTTTATATGCTGGTTTTCCAGTATCCCGGTTATGTGTGCGAAGCTGACCAGGGCGAGCCGTGCCTCTTCGGTCGTGAGATGTCCGACCAGGGCCGCGTTACAGCCGTTGACGGCACATTGGAAAACCGGACCTCTTCGGGCTGCAGGCCATTGGTTCAGAAAGCCAAGGGCTTGCCGGACATCCTTGATTTCAACGATGCTATTACGGTGCCAAATGCGCACCGGCTCTACAAATTGCAGCCGCTCCATTGTTTCCTCCCGGGGCGTCCCGCGCGGCGGAACGCTATTAAACTCCAGGCTTGGCAAATGGTTCCATCCGCGACGCACGAGGCAGAGTCTTGTGAAACGTCCCACGCCGTAGCGACCGACGCATTCCCGACATCATGCTCGGTAAAATGTGGTAGCGGCTAAGATGTTGATATGGATAATGGTCGGAGCGGCGGGATTCGAACCCACGACCCCTTGACCCCCAGTCAAGTGCGCTACCGGGCTGCGCTACGCTCCGAACCGGGTGCTCTCTATCGTCTTATGCCACGAGCGGTCAACCGAATTCGTCGCCGGTAAGGTGAGGAAACTGATATGGCTGTGAAAAGAGCTCAGCCGGCAGGGCACATCCGGGCAGGGACGCCGATTCTGCTATGCGGGGCGGCCAGGACAAGCGCCCGCTGATGTTTTCTTTCCAGGGCGATGCCGCCCCAGACCAGACCGAGCAGCAGATAAAAATGCCGCCAATGGTCGGTGTCGATGACCGTGCCGAGCGCGACGTGGCCCACGAGCACGATATAGGCGCAGAGGAAGAAGGGCTGCCAGGGCCGGGACCGGAACAGGATCCGTGAGCCCGCAACCAGGGTCCAGCCGATCAGAATGGCGTAGCTGGCAAAGCCCAGCCAGCCATAGTCGAGCAGGGCTTTCAGCCAGATGTTGTGGGTATCCTCGCCATAGGTCTTGCCGAAGACGAGCGGACCAATTCCCAGCGGGTGCTCCATCGCCATGAGGAAACCTATGCCGTAGCGGGCGAACCGACCCAGCCGATCGCTGTCATAATCCTGGGCGAGCTGCGCGCGGGTCGTGAACATCTCGGCGACACCGGGCATCTGCAGCATGGCTAGCATGGCGACGATAAGCAGCGTGATGGCTACGATAGTCATGACGATGATGCGCAGCCGAAAAAAGCCGCTCGCGCTCTGTACGAACAGGCATCCGACAAGCAGTATGGCCGAGGCTGCGAACAGGCCCCAGGCGCCGCGGGAAAAGGAGAAGAAGATGCCCGCCGCGATGACCAGCAGGGGAAGGGCATAGAGCACCATTTTTGCAGGACTGCCTGTCAGAACGCGGTAGAGCAACCAGATGCCGGGCAGGGTCAGGAATGGCCCGAAGACGTTGGGGTCCTCGAAAGCGCCGGCGGCACGCTCGTAGCGCGTGAAGACACTGGTCCCGGGAAAGGCGTCAAAATAACCGACAATGCCGAGCGCGGCCGTGAACGTCGCAGCCGCCAGCCATGCGCCGAAGATGAGACGGTAGAGCGAGGGCTGGACCTCGATCACTGCAGCGAAGAAGACGGCGGTGAGGGCCAGGAACAACGACACCGCGAGATAAAGGGGCGTATTGTCGAGATCGGCCATCTGCGTCATCGAGATCATGCCGCCGATGTTGAAGAGGACCAGAAGAACGATAAGCGGCGCGACCGATCTCGATATGCGCAGCCCGAACAATGCCCACACCGCGATCAGCCCGGCCATATAGAGCTCGTAGGGGGCCGGCTCGTTGATGACGAAGCCTGACAGGAAAACGCCGAGCGAGACTGCCGCGCTGCTGATCAGAGCGACCAGCTTGGCATTCACAGCGTCGCGGGAGAGCTCGGCGGTGCTCAATAGGCGTTTTCCGTGTTGAGCAGGCGGATCGGTGTCAACAGCAGGATTTTGAGGTCGAACCAGAGCGACCAGTTCTCGATGTAGTAGAGATCGTATTCGGTGCGCATCCGGATCTTCTCGTCCGTATCGATCTCGCCGCGCCAGCCATTGATCTGGGCCCATCCCGTGACGCCCGGCTTCACCCGGTGCCGGGCGAAATATCCGTCGACCACTTCATAATAGAGCTTGTTGTGCGACTGGGCCGAAATGGCATGAGGGCGCGGGCCCACGAGGGACAGCGAGCCGAACAGCGCATTGAAGAACTGCGGCAATTCATCGATCGACGTCTTGCGGATGAAGCGACCCACACGGGTGACACGCGGATCGTTCTTGACGACCGCGCTTCTTGCCGTCGGGTCGGCCATTTCGGTGTACATCGAACGGAATTTGTAAACCTCGATGATCTCGTTGTTGAAGCCGTGACGCTTCTGGCGAAAGATCACCGGTCCCTTGCTGTCGAGCTTGATGGCGATCGCGGTCGCCAGCATCACCGGTGAGAAGACGATGATGCCGAACAGCGAGAAGAGGATGTCGAAGCAGCGCTTGGCGACCGAATCCCAGTTGTTGATCGGACGATCGAAGATATCGAGCATCGGCACCGAGCCGATGAAGGAGTAGGAGCGGGGCCGGAAACGCAGTTCGTTCGCGTGGGCCGATAGCCGGATGTCGACCGGCAGCACCCAGAGCTTCTTGAGAAGGGACAGGACGCGCGCTTCCGCCGTGACAGGCAGGCAGACGATCAGCATGTCGATGCGGGCGATCCGAGCGAATTCGATCAATTCGGTGACGTTGCCGAGCTTCGGATAGCCGGCGACGACAGGGGGGGACCTGCGGTCGTCCCGGTCGTCGAATATGCCGCATATCCGAATATCGTTATCGGCTTGGCGTTCGATCGATCGGATCAGCGTCTCGGCGGTCTTTCCTCCTCCGACCAGCACCGCCCGCCGCTCCATCCTGCCGTTGCGCGCCCAGCGCTTGACCATGCTGGCCAGGACGAGTCGCAAGCCGAAGAGGAGGAGGAACCCGGCAACGAACCACGCGCCGAACCAGAAGCGCGAGAAATCGGAAGAAACCTTCAGGAAGAAGCCGGCTACCGCGAAGAGAGCGAATGTGCCGGACCACATCAGGATCAGGCGGCCGGCATTGGCGAAAGGCCGTCTCAGCGCCGAAACCTGGTACAGGTCGGCCATTTCGAAGAGAATGACCGCCAGCAGCGACCCGCCGATGATGATCGCCGGATAGTGCCAGTAAAGGTGGGTGGCGAAGCCGACATAGAGGATGTAGAGCGCGACGCCGGCAAGCACGAGCAGGCCGAATTCCGCCAGTCTCAGGATGCCGCTGACCATGACCGGCGACATCGTGTCGTGTCGGTACTGCGCTGCCACCTGGCGCGCCACATCGTTGATCTGCCGAGGCGGGCTCTTGTAGTCGGATCCGTCCTGGAAATTGCGCACCGCTTCGACGGAAAAACGCTTTGTGGGGTCGATTTCGCTCATTGCGGCAGGTCTCGCGTCTTGGTTGAGGCCTAGCAGCAATGCGCTAAGAAACCCTTTCTCGGGAGGCGCGGGCCGACTGGCGCGCGAGGGCGGCGAAATAAGCCTGTTCGATGGCGCCGGCCATGACGTCGGCGCCAAAGCGGGACCGGAGCGTTTCGAGCCTCGGCATCGAGGCCTTGAAGGCGGCACGATCCTGGATCGCCGCAACCATGCGTCCGGCGATTTCACCGGCGTCGGGCCGGACCAGCGCCGGCGAGTCGTTGCCGAATATCTCGGGGATTCCGCCCACCTTGGTGGCAATTATCGGCTTGCCCGCAGCGAGCGCCTCCAGCACCACGTAAGGCATGGCCTCGGCACGGGAGGGAACCACCACGACCTCCGCCAGAGCGAAGGCCTCGCGCGCCGGCATGGATGGCAGAAAAGTCGCCTGCGCGGAGTTTCCGAACCTTCCGGCTTGTGCCTGGTAACGCGGTTTGTCCTCCCCGTCGCCAACCATCACGGCGCTCACCGGCCGGCCCAGGCGCGTGCCTGCTTCGGCGAGCGCATCGATGAAGATGTCGGGGCCCTTCAGGTCACGCATCATGCCGATATAAAGGAAGTCCGCGGCATTGGGCCTCGTGCCGACAGGATCGAATTCGCTTGCGTGCAGCCCGTTATAGATGAGGCTGTTCGGTGCTTTCGGCTCGCCGATCTTTCGCAGGAAGACGCGGCGTTCATATTCGGAGACGAAAAGCAGATGGTCGGTCACGCGCCCCATCAATCTTTCCAACGCGAAGAAGAACTTACCCATGGCGGTGGTCTCGTCATAGTGCAGACTGCCGCCATGAGCTGAATAGACGCGGGCCACGCGAGACCTGGAAACCCGCAACAGTGAGCCGAAGAGACGGGCATAGACACCACCCTTGGCGCCATGGCCGTGCAACACGTCCGGCTGCAATTCCTTGATGATCTTCAATGTCCGCCAGGCGGACGCTATATCGCCCGGCCCGACATGACGCTGCATGGGTGTGCGGCTGACGCCGAGCGCCAGCAGCGGCCTCAGCGTATCGAACAGCCGTTCCTCGAACATGCCACCCGTTGTGGAGTCGCAAACGATGCCGACGATGTGGCCGGCCGAGACCTGAGCTTCGGCCAGGTCGCGCACGTGCCGGAAGATCCCGCCGACAGGCGACCGGAAGCAATGGACGATGCGGAGCTTCCTGGTTGTCACGCGCGCCCCGGCCTATGTCAGAACAGCCGCTCGCGGACGTAGATCGTATCTCCTGGCAGGAGAGGATCGGACGTCACCACGCGTCCCGTCATCACCTTTCCGTTGATGTCGCGCGTGATGTCGACATTCGCCTGATTGGCGCGCGGCGAGAATCCGCCTGCCACGGCGACCGCTTTGTGGACGGTCATGCCCGGCACGTAGGAATATTGCCCGGCCGCGCCCACTTCGCCCATCACGAAGATCGGGCGGTAGCGGTCGATCTCGACGGATACGTCGGGATCGCGCAGATAGCCTTGGCGCAGCTTGTTTGCGATCTCGGCCTCGATCTGCTGGGTGGAGTAGCCGCGGGCCGCCACGGCGCCGACGAGCGGGAAGGCGATATAGCCGGACTGGTCGACGCTGTAAGTATTGCTGAGGTCCGGCTGCTCGAAGACCGTCACGCGGATCCTGTCGCCGGCGCCGAGACGATAAGGCTGGTCGATCACTTCGTGGAAAGCGGCCGGCGCCGGATGGTAACCCGAGCAGCCGGCGAGCAATGCGGCGGCGAGCACCGCTTGAAGGACGGGAAGCGTTCTTTTCATAGCCGAGCGCATACCTTGGAGAGCGGCCGAACCGGCGCAATTGGTGGTTGCTTCGTTATCACTCTGTTAGGGTTAATGGGCGGTAAAGCCCCCGCCGGCTGGGCTGCGTGTCATCGCGAACTTGGGCGCGTGGGACGGTTAACGGCTGAGTTACCATAGACGTTTACCCTGTTTCCGTGCCATGAGCGGAGTTGGGTGCATGTCTGGCGTTCACACCACCAGCGACGTCGATGTCGATCTCGGCAAGCTTTTTGCGAGCCTCGTCGAGAATTGGCGGCGCATCCTCACGGTGGCATTGATCGTGACAGGCATCGCCTTCATGCTCGCCTGGACGGCGACGCCCCGCTACAAGGCCGAGACACGTATTCTGATCGAGACGCGGGAGTCGGTCTTCACGCGGCCGGCCCCAGCCGGGGAGGGCAGCAATCCCGTCCTTGATGAGGAGGGGGTAACCAGCCAGGTGGAGGTCGTCGGCTCGACCGACATCCTGACGCAAGTCGCACGGAAGCTCCAGCTTTCCAAGCTGGCCGAATTCGACGAGGCTTCAAACTTGTCTCTCCTCGGGCGTTTGCTGGTGATAGCGGGCCTGAAGGCCGATCCCGGCGAGATCCCGCCGGAAGAGCGGGTTCTGAAGGCGTTTCGTGAAAGGCTCACGGTCTACCGGGTGGAGAGGTCACGCGTCATCGTGATCGAATTTTCCTCGCAGGATCCGAAGCTGGCGGCCGAAATTCCGAATGCGATCGCCGACGCCTATATCGCCGTGAGCCGGGACGCCAAGCTGCAGTCCAACGCCGACGCCACCGACTGGCTCGAACCGGAAATCGCCGACCTGACCGAGAGGGTAAAGGAGGCCGAAGCAAAGGTAGCGGCTTTTCGCTCGGAATCGGATCTGCTCGTGGGTCAGAACAACTCCGTCCTCGCCACCCAGCAACTTTCGGAACTGGCCAGCGAACTGTCGCGGGTGCGTGCAGCACGCGCAGCTGCCGACGCCAATGCCCAAAGCGTCCGTGCCGTTCTCGACGGCGGCGGTTCGCTGGAAGCCTTGCCCGACGTGCTTTCCTCGGGCCTCATCCAGCGTCTGCGCGAGCGGCAGGTGCAGTTGAAAGCCGACATTGCCGATCTTTCCACGACGCTTCTTGGCAATCACCCACGAATCCGGTCGTTGAATTCTCAGCTTGCCGACCTCGATCGGCAGATCCGCCAGGAGGCGGAGAAGATCCAGAAAGGCATGGAGACAGAGGCAAAGACCGCACAACTGCGTGAGCGGCAGCTCGTCGCCGATCTCAACACACTGAAAGCGGCGTCGGCCCGTGCCGGCGACCAGGAGGTCGAACTGCGGGCACTGGAGCGGGAAGCCGCGGCTCAGCGCGAGCTGCTGGAATCTTATCTTACCCGCTACCGTGAAGCGTCTTCGCGGAAGGAGCACAACTATCTGCCGGCCGACGCACGCATCTTCTCCCGTGCGATCGTTCCCGCCGAACCTTATTTCCCGAAGATCCTGCCGATCGTCGGCGCCGCCTTTGTTGGCTCGCTCCTGATAATGGCCGTGGTGACTTTGCTGCGCGAGTTGTTCAGCGGTCGCGCCATGCGTCCGGCCGCTGGCCTGGCCATCGAACCTGTCGGGCAGGTGCCCATGCCGGCGGCGCAAGCGCCGCTCGATGAGCCCGTCGTCGAGGTCCCCCTGACGTCCAAGGCCAAGCCCGAACTGCATCCCAATCTGGTGACACGGGAGCCGCCCACACCGATCCTCGGCGAGGTGTCCGTCGAACGCGCCGCGGAAAAGTTGATCGCGGGCGGGGCCACTCGGGCGATTTTCGTTTCTCCGGAGGGAGACGAAGCGGCGGCCGCTGCCGTGCTGGTCGCGCGCGAAGTCGCGGATGCCGGTTTGCGCGTGCTGTTGTTGGACCTGACGTCCTCGGCGGCCGCATCACGCCCGATGCTGGAAAGCGGAGTTTATCCGGGGATCACCAACCTGCTCGCTTCGGAAGCCCAGTTCACCGATGTCATCCACGCCGACCTCTATTCGGATTGCCATGTCATCCCTCCGGGCACAGCCGACCCGGTGCGGGCGATGCGGGCGGTCGATCGTCTGCCCATCATCATGAACTCGCTGACGACAGCCTATGACGTGGTCGTGGTGGAATGCGGTGTTGCCGACGCGGAAGCAATCCGCAGGCTGGTCTCGGCCGCGACGGAAGTGATGGTGAGCGTTCTGGAACCCACCGATCAGGCGATCGTGCTGGCCGCGGCGGATCTGGAGGCCGGCGGTTACGGCAAGCCGACCCTGGTGTCGCCGGCCGGCTACGAGCCGCCGTTTTCTCCGGTTCCCGATCGTTCGGCTGCATAACGAGCCGGGGATCAGCCCTGCTCGGAGCGGCTTCCTCTGCGTCTGCGCAGAGTCTGGGTAAGTCGCCAGGCCAGGCTGTTCTTCTTGATGAAGGCCTTCAAACGATTCTTCGCGCGCATCGCATGGACGAGAATCCTGCCGCCCATCGTCATCGGCACAAGCACGTCATAGTGGGTGATCTCGACGTCGCACCAGAGGCGCTTGTACGGTTCATCACCAACGCTGAAATCGTAAAGTGCCAAGCCATCCGCGCAGGCCCGCCGGATGTTGTCAAAGAAAAGGAAGTCGCCTGGGCTGAGGCGTGACAGCTCGTCCTCCCGGATCGCGCCGAATTCGCAGATCAGCCTGTCGTCGCAGCGGCTCGAACCAGTGACGGCGCGCAATTGGCCGGCCACTTCCAGGCCGTCGAGCACGAAGGGCGGCGTCTTCTCTGCAAGCGCATCGCCGAACAGCCTGTGGAAGAAACGACGCACCTCCGGGGTCGCAAAGACATCCGCCAGCCCCATCTTACGGAAGCGTTCCTGCTTCATCGAGAAAAAAGCTTCGAGGAACCGCGAGGCTTCGTCCGGTGTCGTCGCTGTGACGAAGCGGAAGCCGCCAGCGGCCTCGAACTTGCGGGATTGTGACCGGTTCTTCTTCCGCTTCCGTTTGCCGCTGGTGCGCTCCAGCAGCGCATCGAAGCCTCCGGAAAGATCGGTCGCAAGCGCCGGATTAGGGCTTTGCAGGTGTGGCAACGTCATCAACGGGTTCGTCCGGCCCTCGATAGTATCCGCCACGCGCTCAAGGGACAGAAGGTCGATGTCCGGCCGCTCTTTGCCGATCGAGGCGATCAGAATATCCAGGTCGGCACGGGAGAGGGGCGGAGCCGACGCTGCCAACGGACTGAAATTGCCGTTCGCATGATGCCCGCCCATGAACCGCGCGATATTGAAAGGCCCTCGGCGAACGATCTCGACCGCGAGCGCATAGGACGGCACACCCTGAAGGGAAAGCGTGGCGATGACGAAGTCTGGCTCGGTCTCCGCAATCCAGGCGCTCACCCATGCCGGGCTCTGGGCGGGCGAGAAGGTCGAGCAGCGTCCGAGGGCCTTGTAGGCTTCGAGCGCGGCGGCGGGTGTGCGATAAACAGCCGCGCTCGCGCGCGGCTGTTCCGCGGCTCTGTTCGCCACGGCGGCAATATTTCGTCCCGCCTCGTTCATGAAGCCGAAGATTAACAGCGAAAGGTGAAGGAAATATCGACCGAGGGTTTGCTTATCTTTTAGCCTTGGGCTCCGTCACCATCCATTTGATGATGAGCATGGCCGGCAATACCCACAACAGGCCGGACAGGAGGAAGAACAGCAAATGCACCACCGGGCCGGATTCGGCAAGCTGGGCGACCGCGATGATCGTCGCGAGCAGTGCATAGACGACGACCAGCACGACAAGCAGAATGGTTCCGATGAGTTTCTTGATACGAACGGGCATCTTTCTTCCTTTGCCGCTCTGGTACGAGTTTCCCGAAAGCGGCGCAACAGGCCGAAGAGGATGCTCGGCGCGACGGCGTGTCGCGAAGCCTGCCCTTGCGATGGCGGCCCCAATGGTCCACCAATCCGCCGCATGAGCAGGGATCTTCTGACGACATGAGCGCCATTACATCCGCCCCGACCATTCCGAGCGACCGCCTGCTGAGGAACCGCGGTGCCGTGCGAGCATGGCTTTATGTCGTTCTGGTCGTGCTGTTCGCGCTGATCATGGTCGGTGGCGCCACCCGTATGACGGGCTCGGGGCTCTCCATCACCGAATGGAAACCTATCCACGGCGTCATCCCTCCACTCAACCAGGCGGAATGGCAGGAGGAGTTCGAGAAATACCAACAGATCCCGCAATACGAGCAGATCAACAAGGGCATGTCGCTCGAAGAGTTTAAGGGGATCTTCTGGTGGGAATGGGCGCATCGGTTGCTTGCGCGCGGCGTAGGGTTCCTTGTCGCTATCCCGCTCGCCTTCTTTTGGTTGACCGGCCGCCTTGAGAACCAACTCAAGCTTTCTCTCGTCGGGCTGCTTGCGCTCGGCGGTCTGCAAGGCGCGATCGGCTGGTGGATGGTGGCTTCGGGGCTGGCCGAGCGCGTCAGCGTCAGCCAATATCGGTTGGCTACCCATTTGACGCTCGCTTGCGTCATTGTCGTTGCCGTTGCCTACATCGCTCGTGGGCTCGCGACGTACTCCCAAGGGCCGGCAGGTCGCAACGTTCGGCGCGCCGCCGGTACTATGGTTTTTCTCATCCTGATCCAGATCTATCTCGGTGGCCTCGTCGCGGGGCTCCATGCCGGACTCAGCTACAATACCTGGCCGCTGATGGACGGGGCCATCATCCCCGGCGACCTCTTCGTCATGGATCCCGCATGGCGCAACCTTTTCGAGAACCCGAAAACGGTTCAGTTCCTCCATCGCATGTTCGCCTACACGCTTCTGGCCGTAGCCGCCTGGCACGCGCTTGCCACGGCGCGCGCCGAGCCGGCAAGCACGCATGCGCGACGGGCCTGGCTGCTGCTGGCCTTGATTCTCGTGCAGGCAGGCGTCGGCGTGGGCACTTTGCTGATGCAGGCGCATATGCACTGGGCGCTGCTGCATCAGGGTGTGGCCATGGTCGTGCTGATCTTCGCGACCGCCCATTGGCGTGGCGCAAAGGGTGCCTATCCGCTACCGGATATCTCCGGGGTCAGAAGCTGACGTCCCTTACGTCGCGGATCGCTGCGGCCACTGCCAGTTCGCGGGTTTCGTCCGCATCGTTGGCGTCTTCGTGGTGCCACGCAGCCGAAAGGCAGCCATAGGCCAGCGCATGGTCGAGCAACCTGCGTGGATCCTGTCTCAGCGTCGCGGAAAAGGTTTCCGCCATGCCGGCGATCCGCTTGGGATCGAGGCAGAGATCGTCGCGGTGGAGCGGGTTGTAGAACATGTTCGCCGCATCGAAACCCGGATCGCCGACCACGCCCTTTGGGTCGATGGCGAGCCAGCCACGCGGGCCATACATGATGTTCTCGTGGTGCAGGTCGCCATGGAGCGGGCGAACATCTGCGGGACTTGAGAGCAGATGTTCGGCGACGCCGGCGGCTTCCACATAGAGGCTGGCGTTTCCCGCATCCCTGTCGGCTTTCGCCTTTCGGAACAGGCTGGCGAAACGTTCGCGAAGCGGCTGCAGGTCGGAAGGGATGGAATGCCCCGACGGCGAGAGAAGCCTTGCCAAAACTTCGGCCGCTATTTCGGTCGCCGCCGGATCGCCCAGCGTGTCGAGGTCGTGTTGCAGCATTCTTTCGCCGGCATATTCCAGCAGCATTCTCTGACCGTCCATGCCGAGCAGCTTCACCGCCCCTTCACCGCGGCGCCACCGTAGCAGGTGGGCGCCGCGCAACTCATCCTCGACGTCGTCGAAGGGTTTGAGGTCCTTCACGATGGCGGGGTTGCCATCTTCCATAAGGACCTTCCAGATCCGGCTGGAAAACGTCTCGGTGACGAGAACGGGATTGGAAACCTTCCAGCGGTCGGGAAAGAGAGGAATTTGCTTCTGCATGATTGGTGATCCTGCGTGGCGCAACAAGAACGGCCGGTCTTGCCATACCGGCCGGTCGTGAACCTTCGTCAGATATATGAGCGCGAGCCGGCTCGCCCCGACATGCCGGTCTAGAGACCGAGCATCAAGTCCATGTTCTGGACTGCGGCTCCCGAGGCGCCCTTGCCGAGATTGTCGTAGACGGCGAGAAGCAGCGCCTGGGCACGCTTGTCATTGGCAAACACGTAGAGCTTCATCCGGTTAGTATCGTTGTACTGCTCCGGATTGATATCGGGGACGCGTTCGGTCGCGACGAAAGGCGCAACTTCGACGAAGCCGTTCTCGATTCCCGCATAATGATCGGCGATCGCCGCGTGGAGCTCCGCTCCTGTGGGTACCCGCTCGAGGGTGGCGAGTTGCAGGGGAACCACGGTGATCATGCCCTGCGCGAAATTGCCGACGGCCGGCTGCATCAGCGGGTCGCGCTGAAGCTTCGCATAGGTTTTCAGCTCGGGAACGTGCTTGTGCTGGAACGTGAGCCCGTAAGGCAGGAATTCCGGAGCGTCTTCGCCCTTGCCGACATAGTCTTCGACCATGGCGCGCCCGCCGCCGGAATAGCCGGAAATGCCGTTCATCGTAATGGGATAGTCGGCCGGAAGCAGCCCGGCCGAGATCAGCGGCCGAACCACGGCAATCGGCCCTTGCGGCCAGCAGCCCGGATTTGCGACCCGTTTGGCTGCCGAGACTGCGGCAGCCTGCTTCCTATCCATCTCGGGAAAGCCGTAAGCCCAGCCTTCCGCGACGCGATGCGCGGTCGAGGCATCGATGACCCTGGTTTGGTCGTTGGCGATAAGCGAAACGCTTTCCCGTGCCGCGTCGTCCGGCAGGCAAAGGATGGCGATATCGGCCGCATTGAGGAATTCCGCGCGTGCCGCCTGGTCCTTGCGGCGTTCGACGGGAACGGACAGCACGGTCAGGTCGTCGCGGCCGGCCAGACGGGTCCGGATCTGAAGGCCCGTGGTGCCGTGTTCGCCGTCGATGAAGACTTTCGGTTTCATGCCCGTCTTTCCCAGGATAGTCGCAGCAGCAAATAGGCGAGGCGGAAGCCGGAATCAATTCCGCATTGGGTGAATCTTGCCCGCCAGGGATGCCGGCTCAGCCGCGCGCCTTTCGTTCGGCGAGCAGGCCCAGATAGTGCATGGCGACGGTCGAGCCGGCGATCGCCGTGATGTCGGCGTGGTCGTAGGCCGGCGCGACCTCCACGACATCGGCGCCGACAATGTCGACCTTGGTCATCTGCCGCAGCACCGACAGGATCTTGGCGGAGGAGGGGCCGCCCGCGACAGGAGTGCCTGTACCCGGCGCAAATGCCGGGTCAAGACAGTCGATGTCGAAGGTGACGTAGGTCTTGCGCCCGTCCGTGCGCTCGGTGATCGCGTAGGCGATATCGGAGGCGCGCATCTCCTCGACATCGTGGCCGTGCAGGATCCTGATCCCGAAATCGTCCGGCGCATGGGTGCGGATACCGATCTGGATGGAACGATCGGGATCGATGACGCCTTCCCGCACGGCGCGCCCTACAAAGGAACCATGGTCGATGCGCTTGCCATCGTCGGGCCAGGTGTCCTGGTGGGCGTCGAACTGGACGAGCGCCAGCGGGCCGTGGATCGCGGCGTGAGCTTTCAGGATGGGCCAAGTGATGAAGTGGTCGCCTCCCAGCGAAAGCAGGAACGCGCCACTCTTCAGAATTTTCGCCGCCTCACGCTCGATGGTGGCCGGCGTCTTCTGGTGATTGCCGCTGTCCAAAAGGCAGTCGCCGTAATCGATGACGGCGAGATCCGCGAAAAGGTCGGCATTGAATGGATATTGCGGGTCGTTGTCGAAAATCGCCGACGCCCGGCGAATCGCCTGCGGCCCGAACCGGGCGCCGGGGCGGTTCGTCACGGCGGCATCGAACGGCACCCCCCACACCACCACGTCGGCGCCTTTGACGTTCTTGGTGAAACGCCGGCGCATGAAGGAGAGTGCCCCCGCATAGGTCGGATCGCCCGCCCGCCCCGTGTTCTTCGTCGCAGTGAAGGCATGATCGATCGACGATGACGGCATGCTGGATAACCCTCTCACTGTTTTGGGAGGCACACTTATTGGACATTCTCCCCGCGATTGCGACCCCTTTTGACAGGCCGTACTTGCCCGGAGCAAGTCACGACGCTGTCATGGGCAGCCGCTATCCCTCCCGGCGCAACATGTCAGCCATGGGTGATTCCGGTGCGCATGATCCGCTTCTCCGCCGTGCTCGGCCTGATGGCAGCCTTGCCCTGGATGCCGGCGTCGGCTCAATCGCGCGTTGAGGCCATCCGCGACCGGCTGCTCAACGCCAATCAGTGGCGGGACCATGTGATGGTGGTCGCCCACCGTGGCGGCGGGCTCCAAGCTGATAAGACGCGTTTTCCCGAGAACTCGATAGCGGCGGTCGAGGACGCCGTCAGGGTTGGAGCCGAGATGGTCGAACTCGATATCCAGAAATCGAAGGACGGCGTCTATGTCGTCTTTCACGACACCTGGCTCGACCGCAGCTCGAATTGCAAAGGGATCCTTGCGGAACGGACCCTTGAGGAACTCAAGTCCTGCCGGCTCGTGATCGAAGGAACCGGCGCGGTATCGGACGAGACCGTGCCGACGCTCGCCGAGATGCTCTCGGTCACGCGGGATCGGATCTTCGTCAATATCGACAACAAGCTCGACATCTTCGAACTTCCGGGCATCGTCGCCGTGGCGCGTGAATTAGGAATCGCCGACCAACTCGTCGTCAAGCAGAACCTCTGGAGCGCCGAAAGGATCGCGGAGGCGCGACGCATCGTCGAACGGATCGGCCCGGACGTGACCTTCATGCCGATCATTGCGGACGACGCCGTGCGGGACGTCGATTTCCTGGAAGCGGCGACGCAGGCCTTCTCGGCCGATGCTGTCGAGATGATCCATTGGCACGCCGCCGGGCAACCGATGACCGGAGATGGCGGGCCGCTGTTCGGTGCGCGCGCCCGGGCCGTCGCGGCCCGCGGCGATTGGCATCTCTGGGTGAATACATATGCCATCGCAAACAAGGCGGGTGGCATGCTTTCGGGCGGTCGTGGCGACGAGCTTGCCGTCGCGGCAGCCTTCCCGCGGGAAACCTATGGCTTCTGGGCCGAGCGCGGCGCCACGGTGATCCAGACCGACGAGCCAGGCGCTGCGATCGAGTGGCTCACGCTCAACGGTTATCGAAGGCCGTATGCTGACGTGCCGGCTCGGCACGCCGCGGCGGAATCGTCAGCCGAATGACAGCCATGAAAAAGGCCGCCCGGAGGCGGCCTGGTCGATTCTGCATCGCGATGGATGCCGGAAGCAATTAGCGCTTCGAGAACTGGAAGCTGCGGCGGGCCTTGGCCTTGCCGTACTTCTTACGCTCGACCGTACGGCTGTCGCGGGTGAGGAAGCCACCCTTCTTCAGCACACCGCGCAGAGCCGGCTCGTAGTAGGTGAGGGCCTTGGAGATGCCGTGGCGCACGGCGCCCGCCTGACCCGACAGGCCGCCGCCGGCGACCGTGGCGACGATGTCATACTGGCCGGTGCGGTTCGTGGCGACGATCGGTTGCTGAAGGATCATCTGGAGGACAGGGCGCGCGAAATAGGCGCTGAAATCCTTGTCGTTGATGACGATCTTGCCCGAGCCCGGCTTGACCCAGACGCGGGCAATGGCGTCCTTGCGCTTGCCGGTGGCGTAGGCCCGGCCGCTCTTGTCGAGCTTCTGGACATGAACCGGTGCGGCCGGCTGGGCCGCGGCAGTGGCGGCGCCGAGTTCTGCGAGCGAGGAAAGCTCAGCCATATTACTTAGCCCTCTTGTTCTTGGCGTTCAGCGCGCCGACGTCGAGCGTCTCGGGCTGCTGGGCGATGTGCGGATGTTCGGCGCCTGCATAGACGCGGAGGTTCTTCATCTGGCGACGGCCGAGCGGGCCGCGCGGGATCATACGCTCCACGGCCTTCTCGACGACCCGCTCGGGGAAGCGTCCCTCGATGATCTGGCGCGCGGTGCGTTCCTTGATGCCGCCGGGGTGGCCCGTGTGCCAGTAGTAGACCTTGTCGGTGTACTTCTTGCCGGTGAGGACAACCTTGTCGGCGTTGATGACGATGACGTTGTCGCCGTCGTCGACATGCGGCGTGTAGGTCGGCTTGTGCTTGCCGCGAAGACGATTGGCGACGATGGAGGCGAGGCGGCCGACGACGAGACCCTCGGCGTCGATGAGCACCCACTTCTTCACCACGTCCGCAGGCTTCTGCGAAAAGGTTTTCATGGTTCTGCTTTCTTTCGGGACCTTCCGGAGAAGGCGTTTCTTGTTGCTTCGATTGGCCTGTTGGGCAGGCCAAAAAGAAACCGCAGCTTTGTGAACCGCAGCGTCGAGCGGCTTATAGGAGAGGCGGAAACCGGCGTCAAGCTGGTATCATTTGCAAGCAGAGCAAGAAAGCTAGCAGAAACAGCAACTTAAGAAGATGGTATTATTTTACCTCAATTGTATCTTGCGCCTTCAGCCACTTGTCGTTCGGCGCGGCGGGATGGAGTAGGTCCCCGTCGCATGGGCGACGGTATGCCGATCCAGTCCGGCGACGATGTCGATGTCGTAGACCATCAGGCTCTTGCCGAGCTTCAGGATGCGGCAATGGCCGTCGATCGGCCCGGCTTCGGCCTTACGCATGAAGTTGATGTTGAGGTTGGTCGTCACCGACAGCGCGTCAGGCCCGGCATGAGACAGCACGCAGACATAGCCGCCGATGTCTGCCAGCGTGAAGAGGGACGGGCCTGAAACCGTTCCCCCTGGGCGCAGGTGCCGATGATCCGCATCGAGCCTCACTATGCAGCCCCCTGGGAAGACTTCGACCGCGCGGTAGGACGCAAAATCGTCGTTGAGCTGAGGGTAGACCCGTTTCAGCAGATCGTTGATTTCGTCTGCCGTCATTTGCGGGGTGAGTGCGGCCTGTATCGGCATGTCGTTTCCTGTCCTACGCCGGATCATTTTGCTTGCGGCATTGCGGCCAAGCCGCTTCCGTTTCCGTAAACGGAAGTCAGAAGACACATTTCCCGGCTGTTCTTCAACCCCGAGCGTGATAGACCGGTGACCGAACGTGAAGCCTTCTGGAGTCCCTACCATGGCCGAGATCGTCGCAATCAAGCGCAACCACGAGCAAGGGCTGGTGCATGCCGCGCTCGACGGCGGTATCTTGCGGCTGACGCTGGCCAACCCGCCAGCCAATGCGCTTTCGCTTGCTCTCATGGAGGCTTTGCAGCGCGAACTCGACGCGGCCCGTGATGACAAGGTGGTACGAGTTGTGGTCATCGCCGCGCCGGGCAAGGTGTTCTCGGCCGGTCACGACCTCAAGGAGATGACGGCACATCGTTCCGACCCGGACCGGGGCAGGGCCTTTTTCGAATTGACGATGGGGCGTTGTTCGGCGCTGATGCAGTCGATTGTCCGCCTGCCCAAGCCGGTGATCGCCGAGGTCAATGGTGTGGCGACCGCCGCAGGTTGTCAATTGGTCGCGAGCTGCGACCTTGCCATTGCCTCCAGCGAGGCCACCTTCGCGACGCCGGGCGTGAATATCGGCCTGTTCTGCTCGACCCCCATGGTTGCCTTGTCGCGCAATGTCTCGCGCAAGCATGCGATGGAGATGCTGCTGACTGGCGAGATGATCGATGCGACGACGGCCCGAGAGTTCGGGCTGGTCAACCGTGTGGTGCCGCCCGAATACCTGAATCAGGTTGTGACGAAATACGCCGAAACCATTGTTTCCAAATCGCCCTTGACGTTGAAGATCGGTAAGGAAGCCTTTTATGCCCAGGCCGAGATGGGCCTTTCCGATGCCTATGACTACGCCGCACGAGTGATGGTGGAGAACATGCTCGCCCGTGATGCCGAGGAAGGGATCGGAGCCTTCATCGGCAAGCGCAAGCCGGAATGGATCGGCGAATGAACATCCGCTCGGGTTAAGAATCGTCCGCTCCCGCTTACATGGCCAACATGAACCACGATCACTACGACAACGATTACATTGCCGGTATCCTCAATTCCGTAAAGACGGTCGCGGTGGTCGGCGCCTCGGCCAATGACGTGCGGCCGAGCTTCTTCGTGACGAAATATCTGATCGACAAGGGGTTCACGGTCTTCCCCGTGAATCCCGGCCAGGCCGGCAAGGAGATCGCCGGCCGCCTGGCCTACGCCAGGCTGTCCGACATTCCGGAAGCCATCGACATGGTCGATATCTTCCGCGCCTCCGACGCCGTTCCGCCGATCGTCGACGAGGCGCTGGCGCTCGATCCCCTGCCGAAAGTGATCTGGATGCAGCTTACCGTCCGCAACGACGAGGCCGCCGCCAAGGCGGAAGCCGCCGGCGTGAAGGTCGTGATGGATCGTTGCCCGAAGATCGAATATGGCCGCCTGTCCGGCGAGATCGGATGGAACGGCGTAAACAGCCGCGTCATTTCCGCGAAGAAACCCGTCATGCGGCAAGGCTTCCAGAGTTTCGGGGTACGGCAGCGATAGGCGAAAGCCTACTCCCTATCGGCTTTCTCCGAGCATTTTCTTCTTTGCATTCGCGCGCTGGCTCCGCCAAGAATGCCGCCGAACCAAAAGCCCCCTAGGGAGAGATGACATGTCGCAACGCGCACCAGGTTTCAACACGCTCGCCGTCCACGCCGGCGCCAAGCCGGATCCGGCGACCGGCGCTCGTGCCGTGCCGATCTACCAGACGACGTCCTACGTCTTCGACGATGCCGATCACGCCGCCTCGCTTTTCGGCCTGAAGGCCTTCGGCAATATCTACACGCGCATCATGAACCCGACACAGGCGGTGCTGGAGGAGCGCGTCGCGGCCCTCGAAGGCGGCACCGCGGGCCTCGCCACGGCTTCAGGCCATGCGGCCCAGCTTCTCGTGTTTCACAATCTGATGCGTCCCGGCGACAATTTCATTGCCGCGAAGAAACTCTATGGCGGTTCGATCAATCAGTTCGGCCATGCCTTCAAGAATTTCGGCTGGGAAGTGCGCTGGGCGGATCCCCAGAACATCGACGGTTTCGAGAGCCAGATCGACGACCGTACCCGCGCCATCTTCGTCGAAAGCCTGGCCAATCCCGGCGGCGAATTCGTCGACATCGAGGCGATCGGCAATATCGCGCGCAAGCATGGCCTGCCCTTCATCGTCGACAACACGCTGGCGACGCCTTATCTGCTGCGGCCGATCGAGCACGGCGCAGACATCGTCGTGCATTCGCTGACCAAGTTCATCGGCGGTCATGGCAATTCCATCGGCGGCATGATCGTCGACGGAGGTACCTTCGACTGGTCGAAATCCGGGAATTATCCGATGCTTTCAGAGCCTCGTCCCGAATATGGCGGCATGGTGTTGCATGAAACTTTCGGCAATTTCGCCTTCGCGATTGCCGCGCGCGTTCTGGGCCTGCGCGATTTCGGACCTGCCATTTCACCCTTCAACGCTTTCCTTATCCTGACCGGCCTGGAAACCCTGCCGCTGCGTATGCAGCGTCATTCGGACAATGCCAAGAACGTGGCGGAGTATCTGTCGAAGCACGCCAAGGTCGCCTGGGTGTCCTATGCCGGCCTGCCCGGAGACAAGAACCATACGCTCCAGCAGCGCTATTCGCCGCTGGGCGGCGGCGCGCTCTTCACCTTCGGTCTCAAGGGCGGCTACGATGCGGGCGTCAAGTTCGTCGAGGGGCTCGAGCTCTTCTCGCACCTCGCCAATATCGGCGACACCAAATCTCTCGTCATCCATCCGGCATCGACGACTCATCGCCAGCTTTCCGACGAACAGAAGATCGCGGCCGGCGCAGGACCGGAGGTCGTGCGGTTGTCGATCGGTATCGAGGATGTCGCCGATATCATCGCCGACCTCGAGCAGGCGCTGGCCAAGATCTGAACGACATGGCATGGAGGGCCGGATGCAGGAGCCTTCCATGTCATTCTTTGTCTCCATCGATATTTCCGCGGTCGAGCCGGAACACGGCGCGCCCGCGGAAGGCCGGCTGATCTCCGGACAGCCTCGCTTCACGACCTGGAATGTCGAGGAGGCAGAGGGCGGCCTTTATGCCGGTGTTTGGGAATCCACCCCCGGCAAATGGCGCATCGAGTATGACGAGTGGGAGTTCTGCCATGTCCTCTTCGGCGTTTCGGTCATAACCGAAGACGGCGGCGCTGCCCGGACGATCAAGGCCGGCGACAGCTTCGTGCTCAGACCTGGCTTCAAGGGAACCTGGGAAGTCCTTGAAACGACTCGCAAGGAATATGTGATCCGGCTGTAGGTGCGTCCTTCGAGGCTCGATAATCTGATGCGAAGCCTTACGCGCTCACGACCAGCCGCTCCAGCCCGTGGAAATGATAGGTGTCGCGGAAAATCGGTTCCTCGACGAGCCGCAGATCCGGCAGGCGGTCGAACAGCACCTTCAGCGCCGTCTGAAGCTCCAGTCGCGCAAGCGGCGCGCCGATGCAGAAATGGATACCTGCGCCGAACGAGACGTTCTTCTGATCGCTCCGGCCGGGATTGAAGGTTGCTGCATCCGCGAAAGCGATGGGATCGCGATTGGCCATGCCGAGCAACAGTGCGACCTGCTGGCCGGGCTTCAGGGCCAGTCCGTCGCCAAGGTCGATTTCGCCATAGGCGTAGCGCGTGAACATGTGCAGCGGTGCGTCGAAGCGCAGGCATTCCTCGACGGTCGCCGTCGTGGCTTCCGGCGACGCGAAGAAACGACCGGTATCGCTACCCTGAGCGAGGATCGTACGCACCGCGTTGCCCGTCTGGTGGACGGTCGCCTCATGGCCGGCATTGAGCAGCAGGATCGTCGACGAGATCAGTTCGTCCTCGGACAGTTTCTGGCCGCCCTCCTGGGCGGAGATCAGCAGGGACAGGAGATCGTCGCCGGGATTCTTGCGCCGTTCGGCTACGTAGCCACGGAGAAAATCCGAGAATTCCCGGGCAGCTCTGTCCGCCGCGTTTTCGGTCTCATGTGTCCGCCCATGCATGTACATAGCGACCATTTTGTGGGACCAATCGAGCAATCGCGGCCCCATTTCCACGGGCACCCCCAGCATTTCGGCGATGATGGTGATCGGCAGAGGGGAGGCGAAGGCCGGCAGCAGATCAACCTCCCTGCCGAAGCTGTCGATCAATTCGTTCGCCAATTTCTCGATGCGCGGCTTCAGTCTTTCGACCTGGCGCGAGACGAAGGCGCGATTGACCAATGTCCTCAATCTCGTATGGGCCGGCGGTTCCAGTTCGAGCATCGAATTTGCTTCGACGCCGTCGAAATGGGCAAGGTGCGAGCGATCGCCGCGGTAACCCTGGTCGTCGGCCGCACCCGCCGGCTTCTCGCGCCCGAAGCGGCGGTCGCGCAGCAGACGGTTGACGTCGTCATAGCCGCCGAGGCACCAGAAACCGTAATCCTCCCAAAAGAAGGCGGGGCTTGCCCCGTGCAGCCATGAGTAGGCCTCATAAGGGTTCTGCACGAAACGCGGCTCGTGCGGGTCGAGACGAACGTGCCGCGTGACAGGGTCGAAGGAAAGGTAAGGCGGAGGCGGGGAGAGGTCGGTCATGGCCGCTTCTCTAGCCCGCCTTGCCAATGCCTTTCCAGACCGTATGTTCACGTGGCTCGAAAACGCTGGAGATCCCCATGAGAATAGCTGTCGTCGGGGCGGGTATTGCCGGCCTGTCCACTGCCTGGGCGTTGGTCAAGCGTGGTCATCAGGTGACGCTGATCGAGCAGGGATCGATCCCCAACCCACTCGCCGCTTCAGGCGACCATCACCGGATCATCCGCCGCGCCTATGGTGCTGCAGCCGGTTACGGCCGCCTGATCACGCAGGCGTATCGGGCATGGGATGAAATGTGGGCGGATCTCGGCCGGAGCCATCTGGATCCGCGCGGTTTTCTCTGTGTTTCCCGCGAGCCAGGCGACGATGCTCAGAAATTGCGAGAGGGGCTGGAGACGGGTGGCTACCTGTTCGATCTCTTCGATCCGCAGGCTGCGGTGGAGCGCTGGCCGTTCCTCGAGTCCGGATCGTTCCGCTACGCTTTCTTCTCCAAGGAAGGTGGCGCGCTGCATTGCCGGAAGATCGCGGTCGACCTCGTCGCCTGGCTGAGGAGCAGAGGGGCCGACGTTTACGAAAACAGCAAGGTCACCGCGATCGACCTCGACGAGGGCCGGGTGACGCTGGCGCAGGGGGGCACCATCCTCGGGGACCGGGTTGTCGTTGCGGCGGGAGCCTGGGTGTTGAAGCTGTTTCCCGAACTCGACGGGACGCTGAAGACCTACAGGACGGCGCTCGCCTATGCCGAACCTCCGGCCGATCTTCGGGAGGCATGGGAAAGGGCGCCTGTCATCCTGGATGTCGGTGGGCGTGTCGACGGCTACATGATCCCGCCCTCGGGCGGGGCGGGCATGAAGTTCGGCTCCGGCCTGCACAAAGTCCCGACGAGCGACGCCGACTGGAACAGGCTTCCGGTCGAAGGCGAGGGCGAGGCGATCCGCAACCTCTTCCAGCCGCCCATCGCCCGCGTCCGGGAATACAGGATTACCGAGGTGGTGACCTGTGCCTACACCTTTACCGAGGACGAACGGTTCATGGGCGTCGAGAAGGGCAAGTGCCTGATCATATCGGCCTGCTCGGGCCATGGCTACAAATTCGGCGCCGCGGTCGGGCGCCGCGTGGCCGAAGCGATAGACGACGGCGACATTGCCGGACTGAAAGCCTGGTTGAGAGCCGAGACTGTTTAGGCGTCGTTGAAACCAGGCACTCCGTCGGCCTTGCGCAGGGTGGAGGCCGCGTCCTATTTATCAGGTGAGCATCTCAATACGATTCCGCGTCTACGCGCCGGAATCCCGTCAAAGGGACAGTTTATGAAGCACCCCGTCGAAACCTATATGAACCTCGTGCCGATGGTGGTCGAACAGACCAACCGCGGCGAGCGGGCCTTCGACATCTTCTCACGCCTTCTCAAGGAACGGATCATTTTCATCACGGGTCCGGTCGAAGACGGCATGGCGACTCTGGTCTGCGCCCAGCTACTCTTCCTCGAGGCCGAAAACCCGAAAAAGGAAATCTCACTTTATATCAATTCGCCGGGCGGCGTAGTGACGTCGGGCATGGCGATTTACGACACGATGCAGTTCATCAAGCCACCGGTATCGACGCTTTGCGTCGGCCAGGCCGCGTCGATGGGGTCGCTGCTTCTGTGTGCCGGCCACAAGGATATGCGCTTTGCGACGCCGAATGCGCGCATTATGGTCCATCAGCCTTCCGGCGGTTTCCAGGGGCAGGCTTCCGACATCGAGCGGCACGCGCAGGACATCATAAAGATGAAGCGTCGGCTGAACGAGGTCTACGTGAAGCACACCGGACGCGACTACGACACCATCGAAAAGACGCTCGATCGTGACCATTTCATGACAGCCGACGAGGCGAAGGATTTTGGCATTATCGACAAGGTCTACACCTCGCGGGAAGCCGCGGAGACCGGGGTCGCGGTGGCTTGATCCTCGGTTGCTACGAAAGAATGACGCTTTTTTGAGACACTCTGCGTCATTTCTGTCACAATTTGCTGTTCCCTCCGCGATTGCCACGGCCTACGTTAAGCCTATGTTGAGTTTCGACGGCTTAGCGTAATGTTGGGGCAGTCGCAGATCATTGCAGCGATTTCTGGTATGTGCTGTTACGGAATACCAGCGCGTGCCAGCTTCTGGCGCCGGCGGTTTTCCGCCACGGACTTGCTATCCGCCCATCCTGCTTCGGCGAAACGGATGGCAGTGAAAGGACTTGAACAAGATGAGTAAGGTCAGCAACAGCGGCGGCGATTCCAAGAATACGCTCTATTGCTCCTTTTGCGGCAAGAGCCAGCACGAGGTTCGCAAGCTGATCGCCGGTCCTACGGTGTTCATCTGCGACGAGTGCGTCGAGCTTTGCATGGACATCATCCGCGAGGAGAACAAGACCTCGATGGTGAAGTCGCGCGAGGGCGTGCCGACCCCGCAGGAGATCCTGAAGGTTCTCGACGACTACGTGATCGGCCAACCCTACGCCAAGCGCGTGCTTTCGGTTGCCGTCCACAACCACTACAAGCGGCTGGCCCATGCCAGCAAGAACAACGACGTCGAACTGGCGAAGTCGAACATACTGCTGATCGGCCCGACCGGCTGCGGCAAGACGCTGCTGGCGCAGACGCTCGCCCGCATCATCGACGTTCCCTTCACCATGGCCGACGCGACAACCCTAACCGAGGCGGGTTATGTCGGCGAGGATGTCGAGAACATCATTCTCAAGCTGCTGCAGGCCGCCGACTACAATGTCGAGCGCGCACAGCGCGGCATCGTCTACATCGACGAGATCGACAAGATCAGCCGCAAGTCGGACAATCCCTCGATCACGCGTGACGTGTCGGGTGAGGGCGTTCAGCAGGCTTTGCTGAAGATCATGGAAGGCACTGTCGCCTCGGTGCCTCCGCAGGGGGGCAGGAAGCACCCGCAGCAGGAATTCCTGCAAGTGGACACCGCCAACATACTCTTTATCTGCGGTGGCGCCTTCGCCGGCCTGGACAAGATCATCTCCGACCGCGGTCGCAAGACCTCGATCGGTTTCAGCGCTACGGTCGCCTCGCCTGAGGATCGCCGCACCGGCGAGCTCTTCCGGCAGGTCGAGCCGGAGGATCTCCTGAAATTCGGTCTCATCCCCGAATTCGTCGGCCGGCTCCCGGTCCTGGCGACGCTCGAGGACCTCGATGAAGCCGCGCTGATCCAGATTCTGACGGAGCCGAAGAACGCGCTGGTCAAGCAGTATCAGCGGCTGTTCGAGATGGAGAATGTGGAGCTGACCTTCCACGAGAACGCGCTTTCGGCGATCGCCAAGAGGGCGATCGAGCGCAAGACCGGCGCGCGCGGCCTGCGGTCGATCATGGAAGCTATTCTGCTCGACACGATGTTCGAACTGCCGGCGCTGGAAGGGGTGCAGGAAGTGGTGATCTCCGAGGAGGTCGTCTCCGGCAACGCCCGCCCTCTCTATATCTACGCCGAGAAGGAAAAGGGCAGCGTCAGCGCCTGACGACCCGGAACTCTGCGGTCCGCGGGGTGTGCAGCGCAAGGCGTTGCCGCCCCGCAACCATGTCCGCGGACCGGTTGCCGCAGCGTGACAGCCCTTTTGGCGAGGTGTCTACCTCTTGACCTTTGCCACCTCAGCATCCACCTAACACTGCGAGGTTGGGGCCTACTCCGTGCTAAATCAAAGCGTCACATTGGGCGATAGGCGGAACGGTTTGCGACCGTTATGATGAGATTCGCGGCCGGCCTAAGTGCGACTGCGAAATGAAAGGTAAGACAATGGCCAAGCTACCCCGGTCTTCCAGCGACGGTGTGTTCGCGGTCCTTCCGCTGCGCGACATTGTGGTGTTCCCGCATATGATCGTGCCGCTCTTCGTGGGGCGCGAGAAGTCCATCAAGGCGCTGGAAGAGGTGATGGGGGCGGAAAAGCAGATTCTGCTCGCTACCCAGATGAATGCAGCTGACGACGATCCGGAGCCCGACGCGATCTATGACGTCGGCACCCTCGCGAATGTGCTGCAGTTGCTGAAGCTCCCGGACGGAACGGTCAAGGTTCTCGTCGAGGGAACGGCGCGCGCCAAGATTTCCAGCTTCACCGATCGTGCCGAGTTCCACGAGGCCAAGGCCGAGATCCTCGCCGAGCCCGAGGAAGACGAGGTCGAGATCGAGGCGCTTGCGCGCTCCGTGATCTCGGACTTCGAGAACTATGTGAAGCTCAACAAGAAGATCTCCCCCGAAGTGGTTGGCGCAGCCAGCCAGATCGACGATTACTCCAAGCTCGCCGATACGGTCGCTTCGCATCTCGCGATCAAGATCACCGAGAAGCAGGAGATGCTGGGCACGCTCTCCGTCAAGGAGCGCCTGGAAAAGGCCATGGGCTTCATGGAGGCAGAGATCTCCGTGCTCCAGGTTGAGAAGCGCATCCGCTCCCGCGTGAAGCGCCAGATGGAGAAGACCCAGCGCGAGTACTACCTCAACGAGCAGATGAAGGCCATCCAGAAGGAGCTCGGCGAGGGCGAGGACGGCCGCGACGAGGCGGCCGAGATCGAGGAGCGCATCAAGAAGACGAAGCTCACCAAGGAGGCCCGCGAGAAGGCGGAGGCCGAGCTGAAGAAGCTCCGGACCATGTCGCCGATGTCGGCCGAGGCCACGGTGGTGCGCAACTATCTCGATTGGCTGCTCTCGATCCCCTGGGGCAAGAACTCCAAGGTTCGGCACGATCTCGATTTCGCCCAGGACGTTCTCGACAAGGACCATTACGGTCTCGAGAAGGTCAAGGACCGCATCGTCGAATATCTCGCCGTGCAGAGCCGCCAGAAGAAGCTGAAGGGGCCGATCCTTTGCCTCGTTGGCCCTCCCGGCGTCGGCAAGACCTCGCTCGGCAAGTCGATCGCCAACGCGACCGGCCGCGAGTTCATCCGCATGGCGCTGGGCGGTGTGCGTGACGAGGCCGAGATCCGCGGTCACCGTCGCACTTATATCGGCTCGATGCCCGGCAAGATCATCCAGTCGATGAAGAAGGCTAAGAAGTCCAATCCGCTCTTCCTGCTCGACGAGATCGACAAGATGGGCATGGACTTCCGCGGCGATCCGTCCTCAGCCCTGCTCGAGGTGCTGGATCCCGAACAGAATGCCACGTTCATGGATCACTATCTGGAGGTCGAATACGACCTGTCTGGCGTGATGTTCGTGACGACGGCGAATACGCTGAACATTCCACCGGCCCTGATGGACCGTATGGAGATCATCCGTATCGCCGGCTACACCGAGGACGAAAAGGTGGAGATCGCCAAGCGGCATCTGCTGTCCAAGGCCATTCGCGATCACGCATTGCAGCCGAAGGAGTTCTCGGTCAGCGACGAGGCGCTGCGGGAGGTCATCAGGACCTACACTCGTGAGGCCGGTGTTCGTAGCCTTGAACGCGAGCTGATGAAGCTCGCCCGCAAGGCCGTGACGGAGATCCTGCGGACGAAGAAGAAGTCGGTGAAGATCACGCCCGCGAACCTGTCGGATTATCTCGGCGTGCCGCGGTTCCGCTTCGGCCAGGTCGAGTCGGACGATCAGGTTGGTGTGGTCACGGGCCTTGCCTGGACGGAGGTCGGCGGCGAGTTGCTGACGATCGAAGGTGTCATGATGCCCGGCAAGGGCCGCATGACTGTCACCGGTAACCTGAAGGACGTGATGAAGGAATCGATCTCGGCGGCGGCCTCCTATGTCCGTTCTCGGGCCATCGATTTCGGCATCGAGCCGCCCTTCTTCGACAAGCGCGACATCCACGTGCACGTCCCCGAAGGCGCGACTCCGAAGGATGGGCCGTCGGCCGGCGTGGCGATGGCGACCGCCATCGTTTCGGTGCTGACCGGCATTCCGGTGCGTGCCGACGTGGCGATGACAGGCGAGATCACGTTGCGTGGTCGCGTCCTGCCGATCGGTGGCCTGAAAGAGAAGCTGCTCGCCGCTCTCCGTGGCGGCATCAAGAAGGTGCTGATCCCCGAGGACAACGTTAAGGATCTCGCCGAGATCCCCGACAATGTGAAGAGCGGGCTGGAAATCATCCCGGTCTCGAGGGTCGGCGAGGTGCTTCGCCACGCGCTGGTGCGCATGCCTGAGCCCATCGAGTGGGTCGAGCCGACGGAGGGCCCCGCCACCAAGCCGGAAACCGGCGACGAGGCCGGAGCGCAGACCCTCGCCCACTAACGGCGCGTGTCAGTTGCAAAAATCGAAAAGCCGGGCCTTCGTGCCCGGCTTTTCTGTGAAAAAGCCCGGAAATCCGCCATTTTTCTTCAGCCAAAGGATTTTTCCGGCTTGTCGGCGGTTTACTTCTTTCTAGAGTCCGTCTTCTGCCGGTTGAGTCGATTGTCCCGGTATTCTCATAGAAGGGAAGTTTTATGAACAAGAACGAACTCGTGTCCGCCGTCGCCGAAGCAGCGAAGATTTCCAAGGGCGACGCACAGTCGGCGGTCGACGCGGTATTTTCTGTCATCTCCGGAGAGCTGAAGAAGGGTGGGGATGTCCGTCTCGTGGGCTTTGGGAATTTCAGCGTGACGAAGCGTGCTGCTTCGACCGGCCGTAACCCGCAGACCGGCGCCGAGGTCCAGATCCCGGCGCGCAACGTGCCGAAGTTCTCGGCCGGCAAGGGTCTGAAGGACGCCGTCAACTAAGCAGGATTGACACTGCTATGTGCCGAAAAGCCGGGGCTCGCTCCGGCTTTTCTGTTTCTGGGTCGTCGGATTCCCGCTGAGAAGTAGGGGCCGCAATTTGGTCTGCGCACAATTGATCCCGTGCCTTCCCTCACAACCAGTAAGTTTTGGGATTATGAGCGCCAGATGGGTGTGGGCGTCGAGTAGCCCCGCTTCCTGGATGTGGCTCGATACTTGACGTATGTCGCCTCGAAGGGATTCGCAGTAGTTTCGGCCAGAGCTGCGATTCTGACCGAATGCAGCGCTTCACTTCGCCTCGGAGCACGACAGAGAGCCCGGTCCGGGATGCCGGCCTAAATTCGATGACGGATTCGGAGAACTGTGTCCGCCTCTCGTCTGTAGCGTGGATTTCGAACAGCCTGGGCGGCGAATGGTGGGCGATGAGAGACTCGAACTCCCGACATCTTCGGTGTAAACGAAGCGCTCTACCAACTGAGCTAATCGCCCGACGCGTGGCGGACGTTTAAGCGGTTCGGATCGCGATCGCAAGGGCAAATCGCGTTGGTCGGCGGAGCTGCCGCAGCGGCACGAAGGGGTTTGAAAAAACCTTGCACGACAACGCGAAAAAGCTGCTTCGACACGCTTGACACTCCACGGCGAACCCCTTATCCAGCCGCCAACGACGACATGAGTTCCTCTTGAAGTCGGTGCGCGGGTGTAGCTCAGTCGGTTAGAGTGCCGGCCTGTCACGCCGGAGGTCGCGGGTTCGAGCCCCGTCACTCGCGCCATTTCGAAGCCTCAGGGAGCTTCTGCCTGTAAGCCTCAGCCTTCCAACGATCGCTCTTGCTCAGCCATGGGCGGAGACGAGTAATCGTCGCCGACGAGCACTCGCGCCTCGCGAGCGGCTTCGACGAATGCCTCTCGTGCGGCATCGCTGGGTGCGTCGCCATTAATCGCGGCAAGGCACTCGCGCAACGCAGCGCGATGCTTTGCGCTGCCCTTTTCGCGCCAGTTGCCGTTCAGAAGATCAAGTGCCTGGCGAGCGCTGAAGACGTGTTGAATGTCACCGATGATGCCGACCGCGACCGGCACCGATGTGGAGAACCAACCATCGATCATTGGCGAGATCTCCTCTGGGTTGGACCTCACCGACTATAGCATGGGGAAGTGCGTATTGAACGCACATCACCGTGACATTGGCGCAGCGCCTCCCGACGCAATTAAGAGGTGCTTTTGAGACGGGACCTCAGGAGCGTAATGCCGGTACGCAAGGGAACGGACCGATCCCAAATATTGCTCCCGCTCTCGCCAGATGGCCGGGAGAGGAAGCAGCGCGATAGCCGCAAGCGCGACGCCGGTCTTCGAGAGCTGCGAGAGCTCCGGAGTACGCTGATCGAGATAATAGACGGCGTAGACTATTGCGACATGCCAGACATAGACGTGCAGCGAGTGTCGCCCGAGGCACTGCAGGAAGCGTAAGGTGAGCAGCCAGACAACCGCGTTTGCCATCCTCCGCACGGCCGCGTTGCGATGACGTGGGCCTGCGATTATGAGCCAACTCAGCCCATAGGCGACGGCGGCGAAATTCATGAGATACACCGGGCCGAAATCGGCGCGGATCTCCATGGTCGTGAATTCTTCGATCACGTAGTCGGGCAGGAGGCCCCAAGCCGTCGCGATGCGCAGCGGCAGGAAGAAGAGGCAGAGAGCCAAGGCAGCCTTCACCATGGTGGTGCGTTCAGGAGAGAAAACGCGCGACCAGTCGATCTTGTCCTGTGCCCACAGGGTTCCGACGACGAGGGCGGATACGAAGACGATCTGCCATCCCATCATGTTGAAGCTAACCCTGACGCCCTGATTGTCGGTGCTGGTGAGGACGTCGTTGAGGGGCACCGTCCCAAGGCGGTGCAGGCCAAGTTGCGCGGCCATCCAGACGAGAAGCGAGCCGACAAGCACTCGCTCCCACTTGCCTTTGAGGCAAAGCCAAATCAGCGGTGGGGCAACAAGCATGTAGACGGTGTACTGCGGCAGGATGTCCATGAAAGTAGGCTGGAATACGAATGTCGCGACTGCGATCAACCGCTTCGGATCGCTGAAGCTGGTATCTCCCAGCCAGTTCCACCACGCCTCACGACTGCCTGGCAGCACCATGCGCACCAGAAGCACAACGATGATCATACCCATCGCATAGCGATAGAGCTCGAACGCGCGCGCATAGACTTTGCTGAATCCCTCGGCGCGCCCATGCTTGAGCATCTTGCGAGCGTAGATCAGCCCGATCAGCAGCCCCGACAGAAAGACGAAGCCTTGAGCGTCCTCGACAAAGGCGAATTGTCTATGATTGACCTCCAGCAGCCAGAAGCCGCCAGTGAACACCAAATGGTTGATGAGCATGAACACGAGAAAATAGCCTCGCATTCCGTCGACTATGTCTAAGCGCTTCAACTGCCAGTTTCATCCTCTGTCATCGACCTATTGGACCGATCGTTCATCACCGAATGGGGAGGAAAATAGGGGCGGATACTTGCCGAGACACGTCACAAAAGGTTGCATCCGGTAAGGGTAGGAAACCATCAGCTGCGGTTCACAAGCCGAGCGGACACACATCGATGATGCGGCTGACGTCCGAGACGTCAGAAGGACATGAGGCAGAGGGCCGAACTAGGCTGCCGCGTTGAGGGCTTCAAATCTGACCAGACCGAGATGCTCTATGAGCGGCTCTGCTCGCCGGGGCTCTCCGATTGCCGCCTTCATGTCCAGGCGGTAACAATAAAGTGCGCCCCTGGCGGGAAATCGCGATCGACGATTTCCCGTGCGATGCCCGGTGATTCCATGCGCCAAGCATTGAACAAGAAGTCTGTGGCCGTCCTGGCGGCGGATGCCGTCGGTTATAGCCATGCCATGGGAACCGATGAGGCGCTCGCTCTGCGTGCGCTCGCCAACAGCCGTCAGCTCATCGACGCCCTGATAGATTCGCATGCCGGACGTATCTTCAACACGGCCGGAGACAGCGTGCTGGCCGAATTCCGCAGTCCTCCTGAAGCGGTAAGATGCGCATTTGCCATTCAATCGGCCTTGCGCGGCAGGGAGGGCGATGGGCCGTGCTTCGTCTTTCGGATCGGGATTTCCGCGGGCGAGGCTATCGTAGAAGGCGCCGATCTTCTTGGTGGGACCGTGAACCTGGCTGCTAGGCTCGAGGCGATTGCGCCGGCCGGCGGCATCTGCATTTCCCAGGCCGTTTACGATGCCACGGCTCATGAAAGCGCTGAGAACTGGGAGGATCTCGGTCTGCGCCATCTGAAGCATCTCATCGAGCCCGTGCGTGTATTTCGCTTCGTCCCGTCCGGCGTAAGCCCTCTGCCGATTATAGCCGAAGCCCGGAAGCCGGTGGTCATGGTGTTGCCTTTCGCCAATCGAGGAGGACTGGTGGAAGATACCTATCTGAGCGAGGGCGTAACGGAGGACGTTATCGCAGGCCTGTCCCGTTTTGGCAGCTTGGCGGTTCTCGGCATGACCTCCTCCAATACCTACCGAGAGCATGCCGCCGACAGGCTCCGCCTCGCCGAGGAAATGGGCGTGGAATATGTCATTCAGGGTAGTGTGAGCCGTTCCGGAGAAACCGTCCGGCTCTGGGTGCAGCTCGTGGCCGTACGATCCGCACTGACCTTGTGGGCGGAGCGCTACGAGCGGATCATCGATGATCTTTTTGCGGTGCAGGACGAGATCGCCGAAACAGTGGTTTCCGCCCTTGCTGGACATTTGGAAAGTGATGCCCGCGCATCTGCAACCCGCAAGCGGACCGAGAACATGGAGGCCTACGATTTTCTGCTACGAGGAATCCACCTGGCTCGCGCACTCGACCCGTATTCGGCATCGGCGGCGCTCGCGGCGTTCGAAAAGGCGTTGGCGCTTGACCCTGAATACGCGCTTGCCCTTGCCTGGTCTGCGCTGATGAAACTGCGTCTATGGGCCTGGGAACCGGACGCCCACGACAGCGAGGAAATGTTGGCTCCCGCCCGAAAGGCGCTAGCCATCGACCCTTCAGAGAGTTGGTGTCATCTCGTCTTCGGCCAGATCATGATGTATCTCGGACAACTGGCGGAGGCCGAACAGCACCATCAACGCGCTTACGAATTGAACCCGTTCGATGCGCATGTCATGGCGCTGCGCGCACCGCTTTCTGTCTATCTGGGTAAGCCGGCCGAGGGGGAGCGCTGGGCAAGTCGGGCCATGCAGCTCAACCCGCTCCACCCCGATTGGTACGTCACCAACCTTGGCCTCGCGCTCTACTGTCTGGGGGAGTACGAACAAGCGACCAAAGTCTACCTAAAGGTTGCGGAGCCGCAGGTCGGTGTCTTGGCCGGTTTGGCCGCAAGCTATGCACAGCTGGGCAATGCTGCCGGCGCAAGGGCAACGAAAGAGCGTCTTCTTGCACTGGCGCCTGGTTTTTCGACGGAACGCCTGCTTGGCACGAGGCCGTTCCTCCACGCACATGATCGGTCGCACCTGCGTGACGGTTTGGAGAGGGCAGGATTGCCGTCCTAGAGGGCTCCGTCTCCCTTCCGGCGCGCAAAGGGCACATCATCTCTAGACTTCATGCATTGCGCACTCGGAAAAAGGACACCGATTTCGGGCCGATTCCGTGAGGGCTCCAACGGCGCTCAGAATACGGCGAGGTATCTGAGCAGCGATACTATGCCGATGATGACGACGATCACCTGAGCGATTTGCTTGGTGCGGCCGTCCAATGGCAGGCGATTCACGAGCCAGAGCACCAAGACGACCACGAGGAATGTGATCAGGATGCCAATCAGCATGCTTGTGGCCATAGTCCTCTCTCTTCCCAAGAAGGCGAAACGTCTGCTTCAACGTGCGGTTTAGGTGGAAGGTTCCAAGCCCGATTCAGGAGGGCTTCTCGACAGCGCCGCCGCTATCGGCCCAGTCCTTGAAGGCGCCGAGGTTGAAGACCTTGTCATAACCCAGGTCTTTCAGCGTCTTGCCGCTGAGGGCGGAGCGTCCGCCCGAGGCGCAATAAAGGATGACGGTCCGGTCCTTGCCGAAGGACTTGTCATGATATGGCGACTCGGGATCGGCGCGAAACTCGAGCATGCCCCGTGGCACATGCAGTGCGCCCTTGACCTTTCCGCTTGCCTGGATCTCCGGCGTGTCCCGAACATCGACGATCAGTGCATTCTGTTCCGCCACCAGCCTCCGCGCTTCATCGGGTGTCACCTTGGGCACAGCCGCGTTCGCCGCAGCCATCAGCTCCTTCACGTTCGTCGCCATGTCGCGCCTCCAGGATGCCCCCAGGCACAACATAGCGCGCGCGGCAGCCGGGGGAACCTTGGCCATTAGCGTTAAGAGAAGATCGATCGAGCTCCGGAGCCCGAGGCGCCTGTTGCCCGGGTCTCAGGATTGTCGTTCCGTCAGCCCGACCGATCCAGCCCTATCCGTGCCGCGCGCAGGCGCACAACCTCGTCGATCGGCCAGGAGCCGTAATCTATCGAGAGTGGTGGATCAAATATGCTCTCCGCGCATTTTGATCTCGCCAGGGTCAGACGAGGAGATGACAATGCGAACCACCATCATAGCAGGCACGATGCTTCTCGCCCTTGCTGGGTGCACACAGACGCAGCAGGGTGCGGTGATCGGAGGCGTTGGCGGCGCGGCCGTCGGCTCCGCGGTGGCGGGATCGGGAAGTCGCACTGAAGGGGCGTTGGTTGGCGCAGCCGTCGGTACGGTTGCAGGCGCCCTCATCGGACGCGCGAGCGAGCGGGATACTTGCTACTACCGCGACAATTACGGGCGCCGATACGTGGCTCGTTGTCCGCGCGGGTATTATTGATACCACCAGCGCTCACGCGGTGCCGAGCAGGCCGACTTCGCCGGTGAGGCTGCGCAGGGACAGCCAAGCGCTCGTCTGATCGTCGGGCATTGGGAACGCTACGCCGTAACCTTGGACGCCAGGGCAGCCGAGCTCGAGCAGGCAGGAAAGCTCTTGCTCCGTTTCGGCTCCCTCCGCGACGATCGAAATGCCGAGCTCGCGCGCAAGGTCGATGATCGCCTTCACGATCTTCGCGTTGTCGGGGTTAGCGTGAATATCCCTGACAAACCGCCTGTCGATCTTGAGCCGGTCGACCTTGTCGGCGCCGACATGTGCCAGGCATGCATAGCCGGTGCCGAAGTCGTCCAGTTCCAGACGGACACCCGCATCGTGCAGATGCTTCAGCGTCGGTGTGATGCCGCTTGTTTTATCGTCCAACATCACCGATTCGACGATCTCCAGCGCGACCAGCTCGACGGGCAGCGCCTCACGCTCGAGTAAATTCACGAAGTGCGAGGCGAAATCCGGCTCGCACAATTCTTCGGCCGACGCGTTGAGAGATAGGCGGCCGAACTCCAGGCCGGCCTGATGCCAGGCGGCGGCTGTCTTGATAGCTTTCGCAAAAACGATGCGGCCGATGGCCGGCATCAGGCCGGACTTAACAGCCACGGGCAGGAAAACGGCGGGCGCGACGCTTTTGCCCTCGAGGTCCCAGCGTATGAGCGCCTCGACGCCGATGACCTTGCCGGTCCGTAGCGCTATTTGCGGCTGGAAATACACCGAGAAGGCATTTGTCTCGATTGCATCCCGAAGCCTGGTTTCGAGCCTTGTGTCTTCCTCCAGGCGCTCGCGCAGCGCCGCGGCGAACAGGCGATAGGTACCGCGTCCTTCCGCCTTGGCGCGGTAGAGGGCGAGATCGGCATTGACGATCAGTTCCCGCGGGCTCGTGGTGTTGTCGGGGAAGAAGGCGACGCCGACGCTGGCGCTTGGCCGAAGTGACGTGTCTCGGAAGCTGAAAGGCTCCTTGAGCCTCTCGGTGATGCGAGAGACGACCTCGATCGCATTGGAAGCGCTCCCCACATCGTTGAGGATGACGACGAACTCGTCGCCGCCGAGGCGTACGCATACATCGGACTCGCGTACGGTGCCTTGCAGCCGCCGGGCCGTTTCGAGCAGAATGGCGTCGCCCGCGCCATGCCCCAGCGTATCGTTGATCGTCTTGAAGTGGTCGAGGTCGAGATGGACCATCGCCACCATCTCTTCCTTGCGCCTCGCCGCGGCCAGAGCGGTGTCCAGATAGTCATTGAAGAATGCGCGGTTGTAGAGTCCCGTCAACGCGTCGTGATTGGCGGCTAATGCCATCTGGTCGCGTGCCTTGACGAGTTCCGAAGTGCAGACAGCGAGTTTGCGCGTCAATGGCCGGAAAATCAACGCAGCTTCACCGAGCAGCAGAAGCAGGGTCACCGCAAAGACCGTCAGGTGGATCTTCTCCATCGCCGCTTCATCTGCGGACGCTTCCGCCGAGAAGAGCATGGTCAGGTTGTGGTATCCACGGCGTGCCCTTTCAGCGACGTGAAGCTTTAGGGCGGTGAACTGGTCGACGGCCTTCGCCGGCATGGCGTCGCTGATCCCTTCGGGCAGTGCCGCCAGGAATGCCTCGACCGTGCGGGCAAGCAACATGGTCGACGCATCGATGTGATTTGGCCCGTTTTCGAACAGGCCAATCGCCGCGTCCGAAAGCTCGAGCCCAGAAACGGGGAAATCCCCTTCCGGAGATCCGTTACGTAACAGCGCGTGGGTTGCGAGGAAGTCGTTCAGGGCAGCCTTCAGGCCGGCTCTTGCCTGTATCCGCGTCCATTGCATGTCCGCCGTGTAGGCCTCGGTGGCGGACAGTAGGATCCGTTGCGACAGCATCTGCTGTCTGGTGCCAAGCTCGATCAACGCACCCTTCTGCACGTTGGCCGAAATGACTGAACTCAGAAGGAAGAAGCTGGCAGTGGCGAGTGCGGCAATGAGGACCAATGCGATCGCGTAGGATGCCTTGCTCTTGCGCAGCAGACTATCGGCCAACGCGTCGCCTCCGGCGCCGGTTGCCTGGCTATTCATTGGTGTCCTCCCAAGCACAAGCATCCCCGGACCCAACAATAGCGGCGAATACTGAATGGCCTGTAAATGCTCCAATGAATTGCCTCGAGACATATACGGTCGTTACTGCTTGCTTGCTTGAGTGGATAAAGAATTGCTCAGCGTGGTTTCCGTTGCGCTGGGACGGCGCCCCGACGAACGAACGTCTCCTGCATTCGGTTCGTGAACCTGGCCTCCGTCCAGTCTGTTGCCCGGATGTCACGCGCTTGTGAGAGGGGAGGCTGGAGGCGCCCGCCGATTCGTCTGGCCCGTCCGCAAGAGCAGGGGCGAGGACCCGAAGGATGTCGCGGCTCCCGCATCGAAGCAGCCGGGCTCCCGCTACGAAGGACGCGGTCGGCTCGGAGCAAGACGGCCGGGATCGGACGCTTTTTGGAGCGATAAACCCAAATCCGCCGCTATCTGGACCACAGTTTCGCCACTGTTGGGCTTGCGCCGTCTGATGCGCTGCGCTAACCCTCGCCGCGTTGCAACATGGGGCGATCAGGGGTGATGAAACGCCACGTTTCATTCGCCTGCCTGGTGCTATAGAAATCGTCTGTCCGAAGCCAAACGAAAGTCAGCCAATGAACGGACTCCTGAGTACCTATCTGCCGGTCGTCATCTTTATCGGCGTAGCGCTCGTGGTCGGTATCGCCTTGATCGTGGCGCCGTTCCTGGTGGCCTATCGCAGCCCCGACCCCGAAAAGCTCTCGGCATATGAGTGCGGCTTCAACGCCTTCGACGACGCCCGCATGAAGTTCGACATCCGCTTCTACCTGGTGTCGATCCTCTTCATCATCTTCGATCTCGAAGTGGCGTTCCTGTTCCCCTGGGCGGTCTCATTCGGCGAGATCGGTATGCTCGGCTTCTGGTCCATGATGGTCTTTCTGGGGGTCCTCACCATCGGCTTCATCTACGAATGGAAAAAGGGAGCGCTGGAATGGGATTGAACGACGGCTCTTCCACGCTTATCGCCCCGAAGCCAAAGGGCGTCATCGATCCGAACACGGGCAAGCCCGTGGGCGCGAATGACCCCTTCTTCAGCGATGTCAATAACGAGCTTTCCGACAAGGGCTTCCTTGTCACTTCGTCCGAGGCTCTGATCACCTGGGCGCGCACCGGTTCGCTCATGTATATGACCTTTGGTCTTGCCTGCTGCGCGGTCGAGATGATCCACAGCGCCATGCCGCGCTACGACAGTGAGCGCTTCGGCATCGCACCGCGCGCCTCCCCGCGCCAGTCGGACGTGATGATCGTCGCGGGCACGCTTACCAACAAGATGGCGCCGGCCTTGCGCAAGGTCTATGACCAGATGCCCGAGCCGCGCTACGTCATCTCGATGGGGTCGTGCGCCAATGGCGGCGGCTACTATCATTATTCCTATTCGGTGGTTCGCGGCTGCGACCGCATCGTGCCGGTCGATATCTATGTGCCGGGCTGCCCGCCCTCGGCCGAAGCGCTGCTCTACGGAATTCTTCTTCTGCAGAAGAAGATCCGGCGGACCGGAACGATCGAACGGTAGGGCAGGGGTGCGATCATGAGCGAAGCCCTCAGGGATTTTTCAAGCTACGTCAGGGAGCGGCTCGGAGCGAAGGTGCAGGACGCGGCGATCGCGTTCGGCGAACTGGCGCTGCAAGTCGAGCCCGGCGACATCATCGACGTGCTCACTTTTCTTAAGAACGATGTGCAGTGTCAGTTCGTTTCGATCATCGACATCTGCGGCGCCGACTATCCGATGCGCGAGAAGCGCTTCGATGTGGTCTATCACCTCTTGTCGCCGCGCCAGAACCTGCGCGTCCGCGTCAAGGTTCAGGCTGACGAGGAGACGTTGATTCCATCGGCGACACCGATCTATCCGGGAGCGGACTGGTACGAGCGCGAGACCTACGACCTCTACGGTGTTCTCTTCGCCGGGCATCCGGACCTGCGCCGCATTCTCACCGATTACGGCTTCGAGGGGCACCCGCTGCGCAAGGACTTCCCGCTCACGGGCTTCTTCGAGGTGCGCTATGACGACGAGGTCAAGCGCGTCGTCTACGAGCCTGTGGAGCTCAAGCAGGAATTCCGCACCTTCGATTTCCTCTCGCCCTGGGAAGGCACGGACTACGTGCTGCCGGGCGACGAAAAGGCGAAACAGTAGCGGGCGAAGAAGCGAGGTCGCCACGTTGGAGAGACTGGCGATCCGGGATGCCCCAGGGATTGGCACGGAAAAGATGACCGAGCACAACGTCCGTAACTTCCACATCAATTTTGGCCCGCAGCACCCTGCGGCGCACGGCGTGCTTCGTCTTGTTCTGGAGCTGGACGGCGAAGTGGTCGAACGCGTGGATCCGCATATCGGGCTCCTGCATCGCGGCACCGAAAAGCTGATGGAGCACAAGACCTATCTGCAGGCCGTGCCCTATCTCGATCGGCTCGATTACTGCGCGCCGATGAACCAGGAGCACGCCTTCGCGCTGGCGGTCGAGCGGTTGCTCGGCATCGAGGTGCCGAAGCGCGGCCAACTGATCCGAGTGCTCTACTCCGAGATTGGCCGCATCATGAGCCACATTCTCAACGTGACGACGCAAGCCATGGATGTTGGCGCGCTCACGCCACCCCTTTGGGGCTTCGAGGAGCGCGAGAAGCTCATGGTGTTCTACGAGCGCGCGTCCGGCTCGCGCATGCACGCCGCCTATTTCCGTCCCGGCGGGGTTCACCAAGACCTGCCGCAGAAGCTGATCGAGGACATCGGCAAGTGGATCGACCCGTTCCTGAAGGCGCTCGACGATCTTGACGATCTGCTCACCCCAAACCGCATTTTCAAGCAGCGCAATGTCGATATCGGCGTCGTGTCGCTCGACGACGCCTGGGCGTGGGGATTCTCCGGCGTGATGGTGCGCGGCTCAGGCGCGGCATGGGATCTTCGCAAGTCGCAGCCCTACGAATGCTATCCGGAGCTCGAGTTCGATATTCCGATCGGCAAGAATGGCGACTGCTTCGATCGCTACCTCATCCGCATGGAAGAGATGCGGCAGTCGGCACGCATCATGCGGCAATGCGTCGAGCTTCTGCTGGGTAAGGAAAAGACCGGCCCCGTTTCCAACCTGGACGGCAAGGTGGTGCCGCCGAAGCGGGACGCCATGAAGCGCTCGATGGAGGCGCTGATCCATCATTTCAAGCTTTACACCGAAGGCTACCGGGTTCCGGCGGGCGAGGTCTACGCAGCCGTCGAGGCGCCGAAGGGCGAGTTCGGCGTGTTCCTCGTCTCGGACGGAACCAACAAGCCGTACCGCTGCAAGCTGCGCGCCCCGGGTTTCGCCCATCTTCAGGCGATGGACTTCCTGTGTCGCGGCCACATGCTGGCCGACATCTCGGCCGTGCTCGGTTCCCTCGATATCGTTTTTGGTGAGGTCGACCGCTAAAATGTCCGTTCGCCGTCTCGCAGAGCCAGCCGTCCAGCCAGCCACCTTCGCCTTCGACGAGGCGTTTTCGGCGCAGGTGAAGACCTGGATCAAGAAATATCCCGAGGGTCGCGAACAGTCGGCCGTCATCCCGTTGCTGATGCTTGCCCAGGAGCAAGAGGGCTGGGTGACCAAGGCCGCGATAGAGCACGTCGCCGACATGCTCGGCATGCCCTACATCCGCGTCCTCGAAGTTGCGACCTTCTATACGCAGTTCCAGCTCAAGCCCGTCGGCACGCGCGCCCATGTTCAGGTTTGTGGCACGACGCCCTGCATGCTGCGCGGCTCCGAGGCGCTGATGGATGTCTGCCGCAGCAAGATCCATCACGACCAGTTCCACACCAATGCCGACGGCACGCTTTCCTGGGAGGAGGTCGAGTGCCTCGGCGCCTGCGTGAACGCGCCGATGGTGATGATCTTCAAGGACACCTATGAAGACCTGACGCCGGAACGCCTGGCTGAGATCATCGACGAGTTCGAGGCCGGCAGGGGGGATTCCGTATCTACCGGGCCACAGAACGGGCGATTCCTGTCGGCGCCGCTGTCCGGCTTGACGTCGCTCAGCGACGAGAAGGCAGTCCTCAAGACGACGCGCGCGAAGGAGGCCAAGGCAGCGCCTGCGGGCGCCGCCGTGGCGAATGCGGAAGGGCCGGTCGCTCCGTCCAAGCCGGCGAAGCCGAAGACTGACGCGCTCGAAACGAATCCGGCCGTGAAATCGCCGTCGCCAGCCAAGGTGGCCCCTGCTGCGGAGAAAGCCGCGAGCGTGCGAGCGCCGCGCTATTCCGCGAACGGTGCGAACAAAGCCTCGGAAGCGGTTGAAAAGGTTTCCAAACAACGCAAAGGGCCACTACAGAAGGCGGAACCCGCCGCGGCGTACAAGGCGCCCGAACGGTTGACCGGCCAGCCCATTGGCGCCGATGCGAAGAAGCCTGCCAAGCCGGCGCTCGACGACAAGAACCGCCCGGCCGGCATCGAGAAGCCTACGGTGGTCGACGATCTCAAGCTGATCTCGGGCGTTGGTTCGAAAATCGAGGAAACGCTGCATTCACTCGGCATATTTACCTTCGCGCAAGTCGCTTCGTGGAAGAAGGCCGAGCGCGCCTGGGTCGACTCCTACTTGAATTTCAAGGGCCGGATCGAGCGCGACGACTGGGTGAAGCAGGCCAAGGCGCTGGCCAAGGGCGGCGTTGCCGAATACATCCGCGTCTTCGGCAAGAAACCGGTCTGAGGGACGACACATGCTTCAGGACAAGGACCGCATTTTCAACAACATATACGGCCGTTTCGACAAGTCGCTCGCGGGCGCCATGTCGCGCGGCCATTGGGACGGCACGGCCGGCCTCCTCGCCAAGGGCCGTGACTGGATCATCAACGAGATGAAGGCTTCCGGCCTGCGCGGGCGCGGGGGTGCCGGCTTCCCGACCGGCTTGAAGTGGTCGTTCATGCCCAAGCAGAGCGATGGACGTCCGTCCTATCTCGTGGTCAACGCCGACGAATCCGAACCCGGCACCTGCAAGGATCGCGACATCCTCCGCAACGACCCGCACACGCTGGTCGAAGGCTGTCTCATCGCGGGCTACGCCATGGGCGCGGTCGCGGCGTATATTTATGTGCGCGGCGAGTTCATCCGCGAGCGCGAGGCGCTGCAGCGCGCCATCGACGAAGCCTACGCCGCTAGGCTCATCGGCAAGGGCAACAAGAATGGCTACGATTTCGACATCTACGTCCATCATGGCGCCGGCGCGTATATTTGCGGCGAAGAGACCGCGCTGCTCGAAAGCCTTGAGGGCAAGAAGGGCCAGCCGCGCCTCAAGCCGCCTTTCCCGGCGAATGTGGGACTCTATGGTTGCCCGACCACGGTCAACAATGTCGAGTCCATTGCGGTCGCGCCGACCATCCTGCGGCGCGGTGCGGCTTGGTTTTCGTCCTTCGGCCGGCCCAACAACGCCGGCACCAAGCTGTTCTGCGTCTCCGGCCACGTGAACAACCCGTGCACCGTGGAAGAGGCGATGTCGATTCCCTTCCGCGAGCTGATCGACAAGCATTGCGGTGGCGTTCGTGGCGGCTGGGACAACCTGCTGGCGGTCATTCCGGGCGGCTCTTCCGTGCCCCTGGTGCCGGCCGAGCAGATCAAGGACGCGCCGATGGATTTCGACGCGCTGCGCGACCTGAAGTCGGGTCTCGGCACGGCGGCGGTCATCGTCATGGACAAATCGACTGATGTCGTGAAAGCGATCGCGCGGCTGAGCTATTTCTACAAGCACGAGAGCTGCGGGCAGTGCACGCCATGTCGCGAAGGCACCGGCTGGATGTGGCGGGTCATGGAGAGGCTGGTGCGGGGCGAGGCCCAGAAGCGCGAAATCGACATGCTGCTCGACGTCACGAAGCAGGTCGAGGGTCACACGATCTGCGCGCTGGGCGACGCCGCCGCCTGGCCGATCCAGGGTCTGATGCGCCATTTCCGCCATGAGGTCGAGCGGCGGATCGACGAGTTCTCCAGAAACGCCCATCGCGCCGAGCCGGTGCTCGTGGCGGCGGAGTAGACGGATAACAAAACAGGAAGGTCGTTAGAGGAAACGAGCAGGACAGGGCGAACGGAAACCGGCCAGGAGAAAGGCCAATGTCGTTATTTTCCATGCCCGACCACTTGATGCCCGACGTGAAGCAACTGGAACGAATGAACAGGAACATCCACGCATTGCTGCCCGAGGAGCTGGCCAGCGCCGTCAATATGATGGCGCATCCGGCCGCCGGCTTGGCTGCTGCCTCCGCGCTAGGCTTCGGTCTTGCGGGGCATGCGTTCGGCGTCTGGATGGGCGCCGTCGCCGGGGCGGCGGAGGTCTCGCAGCGCATGTTCGAGCAGTTCGAGGACGAGGCAGCGCCTAAGACGACGAAGTCCGGAGCGCCGGAGCCCGACCTTGCCCGTGCAGGGGCCGTGATGGAGGCAGCGAAGCCGGTTCTGGTGACCGCAGCTGGCTCTGACGCGACGCCCGGAGGGTTGAGGCAGCCCAAAGCGGCCGAACGGCCGGGACAGCCTGATGACCTTAGGAAGATTTCCGGTATCGGGCCGAAACTGGAAATGGTGCTCAACGGGCTTGGCATCTGGACTTACGCGCAGATCGCAGCTTGGACGCCAGCCGAGGTCGCTTGGATCGACGACTATCTGTCGTTCAAGGGACGCGTCGGCCGTGACGGCTGGATAAAGCAGGCGAAAGCGCTGGCCGGAACAGAGACGAAGCACTGAAGGGACGAGCCGGGCATTCGCCCGGTTGAATATGCGGATCACCGCAGGGATTTGAAGCGATATGGCGAAGCTGAAGGTCGACGGCAAAGAGATCGAAGTACCCGACCACTACACGCTCCTGCAGGCGGCGGAAGAGGCGGGCGCGGAAGTGCCCCGTTTCTGCTTCCACGAGCGGCTGTCGATCGCCGGCAACTGCCGCATGTGTCTGGTCGAGGTGAAGGGTGGACCGCCCAAGCCCCAGGCGAGCTGTGCCATGGGCGTCAAGGATCTCCGCCCCGGGCCCAACGGCGAGCCGCCGGAAGTCTTCACCAACACGCCTATGGTCAAGAAGGCCCGCGAGGGGGTGATGGAGTTCCTGCTTATCAACCATCCTCTGGATTGTCCGATCTGCGACCAGGGCGGCGAGTGCGATCTGCAGGATCAGGCGATGGCTTTCGGTGTCGACGCGTCGCGCTACCACGAGAACAAGCGCGCGGTGGAAGACAAGTATATCGGGCCGTTGGTCAAGACGATCATGACGCGCTGCATCCATTGCACGCGCTGCGTCCGCTTCACTACAGAGGTCGCCGGCATCTCGGAACTCGGCCTGATCGGCCGTGGCGAGGATGCGGAGATCACCACCTATCTCGAACAGGCGATGACTTCCGAACTGCAGGGCAATGTGATCGACCTCTGCCCGGTCGGCGCGTTGACTTCCAGGCCCTATGCCTTCCAAGCTCGCCCTTGGGAACTGACCAAGACGGAATCGATCGATGTGATGGATGCCGTCGGCTCGGCCATCCGCGTCGACACGCGCGGCCGTGAGGTGATGCGCATCCTGCCGCGCAACAACGACGCGGTGAACGAGGAATGGATTTCCGACAAGACCCGCTTCATCTGGGATGGCCTGCGCACGCAGCGCCTCGACCGGCCCTATGTTCGTAAGGAGGGGCGGCTCACCCCCGCAAGCTGGCCCGAGGCCTTCGCGGCCATCAAGGAAGCCGTGGCCCGCACAAGCGGCGACCGCATCGGCGCGATCGCAGGCGATCTGTCGGCCGTCGAGGAGATGTACGCGCTGAAGCTGCTGATGGCTTCGCTGGGCTCCCCCAATGTCGATTGCCGTCAGGACGGCGCCGCGCTCGATCCGTCGCTCGGCCGTGCGTCCTACATTTTCAACCCGACCATCGAAGGCATCGAGCACGCCGATGCCGTCGTCATCATCGGTTCCAATCCGCGCTTCGAAGCCTCGGTTCTCAACGCGCGCATCCGCAAGCGCTGGCGTATGGGCAACCTTCCGGTCGGCATGGTCGGTGACGCAGGCGATACGCGCTACGACTATGAACTTCTGGGCGCCGGCCCCGAGACGCTGAAGGATCTTGCAAACGGCAAAGGCAGCTTCTTCGAGGTGCTGAAGAACGCCGAGCGGCCACTGATCATCGTGGGGCAGGGTGCTCTTGCTCGTACGGACGGTCGCGCGGTTCTGGGCCTTGCCGCCAAGCTCGCCGGGGCTGTCGGCGCGGTCACTGAGGAATGGAACGGCTTCGCGGTGCTGCACAATGCGGCCGGCCGTGTCGGCGGCCTCGACATCGGCTTCGTGCCGGCCGAAGGCGGCAAGGATGTGGCTGGCATGATGGGCGCTCTGGACGTGCTCTTCCTGCTCGGGGCCGACGAACTCGACATGACCGCCATCGGCAATGCCTTCACTGTCTATATCGGTACGCATGGCGATGCCGGCGCCCATCGGGCCGACGTAATCCTGCCGGCTTCCGCCTACACGGAAAAATCGGGCACCTACGTCAATACCGAGGGCCGCGTCCAGGCGGCCAATCGTGCCGGCTTCGCACCGGGCGACGCACGCGAGGACTGGGCTATTCTGAGGGCTCTGTCGGATGTGCTCGGCCATCGGTTGCCCTTCGATTCGCTGGCGCAGCTTCGCGCCAGGCTTTATGCCGACTATCCGCATCTGGCGGCCATCGACCAAGTCGCACCGGCAGCAGTTGACGGCGTGGCCAAGGCCGCGGCGCTCGTCGGGCCGACGGACAAGGCTCCGTTCGTACCGGCGGTCAAGGACTTCTATCTCACCAATCCGATCGCCAGGGCATCGGCGGTCATGGCCGAATGCTCCGCTCTCGCCAAGGGCGGCTTCAAGCAGGCGGCCGAATAGGGACGATCATGGACAGCTTTTTCTCGATATACGTCCTTCCGGCACTGATCATCCTCCTGAAATCGGTGGTGCTGATCGTCGTCCTGCTGATCCTCGTGGCGTATCTGCTTTATGCCGATCGCAAGATCTGGGCTGCCGTTCAATTGCGTCGCGGGCCGAACGTTGTCGGGCCCTGGGGCCTCTTGCAGGCCTTCGCCGACCTCTTGAAGTTCGTCTTCAAGGAGCCGGTCATCCCGTCCGGCGCCAACAAGGGCGTCTTCCTTCTTGCCCCGCTGGTCTCGGCGGTGCTCGCCATCTCTGCCTGGGCAGTCATCCCGGTCAGCGAGGGCTGGGCCATCGCCAATATCAATGTCGGTATCCTCTTCGTTTTCGCCATCTCTTCGCTCGAGGTCTACGGCGTGATCATGGGCGGCTGGGCGTCGAACTCGAAATACCCATTCCTCGGAGCGCTTCGTTCGGCGGCTCAGATGGTGTCCTACGAAGTCTCGATCGGCTTCGTCATCGTCACGGTGCTGCTGTGCGTGGGCTCGTTGAACCTCTCGGACATCGTGCTGTCGCAGCAGGACGGTCTGGGCACGCGGCTCGGCCTGCCGAACACGCTGCTGGACTGGCACTGGCTGGGCCTCTTCCCGATGTTCGTGATCTTCTTCATTTCGGCGCTCGCCGAGACGAACCGCCCGCCCTTCGACCTTGTCGAAGCCGAATCGGAACTCGTCGCCGGGCATATGATCGAATATTCGTCGACGCCCTTCCTGTTGTTCTTCCTCGGCGAATACGTTGCGATCGTGTTGATGTGCGCGTTGACGACGATCCTGTTCCTCGGCGGATGGCTGCCGCCCTTCGATTTCGCGCCCTTCACCTGGGTTCCCGGCGTGATCTGGTTCGTTCTGAAGGTCTGCCTGGTGTTCTTCATGTTCGCCATGGTGAAGGCGTTCGTGCCGCGCTATCGCTACGACCAGTTGATGCGCCTTGGCTGGAAGGTGTTCCTGCCGATCTCGCTCGCCATGGTCGTGATCACCGCCGCGTTCCTCAAGCTGACGGGGATGGCGTGATGTCGGTCGCGCTCGTCGGAGCGTTGCTCGGGCTGTTGCTTGCTGCTGTCGACTTCGTGTTGCTGCGGCTACTGGCCTCGCGCGTCGAACTCGACGAGACGAAACGTGTTTTGAATGTTACGGGCCTCAGCCAGTTCGTGCTGTTGCCGATCGTGGGCTACCTGGTAGCCCCGCTGTTCAGCGGAGAATGACAATGTCGGCGCTTGCTCAAGCCGCCAAATCGCTGCTTCTGAAGGACTTCGTCGGGGCCTTTTTCCTGTCGATGCGCCAGTTTTTCGCACCCAAGGGCACGCTCAACTATCCGCATGAGAAGGGACAGGTGAGCCCTCGTTTCCGCGGCGAGCATGCGTTGCGGCGTTATCCCAACGGGGAGGAACGCTGCATTGCCTGCAAGCTCTGCGAAGCGATCTGCCCGGCACAGGCGATCACCATCGAAGCCGGCCCGCGCCGCAACGACGGTACCCGCCGTACGGTGCGCTACGACATCGACATGGTGAAGTGCATCTATTGCGGTTTCTGCCAGGAAGCTTGCCCGGTGGACGCGATCGTGGAAGGACCGAACTTCGAGTTCTCGACGGAGACGCGCGAGGAACTCTACTACGACAAGGAAAAGCTACTGGCGAATGGCGACCGGTGGGAGCGCGAGATCGCGCACAACATCGCACTGGACTCGCCTTACCGGTGACATCCGGCAGGACGGCCGGTCGGCGCCGGCCGACCGGAGGAAGACCCGACCTTCGTTACGGGCAGGGTCATTCTCCAGAAATTTGAATTGCGCAGGTTTCTTCTAACGGGCCTTTGAACCCGGTGGGAACATGCGCTAGGTACACGCGGCATTGTCCGCCGGAGGCGGCGGCAGGCCAGGCACAAAGGGCAGGGCGCGTAGGCGTCCCTGCTTGAAGGAAACCCGGGGGAACCCCATGCTCAACGGCCTCGAAGCGGTCTTCTTTTACCTCTTCGCTTTCATCGCGGTCGCGGCGGCCTTCATGGTCATTTCCGCGCGCAACCCGGTTCACTCGGTGCTTTACCTGATCCTGACCTTCTTTAACGCGGCCGCCTTGTTCCTCCTCACCGGCGCGGAGTTCCTGGCGTTGATCCTGCTGGTCGTTTATGTCGGCGCCGTGGCGGTGCTCTTCCTTTTCGTCGTGATGATGCTCGACGTCGATTTCGCCGAGCTCAAGGAAGGCGCCCTGCAATACGCGCCGATCGGCGCCTTCATAGGCCTGATTCTCGCGGCCGAACTGATCGTCGTCACCGGCGGCTATGCGCTTGCTCCGCAACTCGCCTCCAGCGTAGCCCAGCCGACGCCGGATATAGCGACACGTCACAACACGGCCGCGCTCGGCGACATCCTCTATACGGATTACATCTACTTCTTCCAGATCGCGGGGCTCGTCCTGCTGGTCGCCATGATCGGCGCGATCGTGTTGACGCTCCGCCACAAGCCTGGCGTCAAGCGCCAGAGCATCCCCGCGCAGGTGGCGCGCACGCCGGCCACGGCGATCGAGGTCAAGAAAGTCGAAACGGGTAAGGGAATCTGACGATGACCGTCGGTATCGGACATTATCTCACTCTTTCGGCGGTCCTGTTTACGCTGGGCGTGTTCGGCATCTTCCTGAACCGGAAGAACGTCATCATTATCCTGATGTCGGTCGAGCTTATCCTGCTCGCGGTGAATATAAACTTCGTGGCCTTTTCTGCCGCGCTTGGCGATCTCGTCGGTCAGGTCTTCGCGCTCTTCGTGTTGACCGTCGCCGCCGCCGAAGCCGCGATCGGCCTTGCCATTCTCGTCGTCTTCTTCCGCAATCGCGGTTCGATCGCCGTCGAAGACGTCAACATGATGAAGGGTTGACGGAAACCAAAATGTACCAGGCCATCGTCTTCCTTCCGCTGCTCGGTTTCCTGATCGCCGGCTTGTTCGGCCGGTCGATCGGAGCAAAGGCGAGCGAATACATAACATCCGGCTTCCTTGTGATCTCGGCAGTGCTGTCCTGGGTCGCTTTCTTCAGCGTTGCCTTCGGCGACGGCGAGGTCTTCACAGTGCCGGTGTTGCGCTTCATCGAGGCCGGCGGGCTTCAGGCCGATTGGGCGCTCCGCATCGACACGCTGACCGTCGTCATGCTGGTTGTGGTCAACACCGTGTCGGCGCTGGTGCACATCTACTCGATCGGCTACATGCATCACGATCCGCACCGGCCACGTTTCTTCGCCTACCTCTCGCTGTTCACCTTCGCCATGCTGATGCTGGTGACCTCGGACAACCTCGTGCAGATGTTCTTCGGCTGGGAGGGCGTCGGTCTCGCTTCCTATCTGCTGATCGGCTTCTGGTACAAGAAGCCCTCGGCCAACGCCGCGGCGATCAAGGCTTTCGTCGTCAACCGCGTCGGCGACTTCGGCTTCCTCCTGGGGCTGTTCGGGGTCTACATCCTTTTCAACTCGGTCGAGCTCGGCACGGTCTTCGCCAATGCGGCTTCCTTCTTGCCTGCCGAAGGCGCGGCCGAGACGGCCGAACCATACTGGACGTTCCTCAACTTCACGCTCGACAAGCAGGGCGCGCTGACGGTCGTCTGCCTCCTTCTCTTCATGGGCGCGATGGGTAAATCCGCCCAGGTCCCGCTCCATACCTGGCTGCCCGACGCGATGGAGGGGCCGACGCCCGTCTCGGCGCTGATCCATGCCGCGACCATGGTCACGGCCGGCGTCTTCATGCTGGCACGCCTGTCACCGCTGTTCGAGCTGACGCATACCGCCCTCACGGTCGTCACCTTCATCGGCGCGTTTACCGCGTTCTTCGCCGCCACCGTCGGTCTCGTCCAGAACGACATCAAGCGCGTGATCGCTTATTCGACGTGCTCGCAGCTCGGCTACATGTTCGTTGCGCTCGGCATGGGCTTTTATTCCGCGGCGATTTTCCACCTGTTCACGCACGCCTTCTTCAAGGCGCTGCTGTTCCTTGGCTCGGGCTCGGTGATCCATGCCGTCTCGGACGAACAGGATATGCGCAAGATGGGCGGCCTCAGGAGGCTCATCCCTGTCACCTATTGGATGATGATCATCGGCACGCTGGCGCTGACCGGCGTGGGTATTCCCGCGACGATCATCGGCACGGCCGGCTTCTTTTCCAAGGATGCGATCATCGAGGGCGCGTTCGTCGGACACAATGCGATGGCCGGTTTCGCCTTCACGCTGCTCGTGATCGCCGCTTGCTTCACCAGCTTCTATTCGTGGCGGCTGATTTTCATGACGTTCCACGGCCAGCCGCGCGCCAGCGCCGACGTGATGCACCATGTGCATGAATCGCCGCCGGTGATGCTGGTCCCGCTGGTTCTGCTCGCGATCGGCGCGTTGTTTGCTGGCGTCATCTTCCACGACTATTTCATCGGCGAGCACTATGCCGAGTTCTGGAAGGCTGCTCTGTTCACCCTGCCGGACAACCACATCCTCCATGATTTCCATGATGTGCCGCTCTGGGTGAAGCTTGCGCCTTTGGTGGCCATGCTGCTCGGTTTCGGAGTTGCCTACCAGTTCTACATCCGGTCCCCCGAGACGCCGCGCGAACTCGCTCGACAGCACCGCATCCTCTATGCGTTCCTGCTCAACAAATGGTACTTCGACGAGATCTACGACTTCCTGTTCGTCAGGCCGGCGAAGCGCCTCGGCACCTTCCTCTGGAAGAAGGGCGATGGTTGGCTGATCGACGGTTTCGGGCCGGATGGCGTGTCGGCGCGCGTCATCGATGTCACCAGCCGCGTCGTGCGCCTGCAGTCGGGCTACCTCTACCACTATGCTTTTGTGATGCTGATCGGGGTTGCAGCCCTCGTCACCTGGATGATGCTCGGGAGCAGCTTCTGAAATGACCGAATGGCCAATTCTATCGACGGTCACCTTCCTGCCGCTGGTAGGGGCATTCCTAATCCTGCTGATCAGGGATGAAGGAGACAGCGCGCGGCGCAACATCCGCAACGTCGCCCTGCTGACGACCGTCTTCACCTTCCTCCTCTCTCTGTTCATCTGGGTCGGCTTCGACAACGCGAACCCGGGCTTTCAGATGGTGGAGAAGGCAGCCTGGCTGGATTCCGGCATCTCCTATCACATGGGCGTCGACGGCATCTCGATGCTGTTCGTCATCTTGACGACGTTCCTCATGCCGCTCTGCATCCTGGCGAGCTGGCAGTCGATCGAGAAGCGGGTCAAGGAATACATGATCGCGTTTCTCGTCCTCGAGACGCTGATGATCGGCGTGTTCTGCGCGCTGGACATCGTGCTGTTCTACGTGTTCTTCGAGGGCGTGCTGATCCCGATGTTCATCATCATCGGTGTTTGGGGCGGAAAGCGGCGCGTCTATGCGAGCTTCAAGTTCTTCCTCTATACGCTGCTCGGCTCGGTGCTGATGCTGCTTGCCATCATGGCAATGTTCTGGACGGCCGGCACGACCGACATCCCGACGATGCTGACCTTCAACTTCCCGGTCGCCATGCAGACCTGGCTGTGGCTCGCCTTCTTCGCTTCCTTCGCGGTAAAGATGCCGATGTGGCCGGTGCATACATGGCTGCCGGACGCGCATGTCGAGGCGCCTACGGCCGGCTCCGTCATCCTGGCCGGCATCCTCCTGAAGCTCGGGGGCTACGGCTTCCTGCGTTTTTCGCTGCCGATGTTCCCGCTGGCCTCGGCCGATTTCGCGCCCTTTATCTTCGTGCTCTCCGTCGTGGCGATCGTCTACACCTCGCTGGTCGCGCTGATGCAGGAGGACATCAAGAAGCTTATCGCCTACTCGTCCGTGGCTCACATGGGCTACGTGACCATGGGTACCTTCGCGATGAACCAGGAAGGCATCCAGGGCGCCATCTTCCAGATGCTCTCACACGGCCTGGTCTCCGGCGCGCTCTTCCTTTGCGTCGGCGTCATCTACGATCGAATGCATACGCGCGAGATCGCGGCCTATGGCGGTCTGGTGAACAACATGCCGAAATATGCGGTGGTCTTTCTGGTGTTCACCATGGCGAATGTCGGCCTGCCCGGCACGAGCGGTTTCGTCGGCGAGTTCCTGACGCTGTTCGGCATCTATCAGGTCAATACCTGGGTGGCGCTCTTCGCTGCGACCGGGGTGATCCTGTCGGCGGCCTATGCGCTGTGGCTCTATCGCAAGGTGATCTTCGGTGTGCTGACCAAGGAGAGCCTGAAGGGACTGCTCGACCTTTCGCCGCGCGAGAAGGCGGTCATGTATCCGCTGGTCGCGCTGGTCATCTTCTTCGGCGTCTATCCGATGCCGGTGCTGGATGTGACCGCGGCGTCGGTAAAGGCGCTGGTCAACAACATCACTGTGTCGCTGGAAGCCGCGCAAACCGCGGCAGCGAACTGACGGGAACGGGTTATGACGCCGGAACTTTATACAAGCCTCTCCCTGGCGACGCCGGAACTCATCCTCGCCATCGGGGCGATGGTGCTGCTGATGGTCGGCGTCTATTCGGGCGAGCGTGCAAACACGGTCGTCAACGGACTTGCCGTCGCGATCATCATAGGCGCCGGCGCTTGGCTGATCTTCCTCGGTGGGGAAGGGCAGGCTTTCGGCCGCGCCTTCATCAGCGATCCGTTCGGCCGCTTCATGAAGGTCATAACGCTGCTCGGCTCGGTCGTCACCCTGATCATGTCGGTCGGCTTCGCCAAGGCCGAGAAGTTCGACAGGTTCGAATATCCAGTCCTCATCATGCTGGCCACGCTGGGCATGATGCTGATGATTTCGGCCAACGACATGCTCTCGCTCTATCTCGGGCTGGAGCTGCAGTCTCTGTCGCTTTACGTGGTGGCGGCGATCAACCGCGATAGCGTGCGCTCGACCGAGGCCGGCCTGAAATATTTCGTGCTCGGCGCGCTGTCTTCCGGCATGATGCTCTACGGCATCACGCTCGTCTACGGTTACACCGGCCATACCGGGTTTGAAGCGATCGCGACCGCGCTTGCCGGCGGGGAGCGCCAGCTCGGCCTGGTCTTTGGCCTGGTCTTCGTGCTTGCCGGCCTTGCCTTCAAGATCTCGGCCGTGCCGTTCCACATGTGGACGCCGGACGTCTATGAGGGTGCGCCGACGCCGGTGACGGCCTTTTTCGCCGCCGCTCCCAAAATGGCCGCGATGGCGCTGACGGTCCGCGTCACCGTAAGCGCTTTCGAGCCCATCGCGATCGACTGGCAGCAGATCATCGTCTTCATCTCGGTCGCTTCCATGCTGCTCGGCGCTTTTGCCGCGATCGGCCAGAGGAACATCAAGCGCCTGATGGCCTACTCCTCGATCAGCCACATGGGCTACGCGCTGGTCGGTCTCGCCGCCAACAGCGAAGCCGGCGTGCGCGGTGTGATCATCTACATGCTGATCTATATGGTCATGACGCTGGGTACCTTCGCCTTCATTCTGGCGATGCGGCGCAAGGACGGCAATGTCGAGCAGATCGAGGATCTCGCCGGCCTTTCGGCGACGAATCCCGCCATGGCCACGATCATGACGATCATGATGTTTTCGCTGGCCGGCATCCCCCCGCTCGCAGGCTTCTTTGCCAAGTGGTACGTGTTCCTGGCCGCAATCAATGCCGGCCTGGTCGGGCTTGCCATCATCGGCATGCTGGCTTCGGTGGTGGGCGCCTACTATTACTTGCGTATCATCAAGATCATGTGGTTCGATCAGCCGGTGGGCGGCTTCGCCCCTATGGCCGGCGAACTCAAGCTGGTGCTCGGCCTTTCCGGTGCCTTCATCCTGTTCTACGCGCTGATCGGCGGCCCGATCGTGCAAGTAGCCCAGGCTGCAGCGAGGACGTTCTTCTGACGATGGCCTTTTCGCTCGCTCCGACGGCGCAGCAGGACGGCTACCGCCTTGAGGCGCACGAGAGCGTCGGTTCCACAAATGCGCTGGCGCTGGATCGTGCACGGGAAGGCGACGCCGGCCGTCTCTGGATCGTTTCCAAGCGCCAGGAGAGCGGGCGTGGCCGGCGCGCCCGGCCATGGGCGACACTGGAAGGAAACCTCGCCGCGACCCTGTTGGTGGTCGAACGCTACGAGATACGACTGGCGGCAACATTGGGTTTTGTCGCTGGGTTGGCACTCGCCGATGCTTTGGACGCCGTCGTGCCGGGCAGAGCCGTCGCAGTGGGGCTGGATGGCGGCGGCGGGCGCGACGATCGGTTCGAGCTGAAATGGCCGAACGATGTGCTTGCTCATGGCGCGAAGCTGGCAGGCATCCTGCTGGAATCGACCATGCTGAGTGAAAGCCGATTTGGCTTGGCGATCGGTATCGGCGTCAATGTCGTGGCGCACCCTGAAGGCTTGCCTTATCCCGCGACGTCCCTCCAGGCACTGGGTGGCCAGTGCGATGCAGAAACATTGTTCCTGGCGCTTTCCGATGCCTGGAGCGAGAACTGCCGGCTGTGGGATGAGGGCAGGGGCCTTGGCAGCATCCGGGAACGCTGGCTCGCTCACGCCGCGGGGCTCGGAAGCGAGGTGGCGGTTCGGGTGGACGGCGAGGTTGTTCGGGGGGTATTCGAAACGATCGACGAGGATTGTCGCTTCGTGATCCGCGATCGAGAGGGCAGGGCAGTCACCATCACCGCCGGCGACGTCCATTTTGGCGCCGTCGCATCGGCAGGAACAGCATGAAGAATTCGGAGTTATCGACGCATGGCTACAGCGGACAGGGCTGAACTGGTTTTCGTCCCGCTTGGCGGTGTCGGAGAAATCGGCATGAACTTCGCGCTCTACGGCTACGGTCCGGAGCATGCGCGCGAGTGGATCATCATCGACTGCGGCGTGACGTTTCCCGACTCCGGATTGCCGGGCGTCGACCTGATCCTGCCCGACACGCGTTTCATCGAGGAGCGCCTCGACGAGCTCAAGGGCATAGTCATCACCCACGCCCATGAAGATCACTACGGGGCCTTGCTCGACCTGTGGCCTCGCCTCAAGGCGCCATGCTGGATGACGCCGTTCACCGCAGGATTGCTGGAAGCCAAGCGCCAGTCGGAGAGCAATGCGCCGAAGGTGCCGGTGACGATCTATCGTGCCGGCGAAACCTTTACAGTGGGTTCGTTCCAGATCGAAGCGATCGCGGTTACCCACTCCATTCCCGAGCCTGTCTCCTTGGCGATCACCACGCCGGCCGGCACGATCATCCACACCGGCGACTGGAAGATCGATCCCGCTCCCGAGATCGGACCGTTGACCAACGAGGCCCGCTTTCGCGCCTATGGCGATAAGGGAGTCCTCGCACTGGTCTGCGATTCCACGAATGCGGTCAGGGAGGGGGAGTCTCCGTCCGAACAAGCGGTCGGCCAAAGCCTCAAGAAGCTGATCGAAGACGCAAAAGGGCGCGTTGCCGTCACCACCTTCTCCTCGAATGTCGGGCGCATCCGTTCGGTCGCCGAGGCAGCGCGGGATGCCGGCCGCAAATGCCTGCTGCTCGGCCGCTCGCTGAAACGGGTCGTCAGTGTCGCCGAGGAACTCGGCTATATGGACGGATTGCCTGAATTCATAGCCGAAGAGGAATATGGGCTCGTCCCGCGTGACAGCCTCGTCGTTATCTGCACGGGCAGCCAGGGCGAACCGCTGGCCGCCTTGGCGAAGCTGTCCCGCGACGAGATGAAAACGGTCTCGCTGACGGCGGGCGACACGGTGATCTTCTCCTCGCGTACCATTCCGGGCAATGAGCGCGCGATTCTCGAAATCAAGAACCGGCTCTTCGATCTCGGCATGAAGATCATCGAGGACGGCGATGCCCTCGTCCATGTTTCCGGCCATCCACGCCGCGACGAGTTGCGCCTCATGTACAACTGGACGAGGCCGCGGATCGGCGTTCCGGTACATGGCGAGGCGGCGCATCTGGTGGCGCAGGGTTCGCTGATGGCCACTTCCGGGGTTCCCGAAGTGGCGCAGGTGCGCAATGGCGACATGCTGCGGCTATTCCCGGGCGGCGCAGAAATCATCGACCAGGTGCCCTTCGGGCGCGTCTACAAGGATGGCAAGCTGATCGGCGACGACGAGGCGATGGGCGTTCGCGGTCGTCGCAAGCTTTCCTTTGCCGGCCATGTCGCGGTCAATGTCGTGCTTGACGATCGATACGAGTTGGCCGGCGACCCGGATCTCGTGTCGATCGGCGTTGCCGCGATGGATGCCGGCGGTGAGCCGCTCGAGGATCTGATGATCGATGCGGCAATCGGCGCTGTGGACTCCATCCCTCGTCAGCGGCGAAAAGACCTGGATCTCGTGCGGGAGGCCGTCCGCCGTGCCGTCCGTGCGGCCGCCAACGAGGCCTGGGGAAAGAAGCCTCTGGTGACGGTGTTCGTCACGCAGTAGCCCATCGGCGTGGATGTCGCTCTGGATTCGGAAACGGCTCGACGAAAGATAGATAGATGCTCGGACGTTTGAACCATGTCGCCATTGCGGTACCCGATCTCGCTGCAGCGAGCGCGGTGTATCGCGACACGCTCGGCGCGTCCGTGACGGCGCCGCAGCCCTTGCCCGACCACGGCGTCACCGTGGTTTTCATCGATCTCGGCAATACCAAGGTGGAACTGCTCGAGCCACTCGGCGTGGATTCGCCGATTGCTGCCTTTCTTGCCAAGAACCCGGCGGGGGGCATGCATCATGTCTGCTATGAGGTGGACGACATCATCGTTGCCCGCGACCGGTTGAAGGCGACCGGCGCCCGCGTTCTTGGTGATGGCGAACCCAAGGCTGGCGCGCATGGCAAGCCCGTGCTTTTCCTGCACCCCAAGGACTTTCAAGGCACGCTTGTGGAACTGGAGCAGGCATGACCTGGGTTTCCGTCGCAGCGCTTTATTTCATCGTCTGGTGGCTGACGCTGTTCGCCATCCTCCCCTTCAGCTTGCGGACGCAGGATGATGAGCAGGAAGTCGTGCTGGGCACGGTTTCCAGCGCTCCGAAGGGGCCGCATATGCTTCGCGCGATGGTCCGCACGACGATCGTTTCGGCGATCGTTCTCGGAAGCTTCTACCTCGCGACGCGCGGGCTGGGTCTCTCCATCGACGACATTCCCCAGATCGTTCCGGAAATCCGCTGAAGCTCCTCTTCCCGCGTGAGGACGCCTCGCTGCAGCCATGGCGATGAGCGTAGAGCCGGCTCCTCACTGTCCTGCCGGACATCTCTCCCCCGCAAGCGCCGCAAGCGGGGAGAGAATTGATGTCTCGACAGCTTTCGCCAATTTCCGGCGTTGCTGATTGGCGACAATGCAAGCGGCCAGCGTCTCTCTCCTCGCATCGCGCAGGGCTGTCCGGGGAAACTTTTTGCGCAAGCTGGGCGAGTCTTCTGGAGCTGTATCGCAATCCAAGATGGCGTAATTCGACTCTTCGCCCGATGCTTGTCATGCGCAATTGTCGAACTGCAACCAGAAACTGCCGGGCAAAGGCGGCAGAATGCAATCGCTCCGAGTCTTCCAGCGCTATCTCTGCAACCGAAAACCTTTCCCCGGACAGCCCTGCGCATCGCGGGGAGAGATGTCCGGCAGGACAATGAGGGGCCGGCGAAGGCAATGAATGACTATCATTATCAGTCATTCAGCTCTCGATTGCCCAAAAAAAATGCAAGGCCGAAGCCTTGCAATTTTAACGCGTCCGATCCGCTTTCCGGTTTCCGGCGGCAGCGAGTAACCGCGCCTAGATCGCATCCTCCCAAGACTTTGACCGCGTAGGAGAGCGGATTTATTTCCGCCCTCTCGTTTATTGGGGGGCACATTAGCCTACCAAAGAACAGGATGTCACGCGGAATTTTTCGTGAAACACCATCAGAATGTGCTGCAATGCACAATAGAGATGCAGGCCTTGCCTCGACTTTAGTCAGACTAAACTTGGCCGCGGCAAGATCCCTTGGTCGCAGCCCATTTGCGGCATGAGATCGGGTTTCCAAGCGGCCATGAAATAGCTATGAAGCGCATGCAAGCAATCGCCTGCTTCGCGGCCGCCGGTCGCGGAGTGTCCCAGGTTTCAACGGAACTTTTCATGCGGCTTTCGCGCTACTTCCTGCCCATTCTCAAAGAGAACCCTCGTGAGGCGGAGATTGTCTCCCATCGCCTGATGCTGCGCGCCGGCATGATCCGCCAGCAGGCGGCTGGCAGTTTTTCCTGGCTGCCATTGGGCAAGCGCGTGCTCGACAAGGTCTGCCAGATTGTCCGCGAGGAGCAGAACCGCGCCGGCGCCCTCGAAATCCTGATGCCGACGATCCAATCGGCCGACCTCTGGCGCGAGAGCGGCCGCTATGACGACTACGGCAAGGAGATGCTGCGCATCAAGGATCGACATGAACGCGATATGTTGTTCGGCCCGACCAACGAAGAGATGGTGACGGAGATCTTTCGGTCTTACGTGAAGTCCTACAAGGATCTGCCGCTCAACCTTTACCACATCCAGTGGAAGTTCCGCGACGAGGTGCGGCCCCGCTTCGGCGTCATGCGCAGCCGCGAGTTCCTGATGAAGGACGCCTATTCCTTCGACCTGGACTATGAGGGAGCCAAGGCCGCATACAATCGCATGTTCGTCGCATATCTCAGGACCTTCACCCGGATGGGTCTGCAGGCGATCCCGATGCGCGCCGATACCGGCCCGATCGGCGGTGATCTTTCGCACGAATTCATCATTCTCGCCGACACCGGTGAGAGCCAAGTGTTCTGCCACAAGGATTTCCTGACGCTTCCCGTGCCCGGCGCGGACACCGATTTCTCGAACGACGCCGAGATCGGGGGCATCGTCAAGCAGTGGACGACGCCCTACGCCGCCACCGACGAGATGCATGATGAAAAGAGATGGGACGCGATCGCCGAGGCGGACAAGGTTTCGGCTCGCGGCATCGAGGTCGGCCACATCTTCCATTTCGGCGAGAAGTATTCCAAGCCGATGGGCGCCAGGGTTACTGGGCCCGACGGCAAGGAGCGGCCCGTGTCGATGGGTTCGTATGGGATCGGTCCCTCGCGATTGATCGCGGCGATCATCGAGGCGAGCCATGACGAGAACGGCATCATCTGGCCGGCATCTGTGGCGCCTTTCGACATCGCCCTCATCAACATGAAGGTGGGCGATGTCGAATGCGACCGCGCTTGCGACGAGCTTTACCAGACGCTGACGGCGGCAGGGCTCGAGGTTCTCTATGACGACACCGATCAGCGCGCCGGCGGGAAATTCGCGACGGCCGATCTGATCGGCTTGCCCTGGCAGGTGATTGTGGGCCCGCGCGGCGTGGCCGCCGGCGAGGCCGAGATCAAGGAACGCAAGACGGGCGAGCGCAGCACGATCCCGCTCGCCGAGGTCGTCAACCGGGTCGGTACCGCTCGATGAGCCAGACGGCGGCCGCAAAGCCCGCCGGCGGCGCGGGCCCTTTTTCCGCATTCGAGCGGATGGTGGCCTGGCGCTATCTGCGGTCGCGCCGCAAGGAGGCCTTCATTTCGGTGATCGCCTCCATCTCCTTTGCCGGCATTATGCTCGGCGTGGCGACGCTCATCATCGTCATGGCCGTCATGAACGGTTTCCGCGCGGAGCTGCTGGTCCGGATTCTCGGCATCAACGGCCATCTCGTCATGCAGCCCGTGGATTTGCCGCTGGACGACTACGCGGCCGTCGCGTCGCGTATCGACGGCGTGCCGGGCGTCAAGTTCGCAATCCCGCTCGTGGATGGTCAGACGCTGGCTTCAGGCAATATCGGCGCGGGCACTGGCGCGCTCGTGCGAGGGATCCGTGGAGAAGACCTCGCCAAGCTGAGGCTCGTCGCCGACAATGTCCGCCAGGGTTCGATTGTCGGCTTCGACGGCAGCGAGGGCGTGGCGATCGGCACCCGAATGGCCGAGAACCTCGGCCTGGCGCTCGGCGATTCCATCACGCTGATCTCGCCGGACGGCGATGTCAGCCCGCTGGGTTCGACCCCGCGGATGAAGACCTATCCGGTGGTCGCCATCCACGAGATCGGCATGTCGGAATATGATTCCTCGATCATCTTCATGCCGCTGGCCGAGGCACAACTTTATTTCAACATGGAGAACCGCGTTCAGGCGATCGAGATCTTCGTCGACAATCCCGATGCCGTCGATCAACTCAGGAAACCTGTCGAGGACGCTGCACAGCGTCCGGTTTTCCTGACCGACTGGCGCCAGCGCAACCAGACCTTCTTCTCGGCGCTGGAAGTCGAGCGCAACGTCATGTTCATGATCCTGACACTGATCGTGCTCGTTGCGGCGCTCAACATCATCTCGGGCCTTGTGATGCTGGTGAAGGACAAGGGCGCCGATATCGCTATATTGCGGACCATGGGAGCAACCCGTGGCGCCGTCATGCGGATTTTCCTGATGACGGGTGCGGCGATTGGCTTCACAGGCACCCTCGCCGGCGTCGTGCTGGGGGTGATCGTCTGCCTCAACGTCGAGAGCATCCGCCAATTCTTCTCCTGGCTTTCGGGAACCGTGCTGTTCAATCCCGAGCTCTATTTCCTGAGCAGGTTGCCCGCGAAGATGGATCTCGGCGAGACCATCTCGGTGGTCCTGATGGCACTGGCCCTGTCCTTTCTCGCGACGCTGTTTCCGGCATGGCGCGCTGCCAAGCTCGACCCCGTCGAAGCCCTGAGGTACGAGTGAGCACGCCTGTCATCGAACTGAAAAGCGTCGAGCGCCACTACGTTCAGGGTCCACGCAAGCTGACCATCCTGAATGGCGCCGACTTCTCGCTGGGGCGAGGCGAGATGGTGGCGCTGGTCGCGCCGTCCGGCACAGGCAAATCGACGCTTTTGCATACGGCCGGCCTTCTGGAGCGCCCGGATGCGGGTGACGTCATCCTCTCAGGCAAGGCCTGCGGGCGCCTGTCGGACGACGAGCGCACGGCGATCCGCCGTAACGATATCGGCTTCGTCTACCAATTCCATCACCTGCTGCCGGAATTCTCCGCCCTCGAGAACATCATGATGCCGCAACTGGTGCGTGGCCTCGGTAAGCAGGAAGCGGCCGACAGGGCGATGCAGTTGCTCGATTATATGAAGATCGGGAAGCGCGCTCACCATCGCCCGACCGAATTATCAGGCGGCGAACAGCAACGTGTGGCGATTGCTCGTGCCGTCGCCAACGCTCCGCTGATCCTGCTCGCCGACGAGCCGACGGGCAATCTCGATCCGACCACTGCCTCCTATGTATTCGAGGCGCTCGAGGCGCTGGTGCGCCAGTCCGGCCTGGCCGCACTGATCGCCACGCACAATTTTGAACTTGCCGGTCGGATGGACCGGCGGGTCACACTCGCGGAGGGCAGGGTCGTTCCCCTCTGAGACTGCCGATTCGGCCCGCTCCAACGGCTCCATTGCTGGCCATCGCGGCTCGACATTCCTTGTCCGGGGCGGTAGCAGTATAAGGGCGGCCGAACGGCGAAAGGCGGCGGCAATCGATGCAGGACCAAACGATACGCGCGATCGGGAGTTGCCGCTGCGGCCGGGTTCAGTTTGAAGTAACCGCGCGACCTCTCCTGACGATGGCCTGCCACTGTCACGGCTGCCAAAAGATGACAGGTAGCGCCTTCTCCCTCAGCGCCGCCCTCCCCGCGGAGGGATTTCGCGTCACGAATGGAGATCCGGCGATTGGAGGGTTGCACGGGCCGTCGCGGCACTACTTCTGTCCGTATTGCATGAGCTGGCTGTTCACGCGGCCCGAAGGCATGGATTTTTTCGTCAACGTACGCCCTACAATGCTTACGGGAAACTTCTGGACGGAGCCCTTCATCGAGACCTGCACGGCGGAGAAACTGGATTGGGCGTCCACGCCAGCACGGTACAGCTATTCGCAGTTCCCGCCTCCTGAAGCGTATGAGCAGTTGGTCGCGGAGTTCGCCGAGCACGAAGCCGCTTCCCGCAAGGAAGGCTGACCGGCGCAATCCGCCAGCCTGCGCTTCCGCGCCCACGTACAACATTACGGGGTCGAGTGCGCGCTGTCGGGCTCGCATGCGAAGGCGCGCCTTCCCTGAGAGCTGCCCGCGGCAGGAATTCGTTAACCCTCGATTCCGTCAAGCTGACGCACGGTTAAGAAACGGATTGAACAACGAACAAAAATGGAACATAAGAGGAACAGACATCAACCGGAGAGAGAGTTCCATGACCAATCTCGTGCAGGACGTCGTTTCGCTGGTTTCTGTGAGCGCGTTCATCGTGACCATGGCCATGTGGATAGGGGCGCTCTAATCACCCATCGCCACGCCCTCGCGGCGGGGATCCGCCCCGCCGGTCAGGCCGCCGGAATCGATAGCGATCCCGTGCAGCCCGGAATTGAGATCGCGGGTCTTTGTCTTGAACCCCAGGGCTTCGAGGTCGTCGGCATAGTCCACCGCCTTGGTTCCTGCCTCGAGTTCATAGGTGCCGAAGCGGTTGGAGAGATGTGGGAGAGATATCGCCGCCTGCATATCCATCTTCCAGTCGATAAGCGCGATGAGCGTCTTGGCGACGAAAACGATGATCTGGCTTCCGCCGGGTGAGCCCAGCGCGTAGACGGGCGTTTTTTCCTTCAGCACGATGGTCGGCGCCATCGACGAGCGTGGCCGCTTGCCGGGCTCGACGCGATTGGCGACGGCCTGTCCGTTCTCCTCGGGCTCGAAGGAGAAGTCGGTGAGCTGATTGTTGAGCAGGAAGCCGGCGGTGAACAGGCGTGAGCCGAAGCCGTTCTCGATGGAAGTCGTCATGGCAAGCACGTTGCCCATTTCGTCAACGATCGTGAAGTGAGACGTCGAGGGCTGTTCCAGTGAACGCCCGTCGATCCGGAGTTCGGCTTTGTCCCATGGCGGCTCGCCTGCCTTGACCGCGTCCGCTTCCAGCGCGGCAGGGCGCCGTATCAAGGCGGATCGGAATTTCAGATAATCGCTGTTGAGCAGTCCCTTGGGCATAGAGACGAAATCGGCATCGGCCACGTACCGCTCGCGGTCTGCGAAGGCGAGGCGGGTTGCGTCGCCGATGATGCGCCAGCTCTCGGGATCCTCCGCTCCGAGGTCCGCAATATCGAAAGGCTCCACAATGCCGAGGATCTGGCCGACGGCGATGGCGCCGGAGGAGGGCGGTCCCATGCCGCAGACATCATATCCCCTATACGGCGCGCAGACGGCCAGCCGCTCTTCGACCGTGTAGGCGGCAAGATCGGAAAGTGCGAGGCCGCCCGGATTGGTGGCGTGGCCGCGCACGGCTTCCACGATACGCTCCGCGATCGGCCCTCGATAGAACGCATCGGCACCTCCGGTCGCGATCGCTTTCAATGTCGCGGCATAGTCAGGGTTTTGCAGAAGGAAGCCGGCAGGCAGAGGCGCGCCATCGGGTGCGAAGAAATAGGCCCGAGCCGCAGGCTCCTTGTCCAGCCGGCCGACATCTTCGGCAATCAGCGCGCCGAGGCGCGGGGAAACCTCGAACCCTTGTTCCGCAAGCCGGATCGCCGGCGCGAAAAGTTCCGCCCATGGCCGCTTCCCAAATCTTTCATGGATGGTCTCGAGCAGGCGCGGCACGCCTGGCGTGCCGACCGATCGCCCGCCCACCACGGCATCGAAGAATGCGAGCGGTTTGCCGTCATTGCCGAGGAAAAGGTTCGGCGTTGCGGCGGCAGGCGCGGTCTCACGGCCATCGAATGTTGTGAGCGTTTTGCTCGCGGCGTCGTACCAGACCAGGAAGGCGCCGCCCCCGAGCCCGGAGGATTGAGGCTCGACAAGGCCCAGAACGGTCTGCACGGCGACTGCCGCGTCGGCCGCGCTGCCACCATCGCGCAGCACCTTCAGCCCGGCCTCCGCGGCAAGCGGATTGGCCGCGACTACCATTCGGGTCCGGGCGTGGACCGGCGCCTTTGCGGAGAGGCCGCTCTCGCTTTCCGGAGCAATGACGTCGGACGCCTGCTGGGCCGAGGCGGGCGGGCCGAGGAGCAGGAACGCGGCAAGGACAACTGAGGTGAATCGCGCCGCGCTCATGTCAGGCACTCTTGCGCAGCGATTCGGCTAAGCGGGTGTCGACGGGCCCGAATACGTCATGGAAGGAGCTCTTGAGGGCGAGGTCGACATCGGTCATCGTCACCGGCAGGCCGAGATCGACGAGGCTGGTGACGCCATAGCCGGTGATGCCGCAAGGCACGATGCCGGAGAAATGCGACAGATCCGGTTCGACATTGATGGCGATGCCGTGAAAGCTCACCCAGCGCCGAAGCCGGATGCCTATCGCTGCAATCTTGTCCTCCGCCGGGAGGCCTCCGGCAAGAGGTGGCCGGTCCGGCCGAATCACCCACACACCCACCCGATCTTCGCGTCTTTCGCCCTTGACGTTGAAACGAGCGAGGGCGCCGATGATCCATTCCTCCAGCGCCGCAACGAAAGCGCGCACGTCTTCGCGTCGGCGTTTGAGATCGAGCATCACATAGGCAACCCGCTGGCCTGGCCCGTGATAGGTGTATTCGCCGCCGCGCCCCGCGGCGAAGACCGGAAAGCGATTCGCATCGATCAGATCCTGCGGCCTGGCGCTGGTGCCGGCCGTATAGAGTGGGGGATGCTCCACGAGCCAGACCATTTCTCCCGCCTTGCCGTCGCGAATCTCGGCGGCGCGGGCTTCCATGAACTCCAATGCGTGGGGATAGGAAGTGAGACCTGCCTCGATGCGCCATTCGACGGGTGCGGAGCCCGGAACCGGCAGGAAGGACGTGGCTATCTTGCTGCGTTCTGTCATCTGAATTCCTTGCTGCTCAACATATGGAGCCAAGCCGGGAAAAGGTCCAGATCGCGCCGCGGCGGGCTGGCGCGCGAAGCTTCCCCAGAGGCAAGATCTTTCACCGGAATAATGTGCCGGGTGCACTTGTTTCGCCCAAGGCATTTTGCTACATGCCGCGAGCCGGTCGGAACCGGCCCTTTCGTGACGTGCGGTCGTGGCGGAATTGGTAGACGCGCAGCGTTGAGGTCGCTGTGGGGCAACCCGTGGAAGTTCGAGTCTTCTCGACCGCACCATTCTCTTCCGAAAAACCTTGTTTTCTGCGGCGCGGAGGCCTGGTGGCCCACGTCAACCCCAGGCGCGGGACACATCGATTTTCTCGGCGAACTGGGGCTTGGCGCGACCGTCCAGCGGCCAGCTTTTCAGAGATGGAATGAACGTCCCGACCAGCATCCTCAAAAGTGTGAAGATGGCCTGATGTCAGTGAACTGTTTCTGTCGCATCCAGGACGCCCGCTTCGAGTGCGGCATCGGTGAATGCTTCTCGCGCCTCGGCCGGCGTGATGTGGCCAGTACCCACGCAGTTCAAGGCCTTCGTCGCCATCTGCTGGCAGGGTCCACCTTTCGCGGGCCAGTTCTCACTTCTAAGGCACTGGACCGCTTCGCGCACGGTGCTGATCTTCCTCGACCTTCGCGGCCGGCCGAAATCGATTCTCACGGGTTTGTCGAACTCGATCCGTCGCATGTGGCACCAACGCCTATCGGCCCTCAATTGTTTCGAAGGGCAGCATGATCATTCAGAGGCTCGATCTTTCGCAGACCATAGGTTGGACGCGGTATGAACCCTCGTCAAGCCTGTTCGCAGCTCGGGACCAGCTTCATCGAGGTGCGAGCCGCGCAGCCGAGGTCCACCGGTTGAGCCCGCGTGATGTCAGAGCAAGGATATCGTAGGATCAATCCTCAGGCCGGCGGCCTTCAGGGCAGTGACGAATGCGACATTGGCATCTTCGACGCTGGTCATGCCCATGTCGGCCCCAGCGCATTGGTTCATCGCGTCGGTCCATTGCTCGCTATCGTTTTCAGCCCAGTTGTCGAACAGGAAGTCCGACGCATCCGCGACGGTGGAAATCAGATAGAAACCACCGGGGCGATCGGAAAAGATAACGACGGGGGTGTGAAGCTTTTTCGTATCCATCCCCCACAGTGGGACTCCTTTGCGGCGAAAGCGAGTGCAAGCCTCGAATTTCGAAGGCTGCATCGTCATCCTCAGCCTCGAAAGGCCTGCTCTCCCGGTTGCCTAGTCACCGCTCGCGAGCAGATGAATTCACCAAAGCGGGTCGAGAGCCTCATACAACCCTTTGGAAATGTTACGGATTGTTAATCCGGCCATTCATGTTGGGTTCACGCTCCGGCCTCTAGAAGTCTCACGTCAATGAGCAAAGGAGACCTCCCCCGTGAAACGAATTGCCCTTGCCGCGATCGCATTCTCGATACTTGCCGCGCCAATGGCGCAAGCGCAGCCTCGTTATGACGGACCTCGTCCGCATCATTCCCAGAAACATCAATATAAGAGCCCGAAGCACTACGCTCCGGGCCAGCACAAGAAGCGCCATTGGTCACGGGGTGACCGGGTGCCCGAATGGCAGCGCCGGCACCACGTCCGCGACTATCATCGCTATGGGCTCAAGCGTCCCGGCCGCCATCAGCAGTGGGTCAGGGTCAACAACGATTATCTGCTTGTGAGCATTGCATCCGGGGTCATCGCATCCGTGGTCGCCGGCCGCTGATTCCCTGGCTCCGTGCCGGAGGGGCGGCAACGCCGCCCCTCCTCCTGTTCCGTGGCTTTCACCGCTTTCCGGCGTAGCGGCCCTATTCCTCCGTCAGCGCGCCGCGCAAGAAGCAACACGATGGTCCAGCTTCACCCGCCGCCACCAATGATGTTATCGTCGAATGGGGGGTCAGGGAGGAAGACATGGGTAAAGCAGCACTCTTTGCAGCGCTGATGGCAAGTGCATGTACAGTGGCCAGCGCCCAGAGCAATCTCGAAAAACTTTCAAACTTCAAGACAACGGGAACAACCGATTTCACGGTTATTGAGCAAGGTGGATCGAAGGCGGAGGCCATCAAGGCGATACTGGAAAAGATCAAGGTTCCTGAAGGTTTCAGGATCGATCTCTACGCGATCGTTCCGGATGCTCGCCACATGGCCGTGGGCCCACAAGGCATCGTCACATTTGTCGGTACTCGCAAGACCAAGATCTGGGCCGTCACCGACCGCGACAAGGACAGGGTGGCCGACGAGGTCAAGGATTTCGCGCCATCGATCGAATTCGCAATCCCCAACGGCCCCTGCTTCTCACCGGAGGGGGTTCTCTATCTCGCCGAGCAGAACCGGGTGCTGTCGTTCCCTGCCGCTGAGTTCTTCTACGAAAGCCCCGATGTTGCCGCGTTCAATGTCCTGAAAAAGGGCGATCTCGTCCCACCCGACGAGGAGAGCTACAACCATACGGCACGCGTCTGCCGGGTCGGGCCGGACGGCAAGCTCTACATTTCGCTTGGCCAGCCCTTCAACGTTCCTTCCCCCGAAAAGCTCGACCTGTTCGAAAAGCACGGGATCGGCGGGATCATTCGGATCAATCAGGACGGAACAGGCCGGGAGGTCCATACTTACGGCGTGCGCAATTCGGTCGGTCACGATTTCAACCCGAAGAACGGAGAGTTGTGGTTCACCGACAATCAGGTCGACGGCCTCGGCGACGATCAACCGCCCGGCGAGCTCAACCGCCAGACTGCGGCCGGGCAGCATTTCGGCTTTCCCTATTTCGGCGGAGGCACGGTGAGGACGAACGAATACAAGGATAAGGAACCGCCGGCGGAGGCCGTGAAGCCCGCCGCGGAGATGGAAGCGCACGCAGCCGATCTCGGCATGAGCTTCTATTCCGGCGACCAGTTCCCGCAAAAGTACCGCGGCGGCATATTCTCGGCCCAGCACGGCTCTTGGAACCGCACGAAGCCGGTCGGCGCCCGCGTGATGTTCACACCCTTGAATGAGGACGGCAGCGCCGGCACGCCCGAGGTGTTTGCGGAAGGCTGGCTCGACGCGAATGGCGAATATCTTGGCCGCCCGGTCGACATCGCTCAGCTCCGGGACGGCTCGATCCTCGTTTCCGACGACCTGGTCGGCGCCGTCTACCGCATTTCCTACCAAGATTGATTTGTCACGCGCTCCGCTTCGATTGCTGCAATCGGAGCGGGGCCGCCATTTGGCTCGAATCTCATGATCAGATCCGAAATTTACCTTGCGATCCTTGCGTTGTTGGTCGCCCCGGCGGTGTCGCATGCCGCGGATGCCAAGGCAGGTCGGGCGCTCGCCGCCCAATGCCAGGTCTGTCACGGCTTGGACGGCATAGCGAAGATCCCGATCGCGCCCCATCTGGCGGGGGAGAGCGAAATCTATCTTCAGTCCCAGTTGAAGGCGTTCCGCTCCGGCAAGCGGGAGCACGAGATGATGACGGTTGTCGCCAAGGATCTCTCCGACCAGGAGATCGCGGATCTCGCTGCGTGGTATGCCTCCATCGCGATCAGCGTGACAATGCCGAAATAGCGCGTCGCTCGTTCCAAGGGACGGGTTGTGGGAGCCCAATAGGAATGGGGTAGTGCCGGTTGCCCGTCCCGGCGCCGGTCCATCTATTTGTTTTAGCCGCTCTTGTGCGATGCCGAGTGATTTTACTTGGCCGCAAAATGATCTAGACCCCTCCAAAGGCTTATCCCGGGAATCGAGCGGCGGGAGGCGTATTTGGAAGAAAGTCATGAACAGGTTTCGGATGCGCCGGAAGCGGGGCACGCCGACATCTATGGCGCGGATGGTGTCGTTCTGCCGTCCTTTCTCGCCCATGTCGGGGCGGCGATCGCGGATCGCGATACGCTGACGCTGAAGCGCGACGTCGGCGACCTCCACCAATCCGAGCTCGGCGACGTCATCGAGGCTCTGCTGCCCGAACAACGGCTTGCTCTGGTCGACCTGCTCGGCAAGGATTTCGATTTTTCGGCGCTCACGGAGGTCGACGAGGCCATCCGTCTCGACATTGTCGACAGCCTGCCCAACGAGCAGATTGCCGAGGCGGTGAAGGAGCTCGATTCCGACGATGCCGTCTACATCCTCGAGGACCTCGATGCCGAGGATCAGGAGGACATCCTCGCGAAGCTGCCTTTCACCGAGCGCATCCGGCTGCGCCGTGCGCTCGAATACCCGGAGGAGACGGCCGGCCGGCGCATGCAGACGGAGTTCGTCGCCGTGCCGCCCTTCTGGACGGTTGGCCAGACCATCGACTACATGCGGGAAGATCGCAATCTTCCTGACCGCTTCAGCCAGATCTTCGTCATCGACCCAAGCTTCAAGCTGCTTGGCGCCGTCGATCTCGACCAGATCCTGCGCGCTAAACGAACGGTCAAGATCGAAGGCGTAATGCATGAGACGCGCCATGCGATCCCCGCGACGATGGACCAGGAGGAGGCGGCGCGCGAGTTCGAGCAATATGACCTGCTGTCCGCGGCGGTGGTCGACGAGAACGACCGGCTGGTCGGCGTGCTCACCATCGACGATGTGGTCGACGTCATCCAGGAAGAGGCCGAGGAGGATCTTCTGCGAATGGGCGGCGTCGGCGATGAGGAGCTCTCCGACACGGTCGTCGCAACGTCCCGATCGCGCGTACCCTGGCTTCTGGTGAACCTGGTGACGGCCTTCGTTTCGGCGTCGGTGATCGGCATATTCGCCGAGACGATCGAGGAGATGGTTGCGCTGGCCGCATTGATGCCGATCGTCGCCTCCCTTGGGGGCAACGCCGGCACGCAGACCATGACTGTCACTGTCCGGGCGCTGGCGACCCGCGATCTGGATATCTACAATGCCGGACGTGTCATCCGGCGCGAGATCATGGTGGGCTTCCTGAACGGCATCACCATTGCGACCATTATCGGTCTGATCGCGGGAGCATGGTTCCAGAACGTCGATCTTGGTTTGGTCATCGCGGCCGCGATGATCATCAATATGCTCGCCGCCGCGCTCGGGGGTATCCTGATCCCGTTGTTCCTGGACCGGCTCGGCGCCGACCCGGCCATCGCGTCGTCGATCTTCACGACCATGGTGACGGACGTCATCGGCTTCATCGCTTTCCTCGGACTTGCGAGCTGGTGGATGCATCTCGGCTGAGCAGGCGCTCTGCGTTCTTGGTGCATCATGAGAAATTTCGAATATTTGACTTTTACGTAAACGCCGTGCGAGACTTCGCCACTGGAATCGACGGGTGCACCGGATGGCGATGCGGGAATATTATTCGATCACCGAACTCACCCGCGAGTTCGACATCTCCACGAGAACGCTGCGTTTTTACGAGGACGAGGGGCTCATCCAGCCGGTCCGCCGCGGTCGTACCCGGCTGTTCCGACCCTCGGATCGCCATCTCATCAAGCAGATCATGCGGGGAAAGCGTCTCGGCTTCTCCATCAATGAGATTCGCGAGATCATCCAGATGTACAAGGAGCCGCCGGGCGAAGTCGGGCAGCTCAAGCTGATGATCAAGCGCATCGAGGAAAAGCGCGAGGATCTGCGCCAGAAACGCAGGGATCTCGAGGAGACCTTGGCCGAGCTCGACCAAGCGGAAGAATCCTGCGTGGAGAGGCTGGTGGAGCTGGGCGTCAGCACCTGAAAGGTTCACGTTCGCTCGTCAAACTTGCCCCGGCAAATCGGTGGGTGTATTTTTTTCCTAACCCGTCTTGGAGCGGGTCCGGACGACCGCCGGCCGGCTTGGCGTGGAGCCGTTCGACGTGCCGGGGCTGCCACCGCCGGTACGCATTTCCCCGCCATCCGTTTCGCCGTGCCGGTCAAACCTGGCATTGGTTTCGAAAGGAACGGTCATGGGTATTGCACTGACAATGCAGGAATATCTCGAGGACAATCACGTCCCTTATGAAGTGGCCAAACATAACAAGACCGGCTCCTCGGCGATGACGGCTCAGGTCAGCCACGTGCCGGGCGCTTCGCTGGCCAAGGGCGTGGTGCTGAAATGGGATGGTAGCTATCTCCTGGCCGTTGTGCCTGCCACACGCCATGTCGATCTCGGAAAGGTTGGCAGGATCGTGGGCGAGAGGGTCCAATTGGCGAGCGAGGAAGAGGCGAGCGCCCTGTTCCCGGACTGCGACACAGGTGCCGTGCCGATCTTTGGCGCGCCCTACAGGGTGGCCTGCGTGATCGACGACGGTCTGGAGCGGCACGGCGACGTCTATTTCGAAGGCGGCGATCATCGGACCCTGGTGCATGTCAGCGGCGATGGCTTCAACCGGCTGATGTATGGCATGCCCCACGGGCATATCAGCGACTGACGCATCGCCGCTATCGGGAGGGGCGTCTTACCTGGCGCAATTGCGAGTCGGGTCGAACACTATTGCATCTGGCTCCCGATTGCTTATTTTCCGCAGCGGCACAGGCTGATCGAAACCCGATGGCAGGCAAACGACTAACGGCACCGAGCCGCATATCCGGGACCCGCGCTCGATTTCTCAATCACGCGGGAAGCCTCATCGCATGCATATAGCCCTGGCGCGGCGACAGCCGTGACCGGGGGTCTGAAATCCCAACCCAAGCTTCAGCACTGATTTTCGGATGCCGCGCAAGCTGTTTCCGGCAAGCAGTCATGATTGATGACGGGTTGCGCCGGACCATCACGGAATGGTCCCAGGCCCCCGCGAACCAGGAGAACATCAAGTTGAAAGTCGTTGTGCTCGGCGGAGGGGTCATTGGCGTGACCACCGCTTATTATCTTGCCAAGGCGGGACATGAGGTTACGGTGCTCGACCGCCAGAAGGGAGCCGCCCTAGAGACCAGTTTCGCCAATGCGGGCGAGGTCTCGCCCGGCTATTCCTCTCCCTGGGCCGGCCCCGGCGTTCCGATCAAGGCCGTGAAATGGCTTCTGATGAAGCATGGCCCCCTCGCCATCCGGCCGAGTCTCGATCCTGCGATGTGGTCCTGGGTACTGCAGATGCTGCGCAACTGCACCTCGGCACGGTATGCAGTCAACAAGGCGCGCATGGTGCCGATCGCCGAATACAGCCGCGACTGCTTGCGCCAGCTCAGGTCGGAGATCGGCTTGGCATATGACGAACGCAGCCAGGGTACGCTTCAGCTTTTCCGAACCCAGATCCAGCTCGACTCGATCGGCGGGGACATCGAGGTGCTGAAGAAATTCGGCGTGCCTTTCGAAGTGCTCGATGAGGCGGGCTGCATCGCCGCCGAGCCGGCATTGGCACGTGTGCGTGGAAAATTCGTCGGCGGACTGCGGCTGCCGGACGACGAGACCGGCGATTGCCACATGTTCACGAACAAGCTCGTCGAACTCGCCCAAGGCGCGGTGACGTTCCGTTATGGAACCACGATCCGGGAAATCGTGACGGATGGCGGGCGTGCCACGGCGGTGCGGACCGATGACGGGATTGTCGAGGGAGATGCCTTCGTCGTCGCCATGGGCAGCTATTCGCCTCTGCTGCTCCGAACGCTCGGCATCAAGGCTCCCGTCTATCCGATCAAAGGTTATTCGCTTACCATCCCGATCCAGGATGAGGGGGGCTCCCCGGTCTCTACGGTCATGGATGAAACCTACAAGGTCGCGATCACGAGGCTCGGCAATCGCATAAGGGTCGGCGGCACTGCCGAGATCGCCGGCTACGATTTGGCTCTGCGGGAATCGCGCCGCGGCGCGCTGGAGTACTCCTTCACCGATCTCTTCGGTGGCGGCGGTTCCGTGAGCGAGGCCACATTCTGGTGCGGCCTGCGGCCAATGACACCGGATGGTCCGCCAATCGTCGGGCATACCCATATCGGCGGCCTCTATTTGAACACGGGACACGGCACGCTGGGCTGGACCATGGCCTGCGGTTCCGGCCGGGTGCTTGCCGATCTGATTTCCGGCCAGAGGCCCGATATCGACGTGCGCGAACTCAGCATCAAGCGGTACAGCGATGAGCATTACGGTTGATCGCGCCGGCGCGATCCTGACGATCGATCTCGGAGCTGTCGTTTCGAACTACCAGGTGCTGCGCGGAAAAATTGGCGCCGCCGACTGTGCCGGCGTCGTCAAGGCGGACGCCTACGGTTTGGGCGCGGTCGAAGTGGCGTCGGCGCTCCATGGCGCGGGCTGCCGGAAGTTCTTCGTCGCTCATATCGGCGAGGGGGTGCAACTGCGCGAGAGCCTGCCCGCTGACAGCGACATCTTCGTGCTGAACGGCATGCCTGCGGGCACTGAGGACGATTTTTTCGACTCCGGACTGGTCCCTGTTCTCAATAGCCTGCGGGAAATCGCAGCTTGGCGGGACCATGCCCTGAAGAGGGGGCACCGGCTGCCGGCGGCTGTCCAGGTGGATAGCGGCATGTCGCGGCTCGGCCTGCCGCCCCGCGACGTCGACACGATCGCCTCTGATCCTGAAATGCTGGGTCGGTTCGACCTGAAGCTGGTGCTCAGCCATTTGGCCTGTGCGGACGAATACGAGCATGCGGCCAATGGGCAGCAGCGCAACGCATTCGATCGCCTGCGCTCGATGCTGCCCCCCGCACCGGCGTCGCTCGCCAATTCGTCGGGTATTTTCCTGGGAAGCGCGTATCACTACGATCTTGCTCGTCCGGGAGCCGCGCTCTACGGCATCAACCCGACGCCACACAGGGCCAATCCGATGCGGCCGGTGGTGCGCCTGTCCGCCAGGATCATCCAGCTTCGCGACGTATCGGGAAGTACGGGGATAGGTTACGGACATACGGCATTGGCCACGAAGCCGACACGCCTCGCCACGATCTCCCTCGGCTATGCCGACGGATGGCGTCGCAACGCCGCGACGGCCGCATTCCTGAATGGCGTGCGGCTGCCATTCATCGGCCGGGTCTCGATGGACAGCATCATCCTCGACGTGACGGATTGCCGCGACGGTTCCGTCGGTGAAGGGGATTGGGTCGATCTGATCTGCGAAGAGCAGACCGTCGATCAGGTTGCTGCTGCGAGCGGCACTATCGGCTACGAGGTCCTGACAGGTCTTGGCTGCCGGTTCCATCGGCGCTATGTCGGAGCCGCCTGAGCCCGACGGCCCCGGCGGACCGATAACTTCCAACCACTAGGAGCCATGATGACGGAAGACAGTCTTCTCAACCACGCACTTGTCCGGCTGGACGAAGCCGCCGCCCACCTCAGCATCGATCCGGACGTGATTGAGAAACTGAAATACGCGCGAGAAACCACCAAGGTGCGGCTGATGATCCGCATGGACGACGGCTCGCGGAAATCCTTCCTCGCATGGCGCTGCCGTTACGACGACACGCGCGGCCCGACCAAAGGCGGCATCCGGTTCCATCCGGAATCGACCGCTGACGAGGTCGAGACGCTCGCCTTCTGGATGACTTTCAAATGCGCGGTGATGAACCTGCCTTATGGTGGTGGCAAGGGTGCGGTGCAGGTCGATCCACGCAAGCTCTCGAAAGCGGAGCTCGAACGCCTGTCACGCGCCTATATCCAGGCTTTTGCCCGGATCATCGGTCCCGATCGCGATATACCGGCGCCGGATGTCTACACCAACTCGATGATCATGGGCTGGATGGCGGACGAATACGCCCAGATCGTCGGTCAGGCCGAGCCTGCGGTCATCACCGGCAAGCCGATCGCTCTGGGCGGCTCGCTCGGACGCGGCGACGCCACGGCGCGTGGCGGTTTCTATCTCGTACGCCATCTCGCGGAGGATTGCGGACTGGCAGAATCGGCGCGAGTGGCGGTCCAGGGCTTTGGCAATGCCGGCCAGCATATCGCCGATCTTCTGGCGTCGGACGGGCATCGGATCGTCGCCGTCTCCGACTCCGAGGGCGCGGTTGTCTGCGCGGACGGCCTTGATGTCGCTCTTCTCCTGGAAGCCAAGAAGCAGGGCCGTTCGGTCCTCTCCACTGCGGGGCAGGCCGGTCATCAGGTCTTGGCGGCCGATCAGCTTGTCGCCGTCGATTGCGACATGCTGGTTCCGGCTGCCCTGGAGAACATGATCCACGAGGGCAATGCCGGCACGGTCAAGGCCAAGCTCATTCTCGAATTGGCGAACGGGCCGGTCACGCCTGAAGCGGACAAGATCCTGGCCGGCAAGGGCGTCGTGGTCTTCCCGGATATTCTGGCCAATGCCGGCGGGGTGACCGTTTCCTATTTCGAATGGGTTCAGAACAGGCAAGGTTACTACTGGACGGAGGAAGAGATCCACCAGCGTCTTCGCTCGATCATGGAGCGTGAAGGGCGCGCCATCTGGACCATTGCCGGCGAAAAGCAGATGCCGATGCGCACGGCTGCTTATGTGCATGCTCTGAGCCGCCTGGCCGAGGCGATCGAGGCGCATGGCACGCAGAACTTCTTCATGAGCTGATATATCGACGCCGCCGCCTGAAGAAGCGGCGGCGTCCTGCGAAAATCAGGAGAACGTCAGAGGGCGGTCGCCGTTCTCGTCCTTGATGCGGGTCGGCAGGCCGATCTTGCCGAGCAGGTCGAGGAAGGGGACCGGAGGCAGTTCCTCGACATTGGCCATCCGCTTGACGTCCCACGGCCCGCTGGCGATCAGCATAGCCGCCGCCACCGCCGGCACGCCTGCGGTGTAGGAGATTCCCTGGCTGCCTACCTCTTCGTAGGCTTCCTTGTGGTCGGCCACGTTGTAGATGAAGACCTCGCGCTCCTTGCCGTCCTTTGTTCCCTTGACGACGTCTCCGATGCAGGTCTTGCCGGTGTAGTCCGGGGCAAGTGACGACGGATCGGGAAGGACCGCCTTGACCACCTTGAGCGGCACAACTTCTTGACCCTCGGCAGTGGTTACCGGCTGCTCCGAAAGCAGTCCGAGATTCTTCAGGACGGTGAACACGTTGATGTAATGGTCTCCGAAACCCATCCAGAAGCGGATGTTAGGGACGCCGAGATTTTGCGACAGCGAATGGATTTCGTCATGACCCGTCATGTAGGTCGGGCTGACGCCGACCACCGGGAGATCCCAGTCCTTGCGAATCTCGAACATCTTGTTCGATGTCCACGTGCCGTCCTGCCATGACCAGACCTGGCCGGTGAACTCGCGGAAGTTGATCTCGGGATCGAAATTGGTCGCGAAATAGCGGCCATGGTTGCCGGCATTCACGTCGACGATGTCGATGGAATCGATCCGGTCGAAATATTCGTCGCGGGCAAGGGCGGCATAGGCGTTGACCACGCCCGGATCGAAGCCGGCGCCGAGGATCGCCGTCACGCCGGCTTTCTCGCATTCGCCGCGCCGCTTCCATTCATAATTGGCATACCATGGCGGGGTCTCGCAGATCTTCATCGGATCCTCATGGATGGCCGTATCGATATAGGCCGCGCCCGTGGCAATGCACGCCGACAGTACGGACATGTTCACGAAGGCCGAGCCGACATTGATGACGATGCGGCTGCCCGTCTTCTCGATGAGAGTCTTCACGGCATCCACGTCCATCGCATCGAGCGCATGCGCCGCGATCGTGCCGTCCGTCTTCAAGCTCTTCTTTTCGATGACGGATTCCATGATGGCGTGGCACTTCTCCACAGTGCGCGAAGCAATGTGAATATTGCCCAGCACGTCGTTGTTCTCAGCGCATTTATGCGCGACGACCTGTGCAACGCCGCCGGCGCCGATGATGAGGACGTTTTTCTTCATTCGGGGGGATGTCTCCTTCTACGTGCGGAAAATGGGCCTCAGGAGAGGCTCTGTTCGTAGTCGGCGAAGGTGAATTCGCGGACCAGCCTGGTGCTGCCGTCGAGTTCGCGCACCGCAATCGACGGCATTTTCACGCCATTGAACCAGTTCTTTTTGACCATCGTGTAGCCGGCGGCGTCCTGGATCGAGAGGCGATCTCCGACTTTCAGGGCGTCGGGGAAACGGAATTCACCGAAGATGTCGCCCGCCAGGCAGGACTTGCCGCAAATCATAAAGGTATGCGGGCCGGCATCGGGGGCCAGCTTCGCCGTTTCGCGGTAGATCAGCAGGTCGAGCATATGCGCCTCGACGGAGCTGTCGACTATGGCGAGATCCTTGCCGTTGAACAGCGTGTCGAGAACCGTCACCTCGAGCGTGGTGCTCCTGGTGATGGCCGCTTCGCCCGGCTCCAGATAGACCTGCACGCCGTAGCGGCCGGCGAATGCCTTGAGCCGCTCGCAGAACGCATCGATCGGATAGTTCTCGCCCGTGAAATGGATACCGCCGCCGAGGCTGACCCAGCCAACCCGTGACAGCAGCGAACCGAACTTCTCCTCGATGTCGCCGAGCATGCGGTCGAACAGGTCGAAGTCGGCATTCTCGCAATTGTTGTGGATCATGAAGCCATCGACACGGTCGAGGACCCTGGCGACTTTTGCGGCATCCCATTCGCCCAGCCGGCTGAAGGGGCGGGCGGGGTCGGCGAGGTCGAAGCTCGAGGAACTGATCCCTGGGTTCAGACGCAATCCGCAAGGAATACCGCTTGCGCGTTCGGCAAAACGCTCGAGCTGTCCGATCGAGTTGAAGATGATCTTGTCGGCATTGGCGATCACCTCATCGATTTCGTTATCCGCATAAGCCACGCTGTAGGCATGGGTTTCGCCGCCGAATTTCTCGCGCCCGAGTTTCACTTCATAAAGTGATGACGATGTCGTGCCGTCCATGTGCTCGCGCATGAGATCGAACACTGACCAGGCCGCGAAGCATTTCAGGGCGAGCAAGGCCTTGGCGCCGGATTTCCGTCTGACCTCGGCGATCTTCTCCATGTTGCGGAGAAGCTTTGCCTTGTCGATCAGGTAATAGGGTGTCTGGATCATGGGCGGTGTGTCCCGTGGTCTGCGCGTTCTCGGCCGGTGATGTCTGGAATTATAATGGCGGCATCCCATTGGGGATGCGTCTTGCCGACGAAGGTCGGTGTTCAGTCCTGAGAGAGCTGAAAACCTGGCGAACCCGGACGCGAAGCCAGGGCTTCGGTCGCGCCCGGGTTATGATCCCGTTTTGCGGCGCTGGGGCTCTCGGGGGCTATGTGCCTTAAGGGTGAACATGGTGCGGCAAACCTAGGCATGAAGGCCGCGAAGTCAAGAGCGAGACGTTGCACGCCTCCCTCTCCCTCATCACATGGCTGGCTTGCGATCCAAGCGCAGCGTGGCCAGCAACTCGGCGAGCTGTCCGTCCGAGGCGACCCGGCTTGCCTGGTCGAGAGCATGCCAGCGTCGCCTCCGTTCAGCCTGTTCCGGCCAGTGGACAAGGGTGCCGCGCACATGAAGGCTGAACAGCGTCACCACGCAGTCGCCGCTGGACCCGTCGGGGAGAGCCTTCAAATAGCGATACTCGCCGACGGGGCGTGGATCGACACCGCCGATTACGCCGGCCTCTTCGAAGGCTTCCTGGGTTGCCGTCTGCGCGGGCGTCTTGCCCTTCGCTGGCCACCCCCTGGGCAGGATCCATCGTCCCGACTGGCGCGTCGTGATCAGCATGACTTCCACGTCCCCATGCCTTCCCACCCGCCAGGGCAACGCGCCATATTGCTGCAGCGTCGCTCCGAAGACTACGTTCGAACGTCTTGCCATCTCGGCCGGCCGCGCGAGAAGCGTCATGGCTGCGCTCCGTAATCGAAAGGATCGAAGCCGATGGAGTTCCAATCCGGCATCGCCAGGCGAGGGGAGGTCGGGCGCCTTGGGGTTGCGCACCATACGCAGCGCGTCGCGGCGCGCGGAAAGGGCCTTTGGCAGGAGTGGCAAATCTTGGTGGGTCCTGGTCCCGTCATGACATGCTCCATGGATGCGGCGTTATGCGCCGCATGGAAAAATCGCTGATGCTCTTTGGGCGATTGTCCCGAAGCGAGTACTGTACCGAGCGCTCAGCCCGACAGGCCGCTCCGGGGAAAGACATGCGTCTTTCCGGAAAGCCCTGATGCACTCCTGAAACGTCCCCTGTACATGGTTGTGCAGCTAGCCGAACATCTCGGCAAAACAAGGGCAGAAACTGGTCGTGAAAGGGAATTTTTCTTTTTGCGGCAAGGATTTGTTAACCTTGGGCCAAGTGGCGCATGAGCGCCGGATTTCCGCCGACGGTTGCCGAGGAAGCCGTCGATGGGCCTGTTTTGCTGCAACTCGTCGCCCTCACCGCGGTATCACGCTTTAGGTCGGGATCAGAGCGGAGCCCATGTCCCAAGGAAGCGTTTTCAGCGGCGGCGCAAATCGACAGCTCTCGGCTGGAAAATACCCGTTGCCGTTTGGTTCCGCAGTGCCATTATGACCATGGTACAACTGGGTGGATAGGAGCAATCAACCCAAGGTGACGAGCACTCCGGATGCCCCCGCTACGACTTTCCAAGACCGGCTCTTGAACCGCTCCTTCCGCTCGCTTCTCGGCGCGGCGATGGTAGCGACGCTCGTAGCCGCGTCCGCCGCCTTGATAGGGTTGGATTACGTCCGCGCGCGCAATGCCGCGATCGAGGACGCGACGAAGGAGATGCAGGTCTTCGCCGAGCGGGTCGTCGACCGCTTCGGCGTTCTCTCCGGCGACACCGTCACCCTGGTGGGAGCTGTCGCCTCCGTCGCGAACTCGGTGCTCGATCCGCCGCCCGCGCGAATGGCCGACAAGATCGCCATCTTCCGCGAAGGCATGTTGCGGTCGCCGCATCTCGATGGCGCCTATGTCGGTTATCCCGACGGCTCTTTTTTCCAGCTCGTCAACCTCAATCACGCCGGCTGGCGAGCCGCTTTGGATGCACCCGACGATGCCAGGATGGCCGTACGCATCATCGAAGCCAAAGGGGAGGGTTCGGTGAACCGCGTCATCTTTCTCGATGCGGATGGGCACACAGTTGGGGAACTGCCTGGAAAGCCTTCAAGCTTCGATCCGCGCAACCGGCCCTGGTATCGGGCGGCCGTCGGGCAATCGAAGCCTGTCTCCGTCGGCCCCTACGAAATGGCCACGACCGGGTCGCTTGGGGTAACAGTCGCCGAGGCTCATCGCGGCAACCGGAACGTCGTCGTCGCCGTCGACATCATCCTCGACACGATCACCGAGTTCCTTGCCTCCCAGCGCATTTCGCAGAATGCGGTCGCATTCATCGTCGACGCTTCCGGCAATCCGGTGATCCATTCCGACCGGGACTTCATGAGGCGCATCACCGCGCCCAGAGAGGACATCGAGTCGGGTCCATCGCCGGCGTCGGATCCTCTCGTGCGCAGTACCGGTGACATCGACGCAAGGCTGGGAGGGACGGAATTCGTCGATGTCGACGGGCGAACCTTCCTGGTTGCCGTCACCCCGATCACATCCGCGCTGTTGCTGGGTGGCCATCGCGTGGTCGTGGCGGCACCTCTGGACGAACTGATGGGTCCCGCCAATCGAGCCCTTCTGCAGGGACTCGCGGTCTCCGGGACAATCGTCCTGCTCGCGATACTGGCTGCGCTGCTGCTGGCGCAGTTCGTCACCAAATCGCTGTTGCGGTTGACCGCCAGCGCGAACCGCCTGCAGAGCCTGGATTTCTCAACGCCGATCGATGTGGCCTCGCGCGTGAACGAGATTTCGACCCTTGGTCAGGCGATGAACAAGGCGCGCGATGCGATCTCCACCTTCGCCATGTATGTTCCGAAGGAACTTGTGCGCAAAGGCATAGAGTCCGGCCATTTCGCGGGCAGGTCGGCATGGCGCCAGGATGTGACGGCGCTTTTCACGGACATCTACGACTTCACGACGATCAGCGAGGTGCACTCGCCCGAGCAGGTCGTGGCCATGTTGTCCGAATATTTCGACATCTTCAGCAGTACGGTCGATGCTCATGGCGGAACGATCATTCAGTTCCTGGGGGACTCGGTCTTCGCCATGTGGAACGCTCCGGTCGCCGATGCGCGCCACGCGGAAAACGCCTGCCGTTGCGCCCTGGCGATCGAGGATAGGATTGCTGCCTATAATGAGGCCCAGCGCCAGAAGGGCCGCCCCGAGTTCCGCACGCGTTACGGTATCCATTCCGGCATGGCGGTGGTCGGCAGTGTCGGTGCGGAGGAGCGCCTGCAATACACCGCGATGGGCGACACCGTGAATGTCGCCTCTCGGCTGGAGGGCATGAACAAGGACTACGGCACGACGATCCTGGCGAGTGGAGCTGTCGTGGCGCTCTGCTCGGATCGGATCGCCTTCAAAGCCTTGGGATCGGCACAGGCCAAGGGCAGGGCGGGCACGCTCGAAATCTACGAGGTTGTTGCCGTGAAGGCCGATTCCTCTGACGGCGATGTCGATGCGACCCCTTCGGGGGAGCAGGACGAGACGCCGGGCGATTTCATCGGTTCTTCACCACAGCCGGAAAGAGGGCGGCAGCGGGCGCGAACGAAGGTCTGATCCCCAGCATCCGGCACGATGTCTGTCGGCAAGCCGTCTTAATAAAGACCGGTGCCGTTGAGGAGCTTCTCGCGTAGTTCTGCGGAGAGCTCGTTCTCTGCGATTGGTGGCGCGGACGAGATTTCCGCCTCGTCTCCGCCAATTATCGGGCAAGTGCCTCTGCACGGCGCCGTTCCTGGCTTGAAGGCTTCCATGATCGCGCCTCGACTGCCCTTGGACGAGAGCCGCCCGCTGTGGCGGTCGACGGCCATGAATGTCAGACCTTCGGGGATGTCGAAATCCTCGGCTGTTCCGTTCCGCAAGACTGTCTTCATGAAGTCGATGAAGATCGGCGCGGCCAGCCCGCCGCCGGATTCGCCGTAGCCCATCGGACGCGGCGTGTCGAAGCCCATGAAGACACCTGTGACGATGTCGGGAGTAAAACCGACGAACCACACGTCCTTCTCGTCGTTTGTGGTGCCGGTCTTGCCGGCTATGGGAACACCAAGCCGACCAACGCTGCTGGCTGTGCCGCGCTCGACGACGCCGCGCATCATCGAGGTGATCTGGTAGGCAGTCATGGGGTCGAGAACGTAGTCCGGCTGGGCGGGGGCCGAGTGCCGACCGTTCGCTGCAACGCAACTGTCGCATGCGCGCTGGTAGAGCGTCTGCCCGTAGCGATCCTCGACCGAGTCGACGAGCGATGGCTTGACGGCCTCGCCGCCATTGGCGAACACGGCGTAGGCGGAGACCAGGCGCATCAACGTCGTCTCGCCGGCGCCCAGCGCCATCGGCAGATACGGTTTCAACTCGTCGTAGAGGCCGAAGCGAACGCCGTAGTCGACGACAAGGTCCATCCCGAGATGGCGTGCAAGGCGCACGGTCATCAGGTTCCGGCTTTTTTCCAGGCCGGTGCGCAGGGTGGACGGTCCGCTGAAACGGCCGTCGTAGTTCTTGGGTCGCCATACCCGTCCGGCGCCGTCCGGAATGGCGAGGGGCGCGTCCATGACCAGCGTCGCAGGCGTGTATCCGGCGTCGAGTGCCGCCGCATAGACGAACGGTTTGAAGGCCGATCCCGGCTGACGATAGGCTTGTGTGGCACGGTTGAACTTCGACTGGGAGAAGGAAAACCCGCCCACCATGGCAAGGACCCTGCCGGTCTTGGGATCGAGCGAGACGAGCGCGCCCTGCACCTCGGGCGGTTGGCGCAGCCTGTAGCGGCCACTGCTCTTTTCGACGTAGACGACATCGCCAGGGTGCAGCACCTGGTCGACGCGTTGAACTGTCCTCAGCTTGTTCTTGTCGAGAATTCTCAGCGCCCACTTCATGTCTGCGAGACCCATCGTTGCCGTTTGTTCGGCCTGCGGCGCGCCGGAGCTTTTGCGAAGGCCGACGCGTGCATGATCGGCTTCCGAGCCGAGCACCACGGCAAGGCGCCATTCCGGCACATCGGAGTAGGGTTCGATCGCGGCCAGCGCACGCTGCCAATCGTCGGACGGATCGATCCGGGCGACGGCGCCGCGATACCCATGAGCTTCGTCATAACGGATGAGACCGCTGCGCAGCGCAGCAAGAGCCGTCTCCTGAAGCCTGGGATCGAGCGTGGTCCGGATCGCAAAGCCGCCTTCATGGAGCGCGTCGGCTCCGAAACGGCGCGACAGTGCCTGGCGGACCTCCTCGGAAAAGTATTCGGCCGAACGCAAGGTGTAGGCAGGTTTGCGAGACGCGAGGTGGAGCGGCGTCGCTGCTTCGCGCGAGGCCACCTTCGGGGTGATGAGACCGTTGGCCGCCATCTGTCGCAGCACCCAGTTGCGGCGGGCGTTCGCGGCTTCCTTCTCGATAAAGGGATTGTAATTGTTCGGGGCTTTGGGAAGGGCTGCTAGAAGCGCAGCCTCGGCGATGCCGAGCATTTCGAGCGGCTTGCCGAAATAGGTCTGGGAGGCTGCCGCCACGCCGTAGGAGCCGGCGCCGAGATAAATGCTATTCAGGTAGAATTCGAGGATCTTGTCTTTGGAATAGGTCTGCTCCATGCGCAGTGAAAGGACGGCTTCGCGGATCTTCCTTTCGATGTTGCGGTCGGGTGTGAGCAGCAAATTCTTGACCACCTGTTGGGTGATCGTAGAGGCGCCGACCAAGCGACGATCGGACCCGAAATTCACAAGATTGACGATGACCGCCTTGAGGAGCCCGAGCGGATCGAGACCGGGATGGCTGTAGAAATTCTTGTCCTCGGCAGACAAGAACGCCTGCTTCACTATCTCGGGTATGGCTTCGATCGGCAGCGGGAACCGGCGTTCCCGGGCGTATTCGGTCATCAGTTCGCCGTCGCTCGCATAGACGCGAGCGACCCCGGCCGGCTCCCAGGTCGCAAGTGCCCTGTGGTCCGGCAAGTCCTTGATCAACGGCGCGACATGAACCGCGGCAAGGAACGCGCCGGCAAGCAGAATATGGCTTCCGATACTGAAGCCGTGGGCCAGGATTCTCATCATGGACTTGGATTTCCTCGGGTTTCCGGCGGGAAAATGCGCGAGAGGCCGCGGCTGTACAAACGATCAATAGTCGGGTGAGATATGAAAAAAACTTGCCCTCTGGAGTGACCAATGGACAATTCTCAACTGCCGCTCAATGCGCTGCGGGCGTTCGAGGCGGCGGCTCGGCATTGCAGCCTGACCAAGGCCGGTCTCGAATTGCGGGTGACGCAGACCGCGATCAGCCACCAAGTGAAATCCTTGGAGGGAGTGCTTGGCGTGAAGCTCTTCCGCAGGTTGCCGAGGGGGCTTGCCCTGACGGATGAAGGCATGTCGCTTGCCCCGATCCTGACAGATGCGTTCCGTCATCTGCGCGCGACCCTGTCCCAGTTCGAGGACGGGCATTTTCGCGAAGTGCTCACCGTCGGGGCGGTGAACACCTTCGCGACAGGATGGTTGCTGCCGCGGCTGCGGTCCTTCCGCGACGAACACCCTTATGTCGACGTGAGGTTGATGACCAACAACAATCGGGTCGATCTGGCGGGCGACGGTCTCGACGTCGCCATCCGCTTCGGAGAGGGCACCTGGCTCGGCACGGAGGCGGTCCATCTGCTCGACACACCGCTCGCTCCGATGTGCTCGCCGCTGATAGCACAGGGGCTCGGGGACCCAGCGGACATGCGGGACCACGAATTGCTGCGCTCTTATCGCTTGGATGAATGGAAGCGCTGGTTCGAGATTGTCGGTGTCGCCCCGCCGCCGATCCGGGGGCTGATATTCGACTCTTCGCTCGCGCTCGCCCAAGCCGCCGCCCAGGGCGCGGGCGTGGCACTCCTGCCCGTGAAGATGTTCCAGCGTGAACTTGAGGTAGGCCGCCTCGTACAGCCCTTCGAAACCGAGGTCCCCGCTGGCGGCTATTGGCTGACTTGGCTGAAGTCGCGCCGCGAGTCCGGCGCGATGAAGGCTTTTCGGAGCTGGCTCGTCGCAGCGGCGAGCGAGACTGGCGGAATCGGTGTCGCGTAAATGGGGCGAGGGCTTTCACAAGCGCGGATGGTTAACGATTCCTTGCATCGGAGTGCGCGATCTGATTCCCTTGGTTAGCGCGATTCGGGAGGCGGGGCGCTCTAGGAACGGATGCGATGACTACAGTGAAGAAGCCCGAAATCTCGGAAATGAGACCCAAGATCACCGTCATCGGAGTCGGCGGCGGTGGCGGCAACGCCGTCAACAACATGATTGCGGAGGGGTTGGAAGGTACGGATTTCATCGTCGCCAATACCGACGCACAGGCGTTGCACATGTCGAACGCGCCCAAGCTGATCCAGCTCGGCACTTTCGTCACCGAAGGGTTGGGGGCGGGCGCGATGCCCGAGATCGGCCAGGCGGCGGCCGAGGAATCGATCCATGAGATCATGGATCATCTGTCCGGCACGCATATGTGCTTCATCACTGCGGGAATGGGCGGCGGTACCGGCACTGGTGCAGCTCCCGTCATCGCGCATGCTGCCCGCGAGGCAGGCATCCTCACCGTTGCCGTCGTGACCAAGCCGTTCGGCTTCGAGGGCAATCGCCGTATGCGGATCGCCGACAGCGGTATCGAACGCCTGCGCCAGTGCGCCGATACGGTGATCGTCATCCCCAATCAGAATCTCTTCCGGGTCGCCACGGCGAGCACCACCTTCGAGGGCGCCTTCGCGATGGCGGACAAGGTGCTGTATTCCGGTGTAAGTTGCATTACCAACCTGATCGTCAAGGAAGGTCTGATCAATCTGGACTTCGCCGACGTGAAGACGGTCATGCGCGACATGGGGCGGGCCATGATGGGAACGGGCATCGGCACCGGGGAAGGGCGCGCTTTGAAGGCGGCCGAGGCATCCATTTCCAATCCGCTGTTGGATGAAAGTTCCATGCGGGGCGCGAAAGGTGTCCTGATCTCGATTACCGGCGGCATGGACATGACGCTCTACGAGGTGGACGAAGCGGCTACCCGCGTTCGCGAGGAGGTCGGCGACGACGCCGAGATCGTGGTGGGGGCGATCTTCGACCAGGAGCTTGCCGGCCAGTTCAAAGTGTCGGTCGTAGCGACCGGATTGGAAGCACCCAGGATCGTGGCCGAACCTGCTCTCGGTGTTCACGACCAGCCGCTGCAGGCACAAGCCCAGCCACTCTATTAGGGCGGTCGCCACGCAAGGCCGGGCGCAACCAAGCCCAGGCTTCGCAATGTCGGCCGTGGTTTAGCGATAATTCGACGGGTTACTTGCGGCTGAAATCAATCTGGGCGGTCACGACCTGCTCGCCCGTCTCGGGATGGGGCTCACGCGTGACGAGCCTCATCCGATCGCTGCTCAGGCTTGCGACCTGCATGCTGGCTTCCTTCGTGCCGGGCCATTTGACTTGAAGGTTGAGCGTGCGACCTGAACGCTTGCCGGAAAGCTGGGCGGTGCCGCGTCGCGAGCCGACATAGGAGCCGGTATAACTTGCGCCGTTGGCCTTCAGATCGGCACCGATCTTACGCGAGAACACGGCCAGCGCGCGGCATGCGCCGTCCATATTGATGGCCGAGGCGCTGGCTTGGGAATCCAAACTGCAGGAGACCTTCATCGGTTTCGCATCAGGGGTTAGCCTCACTTGGCCGGAACCCTGCCAGTTGCCGGCAAGATCCCTAAGAAAGCCGGTCTCGTCGGCGGAGGCCTGAAATGATGGGAGCGCCACCAGGAGCAGCGCTGATGCGATCGCCAGTTCCTTTGTCATTGTCCGACCTCTCGGCCATGCAGTAGGCCACAATGAAGTTAAACGCCGGCTAACCGAACCTGATCCGGAGGGCCGCGTTCACTTTTGCTTACGGTTCGTGAGCAAACCGCGATGAGCCATCGGCGAGCGCTTGCGGTGCCCATCGCTGCAGAGCCTGGCGACCGGCATCCGTTAGATCGTACAGGCCTCGTTCCGGTCGGAGGAACCAGCCATAGACATTCCGTTGCAGGATCTTGGGTGCATTGGGGGCGTCAGGCTTAAGATCGCGTGGACGCTTTGGGCCGCTTGCCAACGCCGCGGCGCAAGTCAGGGCTTCCTGCCGGTACGCCGTCATGATCGGAGCCTTCGATCCACCCCCCGCTGTGGGATCGCCCTTGCGGCGGCGGTGTTCGTCGACAAGTCGCGATCGGCGACGCGGATCCCGGCGGGGCGCCGGAGCGGTCGGACCGAGGAGAACCTCCACACGCCCGTCGGCGAAGACGCCGAGCAGGCCGACACCCAGCCGACGGCAGAGGTTGCGGAAGCGCCTGTCGCTTTCCCGTCCCTTGCCCCGGGTCGACATCCTCGCGGCAAGCCAGACCTCGTCGCACGCCGCCATGCGATCGACACCTTGAAGGACAAGCTCGAGATTGAACTGCAGCTTCAACTCGCAGATGACCACAACGGGTGGGGAGTCGGGGCTGAGCGCAACCAGGTCGCAGCCGCCGATCTCGCCTTTCACGCAGAAGCCCAGGCTTTCGAGGAATCGTTTGATGGGGAGGTAGAGCGAAGTTTCGAGCACGGCAGTTTGCTGATGGGAATCATAGTCCAGACTGCCTGATTTGCTTTCCACCGTCACCACTGGCCAGCCGAAACGTTTATCCATGGGTGCTGTCGGGTGGACGGGTCAATTCAGCGGCCAGACCGCCAGCAGGGCCGGAACCGCAACAAGGATGACGATGACGGAGAGAGGCAGCCCCAGCCTCGGATAGTCGGAGAAACGGTATCCTCCGGGACCCATGACGAGCGTATTGCATTGGTGTCCGATCGGCGTCAGGAAATCGCAACCCGCACCGATGGCGACCGCCATCAGGAACGCCTCCGGCTTGTAGCCGAGAGAACTCGCAAATCCGGCCGCGATCGGAGCCATGACCAGAACGGTTGCGGCATTGTTGAGAAAAGGCGTGACGGCCATTGCCGCCACGAGGATCAGGGCGAGAGCGCCGTAGCCGGGCAGGGTCGCCCCGAATTCCGCGAGGGTGGAGGCGATAAGATCGGTCGCTCCGGTTCGGCGCAGCGAGTCGCTCACCGGAATAAGCGCGGCCAGCATCACCAAGATAGGACCGTCGATGGAACCGTAGATCTCCCGGACCGGGATGACCTTGAAAAGCACCATCATCGTCGCGGCGGCGAAGAACGCCACGGGTATCGGGACCATCCCCACAGCGGTGGCGGCCATCGCGGCAAGGAGGATCAGGAGCGGGACGATGCCGCGCCGGGCGCTGCCGAGCAGAAGAGGGCGCTCCGCCAGCGGCAACAGTCCGAACTCCCGCAGGAAGTCAGGCAGGACAGTCTGACTGCCCTGCAGCAGGACGACGTCTCCCAGGCGAAACGTGATCGTGCCGAGCCTTTGGTCGAGCCTTTCGCCTTTACGGCTGACCGCCAGCAGGTTCACGTTGAACCGGTCGTAAAGCAGCAGGCGCTGCGCCGACCAGCCGATGAGGCTGGAACTTTCGCCCACGATCGCTTCTATCGCAGTCACTTCGCTGCCGGCCGGATTCTTGCCGGCGCGTTGACGATCGCGCCCGATGCTGAGTTTTCCCTGCGCGACGAGACGATCGAGCGCCTGATGATCGCCTTCCATCAAAAGAACGTCGCCGGTGCGTAATACGGCATCCGGAAACGGTGTTACGCGATTGCCGCCGGACCTCAGAATCGATGTGATCACGACATCGCCGGCTCCGATCTTCAGGAGATCCGCGAGCGGTTTGCCAACGACCGTGGAATTTTCGGCAACGGTCGCCTCGGCTACATAGTTCTTGATGTCCAGCGCCTCATGCAGCGAAGTGTCCTGCCGCGTGCGCTGCGGCAATATCCAGTAGAACAGTCCCAGGAAGATGGTACCTGCGATTGTCAGGGCAAGGCCGACCGGGGTGAAGTCGAACATCGTGAAGGCGGTGCCGGTGATTTCCGCGCGCATGCGCGAAACGACGATGTTGGGAGACGTCCCGATCTGCGTCATCAGTCCGCCGAGCAGGGATGCGAACGCCATCGGCATCAGGAATGTGGACGGCGAAACATTGGAGCGCCGTGCGAACTGAAAGGCCACCGGTATCATGATGGCCAGCGCGCCGATGTTCTTCACGAACGCGGAGAGCACCGCGACGAGCGCGACCAACAGGATCACCTGGCCTCGGACCGAGTTCAGCCTGGGGAGGTGGCGCTCGATGAGAAACTCCATGATGCCGCTGCGCGCCACGCCCGCGCTGACGAGAAGGGCGCTGCCGACGATGATCACAATGTCGTCGCTGAACCCGCTGAAAGCGCGATCGAGCGGCACGACGCCGACGGCGAGCGCGGCGAGCAGGGCAACGGCCGCGACGAGATCATAACGAAAGCGGCCCCAGACGAAGGCCGCCATCATCAGGCCGATGATCGAGAAAGACAGGAACTGAGGCGTTGAAACCATGGACAATTCTATGTTGGACGTTGGCAAACGCGCGTCTCGGGCAACGAGTTGCCGGTTGTTTTTCCATGGGTTCGTGATTCGCGAAACAGTGCAAAGCGGTCCTGAGGGTTCCCGTTCCTGACGCTAAGGTGCTTTCAGGGCTTGTTGGAGGGGGGCACCGTGGTCGGCATCGCCGGAGCTATCCGCTCCTGCTGGCCACGCCCCTGCGGATTGTCGACGCCATTGGTTCCGAGCGCGTCGAGTGGCGAGCCAACTCATTTACGATCTGATTCAAACTTTCTTTGTAATTTACTGACAGAGAATCGGTCTGCCGTATTGTCCGCCGACGGCTCCTGCCTTCGGTCTGTTTTGTATCGTGTACAGGCCCAAATGCGTTTGCGAAGCGTAGTCTTTTCCCTTTTGGTCGCCATGGCTCTTGCCGGCTGCTCCTACAGCTCCGGCCTCGAAGACATGCTGCCACCCTCCAACGAGGTGACCAACGCCATCCGGCCGTCGGCCCCGGTGCCGGCCAGAGAGGTGGCTGCACGTGATGTCCCGACTGAGGCCGAGATCGCAGAGATCGAGGAGGCACCGTCGCAGGTCGCTCTGGCAACCGAGCCGAAAGTGGCTGTGCCGTCGCAGAGGCCTGAGCCCGAATTACAGGCGATGGCCCTGGTGCCGCCGGCGAAGCTGCCGGCGATGGCGATGACTATCCCGGCAAGGCCTGCCGTACTTTCGCGCCCGTCGAGAGTGGGAGAGATCCATCGCCAGCGCTTCCGTGATGCAAAGCCCATCAATTTTGGCCGTTCCTCGCCGCGCCACCTGGCAGTCCACGGCGTGGATGTCTCGCGCTGGCAGGGCGAGATCGACTGGGTCAAGCTGCGTTCGCAGGGCGCCAACTTCGCCTATATCAAAGCCACCGACGGGGGCGACCATCTCGACCCGCTGTTCAGGAAGAATTGGCGGGAGGCGAAGCAGGCGGGCCTGAAGCGCGGTGCCTATCACTTCTTCTACTGGTGCCGTGCGGCGAGCGAGCAGGCCGATTGGTTCATCCGCAACGTGCCGAGGGAAGCCGGTGCGCTGCCGCCGGTCATCGATGTCGAATGGAACGGCGAGTCGAGATGCAAGAAGCGCCCCTCCCGTGCCAGGGTGCTGGAGAAGATGCAGGTCTTCATGGACAAGCTGGAGCGGCACTATGGCCAGCGCCCGATTATTTACACGGCGCCTGACTTCTATGCCGACAACCTCGAAGGCGCGTTCCTCGACTATCCCTTCTGGCTACGCTCCGTGGCGCGACACCCTTCCAAGGTCTATCCCGGCCGCGACTGGGTTTTCTGGCAATATTCCGGCTCGGGCCTGTCGCATGGGGTGAAAGGCAAGATCGATCTGAACGTTTTCCATGGGACGGAAAGCCAGTGGCGCAGGTGGGTGGCGGCACACACGGCGGGATCGTCCTGAAAACATCCGCTGGACTTCAGCATTGGCTGATGCTGCAGCGCTTTGTTTTCCGATCATTTCCTTCGCGCCGGGAAACCTTTTGCCGGCGCGCTCATCTTCCCGAGAACAGGGCAACGATTTGCCCGATTTTCATAGGCCTGATTGCCGATCACTTTTGCGATGGGTACTCGCCTGTCCGTCTGCCCAAGCTCTGGTGACCGAGCGCAAATAAACGATCGAGTGCCTCCGCAAAACCGTTGAGGGATACGGAAAATGCCACAGGCTCGCTGTCGTGTGACGGGGTTGCGATGATGCTCAGGGTGGTTCCCGATCGGAGTGCCGTGACGAACTGCTCACCAAGATCGAACGTGACTATGCATCCCACCGGCAGGCAAGTACGAAAACGCAGGGTCTCGGCGTTGCCGTTGTCATCGACCTTGATTGAGACGCCCGCATCAAGTGCCAGGCCAAACGGCAAGACCAAAGCGCCCCTCAGCTTTTCGGCCGAGGTGGCGCTGAACTCTACGGCGAGGACGCGACGCCCGGCCTTCGGATCGGCCTGCTGCTGCGACATCACGCATCTTTTCCCGTCGTTTCGCGTACTGCAGGCGACCTGCCAGTCCTGATAGGATTCCTTTAGTGAGGAAGCGCCACCCGGAAGGGCCGTCGAAAGCGATTCCGAGCGGGCGTGCCTCGTTTCCTGCGATTGGCCAGGATGCGAAGGCTCGCCTCCCTTGTCCGTCGCAAGGACCGAAGCCTCCGAGAGCATGAGGCTCGAATTTGGTTGGAAGGCGATAACGAACGCGGTCACCGCAGCCACCATCCCGGTGGCAATCAGAACTCGGCGTGGAACAAGCTTCATCGCACTCTTTTTGAAATGAATTTGGCTTTTTACTCGATCGACCACCTACGGCCCGAGCGGATGGGCCGCTCCGCTGAGGGTCGGAGCGGCCCAGGCGCCTAGAACTGGACGTTGAAGTTGGCCTTCACGGTCTGATCCTGGGCGTCTGAAGCGAACTGGCCGGTGTAGGAGACGCCGAGCTTGGCATCGCGAGCGATCGCGAAATCAATGCCTGTCTCGATAAGCGCGGCATCCCTGCCGATCAGTACGCCAGCGACGTTGAAGGCATCCCCGCCTGCGAAGGCATGAACGGCTGTCGGCGTGAGGTCGCCGAACGCATGACGCCATCCCAGCATGCCCCTGGCGAACGCATCGACCGCACCCATTCTGAAGTGATGCGAAGCGCGCACGCCAACAGTCGTGAATGTGGCATCGGCCGTTTGGCTGTTGCTGACCAGTGCCGCAGAACCGCCGGTTTCGACGAAGCCACCTGTTCTGAGGCTGACATGCGCCAGATTAGCGTAAGGCTCGAGGCTCGATGTCGTCGCGAGATCGAAACGATAGCCGAGTTCGCCGAAAGCCTGGAACGTTCCCGAGTTGTAGGAGCCGTGAAGTTTTTCAGAGAAACCGGCAAAGGAAACCGAACGGGACGTATCGATATCGTGCCAGGAATAGGCCAACCCTGAGCGAAAGCCGACATTTCCCCATTCGGTACCGCCGTAAAGCCCGACGTGATAGTTGTCGCTGTCACCTGACGAGGAGCGGTCTGCCACCGAGAAGCTCGAGTGGCTATATCCGGCGATGATGCCAAGCCGCCAGTCGGCAAGATTGACATCGCCGCCAACCAGCAGGCCGCCGGTGTCGCGGGAAAAACGGGCGGCATTGCCATCACCATCCCAATGTCCCCATGCCCCAAATCCTTGCGTCCAAAGTGCGAAGGCGTCAGTTGTGCCGGGGGCAAGTTGGAGACTGCCGTCATCGAAGGCCATCACGGGTGGGACAGGTTTGCTCGAGCCGGCGAAGGCGCTGCGAATGCGGTTGTTGACCGCGTCGCGAACGAAGTGGCTATCCGAGAGAAGAGCTGTCTTGACGGATGCATGCAGTTCACCTGAGAGCTGGTCGAAGGCTCGAACTGCGCTCTCTTGGTCTCCCACACCGGCGACGGCATCATAGACGGCGTGGCCTGCGCCCAGGCGCTCCGCGCTTTTTGCCGTGGCACACTGATTGCGAGTTCGCGCGACGTCGCAGAAGGCGACGGTGTTCCGGCTGACATCGAGATAGACATTGCCCGCATCGTAATCGAGGCCGAGCGTGAGGAACGGACTACTGTAGTCCAGCGCCGCGTACGTGCCCTCCAATCCACCGGCCGCCGACAGGATCGTGTAGCGTACACTGCTTCCATAGTTGCCACCGAGATTTCCAACCTGAACCGTTCCACCTTCGAGCGTCGCTGTCCCAGAAATGTCGATGAGGTCGCTCTGGCCTTCGGGGTTCACTTCCAAAAGATAGGTTGAGCCGGCAGCTTGAGTGAAATCGCCATTCACCGTCAGGGTGCCGATCGAATTGCCCGGGGAGATCGTTGCACCCGAGGCGACATAGGTGGTTCCGACAATCCCGGTTCCTCCAAGCAACGTGCCGGCTCCGATCGAAAGGGAGCCGCCCAGCTTGCCTTCGACAACTAACCCTCCGCTCGTCACCGTCGTCTCACCTTCGAAGGCCGAGCTGTCTTCCGTCAGGCGAAGGAGATTGTCGTCGCCGACGGCTACTTGGAAGAGGCCGGATCCCGAAACGACGCCACGATAGGCACCGCTGCCGTTCTGCTCGAACCGCATGAAGCCATCGGCGCCAATCGCCACATTCCCTCCGAACAGGTCCGTCCTTGAAACGAGGCCCCCGTCGTCGATAGCCCAGTCGAGCGCGCTGCGGCTGGCAAGGTTGAGCGTTCCTCCGCCGGTCTTTGCCATCGTCCCCCGCCCGGAGATGGCGCCTTCGAAGACGGCATCGGCATCCTGGTCGAAAACGACGTGGCCGTTATTCGCGATGTTGTTCCTGATGCTGACCGCGTTGCCGACGAGTGTGCCGGATCGTACGATGGTGTCGCCGCGGTAGCTGTTCTGGCCTGTCAGCACCAGGGTCCCGAGGTCGTCCTTGACCAGAGCACCATCGCCCCGCAACGCGGAAGCGACGGTGGCAGTATAATCAGCGCCCGCCCGGGATCCATCGCCTACGCGGATGGTCGTCTGCTCGTCGCCGAGATTTATCGCATCGCCCTCTACGCGATAGCCGTCGACGGCGAACTGCATTCCGGTGACGGAGATCTCGCCATCGGTCCCGCTCACAGTTACCAATCCAGCATCGCCCTGGAAAACCGCGAAGCGGCCGCCCCAATTGTCATTGGCGTCGCCATTCGTGCGTGTCCAGTTGGTCGAGCCTTGTCTCCAAATACCGTCACCCCCGGCGATCGAGCCGTCCGCAGTAGTATTGGAGCCGTCCCAGAACTGGATATTGGGTTGCGGATCCGGTCCAGGGCCTGGATCGCCGCCCACGACAATATTTACCTGCTTGTCGATCGCGGTCTGGATTTCGATGTCGTCGATATCGAATTCGCTGTCGTCGGGTAGGCCTACGACTTCCAGGCCGTTGTCGGTCAATACGCCGCCATAGTTGAACAGGCGGTAGATCCCTTCGCCGAACGCAATTCCTTCACCGTCGTCAATCGTGAGACGGCCATCCAGAACCAGATCGCCCTGGACATCGAAGAATGCGCGATCGCTCGGTGCATCGACCAGAATGTGGATGTCCGAAGCATCGCCGAGAGAGAGACTCCGCATGGTGAGCGTGCGGTCATAGTGCCCAAGCAGCCGCCCGCCATCTGCAATCTCGACATGGCTGTCAATGAGACCGGAACCAGTGACGGTACCGCCGAACTCTGCTTTGACGGCATTGTTGTATTCACCGTCAAACGACAATGTACCCTCGCGCGCAATCGCTTGCGGCCCGGCATATGAGTGGTTGGCGGCAATGCTGATTGTTCCACGACCCATTTTGGTGAGGGTCAATGCCTGGTTCCCATCGAACTGGCCGCTCAACGTGCTGAAGTCGTTGTTCTCCAGGATCAAATGCGAGCTGAACAGCATCGCATTCGACAAATTGACGGCGTTTCCCAGTTCGAGCACGTTCCGTCCTTCAGATGGTTGAAGAAACTCGACCGTACCGGTGCCGAACGCCTGTGAAGTAGCGGCTACGACGCGGCCGCCTCGAATTTCAGTCTTGCCGCCGTAGGTGTTGTTGCGGAGCAATTCGAGCGTACCGTTGCCCTCCTTGCGGAGCTGAACGGCGTTCGCATCGCCGGAAATAACACCGCTGATGGACGAATCGCCATCGAACCCACCCAGTATCAGGGAGGCATTCTCATTAATAATGATATTGCCGTTCGCCTCGAGGCGATCGATCGCCTCGGTCCGTGCCACCCGCAAAGTGCCGAACGATCCAACAGTCAGGAGGGAATCATCGGCAATCGCGCCGTTAAGGCTGTCGAGAACCAGAGTGCCATACTGGATGTTGGTCCCGCCTGCATAATTGTTCTCGCCAGTCAGCACGATTGTGCCATTTCCATACTTTATGAGTGGGCCGGAGCCGGAGATGGCCCCGCTCAGCGTCGCGGATCGATCCGTCTCGACGTTGAGAAGCGCGCCTGCCGAGCCGGATATGACGAGATCGTTAGCGACCGCTGTCTGTTCGTCAGCGAGCTGAAATTCAATCGCGGACGATGACGGGCCGCTTGAGGTGAATTCGATTGCACCGGTGCCAAGTGAACTGGCGTGACGCATCAAGATTGTTCCGTATGCAATCTCGGTCCCACCAGAAAAGTCGTTGACCCCATCGGTTCGAAGTACCCCGCTGCCTTGCTTCCGCAGCCCCAGCGTTCCCGCACCATCACTCAGAACGCCCAACACATCTCCCGTGGTGACGCCAATCGTCGCGATGGACGCCTCAGCATTGTTCGTGACCGCTCCGGATCGGCCTTGCAGGTTGTAAATGTTCTGATCCACTCCAGAGAGGTCCAGAGTCCCCCCGGCCAGTTCTACGAAGGTCCCTTGGCGGCTGAAATATTCCCGACCTACTTCATTCCCAAATTGAACGTTTGAACCCGAATTCAGGCGAATGCCGCCGCCTGATGTCCCAGAGCCGGAACCTGAATAAGAAATGCTTTGGGGTGAGAAAATGATGACCCCATTTCGATCGGTAGGTGTTAAGCCGACTTGCAGCATGCTCGAAGTGCCAAAGGTAAGATTGCCCGCATAGGTCGCAATCACCCCTCGATCCGCCGAGAGGCTATAAAAAACTCTATCGGGAATCTCCATGTCATCGTAGTAGGTGCCGCTTTCCTCATAGACAATGGCCTGCCCACTTGCCGGACCGAGTGGTAAAAATGCGCTCACAAGCGCGGTCGCGCAGAGCAGTCTGCTCCTGCGCAAAGCCAAGAAGGATCGTGTTGCGTTGCGGTTTATGGCAACCATGATGCTACTCACTGCTTTGAAATGATCAGGCGACGCCGATGAGCGCGCTTGGGCGAGCTGCGGACGACTCGCGGAGCGAAAACTTGTCGAGGCAGGAAGAACGCCTGCTCCTGGTAACTTCCCGAAGTGGAATTCCCCTACCAGGGCGGATCTTAGGTTTGGACATGCTTGGAAAGTCTCCGTTCAAATTTTGAACGGCCTATCAGCGCCGCATCCGGATCGCCCCGTATGAACGGAGGGGAGGGATAAGAAAATTCTACCGGTGCGTGTGGGCAACAAAGTCAAAAAAGAACGGCGATAGCATCGAGCTACCGCCGCCTGAGCTGGCCCCCTACAGCTCGTTGTCCGAGCCTTATTATCGTTGGGGAGGAGGGCTTATCCCTCTCCTTGGATCGCGATCTTCCTCAAACGTTCGGCGTAGGGAATGACGACGGCCTTATACTCGGCACCTCGATTACGGATCGCGTCGAATTTTCCTCTTTCGGCGTGCAGCCCATCCACTGCCGACTGCTTTTGCTCTGGCGTCATGCGCGCCATCTCTGCGATTTTGTTGATGAAGTCTTCCATCATCTGCTCGAACTCGGCGTTCGGGATGGTCGCTATGAAGCCGGTCATGGTCTGGTCGAAGGCTTCCTTCCAGGAGGCGCGAGTGAATCCCGCCGCAGGTATGAGCTGCGACGATTCATCGTCGATCTCAAACCACTCTTCGGCAGCCTCCTCGTCGTAGTAGATCGTATCGCCCGTTTCCGACGCGAGCTTCTCCAGCACGGTTACGACCGCCTGCACGTCGCGTGCATCCAGCGCCACCGCAGTTCCGACCGAGAAATAATAGATCAGCGCTGAAAGCGTCGCAGCGGTCAATGAGATGCGGCCGCTGCAAGGGCGAGGGGTGTCCCCATTCTTCGGTTCGGATTTTCTGTTCAGGAGCATTCCCGCATAACTCCCGCGTGCGCCTTGGCCGACTGACTGGTGGCGACCATATTCCCGGCCGTCGAAGCGACCTGGCTGGCGACCATACCGCCGCGACCACCGAACCCACCGAAACCGCCAACCATGCCGAGCGCACTGCCAAGCATGGCGGCGTTCGCCTGTGCCTGGATCGCTTCATCGCAGGCGTCCCTGTTTCTGGCCGCTGTTTTATGTGTCTTGGCTCTGGCTGAGACGGATTTCCCGCTTTCCGCCGCAGTCGTTGCCGGCCCCGACGTGGTTTGGCTGCAGCCGGCAATGGCAAGACAAACCGCTCCTACAATCGCAATTTTCATGAAGTCTTCCTGATAGCTACGCGGCAGGCTGGCTCACATGCTCCTGGAGCGCGGCAAGCTGTGTCGCGAAATTGAGATGCGGGGCGGCAATAGAGGATGAAATCGCCTCCCGCCCCCTCTGTTCACAGGGGGTGTCGGAAAAAAACGGCATTTACATCGGCGGAATTCACAATCGTTCCTAACGCGAGAGGCATTCCGTCAATGAAGCCGATTGGCATCCGCCGAGTATCCGAATGGTCTCAGCTTCTGATGGCGGCAGCGGTGTCTGCGGTACTCAGTTCTCAGAACGTGATGGCAAGAGAACTCGACCATCCGGCCGGCCCAGTGCTGCTTACCATCACCGGCAATGTTGGCAGAGCGAACCATGATGAGGCGGCTCTTTTCGATGAGGAAATGCTGACAGCACTTCCTTGGCACCGAATCGTGACAAGCACACCGTGGACGGACGGGATCAAACACTTCGAAGGCATTCGGCTGAGCGACCTGCTGCGGGAGGTCGGCGCCAGCGGGCAAACCCTGCACGCCAGTGCGTTGAATAATTATCAGATTGAGATTCCACTCTCGGATGCGGATGAATTCGGAGTGCTGATTGCCATGCGAATTGACGGAAAGCCATTGCTGCGGCGTGACAAAGGTCCGCTTTGGATCGTCTACCCGCGAGACAGTATTCCAAGTCTTCAAGATGAACGGTATGATTCTCGGTGGGTGTGGCAACTCCACAAAATCGAGGTTCGATGAGCATCGCGGCAAAAAGGCGAGCGATATCCGGTTTTACTTTGGCGGCCGTGGCCGCATGCGCAGTGCTTTTGGCTTTCGCCCTGCACAAATTGGTGGAGGCAGAAAAGGATTTATCAAGTGCCTTTGGAGAGAACCTTCTGTGGGCAGTTTCCCAGGTTCATTATGAAGCGCATCGATTGGCGCTGGAATCCGAAGCTTGGAACCGCAGCGGCAGAACGCCCGAGGATGCCGAGCGGCTGCGATTACAGCTCGATCTATTGTTCAGTCGTGTTGCCGTCCTGTCGGAGGGGTCCCTTGGCGAAGGGCTGGCGAAATTGGCCGGGAGCGAGCTGGGAGAGGCTGCTTCATCTCACCTAACGGCTTTCGAAAACGAGCTGGAGCGAGTGATTGCCGCGCGCGCGTCCATTCTGCCGGCAACTCTCGACGACTTGCTGAGCGACGCATCCAAATTCAGGTCTGCGGCCAACGACATCATGATAGCGGAGCGCCACAGTCTTGCTTCTCAGCGCGACGAGTACGGAGCGGTCCTTCTTGAAGCAATCATTGCCGTCCTTCTTATATTCGGTTTCGGGATTTTCATCGTTGTCCGTCTGGTGGTGAGCCTGCGCTCGGCAGCCCATGCGGAGGATGCGCTAAGGCGTGACCGCGATTTTTCACGGCTTCTACTGGAATCGAGCGGGGACGGCGTCTTGGCCATCGACGCAGAATTCCGTTGCACTCACTGGAATTCGGCACTGGGCAAGATGTTTCCTGTGGCAAGCGGATCGGAGGTCGTGGGCCGATTGCTTCAGGACGCCTACCGGCTATCTGACGATCACCTGATCACAAACATGATGCGGCAAACCCTGGGAGGGGAAAGCCTGCATATGCCCGCCCATGCCCTTCCGGCAGGCAACCGCTATGTGGAGAAATTTACCTACCCCATCCTGTCAGGCGAGAAGGTCGTCGGAGCGATATTGTTTATTCGCGACGTCACGGAAGCACATCTGGCTCAACTCGAACTGGTCAAGCATCGAGACGAGCTCGAGTCCATCGTCGCCGAACGGACAAAAGATCTTGAGGAGTCTCTCGCGCGAGAGACTGCTCTTCGAGAGCTCTATAAGGGTTTCGTATCCATGGTGTCGCACCAGTTCCGAACCCCGCTTTCCATTGTCGATGCCAGCGCGCAAAGAATGATCCGCCGCGGCAAGGCGATGAACGAGGATGAGATTCGTGAGCGTGCCGGGAAAATCCGGTCTGCGGTATTGCGACTGACCCGTCTGGTTTCCAGTACCCTGAACGCCGCGAAAGTAGACGCCGGACAGATCGACGTCGATATGCGACGTTGCGATTTGGGCAAGCTCGTCATGGAAGCATGCGAGCGACAGAAGGAAACAGTTCCGGATCGAGAATTCCGCGTGGACCTGGATCAACTGTCCGATTGGGTTTCGTGTGATCCGCTTCTGATCGACCAGGTTGTCGCCAATCTTCTATCCAATGCGGTCAAGTACTCGGCGCCCCCGAGCGCCATAGAGGTCACGGCCGAAATCGATCGCCACTGGGTGCGCATCAGCATCTGTGACCGTGGTGTAGGCATTCCCGACGATGAGCGCCCAAAACTTTTCGAACGCTTTTTTCGCGCCAGGACAGCTGTCGGCGTCGAGGGGACTGGAATTGGACTGCACGTCGCACGCACCATCGCTCGGATGCATGGCGGCAATGTAGAAGCCTTCTCGCGCGATGGGGGCGGCTCATCCTTTGTTCTCAGCATTCCCAGAGAGGTGATGGTGGCAGCATGATGGCTCAATTCAGCACGCCAGAAGCCGAACGCGGCGGCGCGAGGAAGACAGTGCTCTGTGTCGAGGACGAACCTGATCTTCGCACGGATATTGCGGAGGAACTCGTCTCGGCAGGCTATCATGTCGTCGAGGCAGGCAACGGCCGTGAAGCCATCGGCAAGCTGGAAACGCTGCGGCCGGATCTGATACTGTGCGATATCACCATGCCCGAGCTTGGCGGCTATGAGCTGATGGCAAAGGTCAGAGCCGAGAGACCCGATCTTGCCGAGGTGCCGTTCATTTTTCTTACTGCGCTGGCGGATCGGGCCGAGGTGTTGAATGGGAAGAACGCCGGTGCTGACGACTACCTGATCAAGCCCGTCGATTTCGATGACCTCTTGGCGACAATTAAGTCGCGACTTCGCCTAGTGGATCGCGTCCGCCAGTCATTGATAGCTGAGCTCCAGATCGAACAGCAGCGCATGATCGAACAGGCCGTCCGGGACGGTGAAGTGACATTGGCTGCTCTGGCGGCTGCCTTGGACCGTCTCTCGATGGGCATTTTCCTGATCGAGCAGACGGGCGAGGTTCGCATGACCAATGAAGCCGGCCGAAGATTGGCGGAAAAAGGGGACGGGCTCGCGCTGACATCCTCGGGACTGGTCGGGCGCTCAGCCAATTCATCCCAGTCCATCAGGACCGCGCTAGGCGACGTTCTGCGCGGTATAGGAACCACCCAAACCCTGGCGCTGGAGAGGGACGGTGGCCATCCTCTCCTGCTACAGCTTTCAGCACTCAGCCTGCCCGGCAGCAACTCCCGCCACGCTGTTGCTCTCGTTGTGGACCCGGACAAGCAGACCGAGGTTTCCCCTGAGATTTTAGCATCGCTCTTCGGCTGCACATCCGCTGAGGCAAGGCTTGCCGCTGCCCTGGTTGCGGGAAAAAGGCTGGAAGAGATTGGCGAAGAGTTCGGCGTCAAGCAGACAACCATTACCTTCCATCTTCAGAACCTGTTCCAGAAGACGCACACCCATCGGCAAGCCGACCTCGTCGCATTGTTGATCCGAGCAACGATCCCGCTTTCGCTGCAGAATTGAGATCGATCCCATGCTCGCAGGATAGAGGAGGGAAACTATCCACGTCATTGCGGACCTGCGCTGTCGCCAGGCAGGCGCCGTCGTCCGCGGTCATCGAACCATGAAACGCGAACTGAACGGCAGGCTGGCCGCGCCCACCGCCTTGGGTGAACGTTCGATATTGCCTGCTATGGCTTGGACCGCTGTCAGGCTGCCTTCCAGCTCCCGGCAGATTTCCTGGCACACGCTCTGCGGTGCATAGGAGGACAAGACCACGGTCGGAATCGGTACGAACTGGGCAAGCGCCTCTACGGATTTCTTCAACTGGTCGACAAGGTCCCGGCGCCAGGCTGTCTCGGCTGGCCCATGGGACGGCCAATTGGAGCCACGCTCCCACAACTGAGTGGTCAGTGTTCCTGTTTTTCGAACTTCTCTTTCCAAACGCAGAATGCCGACGTCGAAGCTGACCGCCGCGTTTGCGTTGTATATTTGGTGGTTGAGGACCAGCCGGGAGTGGAGACGCGCACCGAGATAGAAAAAGAGATAGTCGGACAGGCTTTTGGCCACACCGAACATGCTCTCGCCGCCAGCCGCCGCCGTTATGTCGTTCTGAACATAGACCGGATATCCGATTTCCTTCTCTATTTCTTCCTGAAGGGCTTCGAATCGTTCTTGCACGCCTTTCGGTGCCAACTCCAGTTCGGCCTTGTCCTCCGGCAGGGCCAGGCCAATGCCTGCAATTCGCCCATGGAGGTCGTCCGGTAGAATTCTGATGGCTGTCTCGATCGCCTTCATGAACTGAGGATGGTTGCTGTCGTGGCTCGGCGCCGGCATTGGCAATACGGTGTGGAACCGGACCGAGCCGACGAAGTCGACAAGAACCACTTCGATCCGCCGGTGGCCGATGCTGATGCCCACCGAATACGCTCCTTCGGGATTGAGCGAGATCGGCACGGTTGGCGGGCCGACACGGCCGCGCTGCGCTTCGCCCTTGGCGATCAGCCCCTCCTGTTCGAGCGAACGCACGATTACCGACACTGTCTGTGCCGACAGCCCTGTGCGCTCTCCTATCTCAAGCCGCGTGATGCCCTTGCTCTGCAGGAGCAGGGACAAAACCAGGCGCTCGTTGTAGCTGCGCACGCTGATCGCATTCAAACCGCTCGCGCGATCGGCGATCCGCAGCGGGTTGGGCGGCGCAAACCGCATATCAGGCATCACATGTTTCCCGGCGAAGGTTGGAGGAAGGCATACCGGCCGCAGGGCAAGTCATGATCGGCCAGACCCAAGCAGTCACTTCTCATCCGGCCACCCGATTGCTTCGACTTCGCGTGCGAGAGCAGCACCCAAAATCGCATGTGCCTCCTTGTTGATATGAAATCCGTCGAGCGGATCGCAACTGACCACCGAACCTGCGTCGAAGAAGTGGACCTCCAGCGAATCGGCGATGATCTCGAATTCCAGCGCGAGCCGGCGCGATTTCGCCGGCGCGCCAGCGAAGATCGATTCCCATTCTTTGATGTCGTCGAGCATCGGCGGAGGGGCGACGATCATGATTTCCGGAACGGTGCCACGCGGCCCCGGCATGAGTTCCTTGATGTCATGCACGAGGCAACCGATGCCCATCGCCACTTCGGAAGGAGGCTGATTGAACCTGACCTTCAAGTCGTTGGTCCCCAGCATGATAATGACGAGGTCGAGCATCATGTGGCTCTGCAGGCAAGGTTTCAGGTAGGTACGACCGTTTTTGTGCGCCCCCTCGATCGGATCGTCTCGCACGGTCGTGCGGCCGCTCAAACCTTCCTCGATCACATGCCAGCGGCTGCCCAGCGCTTGGGCCATCACGCCGGGCCAACGCTCCGTTACGCCGTAGCGGTCAAGCGGTGTGCCGCCGGGAATCTGGCCATGGGTGTTGGAGTCGCCGAAGCAAAGTACCGACCGCATGTTCTCGTTCCTGGAAAAATAACCCATCCTGTGCAAGGGGTTACGAGATTATCCTCATATTCCTTGTCGCTAGCCTGCCATTCGACACAGCCAAAGGCAAGACAGCTCCCGGGATAATCATTCAATCTGACTAACTATTGACAACAGGCGGAGTTGGTGTTTGATCTGGGATGGGAGGAAGTCCTGACAATCTGAGAGGCCCTTTGCGATACCATCGCGAGGTGGGGAGGACGGGCCGTTGCGGGCAGGATTGAACACCCGAACAGAATGCTGATTTGCGTTGTCGGGAGATCCGGCAAATCGCCGCGCTCGAACTATGCCGAGCACGGGAGGACCAGTCGTGTGCTGTGACGATCCCCTACGGGATCGAGAGAGCTCGAGAAGGAGGATGGCTCTGATGGGAATATTGACGAAAACACTTTTGGCCGCGGCGTTGGCGACAACGATGCTCAGTGCGGCATCGCATGCCGATGAGGTGCATCTGCTGGACGGAGTTACGGCCCGCGGCGGCGACAATCCGTCGGTCGAGCCCGACAAGTTCAAAAAGGACGCCCCCTGGGTAATCGGGATGAGCCATTTCGGCGTGAACGCCAATACCTGGACCGTGCAAGTCGCGCATGAATCCGAAGCAGCGGCCGCAAAGGATAGTCGCATCAGCAAGTTCATTCTTCTCGATGCCGGCTTCGATCAGAAGAAGCAGGTCGGCGACATCGAGGACCTGATCGCGCAAAAGGTGGATGCGATCATCGTTCAGCCGGTCACGTCGACATCCGCCAACGCCAGCATTGCCAAGGCAGTCGCTGCCGGTATCCCGGTCGTTGTGCATACCGGCCGGATCGAATCCGACGCCTTCACGACGGAAATCCAGGGCGGCGCGGAGCATTTCGGCAAGGTCATGGGCGACTTCCTGGTGAAGGAGCTCGGCGGGAAGGGCAACATCTGGGTCCTGCGTGGATTGGCCGGCCACCCCGAAGACACAAACCGATACAACGGCCTGCGTCAGTCGCTCGAGGGCACGGACGTCAAGATCATCGCCGAGGAGCACGGCGACTGGCAGTACGACAAGTCGAAGAAGCTTTGCGAAACACTCTACCTAAACAACCCTGAGGTCGATGGTATCTGGTCTTCGGGCGCCGATATGACCCGTGCCTGCGTCGACGTGTTCAAGCAGTTCGGCGCCGAGATCCCCCCGATTTCGGGCGAAGGCAACAATGGTTATTTCGGCCAATGGATCAAGGACGGCTTCAAGTCGATCGCGGCCGAATACAGCCCCTCGCAGGGAGCAGCCGGCATAAGGGCTGCGGTGGCGCTGCTCGAAGGCAAGGAACTGAAGAAACATTACGACTACAACCCCGAGGGGTGGGGCATCGAGAAGGCGAAGCAATATTACCGCGACGACCTTTCCGCCAATGTCTGGTGGCCATCGGAGCTGTCCGAGGAAAAGCTGAAGGCGCTCTACGGCAAAAATTGACATCTCCGGCAATGAGCGCGGGCGACAGCGTGCCTGTCGCCCGCGCCTGCTCCGGCGCAGGGTGCCGATCGCCAATCAAGGATCTGTCTGTTGTGGAAAACCTCGTTGAAATGTCTGGGATTTCCAAGGCCTTCGGCGGGAATGCCGTGCTGAAGGGCGTCTCTTTGGCGTTGAAACCGGGCTCCGTACATGCCCTCATGGGTGAGAATGGCGCCGGCAAATCGACGTTGATGAAGATCCTGGCCGGGGTTCACCAACCGGACGACGGCGAAATCCTATCCGAGGGGAAGAGATTGAACTTCGCCAATCCCAGGGACGCGCTGGGGTTCGGCATCTCAACCATATTCCAGGAGCTTTCGCTGCTCCCCAACATGACAATCGCCGAGAACATGTTTCTGGGACGCGAGCCGACCACGGCGTTCGGGTCGGTCGACCATGCACGAATGAACAAGGAGGCGCGCCAGGCGCTTGGCGAGCTTGGGCTCGACCTTGATCCGACGACGCTCGTTTCCGAACTCAGCATTGCCGAGCGACAATTCGTCGAAATCGCGCACGGCATCAAAGCCGAAGCCAATATCTTTATTCTCGATGAGCCGACGGCGGCCCTCAACGCGGCCGACGTGGACACGCTGAACAAACATATCCGCCGTCTGCGCGCCGAAGGGAAGGTGATCGTCTACATTTCGCATCGAATGGATGAGATCTTCGAGATCTGTGACACGGTCACGGTTCTCAAGGATGGAGAGCTGGTCGCAACGCGCTCGCTGTCCGAGATGACGCCCGCCTCGTTGATCGCAATGATGGTGGGGAGGGAGTTGAAGGACCTTTTTCCCGAGCGAGGCGGCGAGCCAGGCCCGATCGTGTTGGAGGTCGACGGCTTCCAGATCAGCGACAGTTCGCGGCCTTTCGCGCTGTCTTTGCGGCGTGGCGAGATCGTTGGCCTTGCCGGCCTCGAGGGCCAGGGCCAGCAGAAATTCCTGAGGGCGCTCGTCGGCCAGTTCGAGCCCGTGGGCGGCAAGGCGAAAGTCAAGGGAGAAGACCTGCCGCTTCCACTGTCGGCATCCGGTGGCATCCGCCAGTTGCAACGGATGGGCGTCGCCTTCGTCCCTGAAGATCGAAAGGAGGATGGGCTTTTCCTGGGGCTTTCGATCGGCCACAACATCGCCGCGGCACTTCATTCCTCACGGCCGGCGCTGGCCATTGCACGCAGCTACCGGACGCTCGTCGAAATGACCATGACGAGCATGAGTGTAAAGACGGTAGGGCCCTCCGCACCCGTCAGCACACTCTCGGGCGGCAACCAGCAGAAGGTCTTGCTCGGACGATATCTTGCGGCGGACATGGATATCCTCCTGATCGAAGAGCCGACGCGCGGCGTGGATGTCGGGGCGAAATCCGAAATTTACCGGCTGCTTCGTGCCTTCACCCAACGGGGCGGTGCCGTCCTCGTCCTGTCGCGGGAGACGATCGAGCTCATCGGCCTGAGCGATCGCATCTACGTCGTCCACAACGACACGATCGTCCGAGAGATGCCGGCCAGCCAAGCCAGCGAACACAATATCCTGGATGCCGCACTGAGTGCCTGACCGGCGAGCAGGGGAACCGAGCACAAGATGAGACAGATTGCGACACGTTTCCTTAATCCAAGGGGATCGCGACAAGGGCTCTGGGTTCTTCCCCTGTTGATTGCGGGGGTGATCGCAGTTTGGCTCAGCATCGAGACAGCGCAGTTCCTGAATGCGGCCAATCTGGTCAACCTGGTTGCGCAGGCAATGCCGCTGGTCGTCACCGCCATTGGCCAAATGTTCGTGATCCTGCTCGGCGGACTGGATCTTTCAGTCGGATCGGTGATCAGCTTCACTACAGCCGTTCTGGCGCTGGATGCGCCAGCCTATCTGGTGGTTCCGGCTGTTTTCCTGCTGGCGGCCCTGATCGGTTTCACCAACGGGTTCATTATCACTCGGCTCAATGTCCACCCGATCATCGCGACGCTTTCCATGCAGTATATCGTGCTGGGGGTGACACGCACGCTCCGGCCCGTGTCCGGCGGAACGGTGCCGGAACTCGTGGTCGCCTCGGTATCGGGTTCGTTCCTGGGCATCCCTATGCCGATCTATTGGGGGGCCGTCGCGATCGGCCTCGCATGGAAGCTGTTATACGGGTCGCGGTTTGGCCTGCATCTCTTCGCCATCGGCGGTGGCGTATCGTCTGGCGCAGAGGACGCAGCGCATAATTTCGGCATCTCCGACAAGCGCAACATCCTCCTTGCCTATGTGATCTGCTCCTGCTTTGCGGCGCTGGCGGGCGTTTTTCTGGCTGGCCGCATCGTTTCAGGCGATCCGAATGTCGGTCTGCTTTTCGAATTGGATGCCATTACCGCGGTTGCCATCGGCGGCACGCAGCTTTCCGGCGGCATTGGCAGTCTGCAAGGCACGGTTCTCGGCGCGCTTGTCATGGCGCTGCTCGCCAACGGTATGAACCTGGCGAACGTCTCACCCTTCATCCAAACCACGGTGAAGGGTGCGATCCTGCTGCTCGTCGTGGCTCTGCAATCACGCAAGAAGATGGGCCTGTAAGATGACGGCGGCGTTTGACGGTCTCCTCGTGCGCAGGCTTTTGCGCATCCCACCATCCTATTACGTTTTCGTGGTGCTGCTGCTCATCCTCTGGATCGCGCGGCCTCACATGCTGAACCTCAACGTGATGGGGATATTCATCCGTCAGATGGTGCCGCTCGGCATTCTCGTTCTGGGCCAATTGCTTGTGATGCGAGTAAAGAGCATCGACCTGTCGGGCGGCGGCGTGATCCTGCTTATCAACTATTACATCTCGTCCGGGCTTTTTCCCAGCGCGTCGATGACGTTCTTCGTCTTGCTCGCTCTCGCCACCGGTCTCGCGGTCGGTTTGTTCAACGGACTTATGATCGGCAAGAGACGGGCTTCGGCTGTGATCGTCACGCTGGCGGTCAGCATCGTTCTTGTCGGAATCGTGCAGTTCCTGTCGAGCGGCAAGCCTCCCGGCGACGTGCCTTCGATGTTCGCGGATCTTTACAATACCAAGCTTGGCCCGGTCCCGACGCCGGTGATCTTCTGGGTCGTCCTTTCGCTCGCAATGTCACTATTCCTGTCGAAGAGCGTGTTCGGCCGCTACGTCGCCTCGGTCGGCGAGAATGCACAGGCGGCACATTTTTCAGGTGTTCCGGTCGAGCGAACCGTCATTTTCGCCCATGTCCTCGCGGGCCTGATAGCCGCGATCGCAGCGCTGGTTCAGACGGCTTCGATCGCAGTCGGCAGCGTACGGGTAGGCCTCGACCTGCCGATCCTGGCCGTCGCCGCCACCATCCTGGGCGGCGTCGTTTTCGGGCGCGGGGAGGGCGGCGTTTGGGGGCCGGTCTTCGGCGTCCTGTCCTTCGCACTGCTCTTCGTCGTGATGACTACCTTCGGGATCGACGAACCGGGCAAGCTCGTCGCCCAAGGCCTCATCATCCTGCTTGCCGCGATCTTCTACGGACTGCGCTCCACCAAGTCGTGAAATTCCATCCAACGCTACCTGTTTAAAAGGAGAGACCATGACCCAGACCAGATCGATCTTGTGCTTTGGCGACTCGCTGACCTGGGGTTGGATACCCGTCATGGAAGGTTCTCCCACCTACCGCTACGCATATCAGGAGCGCTGGACCGGCGTCATGGCTTCACACCTGGGTGACGGCTTCGATGTTATCGAGGAGGGGCTGAGCGCACGCACGACCAGCCTCGACGATCCCAACGATCCTCGCCTCAACGGCAGCGCCTACCTGCCTTCGGCGATCGCGAGCCATCTCCCGCTCGACCTGGTGATCGTGATGCTCGGTACGAATGACACCAAATCTTTCTTTCACCGCACGCCCTACGAGATCGCTAATGGAATGGCGAAGCTGGTGGGACAGATTCTCACCGGGGGAGGCGGTATCGGGACACCCTATCCGGCGCCCAAGGCCCTTGTCGTTGCGCCTCCGCCACTGACGCCGATGCCGCATCCCTTCTTCCAAGGGATGTTCGGGGGCGGGCACGAGAAATCCGCCGCGCTTGCCGAGCAATACCGGGCGATGGCCGACTTCATGAAAGTGGATTTCCTCAATGCCGGCGACTTCATCACCACGGATGGTTGCGACGGTATTCACTTCACGGCCGAGAACAACCGCGATCTAGGCAAGGCGATCGCAGACAAGGTCAAGGAGATTTTCGCGCGAGAACCGGTGAAAAAGGTAGCCTGACGAGCAGAGGGGAGCGCCTTCGTGCTTTCCACCTCCGCCGCGCTTGCTGGCGATCCGGCTAAGCCGGCAAGCGCGGTGATGCTTCGGATGCCATATGATGCCTGAAGCGGTCGTAGTGGTTGACGACATCGGCGATCACCTGCTCCGCTTCGTATCCGAAGATGTCGTAGCCGAAGCCATCCCATGCCAAGGATACTTCGGCTCGATAGTATTGCCTCCGCTCACCTTCGCGGCGCGCCGCATCGGTAAGCGCGAAGGCCGGGATCGGATGCCCGATGGCTCGGACGCGGTATATGAAATCGGCTGTGTTTTCTCCATGCCCGACGGATAGTTGCATCCCGTCTTCGAGCTTTTCGATGCGGGCCGCCAAGTCGCGTTTAGCGAACTCCGCCTCCACCGAGGCAAGCGCCTTGGTCACGGTGGTTTCTATGTAGGCCATCACCTGGCGCTTCGAGGGGTGGCTGACGATGGCGCTCAGGCGTCGACGCCAGGAAATGCTACCATCCGTGTGAACGAGCGGGACGGGTGGCAATGGCCTTCGCGCCGTCTCGGCCGCGTCCTCGCTGAGCGCCCGCCACACGCCGTAGCACATGACGAGAATGATCACGGAAAGCGGCAACGCCGCGATCACGGCAGCCATCTGGACGGCCTCGAGACCGCCCGCCAGCAAAAGACATGCGGCCACTCCGCCACAGGTGAGTGCCCAAAAAACCCGAAGCCACAAAGCGGGTTCTTCTTCTCCGCGCGAGGTGATCATGGCGATGACCAGAGCGCCTGCGTCCGAGGCGGTGACGAAATATACGGCGACCAGCAATCCGGCTATCCACGACAGCAGGACGGACCACGGCAGATAGTCGAACACCGTGAAGAGTGCGATCGGCATGTTCTCAGCAACCGTGTTCGAGATCGCGCCGTTCGCCTCGTTGAGGTCGAGCCAAATGGCGATGTCACCAAAGACCGTGAACCAGATGAAGCTGAACCCAGCCGGTGCAAACAGGACCCCGAGGAGAAATTGCCGGACCGTTCGCCCGCGAGAAATCCGGGCGATGAACATGCCGACGAAGGGCGACCAGGACATCCACCACGCCCAATAGAAGAGGGTCCAGGTGCCGACCCATTCGGTCGGCTCGTAAGCGTAGATATGAAAGGTGCGCGCGACGAACGCGTTAATGTAGAGGCCGATATTCTCGACGAAAGCCTGCAGCAGGAACCTGGTTGGCCCGAGGGCCAGAATGAGACCCATCAGCACGAACGAGACGATCAGGATCATCTCGCTGAGGCGGCGGATACCGTTGTCGAGGCCGGTCGCCACCGTGATCGTCGCGAGGACCGTCACGATGCCGATCAGAACGAGCTGTGTCGTCAGGTCCTGGGGCAGGCCGAAGAGGTAGTTCATGCTCGCATTGAGCTGCGCCACGCCGAGTCCGAGGGATGTCGCCAGTCCGGCAAGCGTGCCGACCACGGCGAAGATATCGATCACATCCCCGACAGGGCCATGAATCCGATTCCCTAGAATCGGAAGGAAGGCGGATCGAACGAGCAGCGGCTGATCCTTGCGAAATCCAAAATAGGCTAGGGCTAAGCCGAGCACTCCGTATATCGCCCAGGCGTGAACGCCCCAGTGAAAAAAGGTGATTTCCATGGCGTCCCGCGCGGCCTGGGCGGTTCTGGGTTCGGCATCCGGCGGGGTGGAGAAATGCGTTATCGGTTCGGCAACCCCATAGAACACGATCCCGATGCCCATGCCTGCGCTGAACAGCATGGCGACCCAGGTCCCATAGCCGTAGTCCGGAACCGAGTCGTCAGGCCCAAGTTTGATCCTGCCGAGAGGACTCACGGTTAACGCCAGCAGAAATAGAACGAAGATTCCGACGGCGAGCATGTAGAACCAGCCCGCCTCCGCCAGCACCCAGCTGTTGGCATGCTCGAAGAGTGCGTTTGCCGATTGTGGCGCAATGCTGGCGTAGAGGATCAGGCCGACTGCGATGATGGCCGAGCCGAAGAAGGTGACGGGCGAAATGCTGGTCAGCTTGTTCAACAGCCGGATTCCCAGACTGATAGCGACTTGTTTGGAAATAGATCACGAAGGAAAATTTCCAACCAAGTGTTCAGTCCGGGCATCTGATCCCTCCAATGGAGGTTTTAGACGCTACGATCTCTTCGCCCACTCTGAAGGTCGAAACCGGCCACGATAGGCCTCGGCCTGCCTCACGATAAACTCCTTCACCTTCGCTGTCCGTAGGCGATAGCGCGGGTTTTCATGAGTTACGATCCAGTAGGATCGCGAAAATCTGACTTCCTCGACCAAGAGCCGTACCAGCTCGGGGTGGTGAGCCGCTATGAAGCAAGGCAGCAGCGCCACCCCCACGTCATGACAAGTGGCATCGACCTGCGTCAGGATGTTGGAGACTTGCAAATCCGCATCGCGGTTGGGCAGATAGTCGCGCAGATAATCATGGGCCGGGGTCGGCAGAAGGTCGGGGATATAGCCGATCACGAAATGGCGATCGATATCGGCGACTGAACCGATCTCCTCATGCGATTGCAAATAGTTGCGGCTGCAATAGAGACCGTACTCATAGTCGCACAGCTTGCGCGAAACCAAGGGACCCAGCGTCGGCCGCTCCATCATAATGGCAATATCGGCCTCTCGCTTGGTCAAGCTCACGATCGAAGGATCCGCAATCAGCTCGATCCGAATGTCGGGATGCTCGCGCAAGAGCACATCCAGCCTGCGCACGAAAAAATTCGAGGAGAAGCCCTCGGGCATCGTCAAGCGGATCGGTCCGGCAAGACTGTTCACCTCGGCCGCTACATCGGTCTGGATGCGGACTACCGCGCTTTCCATCTGCTGTACCTCGGCAGCAAGCCTCTGGCCTGCTTCGGTGATCTTGTAGCCGGCAGGCGAGCGCTCGAACAAAGGCACCCGCAAGCTGGCCTCAAGCGCGGCGATGCGCCGGCTGAGCGTCGAATGATCCAAGCCGAGACGGCGCGCCGCAACCGTCAGCCGCCCCATCCGGGCGACCGCAAGAAAGGCTTTCAGATCGTCCCAATCAAGCTCGGACGTATGGGAATTTTCACACATGCGCTTTGTGTATATGCGAATTTACAACAGGGTAAGCTGGTTTGTAGCACTGCTCTACCGTTTGGTGGTCCTGTGGAGGGGTTGGCCAAGCCAAGGAAACACAAATCAGCGGGAGTGTTCCGATGTCCATGTTCGACAAACTTCGCACGCTGGAAGCCTCAGGCAGACCCATCCGCGTCGGCATCATCGGCGCTGGAAAGTTCGGCTCGATGTATCTGTCGCAGGTCCCTCGCACTCCCGGAGTGCATCTGGTCGGCGTCGCGGACCTGAACCCGTCCAACGCTCGTGAATCGCTGCGCCGCGTCGGCTGGCCGGACGAGCGCTTCTCGGCCAAATCCTTCGAAGAGGCCAGCAAGACAGGGGCGACCTTCGTCACCGACAGCTCTGCCGGCATGATCGCCAGTCCCTTCGTCGACATCGCCATCGACGCCACCGGCCATCCGGCGGCAGGTGTTCGCCATGTTCTGCTGGCCTGCGAGCACGGCAAGCATATCATTATGGTGAACGTCGAGGCCGACGTGCTTGCCGGTCCGCTGCTGGCAAAAAAAGCCGAAGAAGCCGGCATCATCTATTCGATGGCCGCGGGCGACCAGCCTTCGCTCATCGCCGAACTCTGCGATTGGGCGCGTTGCACCGGGTTTGACGTGGTCTGTGCCGGAAAGGGCACCAAATACCTGCCGATCTATCACAAATCGACCCCCGAAACCGTCTGGGGTCATTACGGCTTCTCGCCGGAGCAAGTGGCGAGCGGCGACTTCAATCCGAAGATGTTCAATTCCTTTCTCGACGGCACCAAATCGGCACTAGAGATGGCTGCTGTCGCCAATGGCTGCGATCTCTTGCCACCCGATGACGGTCTCCTCTTCCCGGCCTGCGGCGCGGATGATCTGCAAAGCGTCCTGCGCCCCGAGGAATATGGCGGCATCCTCAAGCGCCGCGGTACCGTCGAGGTGGTCTCCTCGATCGAGCGCGACGGTCGCCCGGTCTTCCGCGACCTGCGTTGGGGTGTCTATGTCGTGATCGAGGGCGAGACCCAATATGTCCGCGACTGCTTCAAGCAATACGGCCTGCTGACCGATTCGACCGGCCGCTTCGCTGCCACCTATAAACCCTACCACTTGATTGGCCTGGAACTCGGCATTTCGGTCGCATCGATCGCCACTCGGCAGGAGCCCACCGGTCGTACCAAGGGCTGGAGCGCCGATGTCGTCGCCGTCGCCAAACGCAAGCTGAGCGCGGGAGAGATGCTCGATGGCGAGGGTGGCTATACCGTCTATGGCAAGGTGATTCCGGCCGCGACCTCTTCGAAGTTCGATGCGGTGCCGATCGGTCTGGCCCACGGCATGAAGCTCAAGCGCGATATCGAGGATGGCCAGGTCGTCTGCTGGTCGGATGTCGACTATGACGCTGATGACGTCACCATCAAGCTACGCAAGGATATGGAAAAGCAGTTCCTTGTGACCGCCTGATCGGCCGCTCGAAAGCTTTCACCACAAGACAGGCCTTGTGCCCGGCCGCAGCGGCGCGCCGCCCGGCGAAATGCTGCGGCCCAAAATCCAAGCGAAAGAGGACCAACATGGCACTTGACGGTGCGCCCCAGTCTTTGGGGGTCAAACTCGACAATGGCACACGGGTGACGCACGGCAGTGGCGCCAATGTGAAGGTTCCGCTCGAGGGCTTTCCCGTCACCATGCATGAACTTTATACAGGGAATGACGACGGCGCGAAGCTATCCTTCGAGGGCCAGTTCGGCTTCATCGAATTTCATCCCGACTGCCGCCTGCCACGCCATATCCACATGATCCGCGACGAGACGACGGGAAAGCTGGAGATGCTGCCCGAGCGCATCCTGGTGCTGAACGGCGTGGGCGTGACCGAGCTCTGTGGCGAATATTTCGTTGTGGCGCCGGGCAGCCTCGTCGACATCCCACCGGGTGTTCCGCACACCTGGAATGCTTGTCCGCCGGGAGTGAAACTGCCCGATGGCACGGTCTCGGACGGCCATTTCACGATGGTCTACAACTATTCGGACAAAACCAGCTTCTTTGCCACCGAGCAAACCGAGCTGCTGGGTAGCGCCGACGAGTATGTCGCTTATCAGGGCGATCTTCAGGACATTCGTTTCCCCATCTTGAACAAGGAGGAAATCGTCGCCCGGGCCCAGTTCGTCTGGAACAGCGACCTGCGCCAAGATCTTGATCTGGCGTGACAATTCACGGGCTGCGGCTTTAAGCCAGCGGCCCGTGAACGGCATTTGAACACACTTTCACTGGGAGGAATGCATGGGTTCAACATACACGGAAGGTCGGGGCCTGGTCGGCTCCATCGGCCATATCCTTGGCAAGATCCCCGGCGCCATGATGATCGTACCGCTGTTTCTTGGCGCGACACTCAACACCTTTTGGCCCGAGTTGCTGAACGTCGGCAGCTTCACCACGGCACTTTTCCGTGACGGCACGGGCGCGTTGCTCGGCCTGTTTTTCTTCTGCATGGGCGCGCAGATCGATTTTCGCCAGACCTCCGCGACGCTGCAGAAAGGCACCGCCATCCTGCTCGGCAAGGCCTTCATCGGCGGCACCATCGGCCTGCTCGTGGCCTTCTACATGCCGGGCGGCACGCTGTGGGGCCTGACCCCGCTTGCCATCATCGCCGGAATGACCAACTCGAACTCGGCGCTCTACGTGGCCCTGACCAAGCAGTTCGGTAACGCTTCCGACCGTGGCGCGGTTTCGGTGATCTCGCTGAACGACGGCCCGTTCATCACCTTGCTTATCCTCGGCACCGCGGGCCTTGCGGCTTTCCCGATGGAAATGCTGATCGGCTGTCTGCTGCCGCTGGTTCTCGGCTTCGTCGTCGGCAACACCTCGCCCAACGCGCGCAAGTTCCTCGAGCCGGGCGAGATGCTGCTTATCCCGTTCCTGGGCTTCGTGGTCGGCCGTGGCATAGACTTCTCGATGCTGCTGCAGGCCGGCATGCAAGGCGTCCTGTTGGGCATCGGCACGGTGATCTGCTCCGGGGTGGCTGCCATGCTGTTCCTGCAGCTTATGTTCGTGGCCACTCGCCGCCCGCACGCCACCCGCAACCTGATCTCCGGCGCCGCTGAATCGACGGTTGCTGGAAACGCGGTCGCCACACCGGCCGCTGTGGCTCTGCTCGACCCGAGCTACAAGGCAATCGAGGCGATTTCGACTTCGCAGGTCGCCGCAGCCACGATCACCACCGCCCTGCTGGTGCCCTTCCTCGTGATGGCCGTGTCGCGTTGGCAGAATGCTCGCGGCATCTCGCCGAATGCGGAAGAGCATTGGATCAATACCGGCAGCGTCGAATACGAGCCAGCCGCCGGCCAGCGTCAGCCGGCCCGAGCAAGTCTTTGAGATCCGGTGTGGAGACGAGCCATTCTCCTCCCCACGATCCGACTGTCCCCGAACATCCGAGGAGCAATACATGACCGCCAACCCATTCATCGGCCTCGACCGCGCTTATCGCAACTATATCGACGGAGCCTTCGTTGACGCCGGATCCGAACTGATCGACGTCATCAACCCAGCCACCGGCGCCGTTATCGCCCGCGTTCCGGAAACGAACGCGACCGAGGTCGACCACGCCGTCGCCGCCGCTCGCAGCGCCCAGGGCTCATGGGAAAAGCTGCCCGCCATCGAGCGCGCGGCCCATCTGCGCAAGATCTCTGCCAAAATCCGTGAAAATCGTACGGCTCTCGCCGACATTCTTGTCAAGGAGCAAGGCAAGATCCAGGGCCTCGCGCAGGTCGAAGTCGACTTCACCGCCGACTATATCGACTACATGGCCGAATGGGCGCGCCGCATCGAGGGCGAGGTCCTCACCTCGGATCGCCCGAACGAAACCATGTTGCTGCTTCGCAAGCCCGTCGGGGTCGTCGCCGGCATCCTGCCGTGGAACTTCCCCTTCTTCCTGATCGCGCGCAAGCTGGCTCCTGCTCTGGTCACCGGCAACACCATCGTGATCAAGCCGAGCGAAGAAACTCCGATCAACGCCTACATCTTCGCTGAGCTGGTCGCCCAGACTGATCTCCCGAAGGGCGTCTTCAACCTGGTCGGCGGCCGCGGCCGCACCGCGGGCGAAGCTCTGGCCTCGCATCCGGGCGTGGATCTGATCACCTTCACCGGATCGGTCGGCACCGGCTCGCACATCATGCAGCTCGCCGGAAAGAACCTGACCCGCGTCAATCTGGAACTGGGCGGCAAGGCTCCGGCCATCGTCCTGAAGGACGCCGACATTGATCTCGCCGTAAAGGCGATCTTCGAGTCGCGCGTCATCAACACCGGACAGGTCTGCAACTGCGCGGAACGCGTGTATGTCGAGCGCGACGTCCATGACGTGCTGGTCGAGAAGCTGAAAGCCCTGTTCGAAAGCACGCGCTATGGCGATCCGTCAGTGGAAGACGATCTGCACATGGGGCCGCTGGTCAACCAGGCCGGTCTGAGCAAGGTTGCGGACGCTGTGGCGCTGGCCAAGGAGCAGGGCGCTAAAGTCGTCACCGGCGGCAAGATCGCCGAGCGTGGCCAGGGCTTCCACTACGAGCCGACGCTCCTCATCGGCGCCACCGCCGAAATGGACATCATGCGCCGCGAGACCTTCGGTCCGGTGCTGCCGATCCAGGCTGTAGATAGCCTCGACGAGGCGATCGCGTTGGCCAACGACTCGGAATACGGTCTCACCTCGTCGATCTATACGAGCAACCTGAACTCGGCACTGAAAGCCGCGCGCGAACTGAAGTTCGGCGAAACCTATATCAACCGCGAGAATTTCGAGGCGATGCAAGGTTACCACGCCGGCCGCCGGAAGTCCGGCATCGGTGGTGCCGATGGCAAGCATGGCCTCTATGAATTCACCGACACCCACGTCGTTTATATCAAGGGTGAATAATATTCGCCGACCAAACTGAAAACCAGGCGCTGCGCTTCTGGCGCATGCGCCTGGTTTTGTCATTGGCGAGGGCTCCTGCGGCAATCCAATGCGCCGCTCGGGCATTGCTTTATTTGCTTGAGATGGGGAGGTGTGCGTCTCTAAGGGAACACATCCACAACCTGCACAGCTACCTCTCCTACTCAGGATGCAGACCGCGGCCCCAGGCGTTACTTGCCGATCGGGAATTGTGCGACGCAAGCCGTCCTGCTTATTTGCCCGACTTGACGACGCCGGCCTTGGGCGCGAACTTGAAGACGCGCTTGTGGGTTTCAAGAATCGCGCGGGTATTTACCCGAACTATACCTTCGACATTTGCGAGTTGGTTCGTCAGGAAATCCACGAATTCGGCGTTGGAGGCGAAGGTAGCGCCGGCGAAGATGTCGAAGCTGCCGGTGGTAATGTAGACGAAATAGACCTCCGACAGGCTCGACAGCTTCTTGGCGACACGACGAATGCTCTTCGTCTCGACCTCGATTTCCATCATGATCCAGGTCGTGTGGCCGAGATTGAGCGGATTGGTCAATGCTACGAATTCGATCACGTTCGACTTGATCAATCGGCTCAGTCGGTTGCGCACTGTCGATTCCGGTACGCCGAGCGAATCGGCGATTGCCTTTGCGGGTGCGCGCGCATCCTGATGCAGATGCTTGATGATGCCGACGTCGAGTTCATCGAGATTGATAGCGATTTCCATCGGCGCTGCTCTCCGGTCTGGCCTGGTGTCGTCAAGTTAATACGGAGCGTTTCCGACGAAGGCAATGAAAGCCGCCGGTTTCCTGGAGATGCCGATCTGGCCAAATCCCCGGGCTCTCCGGAAAACGGTATTGCGGAGCGACAGCCGGGCCATCGAGGTCCCGCATGCCAGATCTGGCCATATCAGTCCTTCAGATTACTCGTTGATGCGATATCAGCAAAAAAAGTTGCTTTTTTTTGCTGAAAAATTCATATAGTGCGAAGCGAAGCAGAGGAATCCGCCACGATGACGAAGTCGGCTGGGCGAACGGAGGGTAAGCAATGCTGGGCTCATCGCTGGAGAGCCGGAACATGGTAGACGATGTGGAAAAGCCTGCACCGGCAGGCCCGGACGCCGACGCCTATCGGCGCTGGCTGTCGGGAGCGTATGCGCAGGAGTTGGCGGCGCGCGGCGCGCGCAAGTCCTTCCGCACCGACGTCGGCATTGAAATCGCGCCGCTCTACACGCCTGCCGATCTTGAACGCATCGGATTCGATTATCGCCGCGACCTCGGCCTGCCCGGCGAATATCCCTTTGCGCGGGGTGATCGTGCCGGAATGTTCCGCACCGAGAGCTTCGTCGTTTCGGCTTATGCCGGCTTCGGCGACGGCGTGGCCTGCAACGCGCGCTTCAAGCGGCTGCTCGACATCGGCGCGGAGCAGATCCTCGTCGCGCTCGACCTGCCGACCCAGTGCGGCTACGATTCCGACCACGAGATGGCAGCGGCCGAGGTGGGGCAGGTGGGCGTCGCTATCGACACCCTCGCCGACATGGAGGCCCTTTTCGAAGGCATTCCGGTCGACACGGTCAAGCGCGTCGGCACGCTCGGCAATTCGATAGGACCGATTGTGCTCGCTCTCTATGCCGCCCTCGGGGAAAAGCAGGGCGTCGCCTGGAAGGACTACACGGTCAATCTCCAGAACGACCCGTTGAAGGAATATATCGCGCGTGGGACGCAGATCCTGCCGGCCGAACCCGCGGCGCGGCTCGCCTGCGATGCGGTCGCCTGGTGCATCGGCACGGCGCCGCACTGGTCGCCGATGACGGTCTGCGCCAACCACATTAATGCCGGTGGGGCGGGCTCCTCCATGGCGCTATCGATCGCGCTTTCCAATGCGCTCCACTACATCGACCTGATGCTCGCCAAGGGGCACGATATCGACGACGTGGCCCCGCTCATCCACATGTTCCCTGACGAGCGGCATGATTTCTATATTTCAGTGGCGACGCTGAGGGCGCTTCGCCGCGTCTGGGCGCGGCTGATGAAGGAGCGTTACGGCGCAACACGCGGCGAGGCGTTGGCGCTCCGGACCACCGTCTACGGCCACGGCCAGGAATCGCTCCAGGAGCCGCTCAACAACATCGTGCGCACCGCCATCGGCACGCTCGCCTACATGCTCGGCGGCGCGAGCTACGTCTATCTCGCCGGCTACGACGAGGCGGTCTCGACTCCGGGCGAGGAATCGATGCGCGTGGCGCTCCGCACGCTGCAGATCATCGCCAGCGAGCACGGGCTCGCCGACGCTATCGACCCGATGGGCGGCTCCTATTTGATCGAGACGCTGACGGCGGCGGTCGAGACGCAGATCCTCGACGGGCTCGCCGAGATCGAGCGGCTCGGCGGTGCGCTCGCCGTCATCGACACGGGCTACGGCCGTCGTCTGATGACCGAGGGCGCGGTAAGGCGCCAGCGCGCGATCGACACTGGCGAACGGCCGTGGGTCACCGTCAACCGCTTTCCGGTCAAGCCAAACGTGCCCAACACCGCCTTCCGCGGCGATCCGGAGGCGACCGACCGCCAGCTTCGCCGCCTCGCCGAGGTGAGATCGCAGCGCGACGGGGTTCGCGTTGCCGAGCTGCTTGCCGACATCGACCGCGCCTGCGCCGAGGGGCGCAACTGCACGCCCGTAGTGCTCGATGCGGTCAGGGCCTATGCCACAGTAGGGGAGATCTGCCAGGTCTGGCGCGACCGTTTTGGCATCTTCACCCCGTCGACCGATTTCTGAACCGGGTGAACGATGACGCGACGGCGGCTGCGTATACTGATTGCGAAAGTGGGTCTCGACGGCCACGACGTGGGCGCGCGCGTGGTGGCGCGCGGACTGGTCGATGCGGGCATGGAGGTCATCTACACCGGCTTGCGCCGCACGCCGGCGCAGATCGTGCGCGCCGCGATCGAGGAGGATGTTGACTGGATCGGCATCAGCGTCCTTTCCGGCGCGCACCGCGTGCTGGTGCCGCGCATCCGCGCCATCCTCGACGAGGCCGGCGCGGGCGATATCCGCATGATGGTCGGCGGCATCATCCCGCAGGAGGACGTGCCGGAGCTCGAGGCCGCCGGAGTCGCCCGCGTCTTCCTCTCCGGCACCCCGATCGCCGAGATCGTCGAATTCCTCGAACAGTCACCCATGGATACGCAGGATGCATGATACGAAATTCGGACATGGCTCGACTGTCGGCCGGTTGATGGCCCAGGCGGCGCGGCGCTTCGGGTCGCGAACGGCGCTGATCTCGGGCGATCTCGCCTGGACCTTCGCCGAGTTCGACGCCATCGCCGACCGCCTCGCCGCTGGCCTTGCCGAGCGGCTTTCACCGGGTAGCCGGGTCGCGTTGATGATGCGCAATTGCGCCGACTACCTTTTCCTGCAGGCGGCGATCGAGCGCGCTGGGCTCGTGCGCGTGCCCATCAACGCGCTCGCGACCGCCCATGACGTCGAACTGATCGTCAAGGACTGCACACCGGGCGCCTTTTTCCACGACGAAGCAGCGGCCGCGCGCATTCCCATCCGCGATGGCCTCTGGCGCGCCTCCGTCGACGGCGGTGCGGCGGCGTGCGGGCCATCCTATGCCGAGCTTCTTTCCGCCGGACGTGCCGTCGGTATGGGCGAGGAGCCGAACCTCGATGACCTTGCCTCGATCAACTACACGTCGGGCAGTTCCGGCCGGCCGAAGGGCGTGATGCTCAATCACCGCAATTGGGCGGCTGTCTATCGCAACATGCTGATCGACCGCGACATCCGCGCCGATGACGTAGTCGCCCATATCGGGCCGCTCACCCACGCGAGCGGCACCTATTTCGTGCCCTGGTTCCTGCGCGGGGCGGCGAACGTGCTGGTCGAGGGCGGGTCCATCGAAGGCCTGCTCGAAACGATAGAGCGTCACGGCGTGACCGTGTTCACCTGCGTGCCGACAATGCTCACCCGCATCGTCAATCATCCGCGGGTCGGCGATTTCGACCTCTCGACGCTCAGGATGATCGGCTACGGCGCCGAGCCGATCCCGCGCAACACGCTGGCGCGCGCGCTCGATCTCTTCGGCCCGATCCTCGTCCAGAACTACGGATTGACCGAGGCGATGATGACTTGCACGACGCTGCCGCCGGAACATCATTTCGACGCGGCGGGCAATCCGCGGTTCGGCGCGATCGGCAGGCCCTATACCTTTGTCGAGATCGTCCTGCGCGACGAGGCCGGAAACCCGGTCCCGAACGGCGAGATCGGCGAGATCACCGTGCGTTCCGATCATGTCACGGAAGGGTACTGGGGCATGCCGGAAGCGACGGCGGCCGTCCTGCGCGACGGCTGGCTCTGGTCGGGCGATCTCGCGCGCATGGGCGAGGACGGCATCCTTTCGCTCGTCGGGCGCTCCAAGGACATGCTGATCTCGGGCGGTTTCAACATCTATCCCCAGGAGATCGAATCGGCGCTGACCAGCTGCGCCGACATCGTCGAGGCGGCGGTCATCGGGGTTCCCGATCCGGCCTGGGGAGAAATCGCTGTCGGCTATGTCTCGCTCGCGGCGGGCTCTGCACGGCGCGCCGACGACATCCTCGCGGAGATCAAGCCACGGCTCGGCATCCGTACTCCCAAGCGGATCGAAATCCTCGAACACCTGCCGAAGAACGGCAACGGCAAGGTCGACAAGAAAGCGCTGCGCGCGGGCGCGGCCATGGAGGCGTCATGAGGGGCGAGGTCGTCATCGCCGGGGCGGTGCGCACGCCCTTCGGCCGCTTCGGCGGCGCGCTGCGGGAAGTCTCCGCGCCCGAGCTCGGCGCTTTCGCCGTCGACGCCGCGCTCGATCGCGCCGGTCTCGCGCCGGAGGCGGTGGAGGCCGCCTATCTCGGCGTCGGCATGGTCTGCGCGGGGATGCTCACCCCGGTGCGACAGGCGGTGCTGCGTTCGCGGCTGAGACAGGAGACTCCTTCCCTCGGCATCGACCGCGCCTGCTGCTCGGGCATGACCGCGGTGGGCCTCGCATTCAAGGATATCCGCGCGGGAGAAAGTTCCCTCGTCGTGGCCGGCGGCTTCGAGAGCCTCTCAAGGACGCCGCAGCTCCTGCAGCGCAGCCACGCCAACCGCGTCGGCAGCGTCACCGTCGACGATCCCCTGATGATGCGCGGCGAGGTGGTCGAGAACTCGATCTCCGGCTACACGGCGCGCGAGGCCCTGCAGCACGGGGTCGATCGCGCGATGCAGGACGAATGGGCGCTGCGGAGTCATGAGCGCTACTTCGCGGCGGACGCGCAAGGCTTTTTCGACGCGGAGCGGCTGGTCTTCGACAAGGGCGCGACGAGGCTCGACAAGGACGAGGCGCCGCGCGCCGACACCTCGCTCGAAAAGCTCGGCAAGCTCAGGACCGTCTACGACAGCGAGACCGTGACAGCCGGCAACGCGCCCGGCCTCTCCGACGGGGCGGCGGCGATGATCGTTGCAAGCACATCGGCCGCGAAGGCGCACGGGCTCGACGTCCAGGCGACGATCGTCGCATATGCCCAGGTCTGCGGCGGGCCAACTTCGGGCTCCTACACCCCGGCGGCGGCGATTTGCGAAGTCCTGCGCAAAGCAGACGCGCGGCTCGACGACGTCGCGCTCATCGAGATCAACGAGGCCTTCGCGGCGACTCCGTTGGTGTCGACGTTGAGGCTCGCCGACGGCGACCAAGCGGGTGCGGAGCGCCTGCGCGAGCGCACCAACGTCCACGGGGGGGCCGTGGCCATCGGCCATCCGCTCGGCGCCAGCGGTGCCCGCCTCGTCACGACTCTCGCCGCGGCCTTGAGGGCCCGCGGCGGCGGGCTCGGATTGGCCGCAATCTGCGGCGGGTTCGGCCAGGGCGATGCGGTCCTGGTCAGGGTCGATGGGTGATGGACGGGGGCGAGCGCCGCCGGATTGCCCGCGCGATCAGCGCCGCCGAGAACCGCGGTCCTGAATGCGAAACCGTGCTGCGCGCGGCCTATGCTACGCGCGGGCAGGTGCGCATCATCGGCGTTACCGGACCGCCGGGGGCGGGCAAATCGACCTTCGTCGACCGATTTGCCACCCATCTCGCGCGCGCCGGGCGGCGCGTCGCCATCATCGCCATCGACCCGTCGAGCCCCTTTTCCGGCGGCGCGCTTCTCGGAGACCGGGTGCGGCAGGGCGAAAGTGCCGCCGAGGAGAATGTCTTCTTTCGCTCGGTTTCGGCGCGCGGCTCTATCGGGGGCCTGAGCGAGACGGCGGTCGATGTGATCGCCGTATTGTCCGGCTTCGGCTTCGACTATGTCCTCCTCGAAACCGTCGGCGCGGGCCAGTCCGACGTCGAGATCCGGGAGATCGCCGACTGCACCTTCGTCATGACCGTACCCGGCCTCGGCGACGGCGTCCAGGCTTCCAAGGCTGGGCTGATGGAGATCGGCGACGTCTTCATCGTCAACAAGGCGGACCTGCCGAACGCCGCCGATACGGCCAAGCACATCCGCGCTGCGATCTCCGCCGCCTATATGGGCAAGCCGGGTCTGAACCGCGTCGAGCCGGCGAAGCGCCCGGCGTTCGGCGCGAATGGCCATACCAGCGACGGCCTGCGCGCGCTGATGCGCCGCCACGGCGACATGGCCTCTGACGACTGGGTCTGGGTGCCGCCGGTGCTGTCCGTCTCCGCTGCGCGGGGCGATGGGGTCGCCGAGGTCGCAGCGGCCGCCGACACCTATCTCGACTGGTTTTCCGAAACCGGCCGGCGGGCCGAGCGCGAACGCGATCGGCTCTACCGGCAGATTCTGAGGACGCTGTCCGCGATCCTGATCGCGCGCTTCTCGATGCCGGTCGGGGGCACGTCCTTTCCGCCCGAAGTGGCGGAATGGGTGGAGCGGATTTCCGGCGGCGAGGCCAGCCCGCTCGACGCGGCGCGGGCGCTCGCCGCTTCGCAAAGTGGGCATTCGCAAAGTGGGCAAATGAACCCGGACACCGAGGAAAGGTGACATGGCAACCGTCGAACTCGAAGGCGTGCGCAAGAATTTCGGAAATCTCGAAGTGGTTCACGGCGTCGATCTCGCGATCGGGGAGGGTGAGTTCACCGTCCTCGTCGGGCCGTCCGGCTGCGGAAAATCCACCTTGCTCAGGATGATCGCAGGATTGGAGGAGGTGACGTCGGGCGCGGTGATGATTGGCGGCGAGGTGGTCAACCACCTCCCGCCCAAGGACCGCGACATTGCGATGGTGTTCCAGAACTATGCGCTCTACCCGCACAAGACCGTAGCGGCGAACATGGAGTTCGGCCTGAAGCTCCGGAGGTTGCCGGACGCTGAAATCAGGCGGCGCGTCGCGGCGGCCGCCGACATTCTCGGCCTGGCTGACCTCCTCGGCCGCTATCCGCGCCAGCTCTCCGGCGGCCAGCGGCAGCGCGTCGCCATGGGCCGAGCCATCGTCCGTGACCCGCAGGTCTTCCTCTTCGACGAGCCCTTGTCGAACCTCGACGCCAAGTTGCGCGTGCAGATGCGGACCGAGATCAAGGCCTTGCAGAAGCGGCTCGCCACCACCTCGGTCTACGTCACTCACGACCAGGTCGAGGCGATGACCATGGCCGACCGTATCGTCGTCATGCACAACGGCCATATCGAGCAGGTCGGCGCGCCGCTCGACCTCTACGAGAAGCCGGCAAACATGTTCGTCGCGGGCTTCATCGGCTCGCCGGCGATGAACTTCATCCCCGGTACGGTCGCGCGCGACGGTGCCGGACCGACGCTCCGGGCGGCTGGCGGGCTGAGGATCCGGCTCAACCACGATTGCGCCTGCGAGGCGGGGCGTGAGGTCGTCTGCGGCATCCGCCCCGAGCACCTGTCTATTACGGATGGAGACGAGCCGGACGCATTTCCCGCCGAACTGCGCTACATCGAGCCGACGGGCTCGCAGACCTTCGTCTTCGCCGATATCCCCGGCGGCCCGCAGGTCTGCCTGATCACCGCACAGCCGCGCGCACTGACGCCCGGCTCGGCGATCCGGCTGCGGGCCGCGCGCGAGTGGATACACCTCTTCGACCGGGAAACCGGCGCCGTGCTGGCGTGAGCGGCCTCAGAGACCGTTCGAGAATTCGCTCCGGCGGGACAGATGGCGTGGTTCTCGAGAACCGGAGCGCGCGTATATGAGGTACGTGAGCACCGGAAGCGCAGAAAACCGCGTCAGATGTCCGCCGGAGTAGAATTCTCAAACGGTCTCTCAGGCTCCGGGCATCTCGAAGGGCGCGGGATCGACGAAGCGGCGGAGCACGTTTCCGGTGAGCCGCGCGATGTCATTGGCGAAGCCGTTATGGGAGAGCGTTCCGGCATAGGCGATTGAGCCAGTCGAGAACACCGCGCCGCCGTTCGGGCATTCGAAGAAGACGATGTCGGCCCTGACCGCCGGGTTGAACATCGCGCCGGTGCCGAGATGCGGCACCAGCACCATGTCGTTCGCCGGTTGATAGGCGGGGGAATGATTTTCGGACGAGGCGAGCACCAGGGCATGGGCCGGCGAGCCGAGACGAGAGTCGCAGCTGTCCAGCTCCTCGCCGGCCGCGCCGCCCGAAGCGCCGAAATCGCCGAGGATCTCGTTCTCGATACCTTCGAAGATGAACGCGGCCCGCGGGTCGCGGCTGGCCGCCGTGCGCCGGAAGTAGCTCGAGCGGTCGAAGCCCTGGCCGGAGAAGCCGATACCGACGAGGCGGTGCGGCGAGCGGCCCTGGCGGCGCCACAGCCCGCTCATCTCGCCGGAGAAGCCCATGTGGTATTCGCCCGGATCGGCATCCCAGGCGCGGGTGCCATCCTCGGCGCGGCGCGTCTCGATGATGCCCTGCTCCTCGGGGTGATAGGCGATGCGCCAGTAGAATCCGTTGCCGCCGAGATACATCAGCCGCCCCCCCTCCGAGAGATAGCCTTCGACCGCGTCGTACATTTCGGTCGAGTAGTATTCGGGGTGCGCGCCAGTGAGGACGACGCGGTAGGGCTCGAGCAGCTTCTTGCCGTGGACATGCAGGTCGTCGTCGGTGATGACGTCGAAGTCGAGGCCGAGCTTCTCCAGCCATTCGACGACGAAAAGATCCTCGGAGAAGTTCCAAAGTCGGCCTTTGGGCCGGAAGTTCGTCACCGGGCGGAGCCGCGTGCCGTAGGCGACGCCCGAGCCGTCGGAGTGGGTGCAGTAGGTCGAAAGCCCGAGCGGATAGTCGAGGAGTTGCAGGTCGGCGGCGTCGAAATCGAGGACGCGTCCGCGGATCAGCTCAGTCGTGGGCAGGAAGAAGCGGGCGCGGTTGTTGGCATAGACGGTGTATGTGGCAGTCGGGGCGAGGAAGGCGATCTTCGCCTTCTGCTCTCCCGGTCGGACGAAGAAGGGAATGTATGTCTCGGCCGCGCCGCTCCGGAGCCGGCACGCATAGACGCCGCTCGGCCAGTTGGCGGCGATCCCGATCTCCACGTCAGTCTCCCAGCCGGCATCGTCAATATCGTCGTCGTGGAAGTGGATGGCGCCATAATGCGACGGATCGGCGCTGAAGTCGCGCACCGTGCCGTCCCAGAGATGGCCGGTCATGGCGCGGGTCGGCTGGTTGAAGAGGCGTCCGTCATGACCGTACGGCCCGGCATCAACGGCACGACCCGTGCTGATATCCCGGGAGAAATCCCAGGCGGCGAGCGCGTCGGGGCGCGCGGCGAGACCGGCGGGCGAAAGCGGCAGGGCGCCAAGGCCATCGGCATCGAGCGCCGAACCGAGTATCGCCGGCGCCTCGATCTTGCCGTTGAAGTGGCCGCCATGGCTCTCGCCGTGCGCGTCGTCCTCATGCCAGGCGGCGATCAGGAACGGCCGGCCGGACCGGGCAGATGCGAGCGGGATCGTGCCGTGCGCCACGGTGTGCCTCGCCGCCACGAAGCCCTGGCCGGGCAGGGGTTCCTGCACGATGCGGACCTCGCCGGTCGCTGCGTCATGGCTTGCCGCCACTCGGCTCCAGATGCGCAGCGGCAGCGGCGTTCCCGTCGTCACCTCCGCTGTCTTTTCGCCGTCGCCCACGCGCAGCGTCAATGCGCCTTCGGCGTCGAGGAAAAGGACGACGCCCTTGCGTTCTCCCGCCGACCAGTCGCCGAGGAGCGCGCCCGGTTTGCCATAGAGCGTCGGCCAGACGAGCATCTGGATGCTGAAGGAGAGGGGCATTGCCGGCCCTTCGGGAAACGCCGCGTAGGAGCCGGGCCGCAACGGCTGCGTGCGGCCACTGAAACTGCCGAGGCTCGCGACCTCGCTCTCTTGGAAACCGGCGTCGTTCGCGCCACGTGCCGGAGCATGGAGGCGCACCACGTCGGCGCGGTAGCTCTCGATGCCCGGTGTCGAAATCTTGATCCCCACCTTGTCGCCAGCGCCGGCAGTGAGCGTGTCGGCATAGGCGAGGATGACTCGGCTCGTGTCGGGCGGCGCGATTTCCTCGGCGGCGGGCGCTTCGATCTCGCCAAGATCGGCGGCGAGGTCGCGGCCGGTCAGGATCCGCCAGCGCAGCTTGAACACCGTCCACTCAGCTTCCTCTATCGAGGAGAAGGCGTAGCCAGGCACCACGCGCGGGCGCAGCGGTACGCCGGAAATTTGAGCGAGCAGCCATTTCTCGCGCGGTTTCGCCACGATCAGGCAGTGCTTGCCCTCAACCGGCAGGCCTCGCATGCGGGTGAGCACCGCCGTCAACTCGGCGCTGTGCGGCCCGAGCGGGTTCGCCCTGAACTCGCGTGCTAGGTCGAGGCGGCTGGGATCGATCTCGTACATCGAACTCTCGCTTGTGGTGGAAGTGGCTGGATTCGTGGTGACAAGACAGGGTGGGCGGAAGGACCAGGATCAGGCGGCATTCTGCGTCGGAACTTGGCGCCATGGCAATGCCGCCCGCCAAATGTCCGGATAAATGAAAACGTTCGATAGATAATAAAATATTGCGATATTCGCAATAACTATGGTTAAATTATGTTGAAAACGCACAAAGACTCGTCTATGGTCCCCGAAATCGACACGAGCGTCAGGGAGGGATGTCATGTCGGACGACCGCATTCATGGAAGCACTCGCAGGGAATTCATCCGCAATGCCGGGCTAGGGGCGCTGGCAGTCGCTGCCGGCGGCCTGTCGCGACCGGGACTCGCACGTGCCGCGCCGCAGATAGCACTCGTGGGCTGGACGTTCCGACCGGACATGGTCCAGACCTATATCGACATGTTCAACGAGAAGTACGGCGAGGACGTCGACTATTCGACGCTGCCCTGGCCGACCTTCCATCCGACGCTGGAGCAGCGCTTTTTCGCCGGCGAAATCGTCGATGTCATGTACTGCACCCATAACAACCGGCAGCGCTGGTTCGAGCGGGGCATGATCCGCAACATCGAGGATCTGGAAGGGTTCGACGAGATCAGGTCGGCCATGCTGCCGGCCGCGCTCGCCAGCCTGACGAGCAAGGACGGCGAACACGTGATCGCGTTGCCCTATTACTCGGCCTATTTCATCATGATGTACAACGATCCCATGCTGAAACAGGCGGGCTTCGAGAAGCCGGGCTCGACCTGGGACGAGATCATCGAGCAGTGCGTCAAGCTGAAGAAGGACGGCATCTCCGAATATCCGATGCTGCCCAACTGGAATCCGACGCAGACCGGCACCAACCCGCAGTTCCTGAGCGACTGCTTCGCCGAAGGGGCGACGCTGTTCGACGACGCCAACAAACTGCGGGCCGACCAGGACGAGGTCGCCCATGTTATGGAGCGCTGGCAGAAGATGTACGAGCTCGGGCTCGTCACGCCGGAGATATTCACCCAGGCGTCCTCGACGGATACGCATCGGATGATGTTCACCGGCAAGTATGCCTTTCATTCCAACCACTGCAACTACCTGCAGGACACCGCCACGGACGAGAAGCAGTCTCAGCTCGCCGGCAAGAAGGCGCGGATCACACCCTATCCGGGCAAGACCGGCGACACATATGCCTGGACCGATTCCTACGTGCTCAACGCCAAGACCGAAGCGCTCGACGACGCCTGGAAGCTCATGCGCTTCCTCGGCGCCAATCTCAACGGCGACTGGCACGTCCAGAAGCAGTGGGCAGTCTCGTCTGGCGTGCAGAACCCCTATCCCGCCTTCTACGAGGATCCGGAGGTGATCGCCTCGACCGACACTTGGGTCGATCCCGAGATCCTCAAGCAGCAGGCTGGCAAGGGCAAGGTCATCAACGCCTTCAAGGAGAGCTGGTATCCGGAATACGACACCAAGGTCGTGCCGATCATGCACGACATGATCCGCAAGAAGTCGACGGTGCCGGAAACGATCGAGGCAATGACGCAGCTCTACACGTCGGTTGCCTCTTGAGGCCCTGGGGCGCTGCCCGACCGGACGCGACGACGGGAGAAAACACGGCCGATGGCTGATCTGGCGACACTCGGAAAGGGAAGGCTGCCGGCGCGCGCCGGCGCGAAGGGCGGCGGTGGCCTTTCCCGCCGCTTCCATCTTTATGCCAACACGCAGTCCGGCTTCGCCACGCTCCTGATACTGCCGGCGCTGACGGTGATCTTCGTCGTCGTCTTCTTTCCGCTTCTCTATTCGATCTGGCTCAGCCTCGCCGAGGTCGACCTGCTGGATACGTCCGGCCCCAGCCTCAACCTCTTCGGCGTGCCAATCCCCCTCTACCAATTCGTCGGGCTCGCGAACTACCGCGAGCTCGCTGGCGACCCGCTCTACTGGAATGCGCTGATGCGCACCGTCTATTTCGTCACCGCCTTCGTCATCGAGGCGACGGTGATCGGGCTTGCCATGGCGCTCGTCCTCAACACCGAATTCTTCGGCCGCCCGATCCTGAGGGCGGCGCTCCTCATCCCTTGGTCGATGTCGCGCGTCGTCGTCGGGCTGCTCTGGCTCGGCATGCTGTCGTCTGACTTCGGTGCCCTCAACGCGGTCATGCATCGGCTCCGGCTGATCGACCAATACATCGCCTTTTTCGAGAACGGCTTCTCGGCGCTCAACACGCTGGTCCTCGTCTATGTGTGGAACCAGGCGCCCTTCGCCACAGTCCTTTTCCTGGCCGGCCTGCAATCGATCCCGAAAGACCTCTACGCCGCGGCCGAAGTCGACGGCGCCGGGTTCTGGCGCAAGCTCTGGCACGTGACGTTGCCGTCGCTCAGGCCGATGATGTTCCTCGTCCTGGTCCTGTCGACCGTCAACGGCTTCCTCATGCTCGATCTCATCTTCGTCATGACCTTCGGCGGGCCGGGCAACGACACGACGACCGTCTCCTGGCACGGCTATCGCACGGCCTTCAATCTCTTCCAGTTCGGTCCCGGGACGGCGATTCTGTTCACGCTCACTCTGATGTGCGTGGTGTTGACGGTCGTCTACCAGCGGCTGGTGCTGTCGAAATTCCAGGCGGAGTAGGGTATGGTCGCCGTCACCACCGATTACCGCCGCGCGCTCGGGCCAAGGATCGCCTCGACACTCGGCCTCTACGCGCTCGCCGGGCTCGTCGCGATCTGGTTGATCGGTCCGTTCCTGTGGCTGTTCATCACTTCGATCAGCTACCAGCGCGACCTGCTCGCCATGCCGACGCCGCTCCTGCCGATCAATCCGACTTTCGAGAACTACCAGAAGATCCTCGGATTGACCGAGTTCAACCATGCCGACCAGGCCCGGCTCGTTATCGCCTCGCTGTCGAACTCCTTCATCGTCGCGATCGCGGTCACCGCGATCAACATCGTCTTCGGCAGTGCCGCCGGTTACGCCTATGCCCGTCACCGCTCGCGGGCGATGAGCCTGTCGCTATATTTCGTCCTGTTCACGCGCATGCTGCCGGTCGTCGTGCTCATCCCGGCGATGTTCCTGATGCTGAGGCAGGTGGGGCTGCAGAACTCGCTGATCGGGCTCACCATCGCCTACTGCTCCTTCACATTTCCCTTCACGATCTGGATCATGAAGAGCTATTTCGAAACGATCCCGCGCGAGCTCGAGGAAAGCGGCCTTGTCGACGGCTGCACGCGCTTCCAGGTGTTCCTCAGGCTGATCGTGCCGATCTCGGGACCGGGGTTCGTCGCGGCGGGCGCATTCACCTTCGTGCTCGCCTGGAACGAATTCCTCGTCGCTCAGGTGCTCAATTCCAAGCGCGGCATGACCACGCTGCCGCCGGCGATCGCCGGCATGCTCGGTCAGGCCAATATCGACTACGCGATCATCGCAGCCTCCGGATTCATCTCCGCGCTTCCGGCGGCCCTGCTCGCCCTCATTTTCCAGCGCTACATGGTGCAGGGGCTGACGGCCGGCTCGGTGAAGAGCTGACCAGCGTTGATCCGCGGGCCCGGTCTGGCCCACAAATCCCATCGGTGCCGTCAGAGCGCCCAAGATCAGGAGACTGAACGATGAATGTCATGGCAAAGAACCTTCCCGCCTTCCTCAACTCAGCCCCGAAGAAGCTCCTGATCGGAGGCGAGTGGGTGGACGCGGCGACCGGCAAGACCTTCGATACCGTCAATCCTTCGACCGGCGAGGTGATCGCCAGGATCGCCGAGGGCGACCGCGAGGATGTCGATCGCGCCGTCGCTGCCGCGCGCCGCGCCTTCGACGATGGTCCGTGGCGCAGGTTCAAGCCCTATGACCGGCAGGACATCATCCTCAAGCTCGCCGATCTCGTGGATCGCAATTTCGAGGAATTTGCCCTCATCGACGCGATGGAAATGGGAGAGCCGATCGCGCGGCGCAACAATGCGCGCCGCCGGGTCCTGAGCCTGCTGCGCTACTATGCAGGCATGGCGACGGCAATCCATGGCGAAACCGTCGAAAACTCGATGCTCGGCGGAGATTTCACCACCTTCACCCGCAAGGAGCCGGTCGGCGTCGTCGGGGCGATCGTGCCCTGGAACGGCCCGATGGTTTCATGGATATGGAAACTCGGCCCGGTGCTCGCCACCGGCTGCACCGCCGTCTACAAGCCGTCGGAGGAGGCCTCGCTCTCGGCAATCCGGCTCGCCGAGCTCCTGTGCGAGACCGGCATTCCGGACGGCGTCGTGAACGTCGTCACCGGCTTCGGCCACGGCGCGGGGGCGGCCCTCGCCGAACACCCCGGCGTCGACAAGATCGCCTTCACCGGTTCGGTCGAGACCGGGCAGAAGATCCTGATGGCGTCTGCCGGCAACCTGAAGCGGGTGACGCTGGAACTCGGCGGCAAGTCGCCCGACATCGTTTTTGCCGATGCCGACATGGACCTCGCGGTCCCTGGCGCGGCCATGGCCTGCTTCGGCAACACCGGGCAGGTCTGTTCGGCCGGCACGCGTCTCCTCATCGAGGACAAGATCTACGACGAGTTCAACGAGCGGCTCGCGGCCTACGCGAAAACACTCAAGGTCGGTAGCGCGCTCGAAACAGACACGCAGATCGGCCCCCTTGTGTCGGCAAAGCAGCTCGCCCGCGTCACCTCCTATCTCGATCTCGGCCGGCAGGAGGGCGCGAAGGTGATCTCCGGCGGCGCGCGGGTTACCGACGCCGGCCGTGACAAGGGCTACTTCGTGCCGCCGACCGTTTTCCGCGACGTCAAACCGGAGATGCGCATCGCGCGCGAGGAGATCTTCGGCCCTGTCGTCGGCACCATGCCGTTCTCGACCATCGAGGAGGCGGCCAAACGGGGCAACGACACGCATTTCGGCCTCGGCTCCGGGGTGTGGACCCGTGACGTTGGCAAGGCGCACTATCTTGCGAACAATATTCGTGCAGGTTCGGTGTGGATCAACTGCTACCAGATGATGGATGCCGCCATGCCATTCGGAGGCTACAAGATGAGCGGATACGGGCGCGAGTCCGGCATTGCCCAATTCGACGATTATCTGAACGTCAAGGCCGTGTGGATCAGAACCGCGTGACCGTGTCCAAGCTTTTCTCGCCCATCGCGCTCGGCGGCCTTACGCTCGAAAACAGGATCGTCGTGTCGCCGATGTGCCAGTACCACGCCGCCGACGGCTCGGCGACCGACTGGCACATAATCCATCTCGGTCAGTTCGCTTTGTCGCGGGCGGGGATGGTCCTGATCGAATCGACCGGGGTCGAGCGGGACGGGCGGATCACGCCTGGCTGCCTCGGGCTCTATTCCGACGAGAACGAGGCTGCGTTGTCCCGCGTCGTCTCGATCTTCAAGGCGGTCGGGCGGATGCCGATCGGCATTCAACTCGGCCATGCCGGGCGCAAGGGCTCGAGCCATCTCCCCTGGCACGGCGGCCATGGCCTCTCGGCGGAGGAGGGGGCCTGGGCGACTTTCTCCTCGTCGCCCGCTCCTTACGATGGCAGGCATTCGGCGCCCGTGATGCTCGACGAGGCGGGCATGGCCCGCGTCGAAGTGGCATTCGTCGACGCGGCGAAGCGGGCGGACCGCATAGGGCTCGACGCGGTCGAGCTCCATGCAGCGCACGGCTACCTGCTCCACCAATTCGTCACGCCCTTCGTCAACCGGCGCACGGACCAATATGGCGGAAGCCGCGAGAACCGGCTGCGGTTTCCGCTCCGCGTGGCTGCGGCGCTGCGCGCCGCCTGGCCGAGGGACAAGGCGCTCGGCGCGCGCATCAACGGCCCGGACGGGGTCGAGGGTGGCGCAACGATCGAGGACGCGATCGCCTTCGCGGAAGGGCTCAAGGCGCTCGGCTACGATTATGTCTGCCTGTCCGCTGGCTCGCTGTACGGCGGGCAGCGCTTCGAGGCGGCGCCCGGCTACCTCCTGCCGCACGCGGAAGCGGTCCGACGGGCGACTGGGATGACGACGATGGGCGTCGGCATGATCGTCGATCCCTTCCTCGCGGAGGAGGCGGTGGCGGCAGGCAAGGCTGACTTGATCGCCATCGCTCGCGGGTTCCTGGAAGACCCGCGCTGGGTTTGGCATGCCGCTGAAAGGCTCGGCGTGAAGATGCCATTCCCGCCTGAATATCGCGGCGCTGACCTCTCCGTCTGGCAGGGCGCGCCGCATCGGCCCCTTCTCGTCCACGATCCGCGACCCAAAGCCGAGGCTTTATAGGGCACGACATACGCCCGGCCTGACAGACTTCAAGAACACGAACGAAACGGAGGCTTTGATGACAAAAAACATTCGCCACAATCCCGCCGGCATGGCCCCGCCGACGCAGAACCTTTATTCTCACGGCGTCGAGGTGCCGGACGGCGCGCGCCGGCTCTATGTTGCCGGGCAGGTCGGGGTCCGGCCGGACGGCACGCTGCCCGAGACGCTCGAGGGTCAGACCGAGCAGTTGATGGAGAATTTCCGCTGATACTCGCCTCCGCGGGCATGGACTTCTCCGACGTGGTCAAGATCACGGCCTATTGCCTGAAGGCGGAGGATATCATCACCTATGCCGGTATCAGGAACCGCCATTTCGCCGGCAATCCGCCGGCCACGACCGCCGTCGTTGTGGCCGGCCTCGCGCTTCCGGAATGGAAGATCGAGGCCGATCTCGTCGCTGCAAGGGCTGTCTGACTCCGACCTCAGACATTCCGGCGACGCTCCGATCCTGCCATATTGGGAAGTGCCGGAGCCTCGCCGGCATGGGGTGTGTGCGAAATCGGCATTATTTAAGTGCAAATCTGGCTGAACACGCAGAATTAGTTGACAAATTTGGAGGATATGGCAAAATAATCCTGCGAACGTGGCGAAGTGGCCGCGGACCAGCGAAAATCGCGGAAGGGAAGGACCGCGAGGCAAACATAGGGCTGCGGACGGTGAGGAGTCGGCTGACGGTCCGTTTTAGCATGTTGGGAGGAAACCGATGCGCAACTATATCGCATGTGCCGCCGCGTGCGCGGCCGTCGTCGCGGGCTTCGTGACGGAAAGCCGAGCCGGCAAGGCGGACGACACGCTTACGTGGGCGACCGGGACGGAGATCGACACGTTCGACATCTACTATCAGGGTCTGCGCGAGGTGGTGATCGCCTCGCTCTACAATTGCGACTCCTTGATGTTCCGCGATCCGAAGACCAACGAATACAAGCCCTTGCTCGCCAAGTCCTATGCCTGGACAGATGACAAGACGCTCGATGTAGAGCTGCGCGAGGGCATCAAGTTCACCGACGGGACGGATGTCGACGCCGAGGACGTCGCCTACACGTTCAACCACGTCATCGAGCCCGACAGCGGCATCAACGTGCGGCTGACCGTCGACTGGATAGAGAGCGTCGAGGCGCTCGGACCGCACAAGGTGCGCATCCACGCCAAGGCGCCGACGCCGGCGGCGCTCGAATATCTCTCCGGCAACACGCCGATCTACCCGTCCGGCCACTGGGATTCCGCGCCCGAGGTGCAGGCAGGCGACAAGACGCGGCGTGACTGGGGTGCTGTGCTGCCTGTCTGCGCGGGGCCCTACAAGCTTACCGGGTTCGAACCCGGTCGCTCGGCGACATGGGAGAAGAACCCGGACTATTACGCCGACAGCCCGAAGGGCCAACCGCAGATCAGCAAGATTGCCTATCGCACGATCGGTGATCCGGAGGCGCAGATCGCCGAGCTGCTTGCCGGCTCTGTCGATTGGATCTGGGGCGTGCCCCCGGAAAACATGGACCAGCTCGCCGGCTTCGGCAATGTCACGGCCACGGCCGCCTCAACCACGCGCATGGCCTTCCTGGCGCTCGACGCGGCCGGCCGCTCCGGCGACACGCCCTTGAAGGACGTCAGAGTCCGCCAGGCGATCGCTCATGCCATCGACCGCGAGGCGCTCGCCAAGCTCGTCGGCAATTCGGCCGGCGTGCTCAAGTCCATGTGCTATGCCGCACAGGTCGGCTGTACGGAAGACGTCACGCAGTATGAATACGACCCGGGTAAGGCCAAGGCGCTGCTCGCCGAAGCGGGTTTCAAGGACGGGCTGAAGTTGCCCTTCTACGCCTACCGCGACAGGCGCTACTCCGAGGCCGTGCTCGCTTATCTCAGGGCTGTCGGCATCGAGCCGGATTTCCAGTTCATCCAGAACGTGGCGCTGCGCCCGCTCGTCATCGAGGGCAAGATGCCGTTCGCACATCTGACCTGGGGCTCCCAGGGCATGATGGACGCATCCGCCTCTGTCAGCCTCTACTTCAAGTTCGGCGTCGACGACTATGCCCGCGACGAGGAGGTGAAGAAGCTGCTCGAGGCCGCCGACACCACGATGGATCCCGAGAAGCGCAAGGACCTCTATGCCCAGGCACTGAGAAGGATCGCCGACCAGGCCTACTACATCCCGCTTTACACTTACGGCCGCGGCTATGCCTTCTCGAAGGAACTCGACTACGAGGTCACGCCCGACGAGATCGCCCATTTCTACCTTGCAAAGTGGAAATGACGGACTGATCCTCCGCCACTGTCTCTCGGCCGGCGCCGTCTCGCCGGCCGGGTCGTATCCGGCGCAGGCACTGCTGCGCCTGTGCCGACACCGGTCCCGGAGTACGCAATGGTCATGTTCATCGCAAAACGTCTCGGCGTGACCGCCCTGGTCCTGCTGGTGACGTCGATCCTGTCCTTCTCGCTCGTCCATCTCTCGGGCGACCCGGCGGTAGCGATGGCGGGCGAGCGGGCGACGCCGGAGCAGATCGAATCGATCCGGCGCATCTACGGCTTCGATCGGCCGTTCTACGAACAGTACCTGCAATGGATGGGCGACGTGCTGAAAGGTGATCTCGGCCGCTCCAACTACCTCAAGGAGGATGTGGCGCAGGTGCTTGCCAAGCACCTGCCGGTCACAGCCAAGCTCGGCTTCCTGGCGCTGATCTTCGCCCTCGTCCTATCCGTGCCGCTCGGCGTTGTCGCGGCGCTCCGGCCTAACTCACTGATCGACCGGGCGGCGTTGATCATCTCGGTGACGGGACAGTCGATGCCGTCCTTTCTCTCCGCGATCGCGCTCATCTTCGTTTTCGGGGTGATGCTGCGATGGCTGCCGATCTCGGGCAACGCCACCTTCGCGCACTACGTCCTGCCGGCGGTAGCGCTCGGCTACTACGCCTCGCCCGCGATCATGCGGCTGACGCGGTCGGGCATGATCGACGTGCTTCAGTCCGACCATGTCAAGACAGCCCGTGCCTATGGTCTTTCGGCCTGGCAGACGATCGTGCGCCACGGCCTGCGCCACGCCATAATCCCGGTCGTCGCGGTCGCGACCGTACAGTTCGGCTACATGCTGGGCGGCTCGGTCGTCATCGAGGCGGTATTCTCGATGGATGGCATCGGCAATCTCGCCTGGCTGTCGATCCGCCGTTACGACGTCGAGGTGATTCAGGCGATCCTCCTCGCCGTCGCCACCACCTACGCGGTGCTCGCCCTTCTCGGCGACCTTCTCAACGCCGCACTCGATCCGAGGATCAGGGTCTGATGAGCGTAATCGTGGAAGAAAGACTCGACATGGCGAGATCTGAGGCCGGCGCCCCGCGGGAGCGACACCGCATCCTGCCGCCTGGGCGTCTCGCGATGCGGCGCGCGCTCGGCCATTCCGGCTTCTGGCTCGGCAGCGTGACGCTCGCCATCATCCTCGTCGCTGTCATATTCGCGCCGCTTGTCACCGGCGCCGATCCGTCGATGCAGGACCTGGCGCTTCGGCTGGCGCCGCCCGTCTGGCATGCCGAGGGTGACTGGGCGCATCCGCTCGGGACCGATCATCTCGGCCGTGACTATCTGGCGCTTCTCCTTCATGGTGGGCGCATCTCCCTTCTGATCGGCATCCTGACCATCCTGCTCTCGACCCTGATCGGGGTGACGCTGGGCGTCGCAGCAGGCTATTTCGGCGGCGCCGTCGACCTGGCAGTCAATTTCATCCTCACCATCCGGCTGACGCTGCCCGTCGTGCTCGTCGCACTCGTCGCCGTCTCCACGCTCGGGCAGTCCTTGCCGCTCCTCGTCCTTGTCATCGGCGGCCTGATGTGGGACCGGCTCGTCATCGTCACCCGCGCGACGACACAGCAGCTCGTCAGCCGCGACTTCATCACCGCGGCGCGTACCCTCGGCGCATCGACGCCGCGCATCTTCCTGCGCGAGCTCCTGCCCAACATCACCGCGCCGCTCATCGTCGTCTGCACGCTCGAACTCGCCCGCGCGATCCTCCTGGAATCGACGCTCTCCTTCCTCGGGCTCGGCGTGTTGCCGCCGCTCACTTCCTGGGGGCTGATGATCGCCGAGGCCAAGAGCCAATTCCTGTTCCGGCCATGGCTGATCGCCATCCCCGGCGTGGCGCTCGCTGCGCTCGTGCTCTCGATCAACCTTCTGGGTGACGCGTTGCGCGACGTCACCGCCCCGGACGGAAAGGCATGACCATGGCCCCGCTCCTAGACATACGCAGCCTGAGGATCTCGATCCCGACCCATGGCGGCTTGCTCCATCCGGTGCGCGGCGTCGACCTCTCGGTAGAACGTGGCGAGACGCTGGCGATCGTCGGTGAATCCGGCTGCGGCAAGAGCATGACCGCGCAGGCAATCCTCGGGCTCTTGCCGAGGAACGCGAGGCTCTCCGCCGAGCGGGTCGATTTCGACGGCACCTCGCTGCTGAATCTGTCTACCCGGCAGTGGCGCAAGATCCGCGGCCGGCGTATAGCCATGATCTTCCAGGACCCGATGACCGCCTTCGACCCGTGCTACCGCATGGGCGACCAGATCGCCGAAATCGTGCGCTGGCACAGGCCGGAGAGCGCCAATCCGCGCGTCATCGCCGACATGCTCGCCCGCGTCGGCATCGCGGCGCCCGACGACAGGCTCGGGCAATATCCGCACCAGCTCTCGGGCGGCTTGAGGCAGCGCATGATGATTGCGACTGCACTTCTCTGCCGGCCGGACCTGATCATCGCCGACGAGCCGACGACGGCGCTCGACGTGACGATCCAGACGCAGATACTGAAGCTGCTCGCCGACCTCCAGAAGGAGACCTCGGTCGGGCTCGTCGTCATCACCCACGATCTCGGCGTCGTCGCCGGCATCGCCGACCGCATCGCCGTCATGTATGGCGGCGAGGTGGTGGAGGCGGGGGCGGCGGACGCGGTGCTGGGCGACCCGCGCCATCCCTACACGCGGGGGCTCCTCGGCTGCATTCCGACACCGGGCGAGACCGGCCGACGCAAGACGCTCGGCTACATTCCAGGCGTGGTACCGCGGCCGATAGGCGAGTTGTCGGCCTGCAATTTCCTTGAGCGCTGCGCGTGCGCCGAGGCCATCTGCAGGGAAGGGCCGGTGGCGCTCATCACTCCGTCCGAGGGGCGGGCGGTGCGCTGCCGCCTCGTCGAAGGCGGGTCCAGGGCACAGGAGCGGCGTAGGGAGGTGCAGCCGGCATGAGTTTTGTCGCGGTCAGGGACGTCAGACGCTCCTACATGCTCAATCCGGGTTCGCCGTTCAGGAAGCCGGCGGTCCTGAAGGCACTGCGCGGCGTCGCGCTCAACATCGAGCAAGGCGAGATCCTCGGCCTCGTCGGGGAATCGGGCTGCGGCAAGTCCACGCTTGCCCGCCTCCTCCTGGGCATCGAGGCGCCGAGCGAGGGCGAGGTGACCATCGGTGACCGGCCAATCTCCTCCTTCGCGCCGCGCGAGCGAGCGAAACTGATCCAGCCGGTGTTCCAGGATCCCTATTCCTCGCTCAATCCGCGCATGACGGTGTCGGCGGCGATCGCCGCGCCGCTCGAGATCCAGAACTGGGGAAACGCACGGTCGCGAGCAGCGGCGGTAGAGCGGATGATGGATGCTGTCGGCCTGCCGCGCTATCTCGCGCATGCCTATCCGGTGCAGTTATCAGGCGGCCAGCGTCAGCGAGTGGCGATCGCCCGCGCCCTGATCGGCGAGCCAAAGGTTCTCGTCTGTGATGAGCCGACATCGGCGCTCGACGTTTCTGTTCAGTCGCAGATACTCAATCTCCTCATAGAACTACACCGTGAATTCAAACTGACTATGGTGCTGATCAGCCACAATCTCGCCGTTGTCAGCCATCTCGCCGACCGCGTGGCGGTGATGTATCTCGGCCGCGTCGTCGAGATCGGCGGGACCGACGCGATCTTCAACCATCCACGCCATCCCTACACGCGCGAACTGTTGCGCGCCATGCTGTTGCCGAAGCAGGGGAAGGGCCTGCCGGACCTCACCCTGAGCGCCGAGTTCCCGAGCCCGGTCTCGCCGCCGCCAGGCTGCTCGTTCCACCCGCGCTGCGCCTTTGCGAGCGAGCTCTGCAGCAGAGAGACCCCCGCGCTCGCCCCAGTGGACGGGTGCGAAGCAGCCTGCCATCACCCGCTGGCGGGGTAGGCGGCGCGCCATCGATCAACATCCTGCCGGATCGATCGTCTCGCGCAAAATCGCGCGGAGATGGATGAGCGCCGGGCGCCGCTGGAAGCTAAGCTACTAATCTAGCAGGGAGGACGGATCTCAGAGACCATTTGATAATTCTACTCCGGCGGACTTCTGACGCGGTTTTCTGCGCTTTCGGTGCTTACGTACCTCATATACGCTCCGCTCCGGTTCTCGAAAACCACGCCATCTGCCCCGCCGGAGCGAATTCTCAAACGGTGATGCGCTTCCAGGTCAGCGTCGCGCGCACGACGCGCCCGTCCCAGGGATTGTTCGAGGGCCCAGCGATCAGCGTCAGCGTGTCGTTTTCCACCTTGAACCGGCGTGGCTGGTCGGTGTTTGCCCAGGCTTCGTTCCAGGCGATCTCGGTGTGGTGGATGAGCGTGTCCGGCCCAGTGATGGAATAGTGCCCGGCATAGGCCGTCAGTCCCTTGAAGAGGGCGAGTGCTTCCTCGTCGGTCGGTGAGAGGCCCTTCGGGGCCTCCCGCTCGCCGGGAACGTTGAGAACCGAGAACCGCCCATCGTCCGTATAGGTGATGAGGCCGCGGGGGTTGGGTCCCCGCGGATAGGTCACTTCGCCTGTCTCCATATCCTCCTGCTTGTGGCTCACGAGCCGCCAAGTGGAAACGATGGGCGCACGCCCGTTCGTCTGGTCATGATCCGTCAAATCGGTCTCCTCATTCGATGCAGCATGCGGGCGTCAGGCGCCCGGCACACCCTGCGTGTTGACATAGAGCGAATAAAGCGCGCGCCCCGTGACCATGAACAAACGGTTGCGCTTCGGCCCACCGAAGCAGAGGTTGGCCGCGCGCTCCGGCAGGCCGATATGGCCGATCGCCTTGCCTTCCGGATTGATGACCAGGACGCCGTCCCAGCCTTCCTTGACCGCGCCGTAGGCGGCCCAGATGTTGCCGTCGACATCGCTGCGGATGCCGTCCGGCGCCTCGCCTTCTCCGCAAGTGAAGAAGACGCGGCCATTTGTGAGTGACTTCTTGTCGTCGGAAACATCGTAGACGCGGATCGTTACCGGCTTCGAGCCGGAATCGACGATGTACATCAGTTTCTCGTCTGGCGAGAAGCAGAGCCCGTTCGGTGCTTTGACGTCGCCTGTCGCCACCATCATCTCGCCCGATTTGGGGTCGAGGCGGTAGACATTGTTAGGCAGCTCCGATTTCGCCTTGACGCCGGAATAGTTGCCGCCGATGCCGAAAGGCGGATCGGTGAACCAGACGCTGTCGTCGATCGCGACGACCACGTCGTTGGGCGAGTTGAGCGGTTTACCCTCAAAGCTGTCGGCGAGCACCGTGATTGTGCCGTCATATTCGGTGCGCGTAACCTTGCGGCCGTGCTCGGCCGAGATCAGGCGGCCTTGACGGTCACGAATGAGCCCGTTGGCGTAATTCGACGGCTCGCGGAAGACGGTGACAGCGCCGGTCGATTCTTCCCATTTCATGATGCGGTTGTTCGGGATGTCGGTCCACAGAAGGAAGCGCCCGTCGCCGAAATAGACGGGGCCTTCGGTGTAGCGCATGCCGCCGGTGTAGAGCTGTTCCACGGCTGCGAAGAAGACCATGTACTTGCTGAAGCTCGGATCGAGTGCCCTGACGGTGGGATCGGGATATCTGACACTGGTCGTGAAATCGGCCAGCGCCCGCGAAGCGACGGTGCCGGCTGCCAATGTCATGCCCATTGTTTGCAAAAGTCTGCGTCTGCTGGTTCCTGACATGATGTTCCCCTCGGGTTGGTTCCCGTAGCCATAATGCACCAAGAAATGGATGATTCAACATATTTTAGGTAATTATTATGCGGAAAACGCAAATATTTGCTTGATAGGTGACGTGTGCGGGCATTAGAGGGCTGAGCGGCAGGGTGATCCGGGCAGGGATTCCGAAAGCTGTTGCGCTTGATCTTGAAGGGGCTCCTTGAACGGTCTCTCGGCAGATCCCAGCAGGGCGTATGCCTCTGCAGCCGAACCGGCGCGGCGCAGCCCGCTCGATATTTCTGCCGAACGCAAGAGCCGGCAGGCGGAACCCAGAGCGCGCAACAGCCCGGCACTGTTTACCTTCGGCCACAGAAGGGCAAGCACAAGGTCGACGGGGTCGTCGCTCGACGAATCGAACCAGACGGGCGAATCCAGGATCGCCAGCATCGCAGCAGGGGCAGCGACCTTTTCCAGCCGCGCATGCGGCACAGCGATACCCCTTCCTATATCCGTTGGACCCAGCCGTTCGCGGCGCAGGAGCGCCAATAGCACCGTCTGCTCGCTCAGGCCGGCTCTCGCGGCCAATCCCGCGGCCATGCCCGCAAGGATTGAACATGTGTCCTGCGCCTGCAGTCCAAGCACGATGTCCTGCGCGCGCAAGAGGTCACTTATTTTCATAAGCGGCTCCATCGCAGTCCCGCATTCGCGCGGTAGACTGAGACGTTTCCGTAGCTCAGCTACGACGTCTGTTCAGAGGGGGGGAACCTGTTGATCCCAGAGGCGAAAACGGAAATTCCGATCGCGCCGGATTAGACTCCTGCTTCGCGGAGCCGAGTTCTCGTAACGACAACAGGTGATCACAGCGAACACGCGCCGAAGGAAGCAGGGAATGCCGCATCTCGCGGTGAGCCCTCGCATAGCGAACCGCTTCGATGATCAAAGCTGCAGTCCGGAACCAGATCGCACCTTCGGGTCGACCTCCAGGGATCGGAGAAATTCGATCAGTTCAGGCTCTTTGACGAGCTTGACGGCCTCTTCGACCGACCGCCAGTCGCGCTTGCGTCGCGCTTTCCCCGGCCAATTCAGCAACGTCCCTCTTACATGAAGAGCAAACAAGACTACTGTTTCGGATTCGATCGCGCCGTCGGTACCAGCTTCCATGCAGCGGAAGCTGCCGATCGGTTCAGCGCCCGGCTGGCCGACAACGCCGGCCTCTTCGAAGGCTCGGCGTGCGGCTGACCGCGCGGGCGAGCATCCCTCCGCCGGTAGGCCTCCTGGAAAAGCCCATGAGCCGCCAAGTCGATGCCGGATCATCAGCAACTGAAGGTTTCCGTTCCGATCAATTCGCCATGGGATGGCTCCGTATTGCTTTGGGACGGCAGCGTCCGCCACCGTAATAGGGGAGTGGAGGACGCAGTCGCGCCGAGTTCTCATGGCAGCACCTGCCATAAGCTCGGATGTGATCCCTGATGGGGAAGAATACCGGAGACACCCAGCGGCGCAGCAACTGGGGCTGTGCACCATGGACATCGGACCGCTGCCTTGGGCAGCTTGCGGCTACAGGTAAAACAAAAGCGTCTGGGGTGAGGCAGTCTCATGCTACGCTCCATCGTTACGACGCTGGAAAACGCCGCAAGAAATGAACCGCATGTGTTGGTGGAATTTCCCGGAGCAGAAGCTAGGCGCGGAGTTCAGGGTTAGGAAACCTGCTCCGGGAAAAGTGCCGTGCTTTTCCAGTCAACCTCGAAATTCTGACGAATACCTCGATATGCATATGAACAACATATCTCTTGAATTATTTATTTCAAGGGCGGCAAAATTTCGCAGAGAAATAATTTATATATTAAATACTTTTTCTTCCTCGATCATAAAAGGAAAAAACCATGGACCATCAGGCCAAAGATCACGACTGCGACAATCAGCTTCGTCATGCTGTCCAAATCTGGCGCTCCCGTTCGACCGTACCCGTTTTCCGATAGTGGCTTACCAATCCGTTGATGTCGGCTGGGGGCCAGCCAGGTACCTCAGCCCCGAGGCCGAGGCCAATGGTGGCAAGAGCGACCTTGATCTCGTGCAATGTCTTGCGCCCGAAATTCGGTATGCGAAGCAACTGCGCCTCAGTGCGTGTCACAAGATCTCCTATGTAGACGATATTCTCGTTGTTCATGCAGTTCGACGCCCGAACCGACAATTCCAATTCGTCAAGCCGTTGAAGCAGAACCGGATCGAAGCCCAGGGGATCAGCACAGGTTTCCGCAGGCTCGCTGAACTCTTCCTCGAAGTTGATGAACACGCTCAATTGGTCATGGAGGATCTCGGCAGCACGTCTGAGCGCTTCTTCACCGCTGATCGTGCTGTTGGTTTCTACAGTCAGGATCAGCCGGTCATAGTCGAGCATATGCCCAAGCCGCGTCGGCTCGACAGTGTAGGTGGCCCGCCTGACCGGCGAGTGCACGGTATCAATGGCAGTGAAACCCGCAGGCACGTGGGCTGCCGGCTGAGCGCTGTTGGGCACATAGCCGTAGCCTGTTGCGATGAAGATCTCGAGCGCTGCCGCAGTACCATTGATGACCGTGCAGACAGGTTGGTTCGCATCTACCGCATTCAGGCCGTCGATGTGGACTATGTCGCCCGACGTCAAAACACCGGGTCTGTCCAAAGCAATCCGCAAGCGGGCCGATTGGAACGTCTCATCGACGCAGAAAGCGAGTTGCTTCAAATTGAGGATGACGGCCTGGAGAGGCTCTTCAATGCCTTCAATCCGGGACCCATCGAAAGTGGCGCATTCGAACCGCATTGCCGTTACGGCCGCCCCGGGAATGGAGGAAAGCAAGACGCGGCGCAGGGCAGTGCCAATCGTGAAACCAAAGCCTCGCTCGAGCGGCTCCAGCGTAGCCGTCGTAATCAGTCCCGTTGTGCTTTTCTCGAACGATTTCGGCCGAACAAGGTCGAGCCAATTTCTTTTCTTCATTGCTGATCCGTGAACAACTGACACACCGCCGGCCTCGTGCCGGCGAGAGCGGCGAACATCTTTGCCGGGCTGCCTTGCTAAACACGCCGCTTGCGATATCCCCGACAGCCATTGTGCGGAACGGGAGTTACGTCGCGGATCGACCTCACTGTGAAACCCGATGATTGAAGCGCGCGCACGGCTGCGTCCCTGCCGGAACCCGGGCCGGAAATCACCACCTCAATTGTCGACATTCCGTGTGCGGCTGCCTTTCGGGCACAATCCTCTGCCGCCACTTGGGCGGCGAACGGTGTCGCCTTTCGCGATCCCTTGAAACCCTGGGAACCGCTGGAAGCCCAAGCGATAGCGTTTCCCTGATCGTCAGTGATCGTGATGATCGTATTGTTGAAGCTCGAGTGGACGTGGGCAATGCCGGTTGTGAGGTTTTTGCGATCCCGCTTGCGCATGCGGACGGTATCTTGTCCGTCGGACATGGTTCTTTGCTCCTGATTTGGACGATTGATTGTGAAATGAGCACTTCACGCAGCGCTCGGGCCAGGGTCGTCGTCATCTGGAATGAAGACGGGGCCGGAGCTGGGGCCGATGATCCGCGGCCTGAAGCTCACGATATTCTCTTCTTTTTCCGAGGCGTCGCCCTGTGCCAGGGGTTTTGATATGTTGACGACCCTTGTTTCGGCTTCCGGCTGGGACAAAACGGCATCGACCCGCAATGTCTCATGGACCGAGGAGCCAAGCTCGACGGTGATCGCACTGCCCTCGGCGAGACCGAGAAGCGCCAACCCTCTCAGCGTGTGTATCGACAAGGCATATGAGGGCAGGCTGCCTGGCTGGCCCTGCACGACAAGATGGGGGCCGGTCAGGAGGCCATCGACAAAATAAGTGAGACGGCTGTTCAACGTGACGACCTTGGGTGGAATGTCATCGCGAAAGTGGACAGTGCTGCCGTGGACCTTCTGGTCGAGCAGCTTCAGATAGGGACCGTAGTCACCCTGGTAGCGTTCCAGGATTACCTCCAGGATCGCATGGTCCTTGGTGGTCAGTTGGCAGTGAGGCCTTGTTGACATGGCTAGCTTCCCCGCGGGACGTCTCGACGGTCCCGGCCAATCGATGTGATTGTCAGGTATTCCCCTGGTCTGGACGGGGTCCGGCCAGGGGATCACGCATCCGTGGGCGGACTTTTGCCCAAGCAAGAATGCAGCGGCGTTGCGGGAACCATCTGGGTGCCCGCCAGATGCTTGGCAGAGAGCGTTCGGTCCTTGTTCGAACCGACCGGAATTTCCAATGCAGTCATGTCAGACAGAGTCATTGCCACCCCCTAAATCCCAAGGGCGTCGACGATTTCGCGACAATTTCCTTGCCGCTGCAGAGAGAGCTGGTTGTTAAAAGCGGTTCCCCGGACTCGGAGATCCGAGCCGGGGTCAGATTCCCGCGATGGGGGTGATCCGTCTCACGGCGCCCATCAGGCGATATGCTCGCTTGAGTTTCATGGGGGCAGAGCATGGCCTGAATTCCAGGATTGTCAACTCACACGCGGTGCCGACGAAATGCCGCGGCACAAGTCCCAAATGTGCTGTGCATTCAAGCCAGGCCGAGGTGAGCAGCGTCTTTTGCCCAGACGCGGGGATTGGGATATCTCAAGCACCGGGACCAGGGCGCGCGTTGTGCGGCAAAGCGCCCCATAATCATTCGTGGATGGAAGCAAGAACGTGGAAATATTGCGTAAACCGGGAGGCAAGCGGTGATCGATCGAGCCCGTATCCTGTGGTTCTTTTGGCCGGCGCTTCTCTTCTCAATTTCAGTAGCGGCATACATATTTCACGGATCTGCATTGCAGTACTTCGTCCCGGAAGCGAAAGACAGCGCGGTCCGGCAGTTGAGTGTGGCCGCCGTTTACTATTCTGGTGCGTGGCTGTTAGCGCGAATAACGGGCGCTGCCTTGAAAGGCGGGAGAAATGGCCGCCGCAAGGTACCAAAGCTTCTCAGGGAACTCGTTACTGCGGCTCTGTTTCTGGTGGCAACGATTGCAACCGTTGCCATGCTGCTGGGCCAGTCGGCAGGAGGCGCGCTCGCCAGCTCGGGTTTGATCATCGCTATTCTCGGCTTCGCCATCCGCAATGTGCTGGCTGACGTGCTGTCGGGGATCGCTCTCGGTCTGGAGGCCCCGTTCAAGATCGGCGACTGGGTCGAGATCGACGGATCCATCCGCGGTCGCGTCATTGAAATAGGATGGCGTACGACGCGTCTTCAGACGCGGAATGATACCTACATGATCTTGCCCAACAGCCAAATTTCGCGTCAGAGATTGACCAATTTCAGCGCGCCGAAAAAACACTACCGAGCCAGTCTTGAGATCGTCCTTGGCCACGACATTCCGGTCGATCGGGGCAAGGAGTTGCTGGCTGCGGCAGCCGCGTCGACCGAGATTATAATGCAGTCGCCGAAGCCGGACGTGCGCGCGCTTTCGTACGATACGGAAGGGGTAAGATACGCCGTCCGATATTGGGTGCCGAGCTTCGTGGATGACATCGATTGCCGCGATGCCATACTTGTCGCAGTCGACGCGGCAATCCGTAAAAGTGGCCTGCCGCCGCCGTTCAGTCGGGTCAAGCTCGTGTCGACGAAAGACAATCCCTGAGCTATCGCCGGAGAGCGTGCAGCGGTGTCGGCTCGTATGCGCGCTCTGTCGGTCAGACAGGGTTTTTGCTTCCAGCTACCTTCCGCGCAAATGTCATGAATACGATGCGGCGGCTACTGCCTCCGCACTCCAACTGTCAGGCAGGCAGCCTTGATTCCCGAAAGTGCTCGAGTCGTTTCTATCCTGCGGCCTGGCAAAGTAGATATGATGGAATGCGTCGGCCCGACCTCCGTCAAGAAGTACGTCGTCACGTCTCCACGCCCATTTTAGCGCGTCCAGACTTTTTTCGAAGGTCGGCGAGACGGTCGCAGACCAGAAACCGGCAATCCCTGACGGCTTGAGAGATTGCTCGACGGCTTTGAGGCCCTGGTTGCCATAGATCTCGTCGTTCGAGCTGCGGACAGTGACGTCGGGACCGTTATCCGTGTCCATCACAATGACGTCGTAGGCCTCATGGCGCTCCCTCAGGATGTCCATCACATCTCCGATGCGGATTTCGACCCGAGGATCGTCCAAAGGATGCTCCGCGAGATGGCCGATATGATCTCGGTGCCAGTCGACGATTTCAGGGACCAATTCGCAAACGGTCACTTCAGCGTCCGATTCCAGGTACATCAACGCGGCGCGGAGGGTAAACCCCATGCCCAGCCCGCCGATCAGCACTTTTCTTGCTGACCGGCCGAGCAATCTCAGGGAGCGCTCGGCAAGAATTGCTTCCGACTGATGGTTGAAGTTCGACATCAACTCCCATCCGTTATAGCGGATTTCGTAAATGTCGCCCCTTGTACGCAGAATGATTTCGTCACCAGCGCGATTGCTCGCTCTGGCCAGTTCGGCCCAGATAGTCATGCTTATTCCCACGTTTAAGGCGAGCGAACCTTTCGGACGCCCTTTCGTACGGTTTGTGTCGGGAATTTTTTTGGGTTGCCGCAATCCTCAGAGGTGCAGCAACCCCATCGCATTGTTTGCTCTGGTGCCGATCAGCAATGGAAAGACCGCTGACATATTCGACGTTATAAATACGTACATCTCTGTCCGAACTGTCAGCATATCCTCATCAGTGTGCGCCTCTATATGGACCATTGGGTCCGCGGAATCCAGTCTCGCACGGCTCAGGGCCATGAGCCGGGGTATACGCATCCGCCTGCAAACGGGGCAGGGAGGCTACTCCCTCGGTTTCGGAAGGCGACCTGACGACAACGTCGCTAGAGCATGTCGCGCGAAGTGACATCGCGCACATGCTACTAAGTTTTTGTTTTTGCCTGCGGTTTTTCTTTGGGCGATATGTGTTGAAGGGGCGACGATCACTCTTGCGATCTGGCGGGGGCGCCGCCGAGCTATTTCTGCAGCCAGATTTGTGGATGCACCTAAGGTTTGTCTACAGACGAGCGACTATGCTTTTGCTGAGTTTTTCCGACACGTGCGACCTCGGACGGCAGGACGCCGATCCGATCCGCCGCCTGTCTTGAAGTCAGACCAGACATGGCGAGCTTGCGGACATTTCTTTTTATCGCCTCCCCGGAACTCATTCAAATGAGGATGGTCTGGATTCTAACCGTGATTTAGACAATTCATCTGGTTCAAAGGGATAATTCAGAGCTTTCCTCCTTTCTGCGCGAGCTACCGTCACCCGTCTTTTCAGCCGGGAGGAGCGAACATGCGAAAACAAGCGGCATTTTTGTCTGCTGTCTGGGCAGCGACCCTGCTGTCCTGCCCCACGGCGCTGGCCCAAGACAAGCCGGTGCCACGCCTCGAAAAATCAGAATGTGTTACTGACATCCTGAAAGCCGCTGAAGCGGAATGCCACACTTTCTTCGCTTACGAAAACCGCGACGCCAAGAGCGGCCCTGTCCTGGAGCTTCCGGTGGCAGTGATCGGCAAGAGCGATCAGCCAAATGTCAGGCCGGTATTCTACTTCCCCGGGGGGCCGGGCGCTTCGCCGATGGGGCGCGAAGCCGTGGTTACGAACTTGAGGAGGGCTGCCGGCGACCACCCGCTGGTGTTGGTCGACTCCCGCGGGATGGTGCATTCTAAACCCGCCCTGACCTGTCCGGATTTCGAGGTAATTTCGCACTACCACAACATGTTCACTAACGTGACTCTGGGCGGCAGAACCCCGGCTGACCGGATGAAGCTTTACGCCGATGGCGTGAGGGCCTGCCACGACAAGCTGGTTCGCGAAGGTATCGACGTCTCCCGCTACAACGAGTACGAGGTTGCCCGCGACACAGACGAGATCCGCGAACTGCTCGGTTATGAAAAAATCGACATTATCGGGACTTCCACGGGCGGGGGAACCGCCAACTCCTATTTAAGATATTTCCCTGAGAGCGTTGGAGCGGCCGTCTTCGCGTGGCCCTGGTTTTCCGAATTGCGCAACCGGCCACTACTCGACGAATATTATACGACCAAGCAAATCTACCTCGACACGTTGTCCATCTGTGTGTCGGAAAGCGAGGGGTGCCGTGCAGCTCTCTCCGACGACTGGATGCATTCGATCGAGGCCGTGAAAAATGCCTTGGACGAGAAGCCGTTCGAGGTGACCGTGCGGACCGACAAGGGCGAAGACCGTCGCCTCGTTTTCGACGGCGTCACCTTCATCCACCACCTCTATCTGGTCCTTGCCGACAAGTACGATATCCTGCCCAAGGTCGTCGCCGACGTCCGGCAGGGCAACTACGAAATCCTCAACCAGTTCTTCGACACCGCAGGTGCTTCCACCTTCTCCAGCAATCCGGCCTGGGCTCTCGGCTACTATCTTTCTCACGTATGCGGCGACATGGGAAAGAACCGACCGTCTGTGGAGATGACCACCAGGATGCTAGAGGCCGAGCCCGCGCTAATCGGTTTCGAGCCGACTGTCCTCTGCGCCTGGTGGGGAACCGATGGCGCGGTGCCGCCACAGCACAGCGATCCCGTGAAGTTTGACGGCCCGGCATTGTCGCTGCACGGACAGATGGACCCATGCTGCAGCATTCGCTGGGGCCACCAGTTGAAGCGGCACATTCCAAAGCTGCAGTCGGTTGTTTTTCCGGGGGAGGGACACGGCTGGGCGAGTGAATGCCGCGCCGAGATCATCAACGCATTCCTGAAGTCACCTGGCGAGGAAGTTGATGACAGTTGCGCAACCAGCAAACCCCTGAAACCTTGGGTGCTGAAGTAGTCCATTGTGGACCAGGAACGCCAACGCCCTAAAGCGTTGGCGTCCGCCTCACATGCCCCGCTATCTCTCAAACGGTTCGAAGCGTAGCGGCACGGCTTCTGGTTTCACGAGCAGCCGCTCGTTGCGCCGCAAGTGTCGCACTTCTCGCAGGTGCCGTTGCGCACCATCGTGAAGTTCTGGCACTCCGAGCACATGTTGCCGGTGTAGCCCTGCATGATCGCCCGGCTGCGGCGCTCGGCAGCTAAGGCCTTCGCCTCCGAAGCTTCCTTGCCGGCGGCATCCGTGAAGAGGGCGTTGGCGGCAGATGCCTCCTCGGCTTCCACGGCGATGTCCTTCGTCAATTCCTTCGCGCGCTCCTCATAGTCGCGCTTGAAGGCGGTGGCTTCCTCCTGCAGACCTGCATAAACGGGCTTCAGCGCGGTCACCGTCGCGCCGGACGAGATCGAGCGGATGTTCGAGCCGGAATAGGCCGTCGTCGCTGCGCGCGCCGGAGCGGGCGAGGGGGCTGCACCTCCGGCCATGCCCTTGGGATCCGATCCTTCGAGGTCGCCGCCGCTCACCACCTTGAGGGGCGAGGCACCGCGAGTCAGGCCCTTGGAGAAGGGAATCGCACGGCCTTCGTTGATGCCGCGGCCGAGCGCGGTGTTGGAGAAGTCCGACGTGTCGACATGGGCGAGGTCATGGCGGCCAAGATAGGAGATGGCGAGCTCGCGGAACACATAGTCGAGGATCGACGTGGCGTTCTTGATGGCGTCATTGCCCTGCACCATGCCGGCCGGCTCGAACTTGGTGAAGGTGAAGGCCTCCACATATTCCTCCAGCGGCACGCCATATTGCAGACCAAGCGAGATCGCGATGGCAAAATTGTTCATCATGGCGCGGAAGGCGGCACCTTCCTTGTGCATGTCGATGAAGATCTCGCCGAGACGGCCGTCGTCGAACTCGCCCGTGCGCAGATAGACCTTATGGCCCCCGATAACCGCCTTCTGCGTATAGCCCTTACGGCGATTGGGCAGCTTCTCGCGGTCGCGGACGACCTTCTCGACGATGCGCTCGACGATCTTCTCCGTCACCGTCACTGCCCTGGCGGCGGTCGGGGCTGACACCAGCTCCTCGATCAAATCATCCTCGTCGTCCTCGTCTGCGATCAGCGAGGCGTTGAGCGGCTGGCTGAGCTTGGAACCGTCGCGGTAGAGCGCGTTGGCCTTCAGCGCCAGCTTCCAGGACAGCATGTAGGCTTCCTTGCAGTCCTCGACCGTCGCCTCGTTGGGCATGTTGATGGTCTTGGAAATGGCGCCGGAGATGAAAGGCTGCGCTGCCGCCATCATGCGGATATGGGATTCCACCGACAGGTAACGCCTGCCGATCTTGCCGCAGGGGTTGGCGCAGTCGAATACCGGCAGGTGCTCGGTCTTGAGAAAAGGCGCCCCTTCCAGCGTCATCGCTCCGCAGACATGGATGTTCGCCGCTTCGATGTCCTTCTTGCTGAAGCCGAGAGCCGGCAGCATCTCGAAGGCGAAGTCATTGAGCTGCTCGTCGGTGAAGCCAAGGACGTCCTTTGCGAAGTCCTCGCCCAGCGTCCATTTGTTGAAGGCGAACTTGATGTCGAAGGCCTGCTTCAGCGCCGCGTTCAGAGCCCCGATCTTCTCGTCGGTGAAGCCTTTCGCCTTGAGCGATCCGGGGTTGATGCCGGGCGCCTGGTTGAGATTGCCGTGGCCGACGGCATAGGCCTCGATCTCGGCGATCTGGCTTTCCGAATAGCCGAGCGTGCGCAGCGCTTCCGGCACGGCGCGGTTGATGATCTTGAAATAGCCGCCGCCGGCGAGCTTCTTGAACTTCACCAGCGCGAAATCCGGCTCGATGCCCGTGGTGTCGCAGTCCATGACGAGACCGATCGTGCCGGTCGGCGCGATCACCGTCGCCTGGGCGTTGCGATAGCCGTGCTTCTCGCCGAGCTCGATGGCGTGATCCCAGGCGGCGCGAGCATGCGCAATGAGTTCCGGCTGTGGGCAGTCGGCCTCGACCAGGCCGACCGGGTTGACCGACAGATTTTCGTAGCCGTCCTTGTCGCCATAAGCGGCGCGGCGGTGATTGCGCATCACACGCAGCATGTGGCTGGCATTGCGCTCATAGTCGGGGAAGGCGCCGAGCTGGGCCGCCATCTCCGCCGAGGTCGCATAAGCAACGCCCGTCATGATCGCGGTCAGCGCGCCGCAGAGCGCCCGGCCTTCCCGTGAATCATAGGGAATGCCTGATGTCATCAGCAGGCCGCCGATATTGGCATAGCCGAGACCGAGCGTGCGGTATTCGTAGGAGAGCCTCGCGATCTCCTTCGAGGGGAACTGGGCCATCATCACGGAAATCTCGAGCACGATGGTCCACAGCCGCACGGTATGCTCGTAGCGTTCGATGTCGATCGAGCCGTCGGCATTGCGGTAGGTGAGCAGGTTGATCGACGCCAGGTTGCAGGCCGTGTCGTCGAGGAACATGTATTCCGAGCATGGATTGGAGGCGCGGATCGGACCGGCGGCCGGCGAAGTGTGCCAGTCGTTCATGGTCGTGTTGAAGTGCAGGCCGGGATCGGCGGAAGCCCAGGCCGCGTGGCCGATCTTTTCCCAGAGGTCGCGCGCCTTGAGCGTCTTGTGCACCTTGCCGTCGATGCGGCGGATGAGGCTCCAGTCCTCGTCCTTCTCGACGGCTCGCAGGAAGTCGTCCTTCAGCGACACGGAGTTGTTGGAGTTCTGCCCGGAAACCGTGAGATAAGCTTCCGAATCCCAATCCGTGTCGTAGGTGCTGAACTCGACCTGTGTGTAGCCCTGCCTGGCGAATTGGATGACGCGCTTGATGTAGTTCTCAGGGACAGCGTTCTTCTTCGCCGCCTTGATCTCGCGCTTCAACGCCGTGTTGATCGCCGGGTCGAAGCAATCGTCGGCCTCCCCCTCGCAATTGACGCAGGCCTTCATGATGGCGGCGAGGTGCCGGCGGACGATCTTGGAGCCGGTCACCAGCGAGGCGACCTTCTGCTCTTCCTTCACCTTCCAGTCGATATAGGCTTCGATGTCGGGATGGTCGGCATCGACCACGACCATCTTGGCGGCGCGACGGGTCGTTCCGCCCGATTTGATTGCGCCGGCGGCGCGATCGCCGATTTTCAAGAAACTCATCAGGCCCGACGAACGGCCGCCGCCCGACAGTTTCTCGCCTTCGCCCCGCAGATGGGAGAAGTTGGAGCCGGTACCGGAGCCGTATTTGAAGAGGCGCGCCTCGCGCACCCACAAATCCATGATGCCGCCCTCGTTGACGAGATCGTCGGCGACCGATTGGATGAAACAGGCATGCGGCTGTGGGTGCTCGTAGGCCGACCTGGACTTGGTCAGCTTGCCGGTGAACGGATCGACGTAGAAATGCCCCTGGCCAGGCCCGTCGATGCCGTAGGCCCAATGCAGGCCGGTGTTGAACCATTGCGGCGAATTGGGCGCGACACGCTGCGTGGCTAGCATGTAGGCAAGCTCGTCGCGGAAGGCGCGCGCGTCATCCTCGCTATCGAAATAGCCGCCTTTCCAGCCCCAATAGGTCCAGGTGCCGGCAAGGCGGTCGAAGACCTGGCGGGCATCGGTCTCGGAACCGTAGCGCTCGTTCTCGGGCAATTTCGCGAGTTCGGCCTCGTCGGGCACGGAACGCCACAGGAAGGACGGCACGTCGTTTTCTTCGACCTTCTTGAGGCGGGCAGGGACCCCCGCCTTGCGAAAATACTTTTGGGCGAGGATGTCGGCCGCGACCTGGGAGAACTGCGCGGGCACGTCGATGTCGTCGAGGCGGAAAACGACAGAACCGTCCGGGTTCTTGATCTCGGAAAGCGCCTTGCGGAATTCGATGTCCGCGTAAGCGCTCTGTCCATCCTTGGTGAAACGCCGTTCGATGCGCATTTTCGTGGTTCCTTATGCCTCTATATATAGCGTCTTTTCCACAGCCATTCACAGCCAATTCGAAAAGACACGATCCGCCGCTACCAGGCAGCCATATGGCCACCCGGCTCCTCGTCCGCCGTCATCCATCCAAGTGCCATCGGCTCTCCTTCGGGAGCGCCCCGCCCGGCTCTTCGACGGACCCTTGCGGGTCCAACTCAACTCTCTGATTTGCGATTCCCCAGCATGGGGCGAAATTCACGATATCTAGTGCCGAGCATGTCTGCAAACACTAAATATAGTGTTAACAGGAGATTTATTCCAGCCCGGTAATTCTCCCTTTCGTCCTTCGAAACTCATAAAATCGCGTCGTCCGCCAGTCCTGCGAACCGGCGGCTACGGCGATCGAAAACGCACCAAAATCTGGAAAAAAGACCGGTCTACGAACTTTCCGGCCGTGCCCTCAACGCGAGCACATGGCTTATAAAAAGCGACTCGGCCGGGAGCGTCAAGCATTCGTTTTGTGACCAATCCATGACGCAACATATTGTGGGCGTCATGTGTGGATAATGGGGACGGGCGAGGAGGGCGTTTCAGGTCTCAGCTGACGGCGTCGAGCGCCAGGAAAACCGCCGCGGCGAGGAGCGCGGAAGCTGGGACGGTCGTGATCCAGGCGGCGACGATGGTGGTGACGTGGGCGCGGCGCACAAGCTTGCGGCGCCTTGCCTCTTCGCTGGAGGGTTGACCTGGGATTTCGACCTTCTCGGCGATCGCATCCTCGGCCGTTTCGAGGAGATCGGGGATTCTATTGCCGCGTTCGGCGCGCCACAGCTCCTTCTTGCGCTCGATATAGAGTCGGCGGCGTTTCGAGTGGGCGGTGTACCATTCGCGGTAAAAGCCGACACCGAAGACGGCGCCGACCGCAATATGCGTGGAGCTCACCGGTAATCCGAACCACGATGCGACAATAACCGTGATCGCTGCCGAAAGCGCCACGCAGAAGGCCCGAATCGGGTTCAGCTTGGTGATCTGCTCGCCCACCATGCGGATCAGGCGCGAGCCGAACAGCATCAGCCCGGCCGAAATGCCGATGGCGCCGATAATCATGACCCAGAAGGGAATGCCGACCTCGGCGGTCACATCGTTGGCAGTAGCCGTGTGGACGATCGCCGCCAGCGGACCGACGGCGTTGGCGACATCGTTCGCGCCGTGCGCAAAGGAGAGCAGGGCGGCCGAGATGATAAGGGGCAGGTTGAAGAGCTTGCGCAGCGACTGGTTGCGGTTCTCCAGCCCAACGGACGTCCGGCGCACATGGCCTTGTGCGAGCCACCAGGTGAGCAGGAATGCTCCGACGCCGATCATCGCCACGTGAAGAGCGCCGAGATCGACAAGATGATTGAGCCCTTTGGTCGCGAGATAGGCGGCGAAGGAGCCTGCCATGATCGCGATCAGCAGCGGCACCCATTTGCGGGCAGCCGCGATCTTGTCGCTGCGATAGACGATGCGATCCTTGACGAAGGCAAGGAACAGCGCGGCGACGAGGCCTCCGAGGAGCGGGGAGATGACCCAGCTTGCAGCGATGCGGCCCATCTCCGTCCAGTCGACCGCCAGCGGACCGACGGCTGCGATGCCTGCGCCGACCACGCCGCCGACCACGGCATGGGTCGTGGAGACCGGCGCGCCGATCCAGGTCGCGACGTTGACCCAGAGCGCCGACGACACCAGCGCCGCCAGCATCAGCCGGATAAAGACCGACGGGTCGCTTACCGCGGATGGAGCGATGATACCCTTGGCGATGGTGTCGACCACGTCGCCGCCGGCGATAAGGGCGCCGGCGCTTTCGAAGATCGCGGCGATGACCAATGCGCCGCCGATCGTGAGAGCCTTGGCTCCGACTGCCGGACCGACATTGTTGGCGACGTCGTTGGCGCCAATATTGAGCGCCATGTAGCCACCGATCGCAGCGGCCGCGACGATGATGAGGGCGCGCGGCTCGCCGCCTGTGAAGATTGCCGAGAAGACCGCGACGAGCGCCAGGAACAGCAGCGCCAGCCCCGGCGCGACGAGCCGCCGGGAAAGGAGGATTGTGGCTTCCTCGACATGGACGAGCTTGTCCAGGTCCTTGTCGAGCGTGTCCTTGCGTGTCCTGAACGTGGTCTCGGCCATGAATCCCCGTACCGAATCGCGAAGCGCCGGCCAGGCCGACAGTGGGTCGTCGCCTACCGTATCGGACGAAAAACTGAAATCGAAAACCCGGCGACCTGTGGATTGCTCTCCAGATGGGTGTGACGGCACGGCAACGCCGCCTTCAACTCCCGGAACGGGAGGCGGTGGAACAGATAGGTGTTGCCGGGCGGCCTACGCCGCCGATTTGTGCAGGCCTTTTCCGAACCGAGCGATCAGTTCGCCGAGATCAGGCTCCTGCACCCGTGCCGCCGCCTCGGCTGGGGAGAGCCAGGCGCGGCGCCTGCGTTTTTTCTCCGGCCATTTGTCGGCCACGCCCTTCACTTCGAGCGGAAACACGCGCACTTCGCAGCGAACTTCCATGCCGGATGATTGACGCTTGCCGTAATAATAACGGCCGGCCTCCAGCCTGGACACCGCGCCATCGATCCCCGCTTCTTCCGCGGCTTCGCGCGCCGCGGCTTCGCAGAGCTGCTCTCCTCCTTCCGGCCAGCCTTTCGGCAGCACCCACCTTCCGCTGTCGCGGCTTGTTACCAGGAGGATCTCGATCCCGCCGGCTTTTTCCCGCCATGGCAGCGCGGCCACCTGCGTGCGGCAGGGCATGCCGCCGAACAAGCGGCGAAGGCGCTCCATCAGGTGGTTGTAGGTCGTATGGCGCATCAGGGTCGAGGGAAGTTAGTTTGCCGACTCACGATCAACGAGGTTAATTGTAGGTAATAATGGTGAAAATACGATAGACAAGAGCATCCCGCCGCCGATGGGAGGCAGGAGCGTTAGGCCTTACGAAGGGGTCTTGCTTATCCCCGCGGCGGATCAGCCGACGTGGCCGTCCGCAATAGGCTTCTGATAGGTGAAGCCCAAATCCCAAGGGAAGTAGATCCAGGTGTCCTGCGAGACCTCCGTCACGAAGGTGTCGACAAGCGGCCTGCCTTTCGGCTTGGCATAAACGGTGGCGAAGTGCGCCTTCGGCATCATGGCGCGGACGACCGCGGCGGTCTTGCCGGTATCCGTAAGGTCGTCGACGATCAACACGTCCGCTCCCTCGTTTTCGAGAAGAGCGGAGGAGACTTCCTTCAGAATCTTCAGTTGCCCCTGTTCCGTATAGTCGTGATAGGAGGCGACGCTTACGGTTTCGATGACGCGGATACCAAGTTCGCGGGAGATGATCGCCGCCGGCACGAGGCCGCCCCGCGTGATGCAGACGATGGCCTTCCACTGTCCGGCGCCCGACAATCTCCAGGCAAGCGCCCGGGCATCGCGATGGAATTGATCCCAGGAGACGGGAAAGGCTTTTTCGGGAAGGGACATCGAGCGCACTCCGATGGCGCGCGTCCACGCGCCGACATTTGGGAATGCAGCCGGAATTAGCGGGAATGCCTGGGGCTTGGCAAGTCCTTGCGCTGCTTCAGCGCGACATGAAAGTCGCGACGGGCATCGATTTCAACACTTCCCTGGTGACGCCGCCGAACAGGAACTCTCGCAGCCGCGAGTGCCCATATGCGCCCATGACAAGCAGATCGGCATTGATCTCGATTGCGCGGTTCTCGATCACCGCGCTCACGCCGATGCCTTCGGAACTTTCATTGGCTACCGTGACATGTGCGCAATGGCGAGCCAATGCGGCGGCGATATCGGCACCGGAGCTTTCCGGAAGGTCGCCACCCGTGTCCGGAGCGTCGATGGTGAGGATTTCTGTTTCGTCCGCTTCCATGATGAAGGGCAGAGCATCGAAGGTGGCTCTGGAAGATTCGCGTGTGCCGTTCCAGGCCACCAGGATCTTGCGGAAGACGGTCGTCACCGGACCCGCATAAGGAACGAAAAGAGCAGGCCGCCCGGTCTCGAAGAGGAGGTGGTCGACATTGGCCGTCTGTGCGGTGCTTTCAGCCGGGTCCGTCTGGGCTGCGATGACGAGATCGGCGGCGCGCGCACTGGCGAGCGCGCACAGCGCGCTGTCGCCCGAGAGGCTTTCCATGGTACGCCATTCCGCCGAGACGGCGGCCGAACTGGTGCGAGCGGCGAAGACTTTTTCGAGTTCCGCAGCCCTTTCCTTGGCGACTTCAGAGGTCACCTGCATGAATTCGGCATCGGGAAAGCCGATAGCCGTCGTGTAGGGCAGGGCCATGGGCTCGGCGTGAATGCCGATGACATGGCCTTGGAGGCGGGAAGCGAGTGGAAGCGCGTGATCGAGAACGCGTTCGATGTCGTTCTTGTTCTGGATGACGGCAAGCAACGTCTTGTAGCCCACGGGACGGCCTCCCTTATGCGACGGCTTCAAAAAAACGCCGGTCGCCGCGACGAAGTTCCCGGCAGCGGGATCTTCCCCGCATCGAGGATCATCGTCTATCAGCCGGATTTCTTCAACCCGTCCACCATTGCCTGCACGGCTGCGCGGCCGGCTTCCAGCGCCTCGGGCGAGCGCGCGCGCACGACGAGTTCGGTCCAGAAGGTTCCGTCCTGATATTTCGGATAGGAGCCGATGATGGTGTCCGGATGGGCTTTCTGGATGTCGGCGAGCAGAGTCCCGATCGTGCCTTCGCCAAACGGACAATGGACGGTTGCCGACACGAGCTTCGTTCCGGTTTTCAGCGTCGGCACGACATTGTCGAGCATGGCCTGGAAGATCGCCGGCACGCCCGCCATCACATGCACATTGCCGATCTTGAAGCCCGGCGCCCCGGAGATTGGGTTGTCGATATGCGTTGCGCCGCGCGGCATGCGAGCCATGCGCTTGCGCGCCTCGGTAAATTCCATGCCTCGCGCCGCGTAGTGGGCTTCGAGGAAGGCGTATGCCTTGGCATCGTATTCGCAGGGAACCCCAAACGCCTTCGCAACGGCGTCGGCGGTGATGTCGTCGTGGGTCGGGCCGATGCCGCCGCTTGTAAAGACGTAAGTGCGGCGCGTCCGCAACGCATTGATGGCCGTGACGATCTCTTCGTCATCGTCCGGCACGATGCGAACTTCCTTCAGATCGATACCGATGGCCGTCATGATATCGGCAAGGTGCCCGATATTGCGATCCTTGGTGCGCCCGGAGAGGATTTCGTCGCCGATTACCAGCATCGCCGCGGTGATGATCTCGGTCATGACGTGGGGCCTCAGAATCCAGACACCGTCACATACCCTTCCCGTCACGGGCCGGCAATGGTCGTCGAACGGTGAACGAACTGTCGACGGCGAGCGGATTACGGGAACACGCATCGGCGGGTACAGTCTCCGTCGTGACGGCAAGAGCGTCGTCATACCGGAGCATTTCAATGGAGAAAATCATGACCAAGGTGCTGGTGCTTTATTATTCGAGCTGGGGGCACACGGAAGCGATGGCGCGGTCTGCGGCTGAAGGCGCGAAGGAAGCGGGTGCCGATGTCACGATGAAGCGCGTTCCCGAATTGGTGCCCGAAGCAGTAGCCAAGGCAGCCCATTACAAGCTCGACCAGGATGCTCCTTTCGCGGAGCCCGGCGAACTCGGCGACTATGACGGCCTGATCCTGGCCTTCTCGACCCGCTACGGGGCGATGGCCGCGCAAATGAAAAACTTCCTTGACCAGACCGGTCCTCTCTGGGTCAAGGGCGCTCTGGTCGACAAGGTGGCTACCGTGATGTCGTCCACCTCCACGCAGCACGGCGGAGCCGAGATCTCCATCCTTGCCGCGCAGGCATCGCTCCAGCATCACGGCATGATCATCGTTCCGCTCTCCTATGCCTATCAGGGGCAGATGGGCAATGACGTGGTGCGCGGCGGTTCGCCCTACGGCATGACGACGACGTCCGATTCCGACGGCTCACGCCAGCCTTCGGCACAGGAGTTGGAAGGGGCGCGCTTCCAGGGCAAGCGTCTCGCCGAAATCGCGATCAAGCTGCACGGCTGAGTGCGATCCCCGCCGCGGCGGGGATCGGGCCGTTCTTTTCCCCATCGGGCTATGCCTGAAAAAGCGTGCGTTGCCTCGCGCCCGATCGCGGCTAGAGTGCAGCGCACGTCCTGGGCTCCGAGGGGAATCATGTCTTTCACGTCGATCCTGCTTGGCATTGTCGTTTCGGTTGCGGCGATGGCCGCGCTCATGCTTGCGGTTGCAATTTTCCGGACACGCCGGATTGTATCGCTGGCGGAGAAGCTCGTCCCGCCATCCGGAAAGTTCGTCACGATAGACGGCAATCGCATCCACTATATGGAGAAGGGCGAGGGCAGGCCCATCCTCTTCGTCCACGGTCTTGGCGCGCAACTGCATCAGTTCCGCTCGACACTCTTCGACAAACTCGACGGCTATCGGCTCATTGCCATCGATCGTCCGGGCTCCGGCTATTCCGAACGCGTGGCGGGCGCAACCGGTGGCCTGTCCGAACAGGCCCGTGTCGTGCATCATTTCATCGAGGCGCTCGGGCTGGAGAAGCCCCTGGTCGTGGGGCACTCGCTGGGCGGCGCCGTGTCGCTGACGCTGGCGATCGAACATCCCAAAGCAATTTCGGGCCTTGCTCTGCTCTCGCCATACACCTACCACTCCGGCGCGATCGCGCCCGAGTTCGCTGCCCTTTACATCCCGTCGCCCCTGAAACGACGCCTGATAGCCGAGACCATTGCGATCCCCGCCGCGCGGAAATATGCCGATCAGACCTTGGCCTTCGTCTTCGGGCCGCAGCCGGCGCCGGCGGACTACATGACGGAGGGAGGCGGCTGGGCCGGGCTCCGGCCCAGCCATTTCTATGCGACCTCGACCGACATCGTGGCAATTGGCACTGATTATCCGCGGCTCCAGAAGAGGTTCGGCGAGATCAAGGTGCCGGTCGGCATTCTCTTCGGCACCGCCGACCGCGTGTTGGACTACCAGAAACATGGCGTCGAGATGGTTGGCCGGATTGCGGATCTCGACCTGGAGCTCGCCGAAGGCATCGGCCACATGCCGCAGTTCGGTGCGGCCGAACAGACCGCTGCTTTCATCAAGCGAATGGCTGAGCGGGCGTTTCGAGCCTAAGCCCGACGAACGCGAAAAACTTCTGCTGGTGATGAGATCAAGCGCGGCTTGACCTTGGCGCGTGGCCGTTTGAAAAGGACGGCCGTGCGGACGTGGCGGAACTGGTAGACGCAAGGGACTTAAAATGTGGCCGCGGCCATCCCGGCACAGCTCAACAAGTGCCACAGAGTCCGGATTTGTGGGCTTTCTTAGTGGCCGATGGTGACCGTTGTCCCTGCGTATCCCGGTCTTTACTCGCACGTCCGGTGCCAAATGCGGTGCCAATTCAGGCTAGGGGAGGGCGTGGTGGCCAAGGCCTGAAGGTATGGTCATCATGACCACACCTTAGGCCGGCGAGGGTTATGCCGTGCAGGTGCCTGTATGGTGCAGGTACCTTTCCGGCCAGGTCGTCACTGGGGAAATCGCCAGTGAGACAAGCTGCCGTGCTATCGGGCAAATTTGCCCTTTGATATTCAGTCGGCGGCGCCCTTCAGCCTCACGCCAGGCCCGCCACCATTCTCAGGGATGAACTGGATGCCGGCCGCTTCGAGCGCTTCCACCACGGCCGATAAGGCGTAACCGGGTTCGGTCGCGTCAGTCTCAATACGGGTGATGGTGTTCCGGTGCACGCCGGCCTTCTCGGCAAGATCCCGAACGGTCCAGTTAAGCATGCCTGTTGTAGGCGCGCGCTGCTACCGTCTTGGTGAACTGGCCACGCGAGACACGTCGGATTGCTTCAGGTGCGCTGACGCTACCGTGCTCGTGACGGGCAGGGCGTCGAACTGCGACCTCAGGGTTGAAGCTCATCGCCTGTTCTCCTCTCGCTGCTTCACGCCGGAATGGCAGGGTGTGCACAGGGACTGGAATGGGCCGGTCCAGAACCTCACCGGGTCGCCACCATGGCGCTCTATGTGGTCGCAGGTGTCGGCGGCAGTGATCCTGCCAGTTGCCTTGCATATGCGGCACAGGGGCTCGGCCGCGAGCTGATGAGCTCTAACTGCTTGCCACCGGCCCGTCTTGTACCAGCGTCTCCGTTCTTGGCTGTCCCGCTGGTGGTCGTAGGCCCTGCGCTGTTGCTGGCGATCTCCTACGCCTGGTCGGCGCTGGATTGGCGGCTTACGCGGCATCGTCGCCCGAGCCGTTCCGTATGAGGGTCAAGCTCGTGCCATTCGGCCATGATGGCAAAGACGATACGCAAATTGGCATCAAAATTTGACAACGCAGCATGAATGGCCGACATGCCACCTATGCCTATCCCACATGTCATCACGGCCTACCGCAAAGGTAACAGCCAACCCGGCTGATAGCCTGGCGTCACTACCTGCGAGAGCAAGAGCGACGCCAGGATTGAAACCCCATTCACCCAAATAGACCTCCTGCGCTCCCGTCGAGGCGACCCGCTGCGGTTTGTCCGCGCGCCCGTCTGCGGTGACAGCGCGTACCCATGGATAACTCCCATGTCCTTCAAGTACAGCTTCACTTTCCCGATTACCGGCCCGAACAAGTTGCCTCGGTTCAAGCAGTGGGCAGCTGAACATGTTCCAGAGGTGCCGATGAGCCTACCGCCTCAAGTTCCGATTAAGAGCGAGGCAATGACGATCCGGCTGAAATCCGCAGAGGATCGGCAAAAGATCTCTGACAAGATCCAGAAGGCTAAGTTGTAAGTACTACTCGGTGCGGAGGCAGCGAGGAAAGACCGCTGCCTTCGCTCAGCTAGTTCTGTCTGAAAAGTGAACCATTTTTACCGATTCGACCGCCGCCAACGGCGCCGCCGCCTCGCACTGACATGCCGCCTCTTTCTACCGCCTGGCTGTTGCTGGGGCCGGTATTCGGCAGAGCTCTATCCGACTGAGCTACGCCCGCCCTATCTTCTAGAGCCGACGGCGGGACTTGAACCCGCGACCTCTGCCTACTGACCAGTTTCGCATCCCCAAGCAACTAGTCGAGAACCACCCCGATGCTCTGCCACTACGCTCCGAGAATCATAAGACCAGCGAGGCTGTCGGGAGCGCGCCTCGCGGAATGTGGTGCCCGTCGCCGTATCGAACGGCTTCCCCTGATCATCATCGGCCGGCAACAGCCTGACGACTGGATCAAGGGCGCATGCCGTGTCTCGGGCAAATTAGCGACCACCTCGACGCATAGACCTGCCAAATGAGGCGGAGAAACTCCACTCAACTGGTTAGCTACTTACGCGGGAGTTTTGATTTTTTGGCGTTTGCCCAGCATTCAACCGGGCGGCGATCCCGAGCCGGTCGCTACCCCGGCATTGCTGTCGCTAGTCGGGGGTCGGATCGCGTCCCCTTTTGAGAAATTGAACATTGTGCGCGGGCAGTCTGCCGGGCTGACATCGCGGTAGACTGAGCGCGGCGACGCCGCACTGGTTGTCCGCCATCGCCATGTGTGGTTTCCTCCAACAAATCTCGGGAGGAGACCTGGAATGGCAAGATTTTCGGCTAACTGCCCGATCTGCAAGAAGAAGGCCGAACAGGCCGCAGCCACCGCAGGGGACCACACCGAGATTGATTGCTCCGACTGCGGCCACTTCGGAATTTCCCGCACTCTCAAGTCAGTTCTCCCGAGCCACTCAATCGCAGTCAGGCGGCAAACGCTGGATCGCGCCCGAATGCGAGCACGGTATGGGTCCCTACCGCTTGCTACGACTTACGACCTTCCGTAATTCGGTCGGCATTGCAACGCTAACGGGGGGGCGTAGCTGCATGCTCTAGAAACGAAAAAGCCGCTGGAGATTTCATCCAACGGCTTCGGCGTCTCATGTGAGATGTGCGGTCCTTGCTTCTCAACTCGCCAGTACATCCGTGGTCGGACGAAAAACGAAGGCCTGGAGCGCTTCAACCTCTGACGGGGACGCGCTGCACATTCGCCATATGCGTGTTCATTGCGGCTTAATCAAGGCGCCGGAAATTCTCGCTGGCTATCGCGATGTCGCGTCCACAATGCTCGCACTTTAGCTCTGCGTTGCTCCGCAACCAACCAACGGTCTTTTTTTCAGTATGGGAACAGCGCGGGCAGACGACACCAATTTCACGACCATCGCCTGCCTGGGCCTGTCTCATGAAGTGACCAGGATGCCGGCCCCACGCGCAGCGACCGCAAATGCGCGCCTGGCGTTTTCTGCCGGCTTTTTACCCGCACTTGCGTCGGAGCATGCTTGAAGCGCGGCCCGATGCTTATCCCCTCGCTTGCCCGGCCAGTTCCTTAGCAGGAACTCTGTGCAGGATTGGATGTCATCAATGTTGGTCTGCCCGCCCGCCGAATCAGTGAGGACAGTTATCGGAATGTTGAATTTCTGGTTTTGCATTCCCGCTTGTAGAGGAAAGGCACACCAGTAGCGAGGACTATTATCGGGCGTCTGCCCCCCTGCCACGATCTGGAATCGCGTCGCTTTGGAGATAGCCTCCTGTTCCACGCGAGCATTGATTGGGTTTCCTCAGCTACCCATGGTCTGTATGATCCGCCAAGTTCCACAAAGACTGCTTTCAGGAGAACTGATGCCGAGAAAACCGAACTACGACTTCGAACGCAAAGAGCGCGAGCGCGCCAAGGCTGCAAAGAAGGCCGAGAAACTCGCCGCGAAAGCTGAAGCCAGAGAGCATAGCCGATCAGGTGACGATGGCGCCCCAGCACAGACCGGGGAAACCGAAAAATAGCACGCGAGCCTTTCTACGCCGCCTTCCTTCTGCTTGGCGGCCTGTTTCCGCCGGCGCTCGTTGCGCTTGGCGGCCCAGGAGAAAGCTGACTGAGGAATCTCGATTTCGCGGTTACCGCTGCGGTCGCTTTCGTAGCGGACTGTGACGGCTGGCACGGCGTCGGCGGCGACCCAATTGTTCAACCCCTCGATGTCGCCCGCATCTTCCGCGATGGTAGCCGAAACATCGCTGATTTCGGGGTCGACCGGCAACCCCCTTTCATCGGCCGAAACGTCATGCTGGACGGCGCTGCCGCCAACCTGAAGTCCCGCACCGTCACCTTCATCGACACGAAGACGGGAAGGATCGCACGATCCCGCTGACGACCAAGGCCCTTGAGGCTGTCAAACGCCAGCACAACGCCGGACTGAACGGCCCTTGGACCGACATCTCTCAGTGGCGGATGATTGAGCTGTGGCGTCAGATCAAGGCGCACCTCCCGCAACTCGAAGACACCGTCCTCTACACGGCGCGGCACACTTGCTGCTCGTGGATGGTCCAGCGCGGCGTCGACCTGTACCGCGTGATGGAATGGATGGGGCACAGCACCCCGACCATGACGAAGCGCTACGCGCACCTCGCACCGAACCACCTTCTTGAAAACGTCAAGGCGCTGGAAGCAGGGCCGAGGCTGGCTGTTGTGAACCGCTAGAAATTACCCTATCAGGTGCGTGGGAAAAGGCGTGGGAAATCCCCACGAGAGTTCCCACGGGGGCCACAGCGGGCGTGGCGAAACTGGTAAACGCACAAGACTTAAAATCTTGCGTCTTCAATGACTTACGGGTTCGATCCCCGTCGCCCGCACCAACCAATCCGTGGGAAATAAAAGACTTAAAATCCTTCGATCCTCGATCGTGCGGGTTCGATCCTCTAGAGCTAGCTGCACGCCTGTCGCCCCCCGAAGGCGGGGGCGACTCGCCGACCTGGCCAGAGTACTGCTATGCCTGCAGCTGCCGCATGGACAATCCATGCGCCGAGGTGGGCGCTTCATGACAGCCGATCTGATGCTTTTTCGCAGGAATCCGTGGTTGGCTGGTTTGTCGCCCGACACCATGACCCATCTGGCGAGCAGGGCTATTGTCCGTCGATTGGCACATGGCGAACTCTGGGTCTCTCGCTCGGAGCTGGCCGGAGGCATCGCCGTGATCGTCGCCGGCGGGCTACGCTCCACGACATTCACCGCCGAAGGGAAAGAGTACGTCTTCTCCATCATGAAGGAGGGCGACATTTGGGGTCTGGTGTCGACGATTGACGGGATCCACAACGCCAACGATGTCTACGCACATGGCGAAACGACGCTGGTCACCATAGATCGACGGACGACCTTGGCAGCGATGGAACAGTTTCCCGATTTGGGGCGGTGCCTGATGGGTATTCTCTGCCACCGCTTGCGCATGGCCAACACGGTACTGGAGGACCGAGCTCTAAAGCCGATCGAAGTGCGCTTGGCGAGGCTGCTGCTCAGCCTTCGAGGATCGCGACAGGAAGCAAGCGATTCCTATGAAGTCGCGGTGACACAAGAGATGCTTTCAAAGATTCTGGGTTGCACGCGGCCGACCGTCAACAAGAAGCTGCGACAGCTCGAACAGGAGGAGATCGTGTCGGTTTCCTATGGTTTTATCCGCATCGAGAACCCGGCACGGATAGCCGTACTCGCTGGTAGGGGTGACTACCAGTATTTTTGACGGCAGCACTCACTCGGGAGCCTGCGGAGCCGGATTGCCGTCCGACAGCCACAGGTCCCAGTCCGCGCCGTTGAGGTGTCTATCGGCGAACATGGGACGCGTTGCAGTGGCATCTTCCGGCCGTCCCAATTGTCCGCAACCGGTGACGCCTTTCTCGACCGCGTCGCGCCGTGGGTCGACATACGCCGCAAACCACCGCATGAGCTGGTTGCTGAGTGTGCTTACGATGTCGCCCAGAATTGGGTCGGCAATACGGTTGGCCCGCTCACCTGGATCGGCGACAAGGTCGAAGAGTTCGTGCGGCCCATCAGGGTATCGGTGCACATATTTCCACTCACGAGTCCTCACCATGCGAACGGGCCCGTATTCGTCATAGACGACGACGTCGCGATCGCCGGCGATCTTCGTGCCACAAAGCAGGGCAGCAAAGCTGCGCCCGGGCTTTGCGGAGTGTGACACGGCTTCTTCGGACACACCGGCGAATTCGACCAGGGTGGGGTAGACGTCATAGCCGCTCAACAGGTCGTCGCTCACGAGGTCGCCCGGGATCCGTCCTGGCTGCGACATGATGCAGGGCACCTTGATCGACGTGTCGTACATGTTCTGTGGCCGGGTGCCGTTGCCCTTGCCCCAGATCCCGTGATGGCCACAGTTCATGCCGTTGTCACTCATGAACACCACGAGCGTGGACCGCGTCAGGTCTCGCCTTTCCAGTTCGGCTATAACCTTGCCGATGACTGCATCCATGGCGGTCACGGAGGCAAAATAGCCGGCAAGGCTTTCCCGACGTTGCTCCGTCCCCTTCTCCACCGCAGCGTGACCGCCGGCAAAGTCTGGGTGCGGCGGCTCCTCGGGGCAGGACTCGAAGGGGCAGTCTTCGTAAATATCGGTGAACTCCCTCGGATGGGAATTGATCCAAGGATAATGGGGTGCGGTGAAGTTCAGGCTCAGCCAGAAAGGCTCGGGTCGCTCGGCTTCCTCCGCGACGAAAGCGACAGCCTGCTTTCCCAATTCCTCGGTGATATAGCCAGACAGGACGATGGGGCGATCTCCGTCGACCATCGGGGCGTCGTAATATGGCCCCATGCCAGATTGATGGGCGAACCACTTTACGAAATTCGACCTGGGCCGGTCGCTGGCGCCGAGGTGCCATTTGCCGATGAGGCCGCAGCGGTAGCCCGCGTCGGCGAATACGTCGGTGATGAGGCGCTGACCCTCAAGATAGTCTATCCGGCTGTCTCCCATGCTGCCGGCGCGGATCCAGTCCTGTACGCCATGCCGCGAGGGTATGTCGCCGGTCAGCAGCGAGGCGCGGGCCGGAGAACAGACTGGTGACGTACAGAAGAAATTCTCGAAGCGAATTCCGGATGCGGCCAGCCGGTCGAGCACCGGCGTCTTGATTTCCGGGTTGCCGGCGCAGCCGAGCGCCCATGCGCCCTGGTCATCGCTGATGATGAAGAGAACATTCGGTCGTTCAGGATCACGGCTAGCCAACACACCCTCCCGGATCCGCTGCGGCGCGGAAAGCTTGCAAGCATTTGAGCTTTCAAAAGCGGGCCTTTCAACGTCGACGCGGTGCGAAGATTGTAAAGCCGCGAACATTCATGCGACACGTTTACTGCGAGGGTTGTCGTGTTGGAGAGAGGAACGCCAGACAATAGGGCGCAAGAAGCTGGCGCGGTCCGAAGTGACGGAACGAACGAGGCGCCATTCGTTCTCAGGGAGGAAGCCATGAGTGTGAACCGCAGGAACATTATTGCCGGCTCAGTCGCCGCCGCTATCCTCGCTAGTGCGGGATCTGTCTTTGCACAGAGCGACAACAAGACGATCAACATCGGCTATTTCCCGGTGGTTTCGCCGGTGCCGATCATGCAGGCACAGAAGAAGCTCGAGGAGAAAGGTTATACGGTCAATTGGGTGCCGATCACGCAAGGCTTGCCGGGCGCGGCGAGTGCGCTTGCCGCCGGCAGATTGGATATGAGTTGGGGAAACAGTATCTCAGCGGTGGTGATATTCTCGCAATCACCGGATTCGGCCCAATTCGTCGGCCAATCCTTCGTCAACGCCAATGTCACCGTTGTAGCGGCAGACAGCACGATCAAGTCGCCCGCGGATATCCAGAACAAGAAAGTAGTGGTGAGCGGGCCCAAGACGGCCTCGACCCTGTTCTTCAAGATTGCGCTTAAGAAGGCTGGCGTGGATCCGGAGGCGAACGAATATTTCGTCTCGGGAACAGGACCCGGAATGGTGGGCGTGCTGGATTCGGGAGGTGCGGAAGTGGTCGCCGGCTATGTGCCTTATGTCTCGGATATGGTGCTCAAGAAGATCGGCCGCGTGCTTTTCACAGGGTCGGACGCGATTGGCCGCGCCGCGCCCGGAGACGGATTCATCGCCAGCACGGCCTTCATCAGGTCGAACCCGCAAGCGGTGACGGACGTGCTGGCCGCGCAGGCCGACGCGACCGACTACGTCAAATCTGATCCGGAGGAGGCGTATAAGTTGATGGCGGAGTTCGCCAAGGTCGATGTCGAGGCAGTCCGCTATTCCTTCGAGAACGAGCTCATCGGTGTCGCGAACTCCTATGTGCCGGATGTCGAGGGAATCGCCGAGACGGTAGCAGTTGCGCAGCAACTCGGCTTCGCGCCGGAGGGGGTAGATCTCCCCGAATATGCGCGCAAATTCAACAATCTCGATCTCGCGGGCGAGGTGGCCAAGTCGCGTTGATCCGACGATGACCGACTTCCAGAAGGGGAGCTCTGACCAGACGAGACTGACAGCCAAGGCCAGGGCGTGGCTGCTGGGTGTCGCCGGGGCGATTCTGGCGATCGCATTCTGGGCTGGCATGGCGGCGTGGCTGCGGGGCGGCGGAGGTGCGATCAGCCGCCTGCCCGATCCCGCAAGCGTCGCGGTGGAACTCGCAAATTATGCGCGAGGCGCGCTCTGGCGCGACCTGTTTGCCAGCCTCCAGGTCTTCGTGGCCGGTTGGGCGATCGGGACGGTCCTTGCGACCGTTGTCGGCTTGATGATCGGGCGATCGCGTGTGGTCGCCGGATTGTTGAGCCCGGTCATCGAGGCCATTCGGCCGGTGTCGAGCATCGCGTGGGTGCCGCTGGCGGTGGTCTGGTTCGGGTTCGGCTTCACCAGCAAAGCTTTTCTGGTCGGACTGGCCGTCTTCCTCGTCGTCATTGTCTATGCGATCGACGGATCGCGGCGCATTCCGCCGGATCTCGCCCGAACGGCTGCCATGCTCGGCATGACGCCGCTGCAGCGCTTTCAGGCGCTCATCCTGCCCGGCGCCCTGACTGAGGTCCTGATCGGCGCACGCGTCGCTTTGATGGCTGGCTGGGGCACGGTCATCGTCGCAGAACTCGTGGCTGCTGATTCCGGCCTTGGGGCGCATCTCATCGCCATGCAGCAGAGCTACGACGTGGCGGCCGTGATGGCTGCCATGGTTTGCTTCGGCGTCGCAGGCTTCGTGATGAACGGCATTTTCTCCCGGTTGGAGACCTGGCTTTTGCCATGGCGTCCGCGTGAGGTGGCTCGGTGACCTTTCGCAACGTGTTCGACCGCGTTCTCCTGCCGATACTCGGCTTCGCACTTGCCATCGCCCTGTGGGAGGCAACGATCCAGATCTACCAATTGGAACGGATTGTGCTGCCTTCGCCATCCGAGGTCGCCGCGACCATATGGAGCCTGCTCCACAAAACGGCCTTCTGGCGCGATGTAGGCGTGAGCGTCAAGGAGTTCGGCATCGGCTATTTCATCGGCGCGCTTCTCGGAACTCTCGTTGGAGTGCTCATCGGCGAGAACGCGACGGCACGTGCAATGCTTGCGCCGGTGATTGAAGCGCTGCGCTTCATCGTTCCCTTCGCATGGATCCCGCTGACTGTCCTGTGGTTCGGGACAAGCCTGACGGGGAAGGTCGTCCTGGTCGCATACGCTGTCTTCTTCGTTATGGTCGTAACCACCGCTCGATCGCTGACGGCGGTCGATCCGGTCTTTACCCGAGTGGGCAGGACGTTGGGGATGGGCCGAATGACGCTCGCGCTGACCATTCGGCTGAGGGCTGCGGCACCGGGGATCGCAAGCGGGGCCAAAGCCGCGGCCGCGGTCGGTTGGATCGCCGTCGTGGCTGCTGAATATATCGGCGCGAGTGCAGGCCTCGGTGTGATGATCACCAATGCGTCGATGTCGCTTGCCACCGCCGAGGTGATCGCGGGCATGATGGTGATCGGCCTTATCGGGGCGGTGGTGAGCGTGGTTGTCGGCCTGGCGGCCCGCTTCTGGCTAAACTACTAGGAGGAACCGTGCCCGACATCCGGATATATCCAGCAGCGATCGGGCATCCGGCTCGCCAGGACGAAGGCCGCAGCGCGACTGGCGACGGTCTTGTTTTCGAGGGCATATCTCATGCTTACGTGGCGGCAAACGGGAGCACGCCTGTCCTCGACAACGTTTCCTTTCGCGCCGGGCCCGGTGAGGTTGTCTGTGTCGTCGGGCCGTCCGGCTGCGGCAAGAGCACGCTGCTGAACCTCGCGGCCGGACTGCTACGGCCCACCGCCGGTCGGGCGTACTGGAAAGGCCGCGAAATCCACCCCGGGGTCAATCCGGATCTCGGTATGGCTTTCCAGCAGCCGGGACTGTTTCCCTGGATGACTGTACGCAGGAACGTTGCCGTTGGCCTTACGACGCGCGGATCAAGCCGCGTCGAGGCCAATCGCCGCGCCGACGAGATCCTGGACACGGTCGGCCTGTCGGGCTTTGGCGACGCCTATCCCAATCAATTGTCGGGCGGCATGGCGCAACGCGTCGGCATCGCGCGCGCTCTCGCGCTGCGCCCCAAGTTGCTCTTGCTGGACGAACCATTTGCAAGCGTCGACGCATTCACGCGACTGAAACTGCAGGGCGAACTCAAGACGCTGCTTTCGCTTGACAAGCCGACCGTCCTCTTTGTCACGCACGACGTGTCGGAGGCCATCCTTCTTGGCAACGAGATCGTCGTGATGAGCCCGCGCCCCGCCGCGGTGCGCACCATCATTCCGATCGAACGAGAGGACCGCGACCGTGCCGGCCCGGGATATGCCCGCAAGATGACGGAGATCCTGAAACACCTCGGCGTGGAGACAAATCTCGCGCGCGATTGACGGCTGGTCTCGGTCGTCTCCGGCTCGTATTTTTTCATTTACTTAGCGATGGCCGGAGTTATCTGGTAGGACCAGGAAAGCAAGAAACCAAGGTTCCGAGCAGGAGCCCAGCGTAATATACCCTATCTGGATGGACCAGTGCGGCTTATCTGTTGCAAGGTAAGGAAGCAGATCCGCGCTGGCGCAATAGGTCGAGGGAGGATGCATATGAACGTCGAGAAGGGAAGGAATACCATTTCAGCCGTGCCCTTCGATCAGGCGCGGCTGGACGGTTTGATGGACGAGGCGGGTATCGACGTGGTCCTGGCGACGTCGAAACACAACACCCAATATCTCCTCGGCGGCTACAAGTTCATCTTCTTTTCAGCCATGGACGCCATCGGCCATAGCCGCTACCTGCCGATCGTGATCTATGGGAAGGGCGCTCCGGACCGTGCCGCCTATGTCGGCAATCGCATGGAGGGGGGCGAACACCAGAACCATCCGTTCTGGACGCCGACGCTGCATCTTTCCAATTGGGGCACGCTCGATTCCACTGCTCACGCCATCGAGCATTTGCGGGCGATCGGAGCGGGTGCGGCGCGCATCGGCATCGAACCGGCCTTTCTCCCGGCAGACGCCTATGTGGCGATCCGCGACGCCTTGCCGGATGCCGAACTGGTCGATGTGACGGACATGATGGAACGGCTGCGTGCGGTGAAGACGCCCGTCGAACTCGCCAAGCTCAAGAAAGCCTCGGAACTGATCACCGACGCGATGCTCGCCACCATCGCCGCCGCGCGGGAAGGTTCCACCAAGACTGAAATTATCGAACGCCTGCGCCGCGAGGAGACCAACCGCGGTGCGCATTTCGAATATTGTCTCCTCACCCTGGGGCCGAGCCATAATCGTGCGGCTTCCGACCAAGCATGGAAAAAGGGTGAGGTCCTGTCCATCGATTCAGGTGGCAACTATCGCGGCTACATCGGCGATCTCTGCCGCATGGGAGTGCTGGGCGAGCCGGACGCCGAACTCGAGGACCTGTTGGCGGAGATAGAGACTGTGCAGCAGGCGGCCTTTGCCGGAGTCAAAGCCGGTGCGCTGGGCGGCGATATGGTCGCGCATGCGGAAAGCGTACTGAAAGCCTCGAAGGTGGCCGCTTATACCGACTTCTTTGCCCATGGCATGGGGCTCATCACCCATGAGGCCCCATTTCTCATGACCAATCATCCCGTGACATACGAAGGCACTTACGCTGCAAAGCCGCTGGAGGCGAACATGGTGCTCTCGGTCGAAACCACGATGCTGCATCCCACCCGCGGCTTCATCAAGCTCGAGGATACAGTGGCGGTCACCGCGACCGGCTACGAGATGTTCGGCGAGCGGGGCAGGGGCTGGAACAGGGGCGGCACCGCGTAGTCGTTCCCGAGCGTCCTCGCCCGGGTGAAGCTATTTGCTGCCCACGGGGATCAGCCTGAAATCCGGCAGCTCGCGCAATGCCAGCTCCGGCCCGGCGGGCGAGTAGACGACGAAAAGCTGCATGGGAGCATCGCCTGTGTTGAGCGTCGAGTGAAAACGGCTTTCCGGTATGAAGATGGTGCAGCCCGGTCCGACCTTCTGCGTTACAGGGGCGCCGATCTCGTCCTCCACCATTTGCTCGCCATGCCCGGAAATGACGAAGATGATCTCCTCGGCCCCCGGATGGTTATGGCGGGCATGACCCTGGCCGGGCGGCAGGTCCACCACGCCGCCGGAAAAACGGCGGGCGCCGTTCACTTCCGGTGCCACCGTCAAGGCCAGCCGGCCCCAATCGAAGCCGAAGGCGTCGACATCCCCCGGATAAACGAACACCTTTCCTCTGTCTGCCATGATCCTCCTCCTAGCTTCTTGCGTTTCCTGCCAGTTCGATCGCCTTGAAGTCGGCTGTCTGTCTGGCTATGGCCGTTTCGGCCGGCAGGCGCTCCATCGAGGAGGCGCCGTAGAAACCGTGCAGCCCCTTGCAGCGCGCCAGCACGTAACGTGCGTCGTCCGGCATCGAGATCGGCCCGCCGTGGCAAAGCAGGATGACGTCCTTGCGAACGGAGCGAGCGGCCTCCGCGATGGCATCGATCTCGTTCACGCAGTCATCTAGCGATTTGGCCGAAGTGGCGCCGATCGAGCCGCCGGTGGTCACCCCCATGTGAGCGACCACGATATCGGCACCGACGGAGGTCATGGCACGCGCCTCGTCGGGGTTGAACACATAGGGCGTGGTCAGCAGGTCCTGCCGATGCGCCTCGGCGATCATGTCGACCTCGAGCCCGTAGCCCATGCCGGTCTCTTCGAAGCTCTGTCGCATGTTGCCGTCGAACAAGCCGATCGTCGGGAAGTTCTGCACGCCGGAGAAACCCATCTCCTTCAGTTCCCTTAGGAAGCGCGGGATTACGACAAAGGGATCGGTCCCGTTCACCCCGGCCAGAACGGGGGTTTGCTTCACGACCGGCAGCACTTCAAAGGCCATTTCCTTCACGATCTCGTTGGCATTGCCGTAGGCCAGCAGGCCGGCAGCGGAACCACGCCCGGCCATGCGGTAGCGGCCGGAATTGTAGATGATGATGAGGTCGATGCCCCCCGCCTCCTCAGCCTTGGCGGAGAGGCCGGTGCCGGCGCCTCCGCCGACGATCGGTTGTCCGGCCGCGATCATGGCGCGGAACTTCTCGAGAATTTTGGCGCGGGCGATGGCGGGCATGTGTTTCCTTTGGATTGAAAAGCAATGTCAAAAGCGAGCACGGCGCTGTCAGGCGGCGATCTCCCGGAACGCCTTCACCACGGCGTCGGCGAAGGCGGGATCGTTGATGTGGAACGGCAGGCGCTCGACGCGGCGGCTGCCGTTCGGCGCGATCGTTCGCTCGATCGCCTCGAAAAGCGACCGGTCGGCCTCCGGATCCCAGAACGGCCCGCCCTCGACGTCGATGGCGGACACGCCCTTCTCGGGGATAAGAAAGCGCACAGGCCCCTCGCAGCGCGAAAGCCGTTCGCCGATCCATTCGCCGATAAGGCGGCATTCGTCGGCGGTCGTGCGCATCAGCGTCACGTTCGGATTGTGTTCGTAGAAGCGCCGATTACGAAATCGCTCCGGAACCGTCGACGGTGCCCAGAAATTGACCATGTCGACCGCGCCTACCGACCCGACATAGGGCAGTTTTGTGCGCGCCACGGCGCCGAAGCGATCGTCAGTGGCGGGCAACACGCCGCCGAGCAGATGGTCGCAGACTTCGGTGGTGGTGATGTCGAGTACGCCGGCGAGAAGTCCGCTGTCGGCTAGTTTCTCCATTGTGCGGCCGCCGGTGCCGGTCGCGTGGAACACCATGCAGTCGTAGTCGGTTCGTAGCCGTTCCACGATGGAAGTGACGCACGGAGTGGTGACGCCGAACATCGTCATCCCCAGCGCCGGCTTACCAGCTGCCGCCGGCGCAGGATTAGCGACCATGCCGGCGATAGCCTGTGCCGCATTGTGCAGGATGACGCGCGACAGGCCGTTGAGCCCGGCCAAATCGGTAACGGACGGCATCATGACGATGTCCGACACGTCGACGTAAGGAGCGGTATCTCCGGACGCCAGGGTCGAGACCATCAGCTTCGGTGTGCCGAGCGGCAGGGTCCGCATGCCGGCCGTCACGACGGACGTGCCCCCGCCGCCGCCGATGCCGATCATTCCGGCAATGTCGGTCCTCGTCTGGACGAAACGAGAGAACGCTTCTCCCATGGCAGCGACGGCCGTCCCACGGTCATTGGTGCCTAGAACCTTGAACGAACCCTCCGGGTGGTGCGCAGCCACCTCCTTGGCAGGCACGTCCACCGGTATGAGGGCACCGCGCGTTCCAATGTCTACCAAGGTGACAGCCGCGCCGGCGGCGGCGATCGCAGCGGCCAGATAAGCCAGTTCTTCGTTCTTGGTATCGGCAGTGCCGACAACGTAGATCCGTTTCACGGCGTCTCCCCCACGGCCCGGTTTGCCGCGCTCATGGCCTTCCCGACAGCCGTTTCCAATGCTGAGGGCATTGCCTATTTTTTGAGACGGTCGTATCATATTGATATGGATGTCTTACGTCAATCGAGCCTTCCGCAGGGGCGGGGCCCGCGGGCTCGAACCCAACGCCTCATGCTGGAAACCGCCACGCGCCTCATGCAGGCGGGTGCGATCCCCTCGGTGAGCGAGGTGGCGGAAGCAGCCGAGGTCTCGCGGGCCACGGCCTATCGTTATTTCCCGAGCCAGGCGGCACTGGTGCAGGCGGTGGTCGAGGAAGCCCTAGGGCCCATTCTCGGCTGGCGTTCGCGTTCGAAGGACGCGGAGCGTCGCGTGGCCAGCTTGCTGGAAACGGGCATGCCTCGTATCGAGAAGTTCGAGGCGACATTCAAGGCGGCGCTGAAACTGTCGCTCGACCATTGGGCGCAGCGGGAGGCCGGCACGCTTGGTGACGAACCCACCTTCGCGCGGGGGCATCGTAGAGATCTCCTGGCGGATGCGCTCGCACCACTAAGGGATCAGGTGGATCCGCAGGTGTTTACCCGTCTGACGCAGGCGCTTTCCCTAATTTTCGGTGTCGAGGCGGTGGTTGTATTGAAGGACATATGGGGGCTGAATGGCGAAGAAATGCTGTCGGCCGCTCACTGGGCAGCTCAGGCGCTCATACGTTCGGCCGTGACGGAGTCTGGCAGCGTGAAGGTGGCCTGACGACGCTCACCGAGAAAACGCCAATCTGGTTCGACCAGATTGGCGGCGATGCTTTTGCCGCATTCGGAAGCCGGATTGCGGCGGTATTATTGATTCGGAAGACAAATATAGAACATAAACAAGAGGATATCCCGAATACTATACCCTCACTGGTTGTTGTTGTAGAAGAAACCGCTTGACGTCGATGATCAATTGGTAATACCAGATTAAAGAAAAATGCCGCAAAGATGGGAGACGCGGCAAACCGTTCCGGGTTGGGGGTGGGGGACGCCCTGGCTTCGGGATACGGCGTAGGGGAAATCTGCCTGCGGCCGGCAGTGCGTGGGCCGCGACAGGGTGGAATGCGCACAAGGGAGGAGAACCATGCGCAAGACAAGGGCCGGCATCCTTGCTGGCATCGGCCTGGCACTCGCCTGCACGACTTCGGCATATGCCCAGGACAAGCAGCTGACGATCTTTTGGGCGGAATGGGATCCGGCCAACTACCTGCAGGAACTCGCAAACGAGTACGAGAAGGAAACCGGCGTAAAGGTCGTCGTGGAAACGACGCCTTGGGCCGATTTTCAGACCAAGGCTTTCACGGAGTTCAACGCCAAGGGAAGCGCCTACGACATGGTCGTGGGTGACTCGCAATGGCTCGGTGCAGCCTCGGAGGGCGGCCACTATGTCGAGCTGACGGACTTCATCAAGGAGCACAAAGTCCTGGAGACGATGGCACCTGCCACCGTCAAATACTATTCGGAATATCCGGGCAATGGCGGCCGTTACTGGTCCATTCCCACCGAGGGCGACGCCGTCGGCTGGTCATACCGAAAGGACTGGTTCGAGGACCCGAAGGAGAAGGAAGCGTTCAAGGCCAAATACGGCTACGAACTTGCGGTGCCGAAGACCTGGAAGGAAATGACCGATATCGCGGAGTTCTTCCATCGGCCGAGCGAGAATCGCTATGGCATCGCCATCTACACGCAGAACCAGTATGACGGCCTTGCCATGGGGGTGGAGAACGCGCTGTTCTCCTATGGCGCCGAACTGGGCGACTACAGCACCTACAAGGTCGACGGCATTCTCAACTCCGACAAGGCTGTCGCCGCGCTGGAGAATTACCGGAAGCTGTTCGGCTACACGCCCCCGGGATGGACGAACGCGTTCTTCGTCGAGAACAACCAGGCCATCACTGAGAACCTGGCGGCGATGAGCATGAACTACTTTGCCTTCTTCCCGTCTCTGCTCAACGAAGCCTCGAATCCGAACGCCAAGAATACGGGCTTCTTCGCCAATCCCGCCGGCCCGGGTGGTGACCAGTACGCGGCTCTCGGCGGCCAGGGCATTTCGATCGTCTCCTATTCGAACAACAAGGAGGAGGCGATGAAATTCCTGGAATGGTTCATCAAGGACGATACGCAGAAGAAGTGGGCCGAACTTGGCGGCTATACCTGCAACAAGGCCGTCCTGGAATCCGAGGCTTTCCAGAATGCAACGCCTTACAACAAAGCCTTCTACGAAACGATGTTCAAGGTGAAGGATTTCTGGGCGGTTCCGGAGTATGCCGAGCTCCTTCAGCAACTCAACCAGCGCGTCTATCCCTATGTCGTGAACGGGGAGGGCACGGCGAAAGAAACGCTGGATTCACTGGCTGCCGACTGGAACGCGACGTTCAAGAAATATGGCCGCATGAACTAGGCAAGGGGCCGAACGGAGGGGGCAAGAGATCGCCCCCTCCGTTTGCTTTTCAGGTTTGCGAAAGGACGTTCAAGTGGCGACAGCGGTGATGACCACGCTGGATCGAGGCTCGCGTGCAGCTTCACGGGGTTGGAGCGACATCACGATCAGGAACCTCTTCATCATCCCGACGATCCTGTTCCTGATCGTGTTCAATATTTTCCCGCTCATCTACTCCCTGGGCTATTCCTTCACGGATTTTCGGGCGTCAACGAACGCAGCAGCCAATTTCGTGGGGCTCCAGAATTATCGCGAGTTGCTGAACGATCCCTACATCTGGAACAATTTCGCGGTCACCGCGAAATACGTGATCGTCTCCGTGGTCGGGCAGGTCCTGGTAGGCTTCGGCACCGCGATGCTGCTCAACCGCGCTATTCCTTTCAAGGGGCTCATCACAACGCTGCTGCTCCTGCCGATGATGCTGTCCATGGCAGTCGTCGGCCTTTTCTGGAAGCTGCTCTACGATCCGTCCTGGGGCGTCATCAACTGGGCACTCGGGCTCGGCAAGTTCCAGTGGCTGGGCGATCCGAAGATGGCGCTCTATGCCGTCGCCATCACCGACATCTGGATGTGGTCGCCCTTTGTCATGCTGCTTTCGCTGGCAGGCTTGTCCGCCGTGCCGAAGCATCTCTACGAGGCGGCGGCCATCGACCGGGCAGGACCTTTCTACACCTTCTTCCGCATCACGCTTCCGCTGGTCGCGCCGATCCTGATGATCGCGATCATTTTTCGGACCATGGAGGCCTTCAAGACCTTCGACCTTGCTTACGTGCTGTCGACGCAGCCCACGACGGAAGTGATCTCGATCCGGCTCTACAAGATGGCCTTCCAGGAATGGCAGACCGGGCGATCATGCGCCCTTGCCTACATCGTGCTCATCATGGTGATCGCCATCACCAACCTCTACGTCAAGTATCTGAACAAGGTGAAGGCGCGCTGAGATGGCTGCCGTTCAGACTTCCAGGGAGCGGGCGTTCAACAAGATAGCGGTCGTTGCCGTCGTCATCATAACGCTGATCTTCCTCGCTCCGATCTACTGGATCGTGGCCACGTCGTTCAAACCTCGCAATCTCGCCACCACTATCCCGCCGACGATCGTCTTCCAGCCGGAACTGTCGCCTTTCGTGAAGCTCTTCACCAAGCGCTCGCAATTGAGGGAAGCGCCCACGGCTGAGGAGTATGCGGCCGCGCCCTGGTGGGAACGCCTGGTGTTCGACGGCGGCGAGAAGGTGGTGCGCGACGGCAAGGGCGCGGTGCAATGGTCGGCCTATCCCAGCCGCTTCATGAATTCGCTGGTCATCGCGGTCGCCTCGACGATCCTTGCCGTCAGCATGGGTACCCTCACGGCCTACGGCTTCTCGCGCTTCAAGGTGAAGGGCGAGCAGGACCTGCTGTTCTTCATCCTGTCGACGCGCATGCTCCCGCCGGTCGTCGTCGCCATCCCGATGTTCTTGATGTATCGCGCCGTCGGTCTCAACGACACGCATTGGGGCCTCATCATCCTGTACACCGCTTTCAACCTCTCCTTCTCGGTCTGGCTGATGAAGGGCTTCATCGACGAGATCCCGAAGGAATACGAGGAGGCCGCGCTGGTCGACGGCTACACGCGTATGGAGGCCTTCTTCAAGATCGTCTTGCCGGAGGCGGCCACCGGCATCGCGGCCACCGCGGTGTTCTGCTTCATCACGGCATGGAACGAATACGCCTTCGCGCTGATCATGACGAACCGCCGCGCGCAGACCGCGCCGCCCTTCATCCCAAGCCAGGTGGGCTCCGGCTTGCCGGACTGGACCGTGATCGCGGCGGGCACCTTCCTGTTCCTGCTTCCGGTGGCGATCTTCACCTTCCTGTTGCGCAATCATCTGCTGCGCGGAATGTCGTTCGGAGCAATCCGCAAATGAGCTTTCGTGCCTTCAATCAGAAATTCCTGGAGCCTGGATCGCAAATATTGATGGTGCTGGGCATCATCTTTCTCTGCCAGCCCTGGAACCTTTTTCTGCACCGTTATGGCCTGACCGTGATCCTGGTCGGCCTGATCGTGTTCATGGTCGCGGGCAAGATCCCGCCGGAAGAGGAACCGCTGAGCGGCAAGGCCCGACACCAGGGAGCGCAGCATTGACGCAGATCGAACTACGCGGCGTGCAAAAATGGTTCGGCGCCGTCCAGGTCATCAAGAATCTCGATCTGGCGATCGCGGACAACGAGTTTATCGTTCTGCTCGGCCAGTCCGGTTGCGGCAAGACGACAACCCTTCGCGCCATAGCCGGGCTCGAGACGATCGATGAGGGCGATATCCTGATCGACGGAAAACCGGTGCAACACATGAAGGCGGCCGCACGTGACATCGCGATGGTGTTCCAGTCGTTCTCGCTCTACCCGCATATGAACGCTTACGAAAACATCGCCTTTCCCTTGCGGGCGACGCGGATGAACAAGGCCGAAGTCGACAAGGCGGTGCGCGAGATCGCGAGAGTGTTGCGCATCACCGATCTCCTCGACAAGCGTCCCTCGGCGCTTTCGGGCGGCGATATGCAGCGCGTGGCGATCGGGCGCGCGCTGGTCCGGCGGCCCAAGGCCATGCTCATGGACGAGCCGATCGGCGCGCTCGATGCCAAGTTGCGCGAGGAGATGCGCGCCGAGATCAAGCGCCTGCACATAAAACAGGGCTCCACGACAATCTACGTGACGCACGATCAGATCGAGGCGATGAGCCTCGCCGACCGTATCGTCATCATGCACGAGGGTGTGCTGCAACAGGTCGGCACGCCCGAGGAGGTCTACCGCCATCCAGCCAATCTCTTCGTCGCCCAGTTCGTCGGCAGTCCGGTGATGAATGTGGCCGATGCAACGGTGATGGAAGAGCGCGATGCGGCACGGGTTCAAGTGGGGGGTGCCGCCGGCGGTTTCGAGTTCCCACGCGAGCTTCTCGGCAAGCTCAACGGGCACGCCGCCGGCGGACTCGCTTTGGGAATACGTCCGGAAGGCGTGCTGGTGCGCCATGACGCGGCCGAGGGTTTTCTGCCGGTTGAGGCGCAGATCATCGAGCCCCTCGGCTCCTTCGACATCGTCGACCTCAAAGTGGGCGAGCAGGTGCTGCGGGCGCGCACCAGGGCTGGCTATGTCGCCCAGCCGGGTGAGAAGGTCTATGCGCGCATCGACCCGTCCCAGGCCCACTTTTTCGACGGAGCCAGCGGCACGTCGCTCGAGATACGGTTGTAGTCTGATATGGCCCATATCCAGCTCAGGAACATCACAAAGTCTTTCGGCAACCACACGGCTCTTGCCGACCTCGATATCGATATTGCCGACGGGGAGTTCTTCGTGCTGCTCGGGGAAACCGGCGCCGGCAAGACGACGACGCTCAGATTGATCGCCGGCCTCGAAAAGCCGACCAAGGGTCAAGTCTTCATCGATGGGGTCGACGTGGCAAACTGGGGCGCGGCCGAACGCGACGTGGCGCTGGTCCTGCAGCAATACTCGTTATATCCGCGCTATACGGTCCGCGAGAATCTGGAATTCCCGTTGAAACCGAAGATACGGCGCCTGCCGGATGCCGAGATCAAGGAGCGGGTGGCGCGGGCGGCGCGGACGTTGCGTATCGAACATCTGCTGGACCGCAAGGTGGACCGCCTGTCCGGCGGCGAAATGCAGCGCGTCTCGATCGGACGAGCCATCGTGCGCAAGCCGCGTGTGTTCCTCATGGATGAACCGCTTTCGGCTCTCGACGCCAAGCTGCGCGAGGCACTGCGGACCGAACTGAAGAACCTGCAGATGCAACTAGGCGCGACCTTTCTGTTCGTCACGCACGACCAGATCGAGGCCATGTCGATGGGCGACAAGGTGGGTGTGCTCCACAACGGCCGCATCGTCCAGACCGGCACGCCGCAGGAGATCTACGACAATCCGCGCGATACCTATGTGGCGCGGTTTGTCGGCTCGCCGCCGATGAACCTGATGGAGGGCCGCCTCGTGGGCGGCCGAGCGGTGGTGGCGCCGAAGGACTTCGAATTGCCTTATGCAGGGACGGTCGGAACTGCTGGCGTCGAGGGACAGCCGCTCGTCTTCGGGATCAGGCCGGAGGACGTGCGTCTGGAGTCCGGCGCGCCCATCGAGGCGGTCGTGCACGACGTGGAAAACCACGGAGTCGAGAAGATCGTCACGCTCGCCATCGATGACCTGCATTTGCGCGCGACCGTGTCGGGGCAGACGCGGCTGGAGATCGAGCAGCCTGTGCGCTTCGGCTGGAATGCCGAGAAGGTCGCTTTGTTCGACAGGGCGAGCGGATTGAGCCTGCGGCACGCGGGGTGAGGGGTCGGCTCGGCGGCCATCCCATGGCCATTGATATCAGGCTGGTATGGATGAAAACCGCTGCCGATACCGCTCGACCACTTCCGGATTGCGCAGGTTGACCGGCAGCTCCCCGGCCAGCACCCGCAGCGTCTCCTCCGCGGCGCCGATTCCCATGCGCATCATCGACTCCTCGGTGATGCCTGCCATGTGGGGGGTGATGACGACGTTGTCGAACGAGAAATAGGGGTGATCTGCCGCGAGCGGCTGCTCGGCGAAGACATCGAGCACCGCGCCGCCGATCCGTCCCGCCCCCAGCGCCTCGATAAGGGCCTCATCATCGATGACGGCCCCGCGCGAGACGTTGACGAGCACAGCCGTCGGCTTCATCAGATCAAGCCGCCGCGCGTCAACGACGCCCCGCGTCTCGGGGGTCAGCGGACAGCAGAGTGCGACGATGTCGCTCTCGGCCATCAACTCGTCCAAGCTGCGGGAAGCTATACCCTCGGGAAGCGCGCTCCCCGAGCGTGTCGTGGCCAGTACAGTCATGCCGAAGCCATTGCGGGCGATCACGGCGAGGTTGCGGCCGATATTACCCAGGCCGAGGATGCCGATCGTCTTGTCGGCCAGTTCGCTGGCCTGATCGGCATGCGCGCGCCCGGCATTCCAGCCCTTCTGGCGCAGGTCGCGGTCGACCGAGCGGAAGCGGCGCAGCACGGCCATCGCGCCGAACATGACATGTTCGGCGACGGTCCGCGCATTGACGCCGGGAACATTGGCTACCAGCACGCCCGCTTCGGTCGCGGCGTCGATCGGTATCCAGTCGAGCCCGGCGCCATGGCGCACTGCCAGGCGCAGCCGCGTCTGGGCATGGAAGAGTTCGCGCGGTATCGGTGCGCGCACGATCAGGATGTCGGCGTCCCGGCATTCCCGCGTCAGCGTTTCGGGATCGGGAGCGGAGGCGATACGCATTTCTCCGGCCTCGCGGAGAAGGGCGCTGGCGCCCGGATGGAGCGCGTGGGTGGTGTAGATGACTGTCACGCGATCCTCTTCATTCAGCCGGAGGGAGATCACGCTTGGGCGTGGGCCACGTCCCAGTCCTGCTGCTCCTCCGCATCGCCTTCGGCAGTCCCCCCGATAAGGCCCTTCCAGTAGCTCTCGGCGCCCTGCAGATGCGCGCTCATCAAGGCCTGAGCGAGATTCCCGTCGCGGCGCCTGAGCGCTTCGTAGATCTGGATGTGCTCGACATGAGATTTTCGACCGCGCTCCGGATCGCTGAAATAAACGGGCAGACGCTGCTCGCCCATCACGTAGTAAACGCTGCAGATGCGGTAGAAGACGCTGTTCTTCGTGGCACGCACGATCTCCAGGTGGAAGTCGCGGTCTTGCTTGGCAAGGTCGAGCCCTGCCGCCAGCCGTTCCTCGGATTCGGTCAGGATTTCGCGCAAGCGCTCGAAATTCTCCTCCGTAGCGCGGCTGCATGCGAGCTCGGCCGCCTTGATCTCATGGATCTTGCGGATCTCGACAGTCTCGTAAATCTGGACGGGATCGAGAGGCAGTCCCGCCTTGGCGAACAGCGCCATGGCCTCCACGCTGGCTTGCTTCGTGTCGACATAGATACCGGACTTGGCGCGACGTTCGACGATGCGCATGGCTTCGAGGATAGCAAGAGCCTCGCGGATCTGGCCGCGGCTCACCGAAAATTGCTCGGCCAGTTCGCGTTCGGAAGGCGTGCGGCCGGTTTTCGTGTCGGAATGCGCGAAAAGATAGGCGGCAAGTTCCGCCAGGAGATTATTTTCTTTCATCGTCAGCCGTGTTGCGCGTGCGCCTCCAGGAACCGTTCGGAAATGGTGAAGCCGAGTCCCGGTTTTTCCGGGATAGCTATCATACCGTCCCTGGCCTCGACAGTCTCCTCGATCAGGTCGTGGATCATGGGATTGGCGCCCAGCGAGAACTCGATCGTGAAGCTGGCGGGCGAGGCCGCGCACAGGTGGAGGCCCGCGAAGAAGCAGGGTGCGCCGGCCCACAGATGTGGTGCGAAGCGCAGATTGAAGGCGCTGGCGAGGCTGGCGATGCGCATGGCTTCCGTGATCCCGCCGCAGAAGGCAGGGTCCGGCTGGAAGATGTCTGCTGCCTTGAGGACGGCGAGGTCGCGGAAGGCGAAGCGCGTGGCCTCGCTTTCGCCCGCGGCCACTGGGATCGGACCGCTGGCGCGCACCTCTGCCATCCCGGCCTTGTCGTCGGCGATGACGGGTTCCTCGAACCAGGCGAGGTTCTGGTCGGCGACCAGATGAATGAAACGCTTGGCTTCGGCAACGGTGTAGGTTCCGTGCGCATCCACCATCAGCTCGACGTCCGGGCCGAGCGCCTCGCGTGCCGCGCGGACCCGCGTAGCGGAAATATGCGCGGCCCCATCCATCGCGCCGACACGCATCTTCACGGCGCTGAAGCCGCCTTTGTCGATGTAGGACTTGAGCTGGTCGCCGATCTGGTCCGCCGGTGCCCACCCGCCCGAAGCATAGGCCGGCAGTCGATCCGCTTTCCGCCCTCCGATCAGTCGCCATACCGGCTGGTCGAGCGACTTTCCCAGGATATCCCACAGCGCGATATCGACCGCGCTGATCGCCGCCACGGTCAGTCCGCGGCGCGCCAGTCGCGGCATGGCGTGACCGGCCCGTGCCGCGCTTTCATGCCGGCTGTCGTTGTAGAGCATCTCCCAGATGACCGCGATGTCGGCGGGATCACGCCCGATCAGCTCTGGTCCGACCTCATGGTTGAGCATGTGGACGAGAGCACCGTAGCCGCCCGTGCTGCCGGCTGCGTTCTTGCCCTCGCCCCAGCCGACAAGCCCGTCGTCGGTTTCAATGCGCAGGATGGCGGCGTCGAAGGTCGAGACCACGCCGAAATCGCTTCGGTGCTGGCGCGCGGCTTCGATCGGTATTCGGACCCACCAGGCCTGTACAGTCTTGATGCGCATAAAGTTCCTCAGGTCCGCGCTCCACGAAGGAGCAGGGCTCATCCGGTGACAGGTCTACTTGATCAGCGGCAGAAGCGTTTCAGCGGTGATGCGCATCTGATCTGTATAGAACTTCTCCGTCAGCAGGCTCGAGCCGTGGTCCTGGATGAATTTCAGCTGCTCGGGAGAAATATCGACAGGATTGCGCTCGACCATATCGGGATAGACGGCGGCCGGAGTGCGGTCGACCGGGGCCACGAACTCGTTGGTCAGGGCGCCGTCGTAACCGATCTCCTTCAGCGTGCCGACGATTTTCGGCCAGTCGATCGTGCCCAGGCCGGCCGCGAAGCGGTTGTTGTCGGCGACGTGGAAATCGAACAGGCGCTTGCCGGCTTGGCGGATCGCGTCGTGTACGTTGAATTCCTCCATATGTAGATGATAGGCGTCCAGGCACACGCCGCATTCGGGCGAGACCTCGTCGGCTAGCGCCAGCGCCTGGGCGCCGCGATTGAACAGATAGGTTTCGAAGCGGTTGAGCGGCTCCACCGCCACCCGTACGCCCACCTTCTTCGCGTGCGAAAAGCACTCGCGTGTGGCGTCCACCACCCACTTCCACTCTTCCTCTTCGGTCCCATCCGGCACCACCTTGCCGACGGTGCAGGGCACGAGCGTGATGATCTCGCCGTCGAGCTCGCTCACCATCGTCAGAACGTCCTTCACATACTGGACGGAACGCTCGCGCTGGCCCTGGTCTCTTGCGGCAAGATTGCGCTCGCCCAGCATGAGTGTCACCGCACCCCAACAGCGGATGCCATATTCCCTAAGCAGGGCACGGGTCTCGGCGGTCTTGTACTGCTCCGGCTCGCCGGAGATCTCGATCGACTCGTAGCCGAATTGTTTGATCCGCCTGAGCGTAACCTCGAGCGGCTCGGCCCGCATCCAGTTATGCGTCGAAAGATGCATCATCTATCCTCCCGCTATCGCTTCATCGGCGCGCCGGCCGGCCCGCCTTTTCTCCTCCCCCAAAACGTTCCAGCTCAAACTGGTTCGACCAATTGGGCGCTCTGTAACCTCTAGCGCAATTCGATCATGTCGGCAAGGATGACCCAGAATGCCGCTCGTTGGCCGCCTATCCGGCTGTTTTAGTAAGATTTTCGGGAGTTTTTGGCGTGGTGGCTCCGCCCGACTGGGAGGAGCGGCACTTGACCGGGTGAGCATTTTTGGTATTACCAGAAAAGGGGAGGCGAATATCACAAGAAAATTGCGAGACCGGCACAGCCTGATCTTGGTGCAGGATTCGACCGTGCAACCGGTCGGACGAAAGTGGGTCTCCAAAGGAGACGAAGTCGATGAAGGTCGGCATGTGCATGTTCCTGTGGACCACGCACGTCACGAGCAGGCACCAGGCGCTGCTGAAGGACATCAAGGCCACGGGGTTCGACGGGGTGGAAATCCCCATCTTCGAAGGCGACGAGAAACATTACGCGCAGCTCGGCGAGACGCTTGACCGCATCGGCCTGGAGCGTACGGCCGTCTCGGCGATGGGTGATCCCGGCATGAACCTGATCTCGCCGGACGCCGCCACCCGCCGGGCCGGGATCGACTACATGAAGTGGGCAATCGATTGCACTGCCGCGCTCGGGGCCGACCGGCTGAGCGGACCGCTCCATTCCACCCTAGGATTGTTTTCCGGCTCGGGACCGACCGCGGCGGAGAGGAAGCGCTCGATCTCCTCGCAGCGAGCCATCGGCGATCATGCGGGCAAAAGGAACGTCACGATCGGGCTGGAAGCGCTCAACCGTTTCGAATGCTATTTCGTCAATACGATGGACGATCTCTGCGCCCATATCGACGAGATCGACCGGCCGCATGTGAAGGCCATGTACGATACTTTCCACGCCAATATCGAGGAAACCGACCCTACCGGCGCCTTCACGCGGAACCTCCGGAACATCGTACATGTGCACATTTCGGAGAATGACCGGGGCGTGCCGGGGCGCGGCAACATTCCATGGACGGAGACTTTCGCGGCGATCCGCGGCAGCGGCTATGACGGCTGGCTGACCATCGAAGCCTTCGGCCGCGCCCTGAAAGACCTCGCGGCGGCGACGAAAGTCTGGCGCGATTTCTCCGAAAGCCCGGAAGCGGTCTACCGGGAGGGATACCGGCACATCAGGAATCGATGGGAGCAGACTGGGCCGACATTCAGCCGACAGAGTCTGGGAGGAGCATCCGCTGACAGGCAAGAGAATTCTGATGCTCACCGGTGAGTTCACCGAGGAATATGAGATTTTTGTCTTTCAGCAGGCAATGGAGGCCGTCGGCCATACCGTGCATGTGATTTGCCCGGACAAGAATGCGGGCGACGTGATCAAGACCTCCCTCATGACTTCGAGGGACATCAGACGTACACGGAAAAGCCGGGCCACGACTTCGTCATCAACAAGAGCTTTTCCGAAGTAAGGCCGGAGCACTACGACGCCGTCTACTGCGCCGGCGGCCGCGGCCCCGAATACATTCGAACGGACAAGCGCATCCAGGCCATCGTCAGGCATTTCCACGAAGCCAGGAAGCCGATCTTCACCATCTGTCACGGCGTGCAGATCCTCGTCGCGGTCGAGGGCGTGGTGAGGGGCAAGAAGGTCGGAGCGCTCGCGGCCTGCGAACCGGAAGTGACGCTCGCAGGAGGCACATATGTCGATCTTTCGCCGACCGAGGCTTATGTCGATGGCACCATGGTTTCGGCGAAGGGCTGGACAGCTCTTGCCGCTTTCATGCGCGAATGTCTGAAGGTGCTCGGCACGGAAATCAGACACGCATAAGTTCAAAATACGTCGCGAGTTGCCCCTCATCGGCCTGCTGGCCACTTCCTCCTGTAAAGGACGGGGAGAGATCGCTGTCTTCTCCACTTTCGCCAATCACCAACGTTTCTGATTGTCGAAAGTGGAGCGGCAGGCGACTCTCTCCCCGCCTGCGGGAGAGATGTCCGGCAGGCGGGGAGGGGCTTGCCCAAAGGTTAATCCTTGTTGCCGCCGGTAACCACATCCGTAGCGACCACAGCGGGATTCAAAGGACTTGCAGCCTCTCTCGAGTCCCGATCGTGCCGCTCAGAATACATTCGTCACGGGCAACCCGAGGGCCATGGAACCGGCGTAGCGCGCTTGCGGGCCGGGTTGCAGCGGATGGAAGCGCGCTCCCTGTATATCTCGGAAGCGCCGTTCGAGCCCGTTCGCCCGGTAGAATCCGCTGCCTCCGGCAAGCTCCATTGCGAGTTCCACCGTCGCGATTGCGTGTTGGGCGACGAGGGCACGGCCGATCATCACTTCGTTCACCGATTCCGCCGACGGCTTGTTCCACTCGACGACCTCGATCATCCGCTTATGGGCGATCTGGGCGGCGCGGAGATTGGTCTCCATCCGTCCGGCGAGCTCGATCTGGTGGGCGTTCGGTCCCTTCTTGCGCGCCATGTCGATGGCGATGTCCCGCGCGCTTTCCGAGATTCCGAGATACGCGGCGTAGATCAACGGAAAAGCCGTCGTCGCGATCACCTGGAATACGGGGTGCCACTCGCCCGCCTTGCGCGAGAAGGCGACAGAAGCATCAGGTACGAACAGCCCGTCGATGACGACATCATTCGAGCCCGTGCCGCGCATGCCGAGCGTGCGCCACGTCTGCACGATGCCGACGGCGTCCGCCTTCATCGGCACGCCGAAATGGAGAACCGTAGCGGTTCCATCGACGTCGCAGATCGCTCCAGTCATGAGGAGGTCGCCGGCTTCGGCCCCGGAGGTAAAGACCTTGCGCGCGGTCACGCGGTAACCGCCATCGACTTTCTCCGCCTTACCCGATCCGCCAATCCAGTCGGAGCCGCCGCTGGACAAGAGGATGATACGTTCTGCTGCCACGCGCCGCAGCAAGCCCTCGACAGCCGCGACCTTCTGATGTCGCCAGCGCCAGGCGGGAATTGCGACTTGATGGGTATGCATGGAAAAGGCGAGGCCTGTGGAACCGCAGGCGCGGGCAATCACACGAAGCATCTCGCAGAGCTCCGCGATTTCTGCGCCGCCGCCGCCCAGTTCGCGCGGCACGCCTGCCTCGACAAGGCCCGCTTCCTTTAAGGCGAGGTAGTTCTCGGCGACAAAGCTGTCGTCCTCGTCATGCCTGGCGGCGCGTTGAGCGAAGTCGGGCGCTAGCGCATGGGCTGCATCGATGGCCCGCACGAAACGGGCGTGTACGGGAGGCTCAGCTGTTGCGGTTTGGAAAACTGAATTCATCACGGATCCCTCCACTGAATTTCAGACTGGCCTATTGTCCTCCCTCGCGCTGTTTGGCGATAGTTCAGGAAGTGTACTGGAATTGCGCGAAGACGCCTCTTCCTTGTCGATCAGATAGTTCGCGGGCTCCCTCCTGTGTTTTATTCTTGTCTTTGTTGGAGAAAATGGCTGCAACCATCGGATTGTTTTCCGCTCCCATCTCGAAATGATATTATCGAGCGGTCATTTGAACCTCGAGAGAGCGATGCTGGACCGCGACGGATACGGACAATTCTGCCCGGTCTCGATGGCCGCGGAGGTGCTTTGCACACGCTGGACCATGCTCCTCGTGCGCGAGATGCTGTGCGGGACGACAAGGTTCAACGATCTGAGGCGCGGCGTGCCGCGCATGTCGCCTGCTCTTCTGTCCAAGCGCTTGAAGGAGCTGGAAAAGGCAGGCATCATCGTGACTGTTCCCAGAGGCGGCGGCACGGAATACCAGCTGACACCGGCCGGCGAGGATCTGCGCGATATCGTCACCGGCATGGGGTTTTGGGGTACGCGCTGGGTGGAATCGCAGCTCTCCCTGCGAAACCTCGATCCCTCGCTGCTGATGTGGGACATGCGCCGGCATCTCAACCCGCGACCCCTGCCTCCGAGGCGATGCACGATTCAATTTCAGTACCCCGAATTGCCCCAGAAGCAGCGGAACTGGTGGCTGGTCATCGACGGCGCAGATGTGGATCTATGCGGCTTCGATCCCGGCTTCGACATCGATCTGCTGGTTCGCTCCTCGCTCAGGAGCATGACAACGATCTGGATGGGGTTGTCGCGAGTGCGGGCTGAGATCGATGCCGGAAATATGGAACTCGCCGGCGATCCGCTGATCGCCGGCGCCATGCAGCAATGGTTGGGCCTTAGCCCGTTTGCGGTCGAGCGTCCGCGCGTCGCTCAGGTGGGAGCCTGAGCAAGCCTCAGCTTTCTTCCACGAAGACTTCCTCGCGCTTCCGCTTCACGCTCGGCAGGAAGACGATGACCAGAACAGCCGCGGCGAGCAGAAGCAGGATGGCGCTGATCGGTCGCGTCACGAAGATCGTGGGATCACCCCGCGACAGGATCATGGCTCGCCGCAAATTCTCTTCCAGGAGCGGCCCCAGGACGAAGCCGAGCAGCAGCGGCGCGGGCTCGCAGCGCAGCTTGGTCAGCACGTAGCCGAGGAGGCCGAAGAAGGTGATGGCATAGAGATCGAAGGCGTTGCCGTTCACGCTGTACACGCCGATCGAGCAGAATGCCATGATGATGGGGAACAGCAGGTAGTAGGGCACGGTGAGGAGCTTCACCCATAGGCCGATCATCGGCAGGTTCAGCACGATCAGCATGAGGTTGCCGATCCACATCGAGGCGATGATCCCCCAGAACAGCGCGGGCTGTTCGGTGGCGACGTTCGGGCCCGGCACGATGCCTTGGATGATCATGGCGCCTATCATCAAGGCCATCACCGGATTGGCAGGGATGCCGAGCGTCAGCATCGGGATGAAGGAGGTCTGCGCGCCGGCATTGTTGGCCGATTCCGGCCCGGCCACCCCCGCGATCGCCCCTTTGCCGAATTCCTCGGGGTGGTCGGAGACGCGCTTCTCCACCGTGTAGGAAGCGAAGGCAGCGAGGATGGCGCCGCCGCCGGGCAGGATACCGAGCGCCGAGCCTATCACGGTCCCGCGCAAGATGGGCGCGGCCATGCGCCGGAAGTCCTCCCGTGTCGGCAGGAGGCCGCTTACCTTGCGGATCAGCACCGAGCGCTCGTGTTCGTTCTCCAGGTTGCGCAGGATTTCGGCTATGCCGAACACGCCTACCGCCACCGCTACGAAATTCAGCCCATCGGCATATTCGGGGATACCCAAGGTAAACCGTGGCGTGCCGGAATAGATGTCGGTCCCGACCAGGCCCAGGAGCAGGCCGAGCACGACCATCGCGAGCGCCTTGACGATCGAACCATGCGCCAGGGCGATGGACGAAACGAGTCCGACCACCATGAGTGAGAAATATTCGGCGGCGCCGAATTCGAGTGCGATCACCGTCAGCGGCGGTGCGAAGAGCGCGACGAGGAAGGTGGACACGGTTCCGGCGAAGAAGGAGCCGATCGCCGCGACGGCAAGTGCTGCCCCGGCGCGCCCGTTGCGGGCCATCTGGTAGCCGTCGATCGCGGTAACGGCCGAAGACGATTCACCCGGCATGTTGATCAGGATGGCAGTGGTCGAGCCGCCATATTGCGCACCGTAATAGATGCCCGCGAGCATGATCAGCGAGGAGACGGGATCGCCGATCTGGAAGGTGATCGGCAGCAGCATGGCGATGGTCGCGGTCGCGCCTATGCCCGGCAGGACGCCGATCAACGTGCCGAGCAGCACGCCGATCAGGCAGAAGCCCAGATTGGCAAGGGTCGAAGCGGTGGCGAAGCCGAGACCGAGATTGGAGAAGAGTTCCATTTCCGCCCCCTAGAAGCGCAGCCAGGGGCCGAACCGCGCGAAAGGAAGGCCGAGACCGTAGCTGAACACGACGACGGCGAAGACGGCGAGCAACGCGGACAGGACCAGCGCCATGACCAGCGTCATGCGCGAGCTGGCAAAGGAAGCCACGAAGGCTGTTATGAAGACAGCCGGCACGAACCCGAGGCCGCGTACGGTGAGTCCGAAGACGATCGGCGCCGGAAGGATGAGCAGCATGCCGCGCCAGGCCACCGGCCCGACCGGCTCGCCTTCGACGCGCACGGCCTGGACAAGAATGACCACGCCAAGGAGGATCAGCACAGCCGAGAGCAGCATCGGGAAATAGCCCGGACCCATGCGGAACGCCGTACCGATATCGAGGCCGAGCGACTCGCTTAGGAAGAACAGGCCGATGGCCACGAACAATGCGCCGCAGAGCGCGTTCGTGCGGTCGAATGTGAGCGATTTCATGAGCATGTCCTTGCTATGGGACTGCGTTCCGGTGAATGCGGGCGGGCCTCTTTCCTTGCCGCAGGTCTCGGAAAGCCGTCGGCACTTTTCCGAAACCTGCTTGGCGCCCCGTTCAGTCTCAGTCCGCGTACTGACCGGCTGCCTCGATGATCGGCTTCCAGCGTGCTATCTCGCTTTCGAGCTTGGCCTTCAGTGCAGCCGGTGTAGCGTCGGCTTCGGAAGAGGGCGCTGTTCCGAGTTCAGCAAAACGCGCGACCACGTTGGGATCCTTCAGTGCCACCTGAAGGGACTTGGAGAGCCGCTCGGTGATTTCCGCGGGCGTACCCTTCGGCGCATAGATGCCGTGCCAGATACCCACCTGGACAGCTGGCAGGCCGGCCTCAATGGTCGTGGGCAGATCAGGCAACACTTTAAGGCGCTCCGGCGAGGTCACCGCATAGGCCTTGATCGTGCCGCCGGTGATCTGCTTGGTGGTGTTCGTCGTCTGGTCGCACATGATGTCGACTTGCCCCCCGAGCAGGTCGGTCATGGCAGGGCCTGTCCCCTTGTAGGGAACTGTCGTCAGCGGCGTTTCGATGGCGCTCATGAAGAGCATGCCGCACAGGTGAGACGCCGCGCCGATGCCGGCATTGGCGACAGTCACTGTATCCTTGTTGGCCTTCGCATATTCGACGAGCCCCTTCAGATCGGTTGGTTCGAGGTCCTTGCGTGCGACGATGGTCATCGGCACCTCGGTAACGAGCCCGACATATTCGAAGGCGTTCAGCGTGTCGTATGCAAGTTTCCGGTAGAGCGTCGCGCTTGTCGCCATGCCGATGTGGTGGAGCAGCAGCGTGTAGCCGTCAGGCTCGGCCTTGGCGACCCGTCCGGCACCGAGCGTGCCGCCGGCACCGCCGACATTCTCTACGACGATCTGCTGGCCGAGGTCCTTGGACATCGCTTCGGCGACGAGCCTCGTTACCGTGTCGGTCGGACCGCCGGCCGAGAACGGTACGACCATCGTGATGGTGCGATCCGGATAGGTCTGGGCGTCCGCCGAGAAGGCGGTGAGTGACAGAGTGGCAGCCGCAGCGAAGGCGGCGACGAACTTCTTCATCGGTTTCCTCCCAAATAGGTTGGCCAGCCCGGTGCGCGAGATCCTCCCGAACCCCGGCCTTGATAGCGGCTCATGAGGGCAATGTAGCGGCTTCGATGCAACGCTCAATGCCTGCCGACGGTTCTGCCGGCCAAGCTTTCCCTCGGCGATGGGTGGAAAAGGTAACATTGGCGATCGAACGTGTGTGGATTTCCCCCCATTTGCCGACGCCGGCCGAACCCCAGCATTGCTGCGTTCAGGGATTCCGCGCATTGTCCTTGGCAAGCCCGTATTTCTGCATCTTTTCGTAGAGGGTCTTGCGGGAGATGCTGAGGGACTCGTAGACGAGCTTCAGGCTGCCGCGGTGGGCGAGCAGCGCTCCCGCGATGATGCTCTTCTCGAAATCCGCGACGCGGTCGGCCAGCGTGGCCGCGGCTGCGCTGCGCGCCCAGTCTCCGTCTGGCTCGAGGCCGAGGACGAAGCGATCGGCGGCATTTCGCAATTCGCGCACGTTGCCCGGCCATTCACGACGCGCGATTTCGGCGATAAGCGCCTGGGGCACATCCACGGCGTCGCGGCGATAGCGAGCGGCGGCCTCGTTGACGAGTTGCAGGAAAAGGAGCGGCACGTCCTCGCGCCGCGCGGCAAGAGAGGGCATGCGCAACGTCACCATGTTGAGGCGATAGAGAAGGTCGGCGCGGAACTGTCCGGCCGCCACGTCCGAGTCGAGATCCGCCTTGCTGGTGGCGATAAAGCGCACGTCGAGGGGTACGGCCTCGTTGGAGCCGAGGCGCGTAATCACTCGCTCGTCGATGACCCGAAGCAGCCTGGCTTGCAGGTCGAGGGGCATCGAGCCGATCTCATCGAGCAGGATCGTGCCGCCGCGCGCATGCTCGAATTTGCCGAAGCGGGCGCGCAGAGCTCCTGGAAACGCCCCCGCCTCGTGCCCGAACAGCTCGCTTTCGATGAGAGTGGCGGGCAGGGCGGCGCAGTTGATGGCGACGAACGGCTTCGCGGCGCGGGAACTGATGTCGTGGAGCGCACGCGCTGCCACTTCCTTGCCTGTGCCAGTGTCGCCGATGATGAGGAGGTCGGCGTCCGTCGCCGCTATCGCGCGAAGCCGGTAGCGAAGGTCCACCATCGCCGGCGTGCGGCCGGGCAGGCGGGCCTCGACATCGTCGCGTTTGCCCGCCGCGGCGCGCAATCGGCGATTTTCCATCACCAATTGGCGCCGGTCGAGGGCGCGAGCGGCGATATCGGCAAGATGCTGTGCGTTGAACGGCTTCTCGAGGAAGTCGTAAGCGCCTTCCCGCATCGCCTTCACCGCGAGTTGCACGTCGGCATGACCGGTAACGAGCAGCACCGGGATGTCGGGATCTATGTCGCGGATGCGGCCCATCAGCGTCATTCCGTCCATCCCAGGCATGCGGATGTCTGTGATCACGATGCCGTTGAAGCCGTAGCCGACAATGTCCAAGACGGGTTCCGCCGAGGCGAAGCCACGCACCTCGAAGCCGGCCAGGTCCAGGGCTTGGCTCGATGAGCGCCGCAATTCCTCCTCGTCGTCGACAAGAAGTATGACGGGCTTCATTCGGCTGCCTCACGGACGGGCATTTTTCCCTGTTCGAGCTCAATGGTGAAGACGGCGCCGCCATCCGGATGGTTGCCGGCGGAAAGGCTACCGCCGAAATCCTTGACGATGTTGTAGGAAATCGACAGGCCGAGGCCCAGCCCCTTGCCCACGCCTTTCGTCGTGAAGAAGGGATCGAATATTCGCTCGGCGATGGCCGCCGGAACGCCCGGACCATGATCTCGGACCTGGATGAGGATTTTGCCGCCTGCATGGCGCGCGCTGAGCTCGACTGTGCGGTTGTCGCGGCCTTCGACGGCATCCGCGGCATTGGAGATGATATTCACCAGGACTTGCTGCAGGCGCACCGATCCTGCCCGTATGATCGGCGGCGTGGGTCCGAGATCAACGATCAGCGTGGCGTTCGCCGCTTTGAGCCGTGCGGAGACGATTTCGAGCGTGTCCCTCACGACTTCGTCGAGCGGCACGGCGCCGAGCTTCTCGTTGGGCTTGCGCGCGAAATTGCGCAGATGCCGGCCGAGGGAAGCCATGCGGTCGGTGAGACCCGAAATGCGCTGGAGATTGTCTCTTGCTTCGGCTGACCTGCCTCTGTCGATCAGCACGGCGGCGTTGTCGGCATAAGTCTTCACGGCAGCGAGCGGCTGGTTGAACTCGTGCGACAAGGCTGCCGACATCTGCCCGAGCGCGGCGAGCTTGCCTGCCTGGATCAGATCCCCCTGAGTTCGCCGAAGCTGCTTCTCCGTTGCGCGCCGCTCTGCGACCTCGCTCTCCAGTTGCCGGTTGACCAGCGCGAGGTCTGCCGTACGCTCCTCGACGCGCCGTTCCAGTTCCGCCCTAGCCGTGCGTTGCAACTCCATGCGCTCGGCGAGCCGGGCACGCCGTTGGAGGACGATGGCGCCGGCCAGCGTCGCCAGGCCGAGCAGCAGCAGTGCGGCGGCGACTGCCGTGAAAGCCTGGCTCCGGGCCGATGCCGTATCGAGCAGCACATGCACCGTCCAGCCGGCCTCGGGCATAGCCTCCGCTTGCACGAGATATTCTTTCCCGCCCGTGGGAGAGGCGATGCTCATCAGCCTGTGTCCGTCGATGGAGGTCGAAGCGGTGATCGGGAGCTCGCGCAAAACCGCGTCCGCGTAGCGACGGGAGACCTGAGTACGCGCAAGCCTTTCCGACGTAAGCTTCTGGATGCCTGAATAGAGCCATTCGGGCCTGCCGGTCATGAAGATGATGCCTTCCGGATCGGAAACGAAAATCTCGTGGTCGGCGCCCACCCATGACGACTCGATGCCTTCGATATCGACCTTGAAGGCGACGACGCCCCGGATGATCCCATCGACGCGGATCGGAGCGGAGAAATAGTAGCCGCGCTTCAGCGATGTCGTGCCGAGAGCGAAGAAACGACCCTGCCTTCCTTCCATGGCCTGCTGGAAATAGGGCCGGTAGGAAAAATTTTCGCCGATGAAGCTGATCGGCCCGTCGTGATTGCTGGAGGCGATGGTGATGCCGTCCGTCAGCATCACATAGATGTCCGACGATTTGAGAAGGGCGTTGATCTCCTCCAGATAGGCATTGCCGCGCGCCTGCAACTCCGAATTCCCTGGATCGGAGACGAGTTCCTGGATGTCGTCATGATCGGCGATCAGGGCCGGCAACGGCTCGAAGCGGTTCATGTGCCCGCGCAGCGCCGCGACCGCCAGCCGCAAGGTCGTCTGTCCCCGTCCGGACGCCTGCTCCAGTGCCGAGCGCGTCGCCAGACGACCGACCAGAACCGCCACGGCCAGCGCGGCAAACAACAATGCCAAGACGGCCCAGAATCTTCGGCGCGGAAGGGGCGGCCGGTTCATTGGGTGATTTATCCTTGCTTTGACAGATCACTACACCGAGTGCGAGGCTTGCGGCAATGCGGCTGGTCAACGGGCGCGCGGCTTGGCACATTCGCGTCAAACAGGAGAATCCCATGGCGCGGAAGCCGACACCGAAACGCTCCAATCCCCGATCTTGGACGGAGGTCGCGCCATTGCTTGTCGATGTCGCGATGGGCCGCAAGCCTGCCGATCTCGTCGTGCGCAACGGCCGCTGGGTCAACGTCTATTCGGGCGAGATCATCGCCGCCACCGACCTGGCCATCGTGGCTGGGCGCTTCGCCTTTTGTGGACCGGATGCCAGCCACGCGATCGGCAAAGGCACGAAAGTGGTCGACGCCGCCGGGCGCTATCTCGTGCCCGGGCTCTGCGACGCCCATATGCATGTCGAGAGCGGTATGGTGACGGTGACCGAGTTCTGCCGGGCCGTCATTCCGCATGGCACCACCTCGATGTTCATCGATCCGCACGAGATCGCCAATGTGCTGGGTCTCGGTGGCGTGCGGCTGATGCATGACGAGGCGATGGCCATGCCCATCAACGTGCATGTGCAGATGCCTTCCTGCGTGCCGTCGGCGCCAGGTCTCGAGAATGCCGGCGCGGCGCTGACCGTCGCGGACGTTGCCGAGGCGATGACGTGGTCGAATATCGTCGGGCTCGGCGAAGTGATGAATTTTCCCGGCGTCGCGGCGAATGACCCGATCATGGCTGGCGAGATCGCTGCGACGGTGAAGGCCGGCAAGACCATCGGCGGGCATTATGCCTCGCCCGACCTGGGCCTGCCTTTCCACGGCTACGTCGCCGGCGGGCCTGAGGACGATCACGAAGGCACGCGGGCCGAGGATGCGGTGGCCCGCGTACGCCAGGGCATGAAGGCGATGCTGAGGCTGGGCTCGGCCTGGTACGACGTGGCGGCCCAGATCAAGGCCGTGACGGAAGATGGCATCGACCCGCGCAATTTCATCCTCTGCACCGACGACAGTCACTCGGGCACGCTGATCAACGACGGGCATATGGACAGGGTCGTCCGTCACGCCATCGCGCAAGGCCTGAATCCGGTGACGGCGATCCAGATGGCGACGATCAACACCGCACAGCATTTCCGGCTCGACCGCGAGATCGGCTCCATTGCGCCGGGCCGGCTCGCCGATTTCCTGATCGTTTCCGATCTGCCCGCGCTAGTGGTCGACGAGGTCTATGGCAGGGGCGTGCGGCTGGCCAGGCATGGCAAACTCGATGTCGGGATCGAACCGTACGATTATCCGAGGAGTGCCAGGAACACTGTCAAGCTCGGGCGCAAGCTCAAGGCTGCCGACTTCGACATCGAGGCGCCGAAGGGGGCCAATGAAGTCAGGGTACGTGTCATCGGCGTGATCGAGAACCAGGCGCCGACACGGGCGTTGGAAGCCGATCTTCCCGTAGAGGACGGACTGGTGGCCATGGATCGCCGCAACGATGTCTGCCAGATCGCGCTCGTCGAGCGCCATCGCGGCACGGGCCAGGTGGTCAACGGCTTCGTTTCCGGCTTCGGCTACATGGAGGATTGCGCGATGGCCTCGACCGTGGCGCATGATTCCCACCATATGATCCTCGTCGGCACGAACAAGCAGGACATGGCGCTTGCAGCCAACCGCCTCGGCCAGATCGGCGGCGGCGTGGTTCTGTTCTCGAAGGGCAAGGAGGTCGCGCTCGTCGAGATGCCGATCGCCGGGTTGATGTCGGACGAACGCGCCGAGATCGTCGCGGCCAAGGCCGAGAAGCTTGCCGAAGCCATGCGCAAGATGGGTTGCAGCCTGAACAACGCCTACATGCAGCACTCGCTGCTGGCGTTGGTGGTGATTCCCGAGTTGCGCATTTCCGACGTCGGGATCATTGACGTCACCAAATTCGAGAAGGTCGATCTGTTCGTCTGAAGGACCAATTCATGTCGCCCAAACGTGTGCAGCGGTTTGGGTAAACGACGTGCAAGACGACAACATGCTTTGGGGGGCGGTTCGCCTCCTACTGGCCGACGGCAACCCGCATCACTTCGAACGGCGTGGTTATGACGATCTCGGCAGCCGAGGTGATGGTCTGGCCGATCCCTCGCGTGAGGGACCCGATGCGGTTGGTGATGTCGCTTTCGTTCAGACCGAAATCGTCGCTTTGGAGCCTTTCGCCCAGCAATTTCACCAAAACCGGATTGTCGGCGAACTTGGCATGGTTCAATCTGTCGCCTGCGGACAGCGTGCTCACATCGGCAACGACGACGCCGTACTGGGCAATGTCGGCCGCGTCGGTGTAGTCGCCAAGGCGTGGCCGCTGGCCTGCGATCAGGCCCGAAATACTGAGAGCGCGATCGTTCTTGGACGTCAGCACCACGAAAGGTTTGTTCGGCACACCGTAACGGCCCATCTGGGTCTTGAACACGTCGACGTCGATATCCGGCGAGGCGAGGACGACGTCTCCCATCTTGCCGTCGAGATCCCGGTCGCCCGTCATGGCAAGCTGGCGCAACGCCTCGACGGTCACCCAATTGCCCATCGAATGCGCGACGATATCGACGCGCTTGGCGCCCGAACGGGCGACAAGCCGAAGCGTGTCTTCGAGCCTGTCGCGCGCGGCGGTCGCGCTGTTGTTGTCATAGACGTAATCGACCGTGCGGCCGGCCGATGCCCAGGTGAACAAGACGGGCGTGCCCTTGTAGCCGGAATCGTGGACGATCTGCGTGATCCGATAGACGGCATCGTCGAAGGCCGTGTTGTAGCCGTGGATGAACACCATGGCTCGGCCGCCGCGGCGCGCTATGTCGGCGCGCAGCGCCCGCGAAAAGGCTTCCTCGTCGCGATAAGCCGCGACGCGTGTGGCGGTGAAATATTTCGCCGGGTCCGTCTGCCTGCCGACCGGCCGTTCCACCGCTCCGGTCTTATGGATTGCCGGAACGGTGATGTCGACCCGGGCGAGGCCGAGTTCCTTCGAACGGTCGCCTGAATAGACTTCTCGCGGGTCGGCGGCCTTGGCCCGAGACGTCGCGACGAAAATCTCATGGCTACCTGCGATCTTCGCCGCGGCTACGGGAGCGATGGTTTGGCCGACCAACTGATGCGTTCGTCCGCCGCCGCAGCCGGAAAGCGCGAGGATGAACATGACTGCGACGATCGGCTGGAAAACTCTAACTGGCGGGAACAAGATTTGGAACGAGGCCGTCTGTTGCTGTTTTTGTCGCATTACAGGCAAAGTTGGTCCCGGTCCATCCGGCTAGCGGCCCCAGAAAGCGGGAGAAAAGATCACGAGGACGGCCAGAATTTCGAGGCGCCCGAGAAGCATCGCCGCAGAGCATATCCATTTGGCTGCGTCCGGCAGCGACGAGAAGTTGCCGACCGGTCCTATGACCGGTCCGAGCCCCGGGCCGACATTGGTGAGCGAGGTGAGGGCTCCGCTGAGCGCCGTGACGAAATCGAGGCCGGTTGCCCCAAGGAGCACGGTGGCGATTGCCCAGAGGACCAAAAACGAGGCGATGAACAAAACAACCGCGCGCTGCATGTCCTCGTCCACGGTCCGGTCGCCATAACGCACGGGTTGCACCATGCTTGGATAGATGAGACGGCGCACGCCGTTCATCATGAGTTCGAAAAGAATGAGAAAGCGGTAGGCTTTGATGCCACCCGTCGTCGATCCCGAGCAGCCCCCCATGAACGTCGCCACAAAGATGCAGACCACGGCGAACGAACCCCACAGCGTGTAGTCGTCGCTCGCGAATCCAGCCGTGGTGATGATGGAGATCAGGTTGAAGGTCGAATGCGTGACCGCTTGGAAGAACGGCATATCCGCGCTGACCCTCAGATAGATGCCGACGGCGAACGCGAACACGATGCAATAGCAGGCATAGACCATAATCTGCGGATCGCGGATCGCATCGAGCCGACCGCGTACCGCAAACAGGATCATGATTGAGAAAGGCAAGCCGCCGATGAACATGAAGATCGACCCGGTCCACAGGATCGCCGGGTTGTCCGAATAGCGTAGGAAGGACGTGTCGTGCGTAGAAAAACCGCCGGTGGCGACCGTAGACATCGCGTGGTTGATGGCATGGAAGCCGTCCATCCCGGCCGTGGCATAGGAGACGGCGCAAGCCACCACGAGCGTCGTGTAGATGCCGATCAGGCTGATGGTGAAGGTCTGGAACCGCTCGAACGGCCGATCCTCGATGTCGGAGGATTCGATCTTGAAATACGACACGCCGCCGATGTTGAGGAATGGCAGCAGGAAAAGGCCGAGCGCGATCACGCCGAGGCCACCCATGAAGGAAAGCAGCGAACGCCAAAGCAGGATGCCAGGGGGGGCGTGGTCGAGGCCGTTGATCACCGTCGAACCCGTGGTCGTGATGCCCGACACCGACTCGAAGAAGGCGTCGGTGATGCTCATGTCGAGCGACGACATCATGAAGGGCACGGCACCGGCGATGGCCAGAGTTAACCAGAGGAGGTTCACGAGCAGAAAGCCGAAACGCGTGGTCACCTGGGGCGGACGGCCATGTGTGGCAAGCGCCACGGCCATGGCAAGTCCGCCCATGAACAGCGCCGAAAAAGCGAAGACTGTCCAATCCTCATTGCCGAAGTAGAGATCCGCGACAGCCGGCATCAGCATGGCGACGGAAAGATAGATGGCGAAGACGGCTGCGACATGGATTGCGGCGCGAATGGTACTTCTGTTCACGGTCGACAATCCCAGGCGTCGCGAATGGCGGACTCAAGCCGCTGCGTGGCAGCCTGTGGCTTCATACAAGCGAATGTGCCATAGCGCAAAGGAGGGCACGATCGGGAAGGTCGTTTATCCCCGATGGACCTTGAGAGATGACGAATTTCCTAGAACGTGTGAATGAAGCGACGGAGGCGGTGCGGGCGCTGTTTCCCGAGACCCCGCTGCAGGAGAATGATTACCTGTCGCGCAAGACGGGCGCGCGTATCCTCCTGAAACGCGAGGACCTTTCCCCGGTTCGCTCCTACAAGATTCGCGGTGCCTTCAATTTCTTCCGCAAGGCGCTCGGTGCCGGAGCGCGCTCGGAGCTCTTCGCGTGCGCCTCCGCGGGCAATCACGCCCAGGGTTTCGCCTTCGTCTGCCGGCACTTCGCCAGAAAGGGCGTGGTGTTCATGCCCGTGACGACGCCCCAACAGAAGATCGATAAGACGCGGCTTTTCGGCGGTGAATTCGTAGAGATCAGACTGATCGGCGACTTCTTCGACGATTGCTATCGCGCTGCGCTGACCTTCGCCGAGACCGAGGGCGCGCATATGGTGCCCCCGTTCGACCACAAGGACATCATCGACGGCCAGGCGACCGTCGGTCGTGAGATTGCCGCGCAATTGGGGCGGACGCCCGACATCATGGTGCTGCCCGTGGGCGGCGGGGGGCTTTCAGCCGGAGTGACGCGCTATTTCCGCGAGCGTGGCTCCGCGCCGCGATTCGTCTTCGCCGAGCCCGCGGGGTCGCCGAGCCTCAAGGAGAGCCTCGTTGTCGGCAGGCGCGTGAAGCTGTCCAAGGTGGACAATTTCGTCGACGGCGCTGCCGTGGCGGAGATCGGCCGCGAGCCGTTCCGGCACCTAAAAGATTTCCCGGCCGATTCGGTGAAGCTGATCCCCGAAAACCGGCTATGCGCCACAATGATCGAGATGCTGAATATAGAGGGCGTCGTGCTCGAACCGGCCGGAGCGCTGGCCATCGATACGCTCAAAGATTTCCCGCGCAAAGAGATCAAGGGCAAGACGATCGTTCTCGTCGTTTCCGGCGGCAATTTCGATTTCGAGCGCCTACCGGACGTGAAGGAACGCGCGCTGCGTTTCGAAGGCCTGAAGAAGTACTTCGTGTTCCGCTTCCCGCAGCGGCCCGGCGCGTTGCGCGACTTTCTCCAGGTGCTAGGCCCGGAAGACGACATCACCCGGTTCGAGTATCTGAAGAAGTCGGCCAGGAACTTCGGCTCGGTGCTGATCGGGATCGAAACCAAGGACCGCCGCAACTTCGATATCCTGGCGAAGAGGTTCCATGAAACCGGCTGGGCCTATCAGGACATCACCGACAACGATACGATTGCGGGACTGGTGATATGAGCGAAACCGTCTTCATCGTCCTGTTCCGCGGCATCAATGTCGGCGGCAACAAGGTCGCGAAGATGGAGACGCTGCGCGCGGCCCTGACCAAGGCCGGGTTCGGTTCGGTGGCCACCTACATCCAGAGCGGTAACGTGGTCCTGACGTCGCATATGAAAGCGAAAGAGCTGGCGGCAGCGATCGACAGGCTCTTCGCCGAGACCTTTGGATTCCCTTCGCGACCGACCGTCCGTTCAGCCGACGCCTGGAAGGAAATGATCGCCCGCAATCCGTTCCCGGAAGGGGCGTGCGACCACAAGAAGCTGCATGCGGTGCTGCTGGACGGAACGCCGGCGCCTGACGCCGCTGAACGGCTCCAGGAAAAGGCAACGGCGACCGAGCGTTTCGCCATCACCGACGGGGTGCTCTACCTCTTCACGCCCGACGGCATTGGTGCGTCGAAGCTGGCGGAGGCGCTTGACCGCGTTTTGGGGGTGCCTCTGACGGCGCGCAATTGGCGCACTGTCCAAACGCTGGTGGAAATGGCCGACAAGGCTGCCCTCGCTTCACGAAAGTCTTCGTGAGCCCACCGAGGCCAGCAGCTTGCGATATAATTGGGCGTTGCGCAGAGATGGCGCAGCCTCGCTTAAGGCCGTCCGTTGCTGCGGTGCGGCAAATTTCGTTTGCCTTTTCGGCCGTGTTATCCCATATGCGGGCCATAGGCGCTTGGGCCGGACAGTTCCGGCCTTCCCGAACGTCGGGACTGGTTGCGTCTGCTTCCCTTTTCCGGATGACGGCAAGAGGCGAAAGAGCCCCGCTGGCATGAGGCTTGCGGGCACGACAGCGCAGCCGCGCGGGCTTGCCCGCCGCCTTGTCGTTTCCATTCCATTTGACCCGACGGCAGGTTGCGCCCTGCCGCGTATTTGTGCGGCTTTGCAAGGGCCGCCTGAAAGAAGAACGAATTGACCAACGAAAACGATACGAGCGGTTTCGCTCGACTCGGCATCTCCGGGGCGCTGTTGAATGCGACCATCAATGCCGGGTTCATCGAGCCCAAGCCGATCCAGGAGCAGGCGATCCCCGCTCAGCTCGAAGGCCGCGATATTCTGGGCGTCGCCCAGACCGGCTCCGGCAAGACGGCCGCATTCGCCCTGCCGATCCTCTCGAAAATCGTCGGGCTCGGCACGAAGCGTCGCCCGAAGACTGCGCGCGCGCTGATTCTCGTGCCGACACGCGAACTGGCCGTCCAGATCGAGGAGACCTTTCGGCGCCTTTCGAAGGGCGCTCATATCTCGACCGCGCTGGTGCTGGGCGGCGTCTCCCGCTTCAGTCAGGTCAAGAAGATCGGCCCTGGCGTCGACGTGCTGATCGCTACGCCTGGCAGGTTGACGGATCTCGTGCGCGAGGGTGACGTCATCTTGTCGGAAACGACCTGGCTTGTCCTTGACGAGGCCGACCGCATGCTCGACATGGGCTTCATCAATGACGTCAAGCGCCTGGCGAAAGCAACGCATCCCGCCCGGCAGACGGCCCTCTTTTCGGCGACGATGCCACCCGAGATCGAGAAGCTCGCGCAAGGGTTGCTGCGTAATCCTGCGCGCGTCGAAGTCGCGCCGCAGGGCACCACCGCGGCGGAGATCCACCAGAGCGTAGTCATGGCCCGTACCAAGCAGAAGCGGAAGGTCCTTTCGACGATGCTCGCCGATCCGGCCATGCGCTCGGTGATCGTATTCTCGCGCACCAAGCACGGCGCCGACCGCGTGACACGCGATCTGGAGCGCGATGGTTTCAACGCCGCGGTCATCCACGGCAACAAGTCGCAGAACGCGCGCCAGAAGGCGCTGAATGGTTTCCGCGACGGCTCCGTCCGCATCCTCGTGGCGACCGATATCGCGGCGCGTGGCATCGACGTGCCGGGGATCAGCCATGTCGTCAATTTCGACCTGCCGGACGAGGCGGAAAGCTATGTGCACCGCATCGGCCGGACTGGCCGCAACGGCGCGGACGGCGTCGCCGTCACCCTGTGCGATCCGTCGGAAGCAGCGAAGCTTCGCGCCGTCGAGCGGGTGATCCGCATGCGGCTGCCGATCGCTGGGGACCATACAGGCGAGCCGGATCCGCGTCCCGAGCCGCGCGCCCGCGACATGGCCGAATTGCGCCCCGACAACGATCAGCCGGCGCGCCGTGAAGATCGCCGCCCACAGGGCGAGCACAAGCCGCGCAATGGGTTCGGCAAGAAACCGGTCCACGGCAAGTCGGGCGAGCCGAATGGCGAACGCAAGCCGTTTCGAGGCAAGCGCCGGCGTTTCGGCGGAAAACGGCCGACCGCCAAGGCGGCCTGATTTTCCCCGAATTCAGAGAGCGGCGGCCCGGCTCTGCCGCCGCTTTTCCTTGGAGCCGCGACGAAGGCGGTGGCTGACGCAATCGTGGAGCGGTGGGCATGACGGACGAAGACAAGCTGCTCGTTGAGATGCGCAAGATCCTCGGCGATGCGGTCGTCTGGGACCGTGCCGAGCTGTCCCGCCGCGATCCCGGTGTCGATAGTCGCAATTTCACCGCCGCGGCGCTCGTGCGTCCGAACGACACTGCCGGTGTAGCAGCATTGGTGGCGTACTGCGCGGCGAACGGGCTCGAACTCGTGCCGCAAGGTGGCCGCACCGGGCTCGCCGGCGGTGCGGCCACCACGCCGAGCCAGGTTATCTGCGACCTTGGCGCCATGAACAGCGTCGAGGAGATCGACGCCTTTGCCAGGGTCGCCGTCGTCCAGGCAGGCACGCCGTTGGCGGTGTTGCAGGAGGCCGCGCTTGTCGAAGGGCTCGACCCTGGCATCGACCTCGCATCACGCGGCACTTGCACTATCGGCGGCATGGTCTCCACCAATGCCGGCGGCATCATGGCCTTCCGAAACGGCACCATGCGCAATCGCGTGCTCGGCCTCGAAGTCGTGCTTCCCGATGGACGCGTGTTCTCCGATCTTACCCGTGTCATGAAGACCAGTGCCGGTTACGATCTCAAGCACCTGTTCATCGGCACCGAGGGCACGCTTGGAATTGTCACCCGCGTCGCGGTCAAGCTGAATCCGGTTGCGGCCGCCGGGGCTACGGCTCTCGTGGGCGTGCCGGACGCCGCTAGCGCCCAACGGATCGTCCGGCATTTCCTCGGCCGGACTGGCATCAGCCTGCGCGCCGCCGAGATCATGTGGCATCGCTTTGCCCTCGCCATGAGCCGGATGCTCGGTATCGAGCCCGGCCAGCTACCGCTCGATGCATCTTGCCTGCTGTTGCTGGAACTCGGCGCCGACGACCTGGGCGCTGCGACGACGGCGCTGGAGGACGGGCTGGCGGCGATCTGGGAGGAGGCCGGCATCCTCGATGGGCTCGTCGCGACCTCTAACCAGCAGGCGCGAACGATCTGGCGGCTGCGCGAGGAAACCGAGCAGATCGAGCGCATGCACAAGGACCCGCCATCCTTCGACGTGTCGGTCCCCGGCGACGAGATCGACAGCTATGTCGCGCGCCTCGAGGCCGGCCTGAAGGCTATCGATCCCGCCTACGCGCCTTATGTTTTCGGCCATCTCGGTGATGGCAATCTGCATATCTCGATAAACGTCGATGGCCCCGTGTCGCATGAGCGGCACAGGGCGATCGAGGATGTGCTTTATTCCGGCTTGCGAGAGTGCGGCGGCTCGTTCTCGGCCGAGCATGGCGTAGGCCTCGACAAGCGCGACGCCTATGAGCGTTATGCCGATCCGGTAAAGCAGGAACTCGCACGCGCCATCAAGACCTTGCTCGATCCTGGCGGGACGCTTAATCCGGGCAAGATCGTTTCCACTCGTTCCTGAATCCCTATTCGCCGACCAACTTTCGTCTGCGAAGCTGTCGGTCAAGGATCTGTCGAGACTGAATGGAACCGGAGGACGGCATGCCGTCCTCTGGCCGTCGTGTTTAAGCCGTTAGTTGCAGCGGGCAGTGTAAATGCGTCCGCGCTTATCGCGATACTCGCAATAGCCGTTGCGCAGGTTGCGGACCAGAAGGCCGCCGAGCGCGCCGGCACCCGCGCCGATCAGGGCTCCCGTTCCGCCGTCAGCTATGCCGCCGATAATCGCGCCGGCCGCAGTTCCCACGGTCACGTCCCTCTCGGTGGTCGTACAGCCGCTCAGCGCAACGATCGCTGCCAGTGCGACAATCATCTTCCGCATGGGTTGAATTCCTCGTTTCATGGTCGGTTGTGAACGGATACTCAAATAGCACAAGACACAACCATATGTCGCGAGATTGTCGCTTGGACTTTGACGCTCGGGGTCTTGGTTCGAAATAGCGGGCCGTCGAGGCAGGAGAGTGGAAGTCGTCGACTCCGCCTTCCGCCACATTCTTGCCCCCGTCTCGCGTCAGGCCTGCCACCGCAATCGATGGATGTTTCCATATGGCAGCGCCTTCCTCCTTTCGCAGGCGTACGGGCCACCGCCTTTCCGGTGCCTCCGGTGCTGAAGATCCCCACCAGCGGGAGGCGCGGCTATGACGGAGACAGGTTTGGCCACCGACGCCGATCGTTCCGAAGGGACGAGCGAAGGCGGGTTCTGGGAAACCTATCGTGCGAGGCTTTTTGTCGTCGCCGCGCTCGCCGTCATCGTTGTTTCCGCGCTGGCGCTGAACAGCATTCTGGCCGATGTCAGCTACGAGGACCTTGTCCATGCGATCAAGGCGACGAGCTTTCGGGATCTCGCGCTGGCCGTCCTCTTCACTGTCGTGAGCTTTTCCGCCCTGTCTGTCTACGACCGGCAGGCGCTCGCTTTCGTCGGCCGCAAGCTGCCCTTCGGCATCGTCGCTCTCACAAGTTTCTGCGCTTACGCCGTCGGTAACATCGCAGGTTTCGGGCCGCTTACCGGCGGCACCGTTCGATACCGCTTCTACACGCCGCTTGGGGTCACGCCGGAGGAGGTGGCTCGCATCGTAGGCTATGTCACCTTCGCCTTCGGCATCGGCCTGGCCTTCGTTGCGGGACTTGGGCTGGTCACGGCGGATGCTGGCTTGGCGGCGAGCGCCGGCCTGCCCGTCGCCTCTATTCGCATCGCAGCCTATCTGGTGCTTGCACTGGTCCTGGCCATCATACTCTTCGCAGCTTTCGGACCGCGGCATCTGACGCTTTTCAGTCGCAGGCTCGCTCTGCCCAGCGCCACCGCCATCGTGGTGCAACTCCTCGCAACCGTCGTCGATCTCGCCGCGTCGGCGGCAGTTCTGTGGGTGCTCCTGCCGGAGGGACCGGTCTCGTATCCTTTCGTGCTGTCGGTTTACTCTGTCGCCGTCGGGCTCGGCATATTGAGCCATGTGCCCGGAGGCGTCGGCGTGTTCGAGGCGCTGGTGCTCGCCGCCCTCGGCAGCCATCTGCCGCTCGGTGGTGTGGTCGGTGCCTTGCTGCTCTATCGTGTGATCTACTACGTCTTGCCGCTGGTCCTCGCGGCCATCGCGCTCTCGGCCGTCGAGTTCCGTCGCGCGACCGCGGCAAACGCCGCCTTGCGAGGTGCTGCACATGCTGCCGTTCCCATCGTGTTGGCGGCTTTTACCGCGGTCATCGGAACGATGCTGGTGGTATCCGGTGTCACGCCCACCCCCGACATCGTCATAGGCTGGCTGGAGGCGCTGCTACCGCTGCCCATCTTGGAGGGCGCGCATTTCCTGGCCAGCGTGATCGGCCTGTTCATGATTCTCGCGGCCCGCGGGCTCGTCCATCGGCTCGACGGCGCCTGGTGGATCGCAGCCGCGCTTGCAGCCGTTTCCATTCCATTGGCACTGGTCAAGAGCGTCGCGATCGGCGAAGCCCTGCTCCTCGCGATTTTGTTCGTTTCGCTTCTGCTGACCCGCGGTCTCTTCACGCGGCCCGCCTCGCTGATCCACGACCGCCTGTCGGCTGGATGGTGGCTTTGTGTCGGAACGGTACTCGCGCTCGCCCTGACGATCCTCTTCTTCGTGTACAAAGAGGTCGACTATTCGCATGAGCTGTGGTGGCAGTTCGAGTTTTCCGCGACTGCGCCTCGCAGTCTCCGCGCCGCGCTCGGCATCATCATCGTGGCTGCCGGAATCGCTGTCTCGCTGCTCATCCGCCCGCCGGCGGGCAAGCCGCAACGTCCGAATGACGAAGATCTGCGTAATGCGATCGAGATCGTGGGAAACCAGCCCGTTGCCGATGCCAATCTCGTGCGAATGGGCGACAAGAGCCTGCTCTTCTCCAGCGATCGCAGGACGTTCCTGATGTATGGCAAGAGGGGACGGTCCTGGATCGCATTGTTCGGCGCCATCGGGGCTGAAGAGAACCGGCACGAACTGGTCTGGCGTTTTGTCGAGCTCTCACGCGCCCATGGGGGGAGGGCCGTTTTCTACCAGGTCCCTGCGGAAAGCCTGTCCATGTATGCAGACGCCGGGCTGTATGCTTTCAAGCTTGGGGAAGAGGCGCGGGTCGATCTCAAGGCTTTCGATTTGAAGGGCGGGCGTCGCGCCTCGCTCCGCACGGCGCTGAACAGGTTCGAGCGTGACGGCGTTACCTTTGAGATCGTTCCGACCACAGATGTCCCAGCCATCATGGAAGAGTTGCAAGGGGTGTCGAATGCATGGCTGGCCGAGCACGATGTTCGCGAGAAAGCCTTCTCGCTCGGAGCGTTCGATCGCGGCTATGTGGCCTCGCAGCCCGTTGCGGTATTGAGGCACGGCGGCCGGATCGTCGCATTCGCCACGGTGATGACGACCGGATCGAAGGAGGAGGTGACAGTGGATCTCATGCGCTTCCATCCCCAGGCGCCCAACGGCAGCATGGAAGTCCTGTTCGGCAAGCTCCTGCTTCATTTCAAGGATATGGGCTACTGCTGGTTTTCCCTTGGGATGGCGCCGCTCGCCGGCCTGTCGGAAAACCCCGTCGCGCCCCTCTGGCACAAGATGGGCCACGCCGCCTATGACCACGGCGAGGCGTTCTACAACTTCCACGGCCTGCGCGCGTTCAAGAACAAGTTCGACCCGATATGGTCACCCCGTTATATGGCGGTCGCCGGTGGCCTCAATCCGATGCTTGCCATTGCCGACGTGACGGTGCTGATCAGCGGTGGTATTCGCGGAGTGATCTCGAAGTGAGAATCCTGCCGCTGGCCCTGTCCGCTGTCGCGGCAGTTGCTGTCGCCGTTTATATGCTGCGGCCGATGACCTACCCCGAGACGGACACGCTGGCAGTCGCCGAAGTCGTACGCCCAGACGACATGCCGCGCGGCGTCGTGTTCCTATTTTCGGACCGGACCGGATACGGCGCGAAGGACAGGCAGACCGCCCGTGCTCTCGCCGCGTCGGGCGGCGTTGTGGTTGGCGTCGATCTCGCCCGCAGTTTTGCCAAAGCGGCGGGCCGCGGCAGAGACTGCGTTTACTTCATCTCCGACATGGAAGAGTTCAGCCAGACACTGCAGCGCGCGATCGGCACGACATCTTACGTTCATCCCATCGTGGCGGGGACAGGCGCCGGCGGCACGATGACGCTCGCCCTCGCGGCGCAGTCGCCACTCGCAACGATCCGGCGTTTCGTCGCGGTCGATCCGGGGAGCACCCTGCCTTTCACGCGGGAGCTCTGTTCAGGCGCGCCTCATGCGAAAAGCGCCGACGGCAGTGGCTGGAGTTATGGATTGCAACCCGGGAAGCTGCCCGCGCCGATCCAGGTTGTCGAGACTGCGGACGGCGACGATACCGGCAAGGCGCATATCGGGTCTCTCATCGCACAGGGTTTCGCGATCGAACGTGCGCAAGGAACCGGCCAACCGGCAAAGGCGCTCGAGGACGCGGTCGCCACCATTCTGGCCAAGGCGCCATCCACGGTTGGCGACGGCCTCGCCGATCTGCCGCTGGCCGTCCTGCCTGCCCATTCAGCGCACGACACAATGGCGATCGTGCTTTCCGGAGACGGCGGCTGGCGAGACATCGATCGCGAAATCGCCGAGTTCCTGGCGTCGAAGGGGGTGCCCACGGTAGGGATCGACTCGCTGCGTTATTTCTGGTCGGAGAAATCACCCGAGGCGATCGCAGCCGATCTTTCGCGGATTACCGACTACTTCGGCGATGCGTGGCAGGTCCGCTCCGTTGTGCTCGTAGGCTATTCCTTCGGCGCCGATGTGTTGCCTGCCGCATACAATCGCCTTGCCGAAAACGAGAAGGCGAAAGTGTCGACCGTCTCGCTGCTCGGCCTCAGCGATGCGGCCGCGTTCCGGTTCGACGTCTCGGGCTGGTTCGGTGGCGGCGGCGACCCCTCGCACCCGACAATGCCTGAAGTGAGCAAGATTCCGCCTGGCAAGGTGCAGTGCATCTTCGGCGAGGACGACGACGACAGCATCTGCCCGAAGCTCCAGGGAAGCGGCGCTGAAGTCGTCCAACTGCCGGGGGGGCACCATTTCGACGACGACTATGAAGCCGTGGCCCGCAAGATCATGGGGCGCATAGGTTAGCCGCCCTGGTCCATTGCGCCGGGCGTCAAAGACGGGGTAGGGCTGTCGATAACGGAGAGGGGAGATCGATGGGCGGAATCGCGGCGCTTGCCGTCGGCTATGTGCTGTCGCAATTCTACCGCTCTTTTCTTGCGGTCCTGACGCCGGCCTTGACCACCGAGCTTGCCATGACAAAGGCGCAGCTTGCCCAGGCTTCAGGGATCTGGTTCGTAGCCTTCGCCTTCGCCCAGTTTGCGGTCGGGGTAGCGCTCGATCGTTTTGGGCCAAGGCGAACGGCTGCCTTGTTCATTGCGATCGGCGGCGCCGGCGGTGCGTTGCTTTTCGCGGCGGCGGCGGCCCCCTGGATGGTGATTGCGGCCATGGCGCTGATCGGCATCGGCTGCGCGCCCGTGCTGATGGCCGCTTTGTTCATTTTCGCCAAGACCTTTTCGCCGGCCCGTTTCGCCGTGCTTTCGTCCTGGACGGTTGCGTTCGGGACGGCCGGCAATGTCATCGGCGCGGCGCCGCTCGCCAATGCGGCCGAGGCGTTCGGCTGGCGTCCGGTCATGGTCGCTCTTGCCCTCATTACGCTGTGCACGGCAATCGCGATTGCCGCCTTCGTGCGGGATCCCAAGGCAATGTCCGGACCATCGGCGGGGCTGTCGGGCTATCTCGAACTCCTGCGCATGAAGGTCCTGTGGCCGATCATTCCGCTGACCGCCCTCAACTATGCCCCGGCAAGCGGGATCCGTGGCCTGTGGGCTGGACCGTATCTCGCCGATGTCTACGGTGCCGATAGCGTGATGATCGGTGAAGTCACGCTTTATATGGCGCTGGCCATGGTTGGGGGCGCTTTCCTGTACGGACCCCTGGACACGATATTCAAGACCCGCAAATGGGTGGCGTTCGGGGGGAATACGATTGGCCTCCTCGCCGTCCTCTATCTCTCTCTGAACGTGGTGACGGACATAGCGACCACTACGGGGGTATTCGTCGTGATCGGCTTGTTTGGCGGAGCCTACGGCCTGCTGATGGCGCATGCCAGGGCATTTGTACCCGCTCATTTGATGGGACGAGGCGTGACGCTCATGAATTTCTTTTCCGTCGGCGGCGTCGGTGTCATGCAATTTGCAACCGGCGGCGTGGTGACGGCCAACATTGTTCCCGGAGAGCCGGCGGCAGCCTATCAGGCGCTGTTCGTCTTCTACGCGGCGGCGCTGGCGCTCGCGTTGCTGGTCTATCTCGCGGCCAGGGATGCACGGCCGGAAACGGTCGCCTGAAACTTCCTCGGCACTCCCATCGTAGCTTCGTCCGCCTGGTTCATTCGAACCCGGAATTGAGCACGCGATGGACTCGCCATGATTGAATCGATGGAAAAACGAACGTCCCGTCCGATCGGACCGCTGGTCTATCGGCAATCCGTCTGGACCCGGGCGACCCATTGGACGTGGGCGGTCTGCCTGTTCTTCCTTCTCGTGTCGGCCCTGCAGATATTCAATGCCCATCCGGCGCTGTATGTCGGTCAGGAATCCGGGTTCGAATATGAGAATTTCCTGCTCGCCATCTATGCGGAGGAAACGCCGGAAGGGCTGCGCGGCCGAGCCGCGGTCTTCGACCGTGTTTTCGACACAACCGGTGTCCTTGGCGTCAGCAACGGAGAGCCGCGAGGGTTCCCAGCTTGGGCAACCCTGCCGTCTTATCAGGATCTGGCGACTGGGCGCCTCGTCCATTTCTTCTTCGGTTGGATATTCGTCGCGACACTCTTCGTCTGGTTCGTGAATGCCCTGGCCGGCGGTCGCCTCCGCCGCGGTCTTCTTCCAACATGCGCCGACATCCGGCGTCTTCCGCGGGACATCCTGGATCATGCGCGTGGGCGCTTCCATCACGGACGCAGCTACGGTGTCCTGCAAAAGGTGACTTACGCGGGAGTGCTCTTCGTCCTGTTCCCGCTGATCGTTCTCAGCGGCCTGACGATGTCGCCCGGCATGGTCGCGGCCTGGCCATGGCTGCTCGATCTCTTCGGCGGCCGCCAGACAGCGCGCTCGGTCCATTTTCTCGTCATGCTGCTGCTTGTCGCTTTCTTCATCGTTCACATCCTCATGGTGCTTCTGGCCGGCCCCCTGAACGAACTGCGATCGATGACCACGGGTTGGTATCGCGCGGATCCTGGTACCCCGCCGGCCGATGGAGACCGCTCTTGAGCCACCCGGTTCTTTCCCGTCGCGCCTTCCTTTCCGCTGGCAGTGTCGGTGCCTCCTCTCTCCTGCTCGCCGGCTGCGACAGGTTCGATTTTCTGGGCAATGATGAAAGCCGGGTGCGTCGGGTTCTGGCCGGCACCAACACATTGACCTACCGCATCCAACGCGCCCTCCTGGGCGACACACTGGCGCGTGAATATGAGGAGACGGAGATAAGGCAGGGGCAGCGACCCAACGGCTCTGCGGATCCGCAGACTCCCGAGTTCCTTGCTCTCAAGGAGAATGGTTTCACCTCTTATCGCCTTCGGATCGGCGGTCTTGTCGAAAGGCCAACCGAACTGTCGCTCGACGAGCTGCGCAATATGCCGGCGCGCTCGCAGATCACCCGTCATGATTGCGTGGAGGGGTGGAGCTGCATTGCGAAATGGACCGGAGTGCCGCTGGCCTTTCTCCTCGATCAGGTCAGGGTAAAGCCGGAAGTGCGCTTCGCGGTATTCCACTGCTTCGATAACATTGGTGGCGGCCTGGCCGCCCCCGTTTCCTACTATGAAAGCTGCGACCTATTCGACGCTCGCCACCCTCAGACCATTCTCGCCTATGGCCTCAACGGCGCGGCCTTGCCGGTTCCCAACGGTGCTCCGCTCAGGGTGCGTATCGAGCGCCAGCTCGGGTACAAAATGGCCAAGTACCTTCATACGATCGAGCTCGCCAGCTCATTGGCCGGTTTCGGCGGCGGCCAGGGCGGCTACTGGGAGGATTCCGCTGGATATGACTGGTACGGGGGAATCTGAAATTGTCGAGACGATTCGAGCATCAGCTTCGTCGCGTCTTCCCGGTGAGCATCGGCTGCTTTTCCCAGCGCGTCGCCTTGGCGACCAACCAATGACGAAGCGGTTGAGGAGCAATGCGCAACGCTTTGAGAAACCACGTGAAGCGGCGTGGGAAAGTGGTCTCGAAACCGCCGTGTTTCAAGCCGGCAACAATGCGCCGCGACGCTTTGTCGACCGGCATGAGTGCTGGCAGTCGCATGGTGATGCTCTGGGTCATGGACGTGTCGATGAATCCTGGATTGATCACCTGGATGCGGATGTTGAGCCTGTCGAAATCGTATTTCAGCGATTCGGCCATATTGGTGAGCGCCGCCTTCGAGGAACCATAGGCCGCCGTCGAAGGCCACCCGAAATAGCCCGAGACGGACGCGACGATGGCCACATGACCTCGCCCACGTTGCCGCATGCGATCCACCACGGGGACAAGGCCGTGCAGCACTCCGAGAAGATTGGTCTCGTAGGTCCTGAGAAAATTAGAGGTATCGAGCCTTTCGCCACGGGTCCGGAGATAACCGCCGGCATTCAACACGGCGAGAACGATGGGGCCTACCTGTTCTTCTATGGCGGCGACGACGGCTGCCATCGCCTTTTCGTCGGTGACGTCGGCGGGATAGGGAATCACGCGGCCGGGAAGATCGGAGGCATCCGCAGCGAGCGCTGCGAGCTTCTCCAAGGTTCGTGCGGTCGCCGCGACCGTGTAGCCTTCGCGTGCCAGATCCAGGGCAAGAGAGCGGCCGATGCCGCTGCTGGCCCCCGTTATCCAGGCTACGCCGTCACTAGGATTTGCCCGATAGAGAGCCATCGACGCGTCCTCCCGTTTGTCTCGTTGGAGGCTACAATGACGGCAATGTGACGGCAAATCCGGGGGGCTTGGGGGAATGCATTCGAATTTGGCATCCAGATTGTGCAGGTTTGGCGCAAATTCCGACCTTGAAAGCAGCGCTCACGGTTTCTACTGTGCCGATCCGAAATCGATGCTCTGGCCGATGCGAAAGCCTGATTCCGGGTTCGAAGACGCGCTGACAACACGTTGAATCCCGGCGCGATTTGGCTTTGAACCACCTGGGTGTCGGTGCCGTCAGAATTATGTGGTGCGTATGGCGTGACATTCGAACGCTCCACAGGAAAAGCAAAGGAATTCCCATGCATCGGTCGGTGATCGACGCCATCGGCAATACGCCGCTGATCCGGTTGAGACGCGCCTCGGAAGAAACGGGCTGCGAAATCTACGGCAAAGCCGAATTCATGAACCCCGGCCAGTCGGTCAAGGACCGGGCCGGACTGTTCATCATTCGCGACGCCGAAGCGCGCGGCCTGCTGAGGCCGGGAGGCGTCATCGTCGAAGGCACGGCCGGCAATACGGGCATCGGCCTTACCGTGGTGGCCAAGGCGCTCGGTTACAGGACGGTCATCGTCATTCCGGAGACGCAAAGCCAGGAGAAGAAGGACACGTTGCGTCTCCTGGGGGCCGAACTCCTGGAAGTTCCAGCGGTCCCTTACAAGAACCCGGACAACTACGTGAAGGTATCCGGCAGGCTCGCCGAGCAACTCGCGCGGACGGATCCCAATGGCGCGATCTGGGCTAACCAGTTCGACAACGTCGCCAATCGGGACGGCCACATCAAGACCACGGCCCAGGAGATCTGGGCGCAGACGGGAGGCAGGGTCGACGGCTTCGTCTCTGCCGTCGGCACCGGCGGAACGCTGGCCGGGGTTGCCTCCGGACTCAAGGAAAAGAGCCGGGCCGTGAAGATCGGGCTTGCTGATCCGCTGGGTGCGGCGCTCTACAGCTTCTACACGGAAGGTGTGCTCAAGGCCGAAGGGTCTTCCATCACGGAGGGCATCGGGCAGGGCCGCATCACGGCCAATCTGGAGGGGTTCACGCCGGACTTCTCCTGGCAGATCCCGGACGAGGAGGCGCTGCCGATCATCTTCGGCCTCGTCCAGGAGGAGGGCATGTGCCTGGGTGGTTCGACCGGCATCAACATCGCAGGCGCGATCCACCTGGCCAGGGAGCTGGGCCCGGGTCACACGATTGTCACCATCCTTGCCGATTTCGGCACCCGCTACCAGTCGAAAATGTTCAATCCCACCTTCCTGCGGGAGAAAGGCTTGCCGGTGCCCGGCTGGATGGAAACGACGCCTGACATCGCCATACCTTTCGCGGGAGCCGCTTGATGGCTTTCGTCACCGACACGCTGTTTCGTGAGGACGCCTACCTCAGGGAGGCGGATGGCACTGTCGCAAGCTTGAACGATCGCGGCGGCATCATTCTGGATCGCACGATCTTCTACGCGACCTCCGGGGGACAGCCCGGGGACACCGGCTTCCTGACGCGAGCCGATGGAAGCCGCATCACCGTCGCCGCGACCGTCACCGGGGAGACGAAGGACGAAATCATCCATGTGCCCGCTGCCGGCCAGTCGATGCCGGAACCGGGCGAGAAGCTGTCGCTGGCGATCGACTGGGAGCGCCGGCTCCGGCTGATGCGGATGCACACGGCCTGCCATTTGCTAACGGTGGTCTGCCCCTTTCCCATAACCGGAGCCGCCGTTGCCGAAGACGATTCACGGGTCGATTTCGACATCCCGGATGCCGGCTTCGCGAAGGAGGCGGTTACGGAACGGCTGATGGACCTCGTCGCAGCCAACCATCCGGTCTTCACGCGCTGGATCACCGAGGAGGAGCTTGCCGCCAATCCTGGGCTGGTGAAGTCGAAGAACGTGCGCCCGCCTTCCGGGACCGGACGAATCCGGCTCGTCTGCATCGGGGACGACGCGGTGATCGACAGCCAGCCTTGCGGCGGCACGCATGTCGCCTCGACGGCCGAGGTGGGCGAGATCCACATCGGCAAGATCGAGAAGAAGGGGCGGGAAAACCGCCGCTTCCGCATCCGTTTCGGTCCGGCGCCGGCAAATTGAGGAAGTCCCATGGCTGACAAGAGTCCCTTCATCGTCGACGCCGACTGGCTGCAGGCGAAGCTTGGTTCCCCCGGCCTGTCGATTGTCGACGCCTCCTGGTATCTGCCCGCGCACAAGCGGGATCCGCGCGCCGAATACGCCGCCGCCCATATTCCGGGCGCTGTCTTTTTCGATCTGGACCAGGTGGTGGATGAGGATTCCGATCTGCCCCACACCTTGCCCAGTCCGCGGACCTTCGCGCGGTTCGCCGGCTCCATGGGGGTTTCCGCCGACGATACGATCGTTGTCTATGATGGACCCGGTTTCCTGTCGGCGCCCCGCGTATGGTGGATGTTCCGCATCATGGGCGTCGCCGAAGTCTTTGTTCTGGATGGAGGATTCGATCGCTGGAAGGCTGCGGGCCGCCCCGTGACAGCCGAGCCGACACGCATAGCGCCGAACGTCTTCCACGCCGATTTCGACGCGAAACGGGTTGTTTCGCTGGCAGAGATGCGTGAAATCCTGGCGACGGCCAGCGCCCAGATTGCGGATGCTCGCTCCGCCGGACGTTTCGTCGGAACCGATCCGGAGCCGCGGCAGGGGGTGCGTGGCGGCCACATGCCGGGGGCACATAACGTGCCCTCCACGAGCCTTTCGGAAAATGGCGAACTGTTGCCGCTGGACAGGTTGAAGACGGTGCTCGAGCAGGCCGGGCTCGACTTGTCCCGCCCGATCGTCACGTCCTGCGGTTCAGGCGTGACGGCAGCCGTCATCACCCTGGCGCTCAACTCGCTTGGGCACGGAAACAATCGTCTCTATGACGGGTCGTGGACGGAATGGGGTGGGCTCGAAGATACGCCGGTCGTCAAGGGAAGAGACTGAGAATGTCCGGCAAGAAACCCGAGCCGATCGAGGTGACGGTCACTTTCCTGGAGATGACCGCGCCTCCGGCACGGTACGCGCCTTTGCCGGTGGGCCGTCAGATCGTGCTGCTCAGGGTGAAGGACATCCCCCTTCATTTCTATCGTTACCTGATCGATCGGGTCGGCCGCAAATGGCACTGGGTCAACGCGCTGAGGCTCGGCGACGAAGAATTGATCGAGGGGCTGCACGCGCCTGGCAGGGATGTTCGCGTCCTTTATCTCGACGGTGCTCCGGCCGGTTTCTTCGACCTCAAGCCGCATCTGCCCGATCATACGGAACTCGCTTATTTCGGCATGATGGACCACGCCATGGGCCAAGGGATCGGCCGATGGTTTCTTGGCGCGGCTGTCGAGGCCGCCTGGTCCAGCAATCCGCGGTTCGTGACCGTCCAGACCTGCACGCTGGATCATCCGGCTGCCTTGCCGCTCTACCAGAAGATCGGATTTTCGCCGGTCGGCCAGAAGCAGGAAACGGTTTATCCGATGGAGTTTTCCGAACGGGCGGCAAGGGTCATGCGCTGAGAGCGCGTGCATCTTCTTTCCTGAACGTGCCGTGCATGAAAACTTAAGGCGGCGTCTGGAATTAATTGAATCGTTTCGACAAATCCGCGCCCTATGGACACCCCCTCTGTCCTGCCGGACATCTCCCCCCTTGTGGGCTACGAAGTTCACACATCTCACGTATCGTCGGCACTTCCTGGAGCCCCCTCATCCGACCTCGCTTCGCGAGGCCACCTTCTCCCCCAGGGGGAGAAGAAGAAGAAGCTTTGCCGAAGCGCTCCTGCCAATCGCAAACGCTGGCGATTGGCAGGAGCGTTGCGGCCGTCTTCCCTTCTCCCCTGGAGGGGAGAAGGTGGCCTCGCGAAGCGAGGTCGGATGAGGGGGGCTCCGGACAGCCCGCCGGATGTGGGAATCCGATAGCCTTGTGGCGGAGCTGTCCGGCAGGACAGAGGGGGTCTCGTATGGCTCGGTCACCTTGCGGCGCGTGACCGATCTGGTCTAGCCATTCTGATTTGCCTAGACTTGCACTTTCATGCTGAACGGAGTGAAGACTCTCATTGTTGGAGGCGGAGATGGCGACGAGTGTTGTGGTAGCCGGAGCTACCGGCTGGGTCGGAAAGGCGCTTGTGCCGGCGATCCTCGGCGCGGACGACCTTGCCCTGGCCGGTGCCGTGGCCCGCAGTGCCGCTGGCGCTGATATCGGAACGACACTCGGTCTGGCGCCGGTGGGCGTCGAGGTCGTCGCCACGCTGGAGGAGGCGCTCGGGACGCCATCCGATGTGGTGGTCGACTACACCAAGCCGCAGGCGGTGAAGGCGCATGCTCTGACGGCGATCGGGCAGGGCAGGCATTTTGTGGTGGGCACGTCGGGTCTTGGGGCGGAGGATTATGCCGAGATCGACCGCGCGGCCGAGGCGAAGGGCGTCGGCGTGATCGCGGCAGGCAATTTCTCCATCACGGCGACCTTGATGAAGCGGTTCGCCATGATGGCGGCGAAATACGTGCCCGATGTCGAGATCATCGACTATGCGAGCGCGAGAAAGCCGGATTCGCCCTCCGGAACAGCGCGCGAGCTTGCCGAATCCCTGGCGGAGATCCGCGGCGCCTCGACGGCGCGGCCGCTCGCCGAGGTTGCCGGCATCCCGGCGACCCGGGGCGCGGCAGTGGGCACAGGGCAGGGTGTCCAGGTCCACGCGTTGCGGCTGCCCTCCTATATCCTGTCCTGCGAGGCGCTGTTCGGCCTTCCCGACGAAAGGCTGACCATCCGCCACGATGCGGGCTCTTCCGCCGCGCCCTATGTCGCGGGCACGCTTCTCGCGATCCGGCGCGTTGTCCGCATGAGCGGATTGGTCCGCGGGCTCGATAAGCTGATCGATTGAGGAACACGCACGAAACGGGTGGTTTTCAAACGGGCGGAAGACAAATCTCCGGATGTTGCAATCCGGAGGTACGCCATGCTCATCCGTTACATTGCCCTGCCGACCGATCGAGTTCGAGCGTTATGCGACGGCGCTCTCGACGACTATGGCATGCCGCCTGAGCGGCGAACCTCCAATGGTGTCGGCGTGCCTTGCCGTCATTGCCTGCGCAATGTGGAGGCCGGCAGGGATTACCTGATCCTTGCCTATCGGCCGTTTCCAGCCCTGCAGCCATATGCGGAAACGGGGCCGATCTTCCTTCATGCCGAGCCATGCGAACGGGCGCTGGAAACCGATGTGTTGCCGGACCTTTTCCGTGCCACCGCGAGCTACATCCTGCGTGGCTACGGATATGACGACCGCATCGTCTATGGCACCGGCGCCGTGACTCCGACCCATGAGATCTGCAACCGCGCGCATGAGCTCCTGCGACGGAAGGACATAGCCTATCTCCACATGCGCTCGGCCAAGAACAATTGCTATCAGTGCCGGATCGAACGAGCATAAAAGAAGAACCGCCGGCGAGGCCGGCGGTTCAGGCGGGAGGATTGCCGGGGTCAGGCGGCCAGCAACGCTTTCGGCTCCGCCATTTCATAACCGAGCGACTCCGCGACCGCGCGGTTGGTGATCCTGCCCTTGTAGACGTTGAGCCCGTTCCTCAGGTGCGGGTCGTCGGCCAGCGCCTTCAGACCCTTGTCGGCGAGTTGGAGTCCATAATGGAGCGTGGCGTTGTTGAGTGCGTGGGCCGAAGTGACCGGCACGGCGCCCGGCATATTGGCGACGCAATAATGGATAATGCCGTCGACCTCGTATGTCGGTTCGGCATGAGTGGTAGGATGGGAGGTTTCGAAGCAGCCACCCTGGTCTATGGCCACATCGACAAGCACTGCGCCCTTCTTCATGCCGGACAGCATTTCGCGCGTGACGAGTTTCGGCGCGGCCGCGCCGGGAATGAGCACGGCACCCACGACAATGTCCGCCGAGAAGCACTCCTCTTCGAGCGCTTCGACCGTCGAGTATCGGGTGTGGACCCGACCGTTGAAGATATCGTCGAGCTGCCGCAACCTGGGGATCGAGCGGTCGATGATGGTTACGTCCGCGCCGAGACCGACGGCCATCTTCGCGGCGTGCAGCCCGACCACGCCGCCGCCGATGACGGCCACCTTGCCCGGCAGGACGCCCGGCACGCCGCCGAGAAGCACGCCGCGCCCACCATTGGCCTTCTGGAGTGCCGTTGCTCCTGCCTGAATGGACAGGCGCCCGGCGACTTCCGACATGGGGGCGAGCAACGGCAGTCCGCCGCGATCGTCGGTCACGGTCTCGTAGGCGATGGCCGTGACCCCGGAGGTGAGGAGGCCCTTGGTCTGTTCAGGATCGGGAGCGAGGTGCAGGTAAGTGTAGAGGATCTGGTCTTGGCGGAGCTGAAGCCATTCGTTCGGCTGAGGCTCCTTGACCTTGACGATCATGTCCGATCGGGCGAACACTTCCTCGGCGGTCTTGGCGATCGTGGCCCCCGCGGCGCGGTAGGCGTTGTCGTCCGCCCCGATTCCCGACCCCGCACCGGTCTCGACCAGCACGTCGTGGCCGTGGCTGGCGTATTCGCGTACGGAACCTGGAGTAAGGCCGACACGATATTCATGGTTTTTGATTTCCTTCGGGCAGCCGACGCGCATTGACGCTCCTCCGTGGTCGCTTTGTTCCCTGATAACGCAGTGGACCACAAAAGGCTTCGCATGTGTTTGCGATTGCGGTTGCTTCGCGGGCTAGCGTTCGATACTTTTTGCAAGAAGTTTTATATTGTTCGAAGGAAATTCGAAGAATGTCACTCGACAGGATCGATATCGCGATTCTGGACACGCTTCAGAAGGACGGCAGAATATCCAATGCGGCCCTTGCCGAGAAGGTCGGGCTTTCGCAATCGGCCTGTTCCCGCCGGCTGGACAATCTGGAGAAGACAGGCGTTATACGGGGCTATCACGCGCGACTTTCCAATGCTGCGCTTGGTCACCAGATGACGGCGATCGTCCACATCTCGCTGTCCGGCCAGTTCGAGAAGACGCTGTCCGACTTCGAGGCCGCGGTCAAACGATGCCCGAACATCCTGTCCTGCCACTTGATGTCGGGCGAATACGACTACATCCTGCGCATCGCGGCGAAAGACCTTGCCGATTACGAGCGCATCCACAAGGAGTGGCTCTCGGCGATGCCGCATGTGACGAAGATCAACTCGTCCTTTGCGCTGCGCGAGATCATCGACCGCACCGCTCTCGGTTTGAAACCCGAGATGGCCTGATCTCGATCGTTTGACCGCGAGGCAGGGTTCATGATCTAGATGGAACCGCTGCTACCGGAGCGGGTGGATCAGGGCCATGGTCGATTCCGGCATGTTCCATGTCGTCATTGTAGGCGCGGGTTTCGGCGGCCTCGAATGCACTCGGGCACTGCGAGGAGCGCCGGTGCGCATTACCCTTATCGACCGGCGCAACCATCACCTTTTCCAGCCTCTGCTCTATCAGGTGGCGACCACGTCGCTGGCGACGTCGGAGATCGCCTGGCCGGTGCGCCATCTCTTGCGCAGGCGCAAGGAGGTGACGACGCTGCTCGGCACGGTCACGGGCGTCGATGTGGCGAAAAAACGGGTGCTGTTGGAGGATGGAGGCTCGCTTGCATACGACGCGCTCGTGCTGGCGACCGGCGCCCGCCACGCCTATTTCGGCCATGACGAATGGGAGCCGTTCGCTCCGGGGCTGAAAACGCTCGAGGACGCGACCACGATCCGCCGGCGCATCTTGAGCGCCTTCGAGCTGGCAGAGCGGGAGGACGATCCGGCCAGGCGGCAGGCGCTTCTCACGCTCGTCATCATAGGCGGAGGGCCGACCGGAGTGGAACTGGCGGGAACGATCGCGGAGCTCGCCCGGGAAACGCTGGTCGGCGAGTTCCGCAGGATCGATACGCGCCAGGCACGGGTGGTCCTGATCGAGGCCGGCGATCGCCTCCTGCCGAACTTTCGGCCGACCCTTTCGGCCTACGCCAAAGCGGCGCTGGAGAAATTGGGCGTGACCGTAGAGCTGGGCAGTGCGGTGACCGGTTGCGACGGGGAAGGCGTGGTTTTCGGCGACAGACGCCTCCACGCGAGGACGATCATCTGGGCGGCCGGCGTTGCCGCATCTCCGGCTGCGGAATGGCTGGGCGCTCCGGCGGATCGCGCCGGCAGGGTGATCGTTGAACCTGATTTGACTGTTCCCGGCCGGCCGGAGATCTTCGTCATCGGGGATACCGCCTATGCCGAGCGGCAAGATGGCCGGCCAGTGCCGGGCATTGCGCCGGCCGCGAAGCAGGAAGGCTGGCATGTGGCCGACACGATAAGGCGGCGTCTCGCCGGCGACGCTACGCCGCATCCCTTCCGCTACCGTCACGACGGCGACCTTGCGACGATCGGCAAGCGGGCGGCGGTCATCGATTTCGGTCGCTTCAGCCTGACCGGCTGGATAGCCTGGTGGGTGTGGGGCATCGCCCATATCTATTTCCTGATCGGTTTGCGCAATCGCCTGGCGGTCTCGCTGAGCTGGCTATGGATCTACGTTACCGGCCAGCGCAGCGCGCGCCTCATAACGCAGGGTGAGAAAGCGGAAGATAAAAACCCCGGCGTACGGTAGTTCGTCAGCAAATATTCACCGCGACGTCATCTCTTCTGTCTAGACATGCAGGAAATTCAGCGCGAAAACTTGGCCCTTCGGCCGCGTTTCCGGCCGTTCCAGAGGGAGAAGGTCAATCATGTCATCATACGCATCCTTGTCACGCCGCTCCTTTCTTGCGGGATCGGCCGCGACGGCCTTCGTGATGCTGCATCCCTTCTCTGCGCGCGCCCAGGCGAACCAGGCGCATCTCAGGATCATGGAGACGACCGACATCCACGTGAACGTGCTGCCCTACGACTATTATGCCGACAAGCCGAACGACACGATGGGGCTCTCCCGGACCGCGATGCTGATCGACGCCGTGCGCAAGGAGGCCACCAATTCGATGCTCGTCGACAATGGCGACTTCCTGCAGGGCAATCCGATGGGCGACTACATCGCCTATGAGAAAGGCATGAAGGACGGCGATGTCCATCCGGTGATGAAGGGCATGAACCTGCTCGGCTACGAGATCTCGACGCTCGGCAATCACGAATTCAACTACGGCCTGTCCTTCATGGACAAGGTCCTGGCCGGGGCGAACTTCCCCTTCGTTTGCGCCAATCTCGTGCGCGGTACCCAGCTTGCCTCCAATCCGCGCGACGACAAGCTCTATCTGAAGCCGTATGTAATCCTGGAGAAGAAGATCAAGGACGGTGCCGGTGTCGAACACCCGATCAAGATCGGCGTGATCGGTTTCGTGCCGCCCCAGATCATGATCTGGGACGCGAAGAACCTGACCGGCAACGTGATTACCCGCGACATTGTCGAGGCGGCCAAGGCTTGGGTGCCGCAGATGAAGGAAGAAGGCGCCGAAGTCGTCATCGCGCTTTCGCATTCCGGCATCGACAACAAGCAGGGCGACATGATGGAGAACGCCTCCTTCTTCGTCGCCGGCGTGGAGGGTATCGACGCCGTCTTCACCGGCCACCAGCATCTGGTTTTCCCCGGCAAGAAGGATTTCCAGGAACTCGAGGGCGTGGATACGGCCAAGGGAACGCTGCAGGGGAAGCCGGCGGTCATGGGCGGCTTCTGGGGTTCGCACATGGGCTTGATCGACCTGCTGCTCGAACGTGACGGCAACAAGTGGAAGGTGGCGTCGGCCACGTCCGAGGCACGGCCGATCTTCGAGCGCGCCGACAACAGGAACAAAGCGGTCGTCCAAGACGACAAGCGCCTCGTCGATGCGCTGAAGGAGGATCACGAGGCAACCCTCGCCTATGTGCGCAGGCCGGTGGGCAAGACGTCGGCGCCGCTCTATTCCTATTTCGCGCTCGTCGCCGATGATCCCTCAGTTCAAATCGTCTCCCAGGCACAGACCTGGTACATCAAGGACCTGCTGAAAGAGACAAAGTGGAAGGACCTGCCGGTACTCTCGGCCGCCGCGCCATTCAAGTCCGGCGGTCGCGGCGGTCCGGACTATTATACGGATGTCCCCGCCGGCGATGTCGCGATCAAGAACGTCGCCGATCTCTACCTCTATCCCAACACGGTCCGTGCGGTGGAGGTCACCGGCGCCCAGGTCAAGGAATGGCTCGAGATGTCGGCCGGCATTTTCAAGCATGTCGAGCCCGGGAAGGCCGACCAGCCGCTGATCAATGCGGATTTTCCGGCCTACAATTTCGACGTGATCGATGGCGTGACTTACAAGATCGACCTGTCGCAGCCGCCGAAATACGACCCGAAAGGCGCCGTCCTGAACGCCGGATCGAACCGCATCGTCGATCTTATGTTCGATGGCAAGCCGATCGATCCCGCAGCCAAATTCGTCGTCGCCACCAACAATTACCGGGCCGGCGGCGGCGGCAATTTCCCAGAGATCAACGAGTCGAAGATCATTTTCGAGGCGCCTGACACCAACCGCGACGTGATCGTGCGCTTCATCATCGACCAGGGCACGATCAATCCATCGGCCGACGCCAACTGGTCTTTCGCCCCGCTCCCCGGGACGACGGTGCTGTTCGAAACCGGTCCGAAGGCGAAGGACTTCATCGCCGATGTGAAGGCTGTCAAGATCGAGGCGGCGGGCGAGGGGAAGGACGGCTTCGCCCGATATCGCATCACGCTGTGATGGTACCAATGGGTCAATAAGATTGACCGTTTGAGCAGGCCCCTCATCGGCCTGCCGGCCACTTCTCCCCGCTTGCGGGGAGAAGACCGCTGTCATCTCCACTTTCGCCAATCGCGTGCCGTTGGCGACTGGCGAAACCCAGGCGGCAGTCGTCTCTCTCCCCGCTTGCGGGGAGAGATGTCCGGCAGGACAGTGAGAGGCGTCCCGCGGACGGTCAAAGACCAACGCCGACCGTGGTCAGCCTGAGCTGCGCGAACACGCTATGCTGCTCAGATCGAAAGTCTGTCCACTTTCGCGCTGCACACACGACCTACTGGCAGACCACCTTCACGCGCCCTTGAGGGGAGGTTTCGTTGCGGCAGTCGAGGGGCTGCTCGGGATTGCTGCGCTCGAAGGGTGCCTTGACAGTCTGCATTTTGAAGCCGCCGACCGGCATAGACCGGTCGTGTCTACGGCGAGGAGCCTGGGCTGGCGCCGGCGCCGGGGGCGGCGGAAGCTGCGTGAGCATGACCGTCTGGTCCGGCGTGTAGGTGGGTTGTGGCGATCGGCTGGCAAAAAGCTTCGGCATCGGCGGCGTGTTCATCACCACGGAACCGTCCGAGGTGCGGGTGCAGCCCGTGCTCATGAGAAGGCTGCCGCACGCGGCCAGGACCAATGTGGTTCTCTTGTGTCTGCTCATGTTCGTGATGCGCCGCGAATCTCCGGCCTCCCCTTAGAGCGTTGAGCACTCCGATGGAATGGGCGCGACCGCTCTATCCCACTGTTTGAGCTCTACGATGCTCTAACGCCAGCGGCGACTTCCGTCGTCGGTTTCCTGTGTCGATGGTTTACGACAATTCAATGGCCGTCTGATGACGATGGTGGGGCATTAAGCCTTGTAAACCACCTGCCGCACGTCGATGTACTCGGCGCGGAAGCCGGCCTCGCAATAATGCAGATAAAATTCCCAGAGCTTCTTGAAACGTTCGTCGAAGCCAAGAGGCACGATCTTTTCCCAGGACGACCAGAAACGACTGCGCCATTCTGCCAACGTGCGCGCATAGTCCTGCGGGAAAACCCGTTCCCGCAGATGAGAGAGGCCGTGGGCCGCGCCGAGTGATTGAAGGAGGGCAGGGGTCGGCAGCATGCCGCCGGGGAAAACGTACCGCTGAATGAAATCCGGCCGTTTGCGGTAGAGCTTGAAGGCGGCTTCATTGATCGTGATGATTTGCAGGCCCGCCGTGCCGCCCGCCTTGAGGCAGTCTTTCACCTTTCCGAAAAACACGGGCCAATATTTCTCGCCGACGGCTTCGAACATCTCGATCGAAGCGATGCGATCGTATTTCCCGGCCTCGTCGCGATAGTCCTGCAACTTGATTTCGACCTTGTCGGCGAGTCCGGCCCTGGCGATGCGCTCGGATGCGAAGGCATGCTGCTCCTTCGATATGGTTAGGCCGGTCACCTTGCAGCCCATCTCGCGCGCGGCGAACTCCGCGAAACCGCCCCAGCCGCAGCCGATCTCGAGCACATGGTCGCCTTCGCCGATGCCGGTATCGCGCGCAAGAGCACGATACTTCGCAGTTTGCGCACTTTCCAGATCGTTTGCGCCGGTCGCGAACAGGGCGGACGAATAAGTCATGCTCGGGTCGAGCCAATGTTTGTAGAAGGCGTTGCCGAGGTCGTAATGCGCGGAAATGTTGCGCTTCGAGCCCGCCGGGGTGTTGTCGTTCAGCCAGTGGCGAACACGCTGGATCGCTGTTCGCAGCCAGTTCGCGCCTCCCGCGACGCTTTCACCGGCCTCGGTATTCACGACGAAAAGCTCGAGGAAGGTCGTGACGTCAGGGCTGTCCCAGTCGCCGTCCATATAGGATTCCGCCACGCCGATGGTGCCCCCTGAAAAGGCGCGGTCCGGCAGCTTCCAATTGTGGAGGATGACCTCGGCATCGGGACCCGGCGCCTTGCCGCGAATCAGAAATGCTCGGCCGTCCGGGATGCGGACCCTCAACGAACCACGCGCAAGGCCGGTCGCCACCGAAAGAGCCATGCGAGCTCTGGCAGGTAAGCCTTTGACCAAATGGGCAAAATTGGATGCTTCAAGCGCAACCGCGTCCGTCAGGACGAAGGTTTTTTTTGAAGCGTTCGTTGTCTCTCCGTCCCCATTCGTGCCCACACACGATCTCCATTCCACAAGCTGGCGAGGGCTTCGGCATGCTTCCGCCGGGCGTTCAACACCTCGCACCGGCACACTCCTCGCGAGAACCCGATCCCCAGGGATTCCTCACCGATATCTTCTCTCCCATAACGGGTAACATCAAGAGGAGCTTGTTGCGCCAGCGCGATCTCTCGGCAACGAACAACAAGGCGATCACGGGGGATCTGTATTGGCATTTGCACGCAGGCGGCTTATCTGACCTGCGATGCGCCCGATCCTTTCAATTAAGAATCTCTCCAAGACCTACGCCACCGGCCTTCAGGCACTGAAGAAGGTCGATCTCGATATCCGCAAGGGCGAGATTTTCGCGCTGCTTGGTCCCAACGGCGCCGGCAAGACGACATTGATCGGCATCGTCTGCGGTATCGTCACCGCGTCGGAAGGTTCGGTGACCGCCGACGGGCACGATATCGTGCGCGACTATCGGGCGGCTCGCGCAAAGATCGGCCTGGTGCCTCAGGAATTGACGACCGACGCCTTCGAGACGGTGTGGGCGACCGTGCGTTTCAGCAGGGGCCTGTTCGGCAAGTCGCCCGATCCGAAACATCTGGAGAAGGTGCTCAAGGCTCTATCGCTTTGGGACAAGCGCAACGAGAAGATCATGACGCTTTCCGGAGGGATGAAGCGGCGCGTCATGATCGCCAAGGCTCTTTCGCACGAGCCGCAGATCCTTTTCCTGGACGAACCGACTGCCGGCGTGGATGTCGAACTCCGCCGCGACATGTGGGCGCTGGTCCGCGAATTGCGCGACGGCGGCGTGACCGTCATCCTCACCACGCATTACATCGAGGAAGCCGAGGAGATGGCGGACCGCATCGGCGTCATCAACAAGGGCGAACTGATCCTCGTAGAGGACAAGCAGACGCTGATGGCCAAGCTCGGTAAGCGGCGGCTGACGCTTAGCCTGACCGAGCCTTTGGCCGCCATCCCACCCGAACTCGCGGGATGGCCTCTCGAACTGAGGGGGGACGGGGCGGAACTCGAATATGCCTTCGACGCGCATGAGCAAGACAATCGCATCCCGAAACTTTTGCGCACACTGGAAAAGCTCGGCATAGGTTTCAACGATCTGGCGACGCACCAGAGCTCGCTCGAGGATATTTTCGTCAGCCTGGTTGCGAGGCGTGCATGACACAGCATTTCAATCTTCGCGGCGTCTGGGCGATCTACCGATTCGAGATGGCTCGGGCGTTGCGTACGTTGCTGCAGAGCCTCGTGACGCCGGTCATCACCACCTCGCTCTATTTCGTGGTCTTCGGCGCCGCCATCGGTTCACGCATGGAGACGGTGGAAGGCATTCCCTACGGTGCCTTCATCGTGCCGGGGCTCATCATGCTCTCCCTGTTCACGCAGAGCATCTCGAATGCGTCCTTCGGCATCTATTTTCCGAAATTCGTGGGAACGATCTACGAGATTCTATCGGCGCCGATCTCGCATCTCGAAATCGTGCTCGCCTACGTCGGCGCCGCCGCCACCAAATCCATCGTTCTCGGCCTGGTGATTCTTGCGACGGCTGCCTTCTTCGTGCCGATCGAGATACGCCACCCCGGCTGGATGGTCCTCTTCCTCGTCCTGACCGCGGCGACCTTCAGCCTGTTCGGCTTCATCATCGGCATCTGGGCCAAGGGCTTCGAACAGCTTCAGTTCATCCCGATGCTCGTGGTGACGCCGCTGGCATTTCTCGGCGGCGCCTTCTATTCGATCGACATGCTGCCGCCGGCGTGGCGAGCCGTCTCGCTGCTCAACCCGATCGTCTATCTGATTAGCGGCTTCCGCTGGAGCTTCTTCGGCACGGCCGATGTCGCGATCGAGGTGAGCCTGGCGGCCACCCTGGGATTCCTGTTCATCTGCCTGGCCATAACAGCGTGGATTTTCAGGACTGGCTACAGGCTCAAGAACTAATCACCTTGGCGGACATGGGTTTGCCAACTGGCGAACCCTCGGCAGCCGCGCCTGAAACCGAACTTGGGTCCGGTTTTCAGGCGCCGTCATACTGCCGGATGGGCAAGTTGTTCCGATCGTACCCGTGTTCCGAGCCTACGAGGTGTCCGGGCTGGAATGCCACCCTGACGGTGGTGATCGGACCCAGATCATTCCAGGTGGTGCGATAGAGGATCAGCAGCGCCTGTCCCTGCCGTGTCTGCAACAATCTCGCATCCCGCCGGTCGGCGTTTTCGGCCGAGAAGGCCAGTTCGGCACGCAGGTAGGGGGCGTTCCGCACCAGCCATTCATTGGCATTCAGGTGCCAGAAATCTGCCTTTTCCAGCCCCGGCGTGGCACGAGGATTGATCCAGCGGTCCTCAAGCTGGAAGGGCTGGCCATCACCGTAATGCACGGCTCGCATATGGACCAGGACCTCGCCTTCGGGAAGGCCGAGCTTGGCGGCAATCTCCGCGGGGATCGGGCTGCGCCGCTGCGCCACGACGCGATAGCCGTAGACCATGCCCGCCTGCTCGACCTGCTCGCGCACGATGGAGATGGTGAAGGTCGCCTTGCGGACCGGATCGATCGCGACGCGCGTGCCGGCCCGGCGCCGCCGATCCAGCAGCCCTTCGTCGGCCAGCAACTGCAGCGCCTTGTTGACGGTCGCCCGCGCTGCGTCGAACTCAATGGCCAGATCGGCCTCGTCGGGGATTCGGTCGCCTTGGCGCCATTGGCGTTCGATGATGCGACGTCGCACTTCGTTCGCAATATTCTGCGCCTTGGGCGAGGTCGAGCCGGCTGGCTTGTCGGTCACATCCGCTCCTGTAATCTGCCGATGCAGGCCAGATAGTCGGCCTGGATCCGATCATGATCTACATGCCGTCCGTCGCGCACGACATGGCGCCCCGCCGCCCAGACGTCCCGCACCAGTCCGTCGCCCCCGGCGAAGATCAGGCTGTCGAGGTGTTCGTCTCCCTTGCGGCCGAAGAGAACCGGGTTGTTCAGGGAAACCGCGCACAGATCGGCCCATAGGCCTGGGGCGATGGCGCCGGTCTCGCGCCCCGCCGCCGTGGAGCCGCCGTCCAGGCCGGCCTCGTAGATCACCCGGCCGGTGGAGCGCCCGGGTTCGGCCAGGACGGCACGCGCCGTGTCGCGCAGACGCTGGCTGTATTCCAGCGTGCGCAACTCCTCGACGAGCGAGATCCGGATATTGCTGTCCGAGCCGAAGCCGAACCGCCCGCCCGCATCCTTCCATGTCGTGCCGTTGAAAATGCCGTCGCCCAGGCTCGACTCCGTGATCGGGCAGAGGCCGGCAACGGCGCCGGTGGAAGCCAGGCGGCGGGTCTCGTCCTCGGTCATATGCGTCAGATGGATCAGCGTCCAGCGGCGGTCGGGGCTGTGGTTGTCCAGCAACCATTCGACCGGGCGGCAACCCCGGGCGGCCTGGATCTCCTCGACCTCGGGAATCTGTTCGGCGAGATGCATATGCAGCGGCCGTCCCGGGCGCAGGCCCTCGCAGAGCGTCAGGGCTTCGGGGCTGACCGCGCGCAACGAATGCGGCGCGACGCCGATCCCGGCATCGGCGGGCAGGTGGCGCAGTGCCGCCTCGGCGGCGTCGAGCAAAGCAGCGAACCCATCCGGCGTCGTTCCGAAGCGCTGTTGGCCCGAACCAAGTGGGCGACGATCGACGCCGCCGAACTGGTAGTGCACCGGCAGCAAAGTCAGCCCGATGCCGGTGCGGGCCGCGGCCGCGGCAATCCGCTCGGACATCTCGGCGATGTTGTCATAGGGTGCCCCGTCGGGGCGCTGGTGCAGGTAGTGGAATTCGACATTGGTGGCGTAGCCGGCCTCCAGCATCTCCATCTGAACCAGTGCGGCTATGGCCTCCACGTCTTCCGGCGTCAGGTGGTCAAGGAAGCGGTACATGATCTGGCGCCATGTCCAGAACGTGTCGCGCGGCTGCTGCCCGCGCGACTCCGACAAGCCGGCCATGGCGCGCTGGAAGGCGTGGGAATGAAGGTTCGCCATGGCGGGCAGCAACAGATCGACGCGTTCGCCAGCGGGGGCGGCCCCTGCCCGGACAGTCTCGATTCGGCCGTCCGCGCCCACCTTGACGCCGACCTTTTCTGCCCAACCTTCCGGCAGCAGCGCGTGCTCAGCCCAGATTGTAGTCATCACGATCCCTTTCTTGCCGGTCCGGCACTCCGCGGCCCACACGGAATAAGTTTATACATAGCAGCAAAATAAGTTTAGACATAACCATGTCGATATGTATAGACTTAAAGCGAGCCAGTCAGGGTGGAGCGCATGCCAGATGCAGATTCTCAGCAATGCTAGCGTAGCGACGATGGACGACGAATCGGCGGGTTACCGGCTCGTCGAGCGCGCCTCGATCGTCATCGAAGACGGCAGGATCGTCTGGGTTGGCGCCGATGCAGACCTGCCTGCTTCCTATCGCGATGCCCCTTCCAGTGGGTTGGAGGGGCGGCTGGTCACGCCGGGCCTGATCGACTGTCACACGCACTTGGTCTATGGCGGAGACCGTGCCCGCGAATTCGAGATGCGCCTCGAAGGCGCCAGCTACGAGGCTATTGCCCGGGCTGGGGGCGGCATCCTCTCGAGTGTCCGCAACACCCGCGAGGCGAATGAGGAAGAGCTTCTTGCGCTTGCGCTGCCGCGCGTCGACACCTTGCTCCGCGAAGGCGTCACCACGCTGGAGATCAAATCCGGCTACGGGCTCGACATCGCCTCCGAATTGAAGATGCTGCGGGTCGCGCGCCGCATCGGCGAGCTTCGCCCGGTGCATGTCGTCACCACCTGGCTTGCCGCCCATGCCCTGCCGCCGGAATTCAAGGACGACCGCGCCGGCTATATCGACCGGGTCGTGATCGCCGGCATGGACCAGGGCCATGCCGAAGGGCTGATCGACGCGGTGGACGGCTTCTGCGAGGGCATCGCCTTCTCGGTTGAGGAAATGGCAAGAATCTTTGAGCATGCAAGGACGCTCGGCCTGCCGGTCAAGCTGCATGCCGAGCAGCTTTCGGATCTGGGCGGCGCGGCCATGGCAGCCGAGCACGGCGCTCTCTCGGCCGACCATCTCGAATATTTAGGTGCGAACGGGATCGAGGCGATGGCGAAGGCGGGGACCGTCGCCGTTCTGCTGCCCGGCGCCTTTTACACGCTCAGGGAAACGCAGTATCCGCCCATTCAGGCCCTGCGCGAGGCAGGCGTTGCGATCGCGCTGGCGACGGATTCCAATCCAGGCACCTCGCCGCTGACTTCGATCCTGCTGACCATGAATATGGGCGCCACGCTATTTCGCATGACGCCGGCGGAATGCCTGAGGGCCGTGACCCGCAACGCGGCCCGCGCCCTGGCTTTGGCGGATCGGGGCCTGATCGCGCCCGGCGCCCGGGCTGATCTGGCGATCTGGGATGTCAGGCACCCCGCAGAGCTTTCCTATCGCATCGGCTTCAATCCGCTGCATGCGCGCGTCTTCGGAGGACAATATGTCTGAACTCATTCTAACACCCGGTCAGGCTACTCTGGCCCAACTCGAACGAATCTGGCGCGAAGGGCTCGCTGTACGGCTGGCTGAAAACGCGCGCCCCGGTATAGCCGATTCCGCCGCGAAGATCGCTGCCGCCGCAAATGGCGATTTGCCGGTCTATGGCGTGAACACCGGTTTCGGCAAGCTCGCCTCGATCAAGATCAAGGCCGAGGATACCGCGACGCTGCAGCGAAACCTGATCCTGTCGCATTGCTGCGGTGTAGGCGAGCCGGTCGAGGAAGAGACCGTGCGCCTGATCATGGTGCTGAAGCTGCTCTCGCTCGGCCGCGGCGCTTCCGGCACCCGGCCCGAGGTGATCACGTTGATCGAGGACATGCTGGCGAAAGGTGTCCTCCCGGTCATCCCGTCGCAGGGCTCCGTTGGCGCATCCGGGGATCTCGCTCCTCTGGCGCATATGGCCGCGGCGATGCTGGGCGAGGGCCGCGCCGTTTATCAGGGTCGCGAGATGGCCGCCGCCGAGGCGCTGGCGGCGGCGGGCCTGAAACCGGTCGTGCTGGCCGCCAAGGAGGGACTTGCACTGATCAACGGCACGCAGGTCTCGACGGCTTTCGCGCTTGTCGGCCTCTTCGAGGCTTTTCGCGCGGCGCGCACCGCGCTGATCTCGTCGTCCCTTTCGACCGACGCGATCATGGGGTCGACTGCGCCCTTCCTCGACGAAATCCACCAATTGCGCGGCCATCGTGGCCAGATCCTTGCCGCCCGCGTCATCCGTGACCTGATGGAAGGCTCCGAGATCCGCGAGAGCCATCGTGAGGGCGACGCTCGCGTTCAGGATCCGTACTGCATACGCTGCCAGCCGCAGGTTACCGGCGCTTGCATCGACCTGTTGACCCAGGCCGGGCGCACCTTGGAAATCGAAGCCAATGCCGCCACGGACAACCCGCTGGTCCTGATCGAGTCCAGCCAGATCGTCTCGGGCGGGAACTTCCATGCCGAGCCGGTAGCCTTCGCCGCCGACCAGATCGCACTGGCGATCGCCGAGATCGGCGCGATTTCGCAGCGCCGCATCGCGCTGATGGTCGATCCCGCGCTGAGCCACGACCTGCCGCCCTTCCTCACGCCCGATCCCGGCCTCAACAGCGGGCTGATGATCGCCGAAGTCACCTCGGCCGCGTTGATGAGCGAGAACAAGCATCTCGCGACGCCTTGTTCGACCGACTCCACTCCGACATCCGCAAATCAGGAGGACCATGTCTCCATGGCCGCCCATGGCGCGCGTCGGTTGAAGCGGATGAACGCCAATCTCACGCATATCATCGGCATCGAGGTGCTTTGTGGCGCCGCCGGTGTCGAATTTCGTGGGCCGTTGAAGACCTCCCTCCCGCTTCAGGCGGTGATCGCGCGGCTGCGCGAGTCCGTCAAGGCGCTGGAGCAGGACCGCTACATGGCCCCCGATCTCGCCGCGGCGGCCGAGTTGGTCCGTTCCGGCGCGCTGCTGGACGCCGTGCCTGGCGGCATGCTGGCCGAGGTTCAGGCATGAACCCGGTCGAGGTACGACAGGGCGACGGTCCGCTTATTCTGGGCCTGCCGCATACCGGCACCTATTTGCCCGAGGCGATCCTGGAGAAGCTCAATACGCGCGGCCGGATCCTCGCCGACACGGACTGGCACGTCGAGCGTCTCTATGAAGGGCTCGTGCCGAAGGTTACGACGGTACGGGCGACGTTCCATCGTTATGTGATCGACGCCAATCGCGGGCCTGACGACGCCAGCCTCTATCCCGGCCAAAACACCACGGGCCTCGTCCCCTTGACCGATTTCGACGGGCAGCCGATCTGGATCGAGGAGCCGACGGCTGCCGAGATCGCCGAGCGCAAATCGCGTTTCCACGCGCCCTATCACGCGGCGCTCGCCGCCGAGATCGAGCGGGTGAAGGCGAAGCACGGGGTGGCGATCCTTTACGATTGCCATTCGATCCGTTCGGTCATTCCCTTCCTCTTCGAGGGTGTCCTCCCGGATTTCAACATCGGCACGAACAACGGCACGACCTGCGACACCCGGATCGAGGCATCCACCTACGATCTCTGCGCCGCGACCGGCCGCACAGTCGTGCTGAACGGCCGTTTCAAGGGCGGCTGGACGACGCGCCACTACGGCCGGCCGACCGAGGGCGTCCATGCGATCCAGATGGAACTGGCCCAATCCACGCATCTTGCGAGCGAGACTGCGCCCTTCTCCTATGACGAGACCAAGGCCGCGGCGCTGCGTACCACCCTTGCCGCGATCCTGGAACGGCTCGTCGCTCTCGTACCGGAACTGAAGGCATGAGTGGACCGCTTGCTGGCATCAAGGTCCTCGACCTGTCGCGCGTTCTCGCGGGGCCTTATTGCACCGCGCTACTGGCCGATCTGGGCGCCGAGATCATCAAGTTGGAGCCGCCCGCCGGCGACGACTACCGGCATATCGGCCCATTCAAGGATGGCGAAAGCGCGCTGTTCACGCTCAACAATCGCGGCAAGAAAAGCATCGTGCTGGACCTGAAGAAGCCAGCGGACCTCGAGCTGGCGCAGGCGCTCGCCGGCCGGGTGGACGTGCTGGTGGAGAATTTCCGTCCCGGCGTCGCTGCCCGGCTGGGCCTTGGCGGCGAGACGCTGCGCAAGGCAAACCCCCGGCTGATCTATTGCTCCATCTCCGGCTTCGGACAGGAAGGCCCCTTCAAGGACCTGCCGGCTTACGATCTGGTGGTGCAGGCCATGTCCGGGCTGATGGCTGCGACCGGCGAAGACGGCGGTGCGCCGCTCAAGACCGGCGAAAGCATTGCCGACCTGATCGCGGGCCTGTTTGCGAGTTGGTCGATCATGGCCGCGCTGGTTCAACGCAATGCTACCGGGCAAGGCGCGACGCTCGACATCGCCATGTACGATGCGCTGTTTTCCATGCTCACCACCAGCCATGCCCAGCACTTTTATGACGGTGTGTTGCCGGGTCGCGTCGGCAACCGCCATCCGCTTTCCACCCCCTTCGGGTGCTTCCGGACGCGCGACGGCCAGGTGGTGATTGCCGTGCTCAATGGCGGGCAGTTCCAGCGCCTGGCAAGCCTCGTCGGCAAGCCGGAGATTGCGGACGATCCGCGTTTTGCCACGGACAGCAGCCGCACCGAGCACGAGCCCGCGCTGCGGGCGCTGATCGAGGAGTGGTCCGGACGACTGACGACGGAAGAGGCCGTTGCGGCATTGGCCACGCAGGGCCTTCCGACCGCGCCGATCTGGAATATCGCGCAGGCCGCCGACAATGAGCATGCCACCGCGCGTGGCCTGGTCCGCATGCTTGCGCATCCCGTTCTCGGCCAAGCGCCGGTCGTCGGCCAGCCGGTGCGATTCGACGGCGCCAAGCCGGTGGCTGCGACGGCGGCGCCGCGTCTCGGCGGCGACATCGAGGCGGTGCTGAAGGAATTCGGACTGGAGAACCGCGCATGACGCAGATTGACGATCCCTGGCACATGCTGTCGGAAGAGGAACGCTTGTTCTGCGAGGTTCTGGAGCGGCTCTGCGCTGACCGGATCACCCCGCTGGCGGCCGAGACCGACGAGACCTCGCGCTTCGTGCATAAGCAGCTCGCAACCCTTGGCGAAGCCGGCATGATGGGCGCCAACCTGCCGGACGCCTATGGCGGCAGCGGCATTTCCGCCCCCGCGCTGCTGCGCGCTGTATCTATCGTGGCGGGAGCCTGCGGCTCGACCGCCTCGGCACTGACCGCGCATTATCTGGCGACGGATTCGATATTGATCGGCGGAACAGAGGCGCAGAAGCAGGAATGGTTGACCAAGGCAGCCACCGGCGAGGCGCTTGGCGCCTTCGCCCTGACCGAGCCCACCGCCGGTTCCGACCCCGCCGACATGAAGACCCGGGCGCGGCGCACGGAGAACGGCTGGCACCTCAAGGGCACAAAGTGCTTCATCTCCAACGGTGGGGTTGCCGATTTCATCGTGGTTTATGCCGTGACCGATCCGGAAAAGGCGCACCGGGGCATATCGGCTTTCGTCCTGCCGAAAGGCACGCGCGGCCTCGAGGCCGGCCCACCGGAAAAGACAATGGGCCTGAAGGGCGGCCATGTCTTCACTCTGAACCTGGATTGCGAACTGCCTGAGAATGCCCTGCTGGGCGAGGAGGGCAGGGGCTTTCGAACCGCGATGCAGGTACTCGACAATGGTCGCATCGAGGTCGCCGCGCAGTGCCTCGGCCTTGCCGGTGCGGCGATGAATGCGGCGATTGCCTATGCCAAGGAGCGCATCATCGGTGGGATGCCTCTGTCCGAGCGGCAGGGCATCCGCTGGATGATCGCCGACATGGGCGTCGCCTTCCACTCCGCGCTGCTGTTGTCGCAGGAAGCCGCGCGCCAGCGCGACCTCGCGCATCATCACGGCGGGCGTTTCTCGCTGGCCGCATCCATGGCCAAGCTCGGCGCATCCGAGGCCGCGGGGAAGATTGCCGATACCGCTCTGCAATTGCATGGCGGCTATGGCTACACCCGCGACTTTCCCATTGAACGGATCAACCGGGATCTGCGCATCATGCGCATCTACGAGGGATCCAGCGAAATCCAACGCATCATCATTTCCGGCAACATGCTGGCTTGACCAGGGAGTCGAACCGTGACCAATCCAAGACACAATACGCGCGACATCTTTCCCCCGACCGGCGCGGAGATTACTGCCAAGAGCTGGCTGACCGAAGCCCCCATGCGCATGCTGATGAACAATCTGCACCCCGAGGTCGCCGAGAACCCGCATGAGTTGGTGGTTTATGGCGGCATCGGCCGCGCGGCCCGCACTTGGAAAGACTTCGACCTGATCGTCGACAGTCTGAAGAAATTGGAGACCGACGAGACTCTTCTGGTGCAGTCGGGCAAGCCGGTCGGTGTCTTCAAGACTCACAAGGATGCGCCGCGCGTGTTGATCGCCAACTCCAACCTCGTGCCGCACTGGGCCAACTGGGACCATTTCAACGAACTCGATAAGAAGGGCCTGGCCATGTACGGCCAGATGACCGCGGGATCGTGGATCTATATCGGCTCGCAGGGCATCGTTCAGGGCACCTACGAGACCTTTGTGGAGGCCGGCCGCCAGCACTATGGCGGCAGCCTCAAGGGCAGGTGGATCCTGACCGGCGGTCTCGGTGGGATGGGCGGCGCCCAGCCCCTCGCCGCGGTGATGGCCGGCGCTTGCTGCCTTGCGGTGGAATGCGACGAGACTCGCGCCGACTTCCGTCTGCGCACCCGCTATGTCGATGAAAAGACCCACTCGCTCGACGAGGCGTTGGAGATGATCGATCGCTGGACCAAAGCCGGCGAAGCAAAGTCCGTGGCGCTGATCGGCAATGCGGCCGAGATCTTCCCCGAACTGGTCAAGCGCGGCGTGAAACCCGACATCGTGACCGATCAGACCTCTGCGCATGACCCGGTACATGGTTATCTGCCGGTCGGCTGGACCGTCGCCGAATGGCGAGCGAGACAGGAGAGCGATCCCAAGGGCGTGGAGAAGGCGGCTCGCGCTTCGATGAAGACGCATGTCGCCGCCATGGTGGATTTCTGGAATAGCGGCGTGCCGACGCTCGATTACGGCAACAACATCCGTCAGATGGCGCTCGAGGAGGGGCTGGAAAACGCCTTCGCTTTCCCCGGCTTCGTGCCGGCCTATATCAGGCCGCTGTTTTGTCGCGGCGTTGGCCCCTTCCGCTGGGCTGCGCTTTCGGGCGATCCGGAGGACATCTACAAGACCGACCGCAAGGTGAAGGAGCTGATCGACGATCCGCACCTGCATACTTGGTTGGACATGGCGCGCGAGCGCATCAGCTTCCAAGGGCTGCCCGCCCGGATCTGCTGGGTCGGTCTGGGGCAGCGTCATAGGCTGGGCCTGGCCTTCAACGAAATGGTGCGCAGCGGAGAACTGAAGGCGCCGATCGTGATTGGCCGCGACCATCTCGATTCCGGTTCGGTCGCCTCGCCGAACCGCGAGACCGAAGCGATGCAGGACGGCTCGGACGCCGTTTCTGATTGGCCGCTGCTCAACGCGCTGCTCAACACAGCTTCCGGCGCCACGTGGGTGTCGCTTCACCACGGCGGCGGCGTCGGCATGGGCTTTTCCCAGCATTCGGGCATGGTCATCTGCTGCGACGGCACCGAAGACGCGGATGCACGTCTTGGCCGCGTGCTGTGGAACGATCCGGCGACCGGCGTCATGCGTCATGCCGATGCAGGCTACCAGATCGCGATCGACTGCGCCCGCGAGCACGGCCTCAACCTGCCTGCCATCCTGTGATCTCATTTCGCGCCGTCGAGTGACTGGCGGCGCGCGATAAAATGCTTAATAGCAGATCCTATCGACAAACAGTCCAGAAGGGATAACGACATGGAATTCTCCAGAACGTTCAAATCCGCCCTGTTCGGCCTGGCCGCATTGGGCCTGACCGTGCCCGCCATGGCCGATCAGCTTGCCGACGTGAAGTCCGCCGGCAAGATCGTCACCGCGACGGACATGCACTACGCACCGTTCGACATGCTGGTGAACGGCACGTACGAGGGGATGACGAAGGATCTCTTCGACGGCGTAGCGAAGGAAATCGGCGTTGAGCCGGTCTATCAGGACATTCCCTGGACGGCCGAACTGCCCGGTCTCGAAGTCAAGAAATTCGACATCGTCATCGCTCCGGTCACCATCACGCCCGAGCGTCTCGAGCGCTACACCTTCAGCCTGCCGATCGCCGACGCCACCGTCGCGCTGGTGCGTGCCGCCAACAATACCGAGTTGAAGAAGCCGGAAGACATCAAGGGCAAGACCGTCGGCGTGCAGCAAGGCACTGCGCAGTTCCGCCAGCTTGAAGCCTATGGCAAGGAGTTGGGCGGTGTGACCGTCAAGGAATATGGCACCACCGACGAAGCTTACGCCGACCTCGCCGCGGGCCGCCTGGACGCGGTTGCAGGCTCGCTGCCGAACCTCACCTACCTGGTCAAGAACCGCCCCGAGACGTTCGCTCTGTTCGAGCCGGCCACGTTTGGCAAGCCGACCTATTTCGCATGGGTCATGCGCAAGGACGCCGACAGCGAAGGCTTCGCCAAGGCCGTCAACGACGCATTGCTGAAGATGACGGATGACGGCCGGATCAAGGCAATCCAGGAGAAGTGGCTGGGCAGCTACACCGAACTGCCTCGCGAAGTTCCCACCAAGTAATGATATGCCGCGGGCGGGGGTAATCCCGCCCGCGCGCCCCGGCCAAGCGGAGCCGCGATGTTTTCGATCTCGACCTTTCTGGACAGCTTCGGGCCGCTCTTTTGGGCGGCGCGCTATACGCTGCTGATCTCGGTTCTGGGAATCGGGCTCGGGCTGCTGATTGGCGCGCTGGTCTGCGCCGCCGCCCTGTCGCCCGCTGTTTGGCTGCGGCGGATCGCGGCGCTCTGGGTCAGTTTCCTGCGTGGCGTTCCGCTGCTGGTCCAGCTTCTGCTGTTCTATTACCTTTTGCCGGTCATCGGCATCGATGTTCCGGCACTGGTCGCGGCCGTGGTGACCGTGGGCATCTGCGCAAGCGCCTATATTTCGGAAATCTGGCGCGGCGCCATCATGGCCCTGCCCAAGGGACAGGCCGAGGCGGCCACCGCGATCGGCATGGGGCCGCGCGATATCTGGACCCGAGTGGTCCTGCCGCAGGCAGTCACGCTGTCGCTCCCCGCACTGGTGAACGAACTGATCCTGCTGGTCAAAGCATCGTCTCTGGTTTCGGTCGTCGGCATTCTGGAGGTCACGCGTGCCAGCCAGGCACAGGCGGCCACGACCTTCCGCCCGCTGGAGGTGTATCTGGCGGCGGCTTGCATCTATCTGCTCATCAATCTCTGCCTCGCCGCGCTGGGGCGCTACCTTGAGCACAGGACGGCGGTGTGATGGAGTGGAGCATCCTGCAGCAATACGGGCCGATGCTGCTGCGCGGCTTCGGCGTGACGATCCTGTGCTGGGCGCTAGGCACGATCTTCGGGATGGTGCTGGGCCTGGTCATCGCGCTGGCGCAGCGCTATGGACCGCGCCCGCTCGGTTGGCTGCTCCAGGCCTACATCGAAATTATCCGTGGCACCCCATTTCTGGTGCAGCTTTTCGTGCTCTATTATGGTGGCCCGCTGATTGGGCTGCGGCTGGAGGCATTTCCCGCAGGGCTTCTCGGGCTGACCGTCTATGGCAGTCCGTATTTCGCCGAGATCTTCCGTTCGGGCTTCCGCGCCGTGCCGCAGGGCCAGATCGAGGCGGCCCGCGCCATCGGCATGTCCGAGCTGACCATCGTGCACCGCATCCTTATGCCCCTGGGGCTCGTCTCCGCCCTGCCGGCGCTGGTCAATTTCTCGATCATCCTGACCAAGGAGACGGTGATCCTGTCGATCATCACCGTACCGGAGCTGATGTATCAGGTGCAGCGCATGTCCACCGAGACCTTCCGCTATCTCGAGGCGAACCTGGTGCTGGCGCTGTTCTTCTGGGCGCTTGTCGAGACCATCTCGCGTTTCGGCCGCCGGCTGGAGGCGCGTATCACGAAACATCTGATCGAAAGGACGTAAGATGCTTGCCGCGTCATCCGTCGAGATCCGCAAGGTCAACAAGTATTACGGTCCCTTCCAAGCACTGAAGGACGTCGATCTGACGATCCCCCCCGGCAAGGTCACCTGTCTGATCGGACCTTCGGGCTCGGGCAAGTCCACGCTTCTTCGCTGCATCAACTTTCTCGAGGAATATGATTCTGGCGAGATCCGCATCGACGGGCAGCTGATCGGGTATGATAGCCCCGGCGGCCGCAAGATGTCGGGCCGCAAGTTGCGTGAGATGCGTCGGTCGATCGGCATGGTGTTCCAGCAGTTCAATCTCTGGCCGCACATGACTGCGCTTCAGAATGTGGCCGAGGGGCTGGTCCGCGTCCGAGGCTTCTCGAAGTCCGAGGCCGAGACCCGCGCTGTCGACGCACTGAACAAGGTCGGCCTTGGCGACAAGATGGGCAACCATCCGTCCCGCCTCTCGGGCGGCCAGCAGCAGCGCGTTGCCATAGCCCGCGCCATCGCCATGGAACCGCGGCTGATGCTCTTCGACGAGCCGACCTCGGCGCTCGACCCGGAACTGGTGGGCGAGGTGCTGGGCGTCATGAAGACGCTCGCCGGCGAGGGCATGACCATGATCGTCGTTACCCATGAGATGGGCTTCGCCGCCCATGTCGCCGACCAGGTAGCCTTCATGGAGAAAGGCGAACTGGTCGGAATGGATGTCCCGGGCCGGATCCTCCAGCAACCCGAGGACCCTCGGATCCAGGCCTTCCTGCGCACCTATCACGAGCGCAACGACTTCGGCGCATAGATCGCCATCGAAGACCTGTAGACAGGCCTTGTCATCAAGCTGACGCATGTCTCCCGAAAGTGTGCAGCAGTTTCGGGAAAAAAGACATGCGCAAATCAATAACCTACAGCGCGCCGCGTGAATCCTTTTTCACGCGACGCGCTATAGTGCCGGACCCTCTAGTTCCAGTCAGCTTGATTTCATGGGACGACACGGCAAGATAGAGCGCGCTTGCCGAATGTGGGCGCCGTTTAGCTGCGCGGGGCTTTCGGTTCGACCAACGCAAGGCGAAAACCAAGCTTGCAGCCAAGGAACGGTTTTCGCCCCACAGCTGCAGGCCCGCGGTCGGAGGAGGCAGACGCTCGTGACGATCCGGAATCTCCACTTTGCAGCGCATCCGAAATCCGTTGCTGTCGTTGGGGCTTCTCCTCGTGAAGGATCCGTAGGCCACGTGGTGTTGAGGAACATCATCGAAGGCGGCTTCGAGGGAGCGGTCTGGCCGGTGAACCCGAAATACGGCGAGCTCGCCGGGCTGCCGTGCTACGGCAACGCATCCGCCTTGCCTGAGGCGCCCGACCTTGCGGTCATCGTGACGCCACCTGTCACCGTGCCGGGCATAATCGCGGAGCTCGGCGAAAAGGGCACGCGGACGGCCGTGGTGATCACTGCCGGACTCACCCGCGAGAACGGCTTGCGGCAGGCGATGCTCGACGCTGCCAAGCCCTATCTTTTCCGTATCATCGGTCCGAACACCGTGGGGCTGATGGTGCCATCGGCCAAGCTCAATGCCGGCTTCGCCCATGTCGCGGCGCAGCCCGGCGGGCTCGCGCTCCTGTCGCAATCCGGCGCCATCGCGACGTCTCTGATCGATTGGGCAGCCGACAAGCAGATTGGCTTTTCCCAGATCGTCTCGCTCGGTGACATGGCCGATGTCGATGTCGCGGACTATCTCGACATGCTGACGGGTGATCGCGGGACGAAGGCGATCCTGCTTTACCTCGAGAGCATTCCCAACCCGCGCAAGTTCATGTCGGCAGCGCGGGCCGCAGCAAGGATCAAGCCGGTCATCGCGATCAAGCCTGGCCGGCACGAGCAGGCGGCAAAAGCGGCCGCCACGCATACAGGGGCGCTTTCCGGCGCCGACCGGGTCGTCGACGCGGCGCTGTCGCGGGCCGGTATCCTGCGCGTTCACGGGCTGGCGGAACTTTTCGACGCGGCGGAAACGACCGCGCGATTCCGGCCTCTGGAGAGGTCGAGGGTTGGGATCGTCACAAACGGGGGTGGTGCCGGTGTGCTGGCCGTCGACCAGCTGATCGACTGCAAGGGCGAATTGGCCGAACTTGCGCCGGCGACGATCGGGCGGCTCGATGCTTGCCTGCCGCCGACCTGGTCGCGGGCTAATCCCGTCGACATCATCGGCGACGCGCCGGCGGAGCGTTACAGCGCAGCCGTCGCCGCGGTCGCGGATGATCCAGGAACGGATGCTCTTCTCGTCATGAATTGTCCGACCGGGCTGGCCTCGCCGAGCGATGCGGCGGCCGCCGTCGCGGCACTGACGACGGACGGCAAGATCAACAGCAAGCCCGTGCTCGCTTGCTGGCTGGGCGAGCATGCGGCCCGCCAGGGGCGTACCATTCTCCAGCAGGCGAAGGTGGCGAGCTTCGACACGCCATCGGACGCTGCTCGCGCCGTTTCCTATCTGGGCGACTGGTCGCGGGCTCAGCAAGCGCTGATGCGCGTGCCTTCAAGCCGCAGTGAAGATGTGGCAGGCGACCGCGACGCGGTTCTCGACATCTTCAGGCAAGCCGCTCGCGAGGGGAGGCGGATGCTTACCGAGCCGGAGGCAAAGGCTGCGATTGCGGCCTATGGCATCGACGTGCCGGAGACCGTCGTGGCGAGATCCCCCGCCGAGGCCAGGCGGGCCGCGGCGCGGCTTCTCTCCCAATCCGGCAAGGTGGTGGTCAAGCTGCTGTCCAAGGCAATTTCTCACAAATCGGATATTGGCGGCGTCGTCTTGAACATCACCAGCGCGGCTGCCGCCGAGGAGGCAGCCGCGGCGATCAAGAGCCGTGTGGCGAAATACGCACCGGATACCGAAATCGAGGGCTTCGCGGTGCAGCCCATGATCGTCCGCAGCCAGGCTCAGGAACTGATTCTCGGCATGAGCCGCGACCCGATCTTCGGCCCGGTGATCCTGTTCGGCGCGGGAGGCGTCGCGGTCGAGGTGATGGATGACACAGCCATAGCTCTGCCGCCGCTCGACGACGTGCTGGCGGGTGACCTGATCGACCGCACCCGCATCGGGCGGCTCCTGGCAGGCTTCCGCGACCGAAAGGCAGCGGATCGTGCTGCAATTTCGCGGGCCCTCAACGGCATTTCCCAGATGGTGGTGGATTTTCCCTGCATCGTCGGCATGGACATCAACCCGCTGCTTGCGGATGCGGACGGGGCCGTGGCCCTCGATGCGCGGATCGAGATCGAGCCTGCCGATATCGACAAGCCCGGCCCGAATCCCGACCTCGCCATCCGGCCTTACCCGGCGGAGTGGCAACGCGATTTCACCACGGACGGGCTTACTTTCCATATTCGGCCGATCAAGCCTGCCGACGTCATGCTTTATCCCGCTTTCTTCGAGAAGGTGTCGGCCGAGGACATCCGGCTGCGCTTTCTCGCCCCGCGCAAGAGCTTCTCCGACGGCATGCTGAAGCGTCTGACGCAGCTCGATTATGATCGTGAAATGGCATTCGTTGCGCTCGAATCCGATACCGGGGCGCTCGCCGGCATCGGACGACTGTCTTCCGACCCCGATCGCGCGACCGCCGAATATGGGCTCCTCGTGCGCACCGACCTGCAAGGCCACGGCCTCGGCTGGGCGTTGCTCAAGCAGATCATCGATTATGCGAAGGCCGAGGACATAGGCCGCATCGATGGCATGATTCTGAGTGAGAACGAAAAGATGCTCGGCATGGCGCGCGAGTTCGGGTTCGAGGTGCACCATCACCCGGACGAGGCCGGGGTGTCCATGGCCATGCTTACCCTCCGGTGACGCGGGGCTCCATCACGGCCTGTCGCTAAACTCCTGATACGGTCGACGATCTCGCCCGGAGTTTCTCTCGCGTCGACTTGGTGCCAGGTGATCTCGCCGAGGTCGCTATCAAGCTGCCGCTGCAGTATTTCGAGAGTGGCATCCGATGGGCCGCCCCGCCGCGCACCCACACGCTGCCGCAACAAAGTAGGTTCGGCCGTCAGCCAGATGCCGGTGAAGCGGGCGCCGACGTGTAGCGCCGCTGCCTCCAACAGGTCGCGTTTGCCGGGTTTGTCGAACACGGCGTCAGCGACCACCGATCCGCCACGCCGAAGGATAGCGCCTGCGCGGCGCGCCATTTCGTCGTAAACCTTGTCGGAAATCTCCGGGCGATAGGCGCTGTCCGGGAGCCGTGTCTCGGTGGACACGCCGTGCATGGCCTTGCGGATTCGATCGCTTTCGACGATGCGCGCGCCGGGCGGCGTACCGATACGGCTGGCCAGCGCTTCGGCGACCGTCGTTTTTCCGGTGCCGCTGAGCCCTCCGATGACCATCAGGCCCGGCGGTGTTTTCAGAAGAAGCCGGCGCGCCAGATCGAAATAGGAGCGGGCCTCGGTCGACAGTTTGCCGGCGGGATCGCCACCTTCGGCCTGTGTGGCTGTGACGTGCGCACGGACCGCGGCGCGCAAAGCCATGAAGAACGGAAGGAGCACGAAACCGTCTTCTTCGTCCGATAGATCGAAGTATCGGTTCGCGACGAGATTGGCGATGTCCTCCAGGCCGCGATGCCAAAGATCCATGAGCAGGAAAGCAAGGTCATAGAGCGTGTCGATCGTCGCGATCTGGTCGTTGAATTCTATGCAGTCGAACAGGCGAGGCTTTCCATCGAGCAGACAGATGTTCCTGAGATGCAGGTCCCCATGGCAGCGCCGCACCTTGCCATCCGTTTCACGGCGGTCGAGCAAGGCGGCATGTTCGTTGAGCGCGACACGGAAGAAGCGGTTGAAGTCCGAGATCTCCTCGGCATCGAAGACGTGGCTGGTGCCGAAACCGGCTTCGTTGATGTCGAGCACGCCGGCGATGTTCGCGGCGCCACCAGTCGCGTGGACGACAGGCGCAGCGTGATGGAACACTACGATCATCTCCGCGACCTCAGTCGCGAGCTTCGGCGTCAACCGTCCGGCGAGTGCGATCTTGTCGAACAGCGCGTCTTGCTCGAACCGTCGCATCTCGACAACCGCGTCGACGAGGTCGCCGGGACCGTCGAATGCGATCTCGCCGTCCTGTTCCTTCGTCAGACGTCGAACTCCGAGGTAAAGCCCTGGCGCCGTTTTCGAATTCAATTCGACCTCCTTGACGCAGGCCTCCAGGCGCAATTCAGGTGTCGAGAAATCGGCGTAGGGCAGCTTCACAGCCCGCTTCATCTTGTAGACCCGATCCCCGACAAGGAAGATCCGGGAGATATGCGTCTCTATCGTCTCGGCTGGCCCAGTGCCGGCGGGCAGAGATTCGACAAAGGAGATCGCCGGCGCCTGGCTTTCGTCGGTCATGATGAAACCTTTCGCTGCGTTTGACGTGAGAAGGCAACAGATGGGGCGTTCAGCTTGCCTGACAATGGCAAGCTGAGGCGCGTTGGTGTCTGGCTTGGCTCATAGTCGTGGCTCTCCTGCATCAGCGGTCGGCGTTTTCATGCACCGCTTTCCTCTGTAGGATTTCCCTGCGAGCTTAATTCCACATCGGGGTCACTCCTTGATGCGGGTCAAGAGCGCGCCAGTTTCTGATTATCGTTCCGGACGGGAGGATTTGATCCAGCGCAAGGATGCGCTCCACCAGCAGATTTAGATTTATGTATAAGCAAAGGAGCAGTCGGCATGGCTTACAAGACTATCTTGAGCGTAACCGGGGTCGATCAAGGGGATCGTGATCTCAAGCTCGCGGCGGAACTATGCGGGCAAGTCGACGCGCATCTCTCTGCGCTCGTCGTGGCGATCGCAGCACCACCTCCCATGGGCGACGCCGTCCTGATGGCCGATGTATGGGCGAAGGAAAGACAGGCCGTCATGGACCGTGTCACCGAGCGGGCATCGGCGGTATCGGCGTTCCTTGCCAAGAATGAGCTCCGCGGAGATGTTTCGTCCGAATATCCGGACATCGCCTGGGTCGACGAGGCCGTGGGACAGAGGGCGCGGTATGCCGATCTGACGGTGATCGGCCCCGAGATCTTGAAGACCGAGACCCTCAAGTCCAAGATCGTGGAGGGTGTGTTGTTCTCGTCGGGCAAACCGCTCCTTCTGGCGCCCGAAGGGTCCCACGCAACTCTGAAACCGAAACGCGTCGTCGTTGCCTGGGACTCGAGCTTCGAAGCCTCCAGGGCGTTGCGCGAGTCGCTCGACATGCTCGACGATGCAGAGGTGCGCATTACGCTGGTCGATCCGATCGCAGACGATCTCGGGCAGGGTGCCGAGCCGGGCACCGATGTCGCCGCCTATCTGGTGCGCCGGGGGATAAAGGTGGATGTCGACCGCCTGCCGAGTTCCGGACGGTCGGTCGCCGAAGTGCTGACGCGCCACGCCGGCGATATGTCAGCGGACCTCCTGGTGATGGGTGCTTACGGCCACTCGCGCTTGCGCGAGCGCCTGTTCGGTGGGGTCACGAAGTCGATCTTGGCGGCGCCGCCGCTGCCGATCCTGCTGGCGCGCTAACAGGGGATGCCGGCTCCATTGGCCGCCGGCTGCCAGGTTGCTGATATTTTGCATATTCAGGAGAATAGCCATGAAACTTCAAGCTGTTCTGCCCCTCGTGACCTACCCGGATCCCAATTCCGACAAGGTCGCGGCAAATGCGGTGGCGGTGGCGCGGCAACTTGGCGCCAGTCTGAATGCGCTTGCCGTGAACGTGGACATCCCCCAGGTCTCCAGCGCGCTGTCACGGGTGTTGCTCGATGTCCCGGCCATGGTTCGCGAGGCTAAGGCGCTGAGCCATGATCGTGGCAGGCATCTGTTGGACACCGTGGTGAAACAAGCCGACCAGGCTGGTGTCGAATTGACCACCGGAGAGATCGCGGCTGCGCCGGCCATGCTCGGCGAATGCGCGGCCACGTCGGTGCGTTATTTCGATTTCGCCCTGATCGGATGGGAAGGACGGAACCCAGGCTCCCGCCTGATGGCCGAGGCCGTCGTGTTCGGCTCGGGCCGGCCGACGATCCTGTTGCCGGACGCCAGCGACGTCGCGGCATTGGATCATGTGGCGATCGCTTGGGACGGCAGCCGTGTAGCGGCGCGAGCGGTGGCGGACGCCAGGCCGCTCCTCGAAAAGGCAACCAAAATCTCCATCCTGACTGTGCTCGACGAGAAGCCGCTTGCCGAATCCGGGATCGGTGAGAGGCTTGCCGATCGGCTGCGCAAGGGCGGCTTGCCGGCCGAGGCTCATAACGTGCGTGCGACGGGTCGTCCGATTGGGACCGCGCTCCAGGACGATGCTCTCGAACTGGGCGTCAATCTTCTCGTGATGGGCGGCTATGGACATTCCCGCGTCCGCGATTTCGTTCTCGGCAGCGCCACCGAAGGGGTGCTGGACGAGTTGCGGCTGCCGGCGCTTCTGTCGCACTGAACGGGAGGATCAGCGCGTTTAATCCGCCGGCGCAAGTAGCTCTTCCCATTTTGCGGAGGGGCGATGTCAGGCGAGACCAAGGAACGCAGCCAGCGATCGTGTTACCGAAAGCATAGTTTCGTCGTCGAGACGGCCGAACGCCGCACCAAGTTTGTCTCGTTTCACCGACATGGCCTTGTCCACCATCACCTGTGATGGTTTGTTGAGGGCGTTTTCTGGCCTCGGCTGAACGGTCAACCGGATCAATGGGGCGTCCACCAGCGTTCCCGATATCAGCAGCACCGTGACGGTGCCGGTATGCTCGAAAAGGTCCGACTGAATCACAAGAGCGGGACGCGGTTTGCTGAAGTCGCCGGAAATGGCAACGGTCACCAGCTCGCCGCGCCTCACGCGTCGTCCTCGTGATCCATGTCGGCGAAGGCGGCGTCCATGAACGCCTCGAGATCGCGGTCGGCCGCATCGGCCGCTGCTACCACAAGGGATTGACGACGGCATTCTTGCGCAAAGCCCGGACGGCGAGTGTCCGGAACCCAGATTTGAACCGGACGCAACCCGGCCGCACGCAGCGCGTCCCGGCGCTTCTGTACCCTTTCGCTGACAGGTGCAGGCACCAAATCCTCCATATGTCCTGTTACATGTAACATTAGGTGAGCGATGCCACACCGTCAAGATGCCGAAGGAATCAGTCATGGGAGAGCTGGCCAGCCGACACAAGGCTATGCCTGTTCCAGACTATCGCGGCCCTGCTGGTCGGCGGTTCCTCCTCGGTCAGAATTCGCACCGCGGCTCCATCGAGGTCGTCGTACTGGCCGCTCTTGAGCGCCCACAGGAAGCCGGCCAGCCCGGCTCCTCCCAGGAACAGGGCGACGGGAATGAGGAGCGCGAGCATTGTCATTCTGCGGGCACCAGCTTGCCGCTGTTCATCGCGGGCACGGTCTCGGCCTTCGTCTTTCCGATACGCAAGCCGAGGCGCAGGGCGTTGCCGATGACGATGAGGGAAGAGCCGGACATTGCGATCGCGGCAATCAGCGGCGTGACGTAGCCCAGGATCGCAATCGGAACCGCGATCGCGTTGTAGGCGATCGCCAGCGCGAGATTCTGGCGGACAAGGCGGTCTGCCTTGCGCGCTACTTCGATTGCCAGTGGCACCGCGGAAAGGCTGGAACGCAGGAAGACGAAGTCGGCGGCGTTGCGCCCGATGTCGGCCGCCGTCGCCGGCGCGATGGAGACATGCGCCCCTGCCAGTGCCGGCGCGTCGTTCAAGCCGTCGCCGACCATGGCGGCCTTGCGCCCCTGGGCCGCCAGCCCGGCAAGGCGCTCCACCTTGTCGGCGGGCAGCAGGTCGGCCGAAACGGTCTCGATACCAAGCACCTTGGCGACGCTCTCGGCAACGGGCGTCCGGTCTCCGGACAGGACCTCGAGCGCGTAGCCCGATTGATGCAGGCTTCGGACCGCGGATGCGGCGTCGGGGCGAAGCGCGTCTTCGAAGTCGAAGCGCGCCCGCAATACGCCGCCCTCGGCAAGAACGGTTCCGTCCTGCCGCTCCGCACTGGTTTGGTCGACACCGCTCAGGGCCCACGCGGCCCGGCCGAGCCGCCAAGTCCTGTCGCCAACAATGGCCTCGATGCCCAGTCCGGGCTGCTCGACGATCCTCCGGCACGAGACGCCGGCGTGTCCGGTCGAAGCCCGTGCAATGGCCGCGGACAGGGGATGGCGCGAGTGACGCGCGAGCGCCGAGGCAATGGCCAACGCATCCGGGTCGATCGAGGCGACGTTGACGAGGCGAGGGTGGCCAAGAGTCAGCGTTCCGGTCTTGTCGAAGACGACGGTGTCGACTTCCGCCAGGCGTTCCATGGCCGAGCCATCCCTGACCATGATGCCGTTCTCGAACAGCCGACGCGCCGCGACAACCTGGACGATCGGCACGGCGAGACCCAGGGCGCAAGGGCAGGTGATGATCAGCACCGCGATCGCGATTGTTATGGACAGGTGCCAGTCGCCCGACACGATCATCCAGCCGACGAATGTGGCCAGCGCCGTCAGATGCACCACCGGTGCGTAAAGCGTGGAGACACGATCGGCGATGCGGCGATATTGCGCGCGGCCGCCTTCCGCCGCTTCCATCATGCGCAGCATCTCCGAAAGGAAGGAATCCCTCGCGGTCGCTAAGGCTTCGACCGTCAATGGACCGGTCAGATTGTGCGTGCCCGCGCGGACGATACTGCCGGGCGCCACGGCCTGCGGAGCGCTTTCGCCAGTGATCAGCGAGGCGTCGAGTTCGGAGCGGCCGTCGATCACGCGGGAGTCGACGGGAATACGATCGCCCGCGGCGATGAACAGGCGCATGCCAGCTTCGATCTCGGCAAGCGGACGGTAGTCGCGTGCGCCGTTGGCCCCAATGGTGACGGCGCCGCGCGGAGCGAGCTTTGCCAGGCCGAGCACGGCGGCGCGGGCGCGATTGCGCATGACATGATCGAGAGTGCGCCCGATCAGCAGGAAAAAGAGCAGCGACACGGCCGCGTCGAAATAGGCATGCGGACCGTGGTTGATGGTCTCGTAGAGGCTCATGCCATAGGCGAGCGAGACGCCCAGCGCGATCGGTACGTCCATGTTCATGCGCCCGTGGCGCAGCGCCGACCATGCGGAGCGGAAGTAGATGCGGCCCGCGAAGGCGAGGGCGGGGATCGCGATCAGCGCGGAGACCCAGTGGAAAAGGTCGCGCGTGGCGTCCTCGGCGCCCGACCAGACCGAAACCGAAAGAAGCATGATATTGCCGGCGGCGAAGCCCGCGATCGCGACGGCGCGGATCAACTCGGCGAGCGTTTCATCCTTTTCCGCGCCGGCGATGTCGAACAGATTGGCCTCGTATCCGAGCCCCCCGATCGTATCCGTTATCGGCGGCACGTCGTCGCCGCGCCAGCGCACGGATACGCGTCGGGTCGACAGGTTGACGCGAGCGCTCTCGACCTGATCGAGCCGCCCGACCGCTTCTTCGATCTTCTGGATGCAGGCGCCGCAATGAACGCCCGGTACGGAAAGATCGACCTGATGGAGCCCGTTGCCCAGTGCCCGGGAGGCGAGCTTGAGTTCGTCCGTCGAAGGCAGTCCGTGGGTGGGCCGATCAAGCTCCAGGCCCGCTTCGGCGCCGGGTGCGCAGCAACTCATTCGACCACTCCGTTCGAGATCACGATGCGGCGCACCTCACGATAGGGACGCTCCCGTCCGATGTCGGCATCGGTTTCGATGATCCATATCCCGTCGCGCGGTGTCTGCGAGGCTACGAATGTGCCGTCGTCTGCGCGTTCGAGCGTCAATGTCCAGTCTTCCGCTTCGTAGGCAGGGCGGCGGAAGGTCACGATCACCGCCTTTGGCTCGATCCTCGTGCCGGCGGCATCGACCAGGCGATAGCGGATCTCGCCATCCGCTATCCTCAACGTGCTCTTCCATCCAAGTGCCGCCTGGGCGCGACCTTCCCTGGCCTTGCGGTTGAACTGCTGGCTTGCGACGTAGGAATTCTTCACGACGAAGCCCGTCCAGCTCGTGCTGGCGAAAGTCGCCATGGTCAGATTGACGGCAATGATCGTGCCGAAGAAGGCAAGCATCAGGCCGATCATGTGTCGTCCGGTGAACTCACCCTTGCCTTGACGCGTCATCTCGATTTCTCCGGCGCCCTGAAGGTCGCGACATATTCGTCTTGTTCGAAACTGGCCTTGTCCTCGACGACGAATTTGAAGCTGGCCGTGGCGTCGCCGACCTGTTCGCGAGGCTGGCGCACGAAGACCTTGAGGGTCTTCAATCGATCGGGCTCGAGCAGGACGGCCACCGAACGGTCCGCGGGCTGATCAATCCCGGCCACGCTCATTTCGGCACCCGGCAGGCCTTCCAGGCTGAGGATGACGGTGCGCGGCTCGGGAACCATGTTGAGCAGCTTCACCGTGTAGCCATTTCGGATCGAACCGTCCGACAGCCTGACGAATTGCGGATTGCGGTCATGGAGTACGTTGAGTTCGAGCCTGTCGCGGGTGAGCAGGGCGTAAAGCATGGCCAGGCCGATCAGGGTCCAGACACCGAAATAGACGAACGTCCGTGGCCGCAGGAGCTTGCCGATGCGGAATTGTGCGATGTTGTCGGAGAGCCTGCCATCGGCGCCGCGAACGCGCGTCGGGTCGATCGGCTGGGTTACTCCTGCCGTCGCGAACGCCATGTTGGCGTTGTAGTCGGCGAGGGTCGCGTAGGAAATGAGGCCGCGCTCCTTGCCCAGCTTGTCCATGACCGCATCGCAGGCATCGATGCAGAGCGCGCAGGTGATGCATTCCATCTGCTGTCCGTCGCGGATGTCTATGCCCATCGGGCATACGGCGACGCAGGCGTTGCAATCCACGCAATCGCCGACCGACTTGCCGGCAGCCAAGGCTTTCTTGGCATGGCGCGAGCGCGGCTCGCCGCGCCAGTCATTATAGGTGACCGTGAGGGATTGGTCGTCGAGCATGGCCCCCTGTATGCGCGGCCAGGGGCACATATAGGTGCAGACCTGCTCGCGCATCAGACCGCCGAACGTATAGGTCGTCGCGGTCAGAACCCCGACGGTCGCGTAGGCGACGGGAGCGGCATCACCCGTGAAGAAATCCAGGAAAAGCGTGGGGGCATCGGCGAAATAGAATATCCAGGCACCGCCGGTCGCCACCGCGATGGCGAGCCAGGTCGCGTGCTTGGCGGTGCGCAACGCAAGCTTGCGAACGTTCCAGGGTGCGGCCTCCAGCTTCATGCGCGCGTTCCGATCGCCCTCGACCCACCGTTCGACGACGAGGAAAAGGTCGACCCAGACCGTTTGAGGGCAGGTATAGCCGCACCATGCGCGGCCGATCGTCGAGGTGACGAGGAACAGGCCGACGCCGGCCATGACCAGAAGGCCGGCCACGAAGAAGAATTCCTGCGGCCAGATCTCGATCGGGAAGAAATAGAAACGCCTGTGCGCGATATCCACCAGAACCGCCTGGTCCGGTGCGTAAGGGCCGCGATCCCAGCGAAGCCATGGCGTCAGATAATAGATGCCGAGCGTGACCAGCATCACCAGCCACTTGAAACGACGAAAGCTTCCCGAGGCCCGTTTGGGGAAGATCTTCTTGCGAGGCGCATAGAGAGGCTGGCGCTTCTTCGCGGAATTCACCGCCTCGGCTTCCAGCCTCTCGACTTCCATCTGATTCAGCATTTGAACGTTCCGGGCCTTTTCCTGCGCGGGCGATCCTCCCCGAGGCCGCGGCTTCCGAAATATGATCGCGCAGGGCTCGGCCGGGCGCGTTGATTCAGCTCAAGGGCACGACCAGTCATGTTCACTTTATTCGCCGCCACCCAACGAATGGACATAGACGGCGAGCTCCTTGACGGTGATGTCGCCGAGGCGCGAGCCCCATGCCGGCATCACGCCATGCCGCGGGGCGCGGACCTGCCGTGTGACCGACGCCGCGTCCGAGCCGTAGAGGGAAATCGCGTCCGTCAGATCCGGCGCGCCGAGTTCGCGATTGCCCTTCGCGTCGTCGCCATGGCAGGCGACGCAGTTCTCGGCGAATACCGTGCGGCCGGCTTCCGCCAATTTCGCATCGGCTTCTCCACCCGACAGCCCCGCTACATAGGCCGAGACCTCCGCAATCTGGGAAGGATCGAGCACGTCGGCAAAAGCCGGCATCTCGGATGTCCTGGTATCATCATCCCCGGAGAAACGAACGCCATGGGTGATCGTGGTGTAGATCTGCTCGGGGCTGCCGCCCCATAGCCATTCGTCGTCGTTGAGGTTCGGATATCCCTTCGCCCCCTCCGCGCCGGAACCGTGGCACTGCACGCAATTGACCTTGAATGCGGCGCCTCCCGCTGCGATAGCGAATTCGCGCAGGGCCGGGTCGGCAATGATCCCGGCGACATCCGTGGACTGTATCGCGGCGACGTAATCGCCTTTCGCGGCTTCAGCGGCCGCCAGTTCGGCCTTGATGTCGGCCCGGCTCGAGTAGCCGAGGAGGCCGGACGTCGCGGTCCGCAGCATGGGCCAGGCGGGATAGGCTATCGTGTAGGCCAGCGCCCAGACGACTGTGGCATAGAAGGTCCAAAGCCACCAGCGCGGCAAGGGGTTGTTGAGCTCCTTGATGCCGTCCCATTCGTGGCCGGTCGTGGCGACGCCCGAGACCTCGTCGATTTGTTTCTCGCTCATGCTCAATCTTCCTTGAAAGGAATGCGGGCAGCTTCGTCGGCGGTCTTCCGGCTTCCCGGCCGGAAGGCGAAGAAGGCGATGCCGACGAAGAACAGGGTCATGCCCAGCAGAGCCCAGCTGTCGGCGAATTCCCGCAGGGTGTGGTAGTCCATTGTGGTTCTCCTCAGCGGTAGCCGGCGGCCTCGTCATAGGTCGAGAAATCGACCAGCGTGCCGAGCATCTGAAGGTAGGCGACCAGCGCATCCATCTCCGTGACCACCTGCGGATTGCCGTCGAAGTCGCCGACCTTCGCCTTGGGATATCGGGCGAGCAGATCCGTCGTATCGGCATTGGGGTCGGCCTGGGCCTTCAGATCGGCGTCGGCATTGGCGATCATCTCCTCGGTGTAGGGCACGCCGACCTTCACATTGGCGACGAGCTGGGTGGAGAAGTCCTTCACCGACAGCGAGGTGTCCTTAAGGAACGCGTAGCTCGGCATGATCGATTCCGGCACCACCGACCGGGGCTCGATGAGGTGCTGAACGTGCCACTCGTTGGAATAGCGGTCGCCGACGCGGGCGAGGTCGGGTCCTGTCCTCTTCGACCCCCATTGAAACGGATGGTCGTACATGGACTCCGCGGCCAGGCTGTAGTGGCCGTAGCGCTCCACCTCGTCGCGGAACGGCCGGATCATCTGGCTGTGGCAGTTGTAGCAACCCTCGCGGATGTAGATGTTGCGGCCGGCAAGCTCGAGCGGCGAGTAGGGCCGCATGCCTTCCACCTTCTCGATCGTGTTCTCGAGATAGAAGAGCGGTGTGATCTCGACGATCCCGCCGATCGTCACCACGAGGAAAGATCCCGCCAGAAGCAGCGTGGCGTTCTTTTCCAGGATCGCGTGTTTGTCCATCAAGGCCATTGGTGGGCTCCTATTCAGCCGGCTGCAGCGCAGGTATCGAGCCGGCTACCGGCTCCTCGTCGCGCTGGTGGCCGAGGATGGTCATGGTGACGTTGAAGGCCATGATCAGCGCACCTGAGAGATAGAGGGCGCCGCCGAAGGCGCGCATGACGTAGTAGGGATGCATGGCCGCGACGGTTTCGGCGAAGGAGTAGACCAGGAAGCCCTGCTCGTTGTACTCGCGCCACATCAGGCCCTGCATGATGCCGGACACCCACATCACGGCCGCGTAGACGACGATGCCGAGGGTTGCCAGCCAGAAGTGCCAAGTCACCATGCGCACCGAATAGAGCCGCTCGCGGCCCCACAGGCGCGGCACCAGGAAGTAGACGGCGCCGAAGGTGATCATCCCGACCCAGCCCAGCGCGCCGGAATGCACGTGGCCGATCGTCCAGTCGGTATAGTGGGACAGCGAGTTGACCGCCTTGATGGACATCATCGGACCTTCGAAAGTCGACATGCCGTAGAAGGCGACCGCCACCACCATCATGCGGATGATCGGGTCCGTGCGGATCTTGTCCCAGGCGCCGGATAGCGTCATCAGTCCGTTGATCATGCCGCCCCAGGAAGGCATCCACAGCATGATGGAGAACACCATGCCCAGGGTCTGCGCCCAGTCGGGCAGGGCGGTGTAGTGGAGGTGGTGCGGACCGGCCCAGATGTAGAGGAAGATCAGCGACCAGAAATGGATGATCGAGAGCCGGTAGGAATAGACCGGACGCTCGGCCTGCTTCGGGATGAAATAATACATCATGCCCAGGAAGCCGGCTGTCAGGAAGAAGCCCACCGCGTTGTGGCCGTACCACCATTGCGTCAGTGCGTCCTGCACGCCGGAGAAGGCGGAGTAGCTCTTCGTACCGAGGAAGGAGGCAGGCACCGCCAGGTTGTTCACCACGTGCAGCATCGCGATGGTTACGATAAAGGACAGATAGAACCAGTTGGCGACGTAGATGTGCGGTTCCTTGCGCTTGAGGATGGTGCCAAGGAAAACGACGAGGTAGGCGACCCAGACGACCGTCAGCCACAGATCGACATACCATTCCGGCTCGGCATATTCGCGGCTCTGGGTGATGCCGAGCAGGTAGCCGGTCGCCGCCATGATGATGAAGAGCTGATAGCCCCAGAACACGAACCAGGCGAGATTGCCGCCGAAGAGCTTCGCCCGCGACGTGCGCTGCACGACGTAGAGGGACGTAGCGATGAGCGCGTTGCCACCGAAGGCGAAGATCACCGCCGAAGTGTGGAGCGGACGCATCCGGCCGAAGCTGAACCACGGTTCGACATTGAGGTCGGGGTAGGCGAGTTGGAGCGCCACGATCACGCCGACGAGAAAACCGACGACACCCCAGAACACGGTCGCGACCGTCCCGTAGCGGATGGGGCCGTCCATATAGGGGGAGTCTTCCACGAACTTTTGGCCCGCATGGGCGAAGGTGGTGTTGCGCATGAGAAGCACCGTTCCCGCGATCAGAGCGAAAAACAGCACCCACATATGCGCGCGAAAGAGGTCGTCTGCGGCGAAGGCTGCTCCCAGCAGCGCAAAGAAGGCCGCAAGGCCTACGCCGACGATTTCGGCTCCGTATTTCATGTGCGAGTCCCCAGCGGCAGAATCGTTGGGCGGAATCGAAAGGCCGGTTCCGCGCAAGCAGCTTCTGTCTTCGGGCCGCACTACCGTCCTTGATCTGGGTCAAGGCGGGGTCGCCATGTCAGGTTAGCGTTGCTCGGACCCGCGGCCTCCCACTATTCGGGCGGTTCGGGCAGGAGCAGCTTTTGACGAGGATCGGAATCCGCGACGGGACCCATCACGCCGGGCATTCGGCGGGCCATCCCTTGTCGTTGCTGCGGCAGGCGCATGCAACGAAACTTGCCATGTGCGATCGTCTGGAGGCGATTGCCGATTCATTGCCTTTGGATGTCAGCCGTTTCGAGTGCGAGGCGGTTGCCCGCGCTATCGTGCCGTTGCTGGAAAGCGCCCAGCGCTTCGAAGAGGAGGTGGTGTTCCCTTACTGCGAAGAGCTTTCGTCCGGATGTCCATCCATCGCGGCGTCTTTCGAGCGGCTGAAGGCCGAGCATCGCGAGGATATGAGTTATGGCGAAGAGGTCGCCGAGGCCCTCCTGATGGTCGGAACGCAGAGGCCCGTTTCTGGAGCCGAGGCGCTCGGCTTCATGCTGCGCGGTTTCTTCGGCGCCTTGCGCCGCCATGTCTCCTTCGAGGAGGACTATGTCGGTGTGATTGCCGTGCGGGAGAGATAGGCGGGAAGATCAGTCGCCAGCGCGCCGGCCCAGCCGTTCCATGTCGCGCACGGTGACATGGCGGTTGTTTTCGATCGCGATCACGCCGTCCTTGCGCAGGATGGTCATCTGCCTGCTCACCGTCTCGATGGTCAGCCCGAGGAAATCGGCGATATCCGCACGCGTAAGAGGCAGATCGAACACCACCTCCTTCTGTGGTGCCGGGCCAGCGGGGTCGATGTTGCGCGCAATCAGCAGAAGGAAGCTTGCGACTTTTTCGGACGCGGTCTTGCGGCCGAGCGTGACCATCCAGTCGCGCGCCTCATCGAGTTCCTTCAGCGTCTGCACGAGCAGGCGATGCTCCAGTTCGGGCGATTCCTTCATCATCCGCTCGATCGATGCTTTCGGGAACGAACACAGCGACACTTCGGTCGCCGCTTCGGCGTTCAGCGCGCTTTCTGCCTTGAAAGGGCGACCGAGGAAGTCGGGCGCGAACTGGAGGCCGACGATCTGCTGGCGGCCGTCGGCAAGGGTCTTGGAGAGCTTGATGACCCCGGACAGCACATTGGAATAGCTGGCGACCTTCTCCGCGTCGCCCACCAGTTCGGAGCCCGTTTCGACCTGCTGCTTCCACGACTGCTTGGCCAGCACGACGAGTTGCGATGGCTCCAAAGCGCCGCAGAGGCCGCGATGCCGGGCCTCGCAGGACTGGCACAGGACGGGGATTTCGGAGTTGTGTATGTCTTGGCGGATGGTCATGGTGATGGGCCGGCACATTACTCGCTTTGTTCAGGCCCACCTATCGGCTTAGTAGCGGCTTTTTGTCTCTCGCGCCGCCGCTTGATCGAAGTCAAGGCACCTTGGCCGCCTTGCTCTATCGCTGAAGCGAAAAGGAGCTTCGCAATGGACGAGGATCTCATCAGGAAATACGCGACGCCGGCGCCGCGCTACACCAGCTACCCGACAGCTCCGCACTTCCATGCCGGTATTTCCGCCGGTATCCATCGCGGCTGGCTGGCCGCGCTTGACCCGGACGCGACGGTCTCGCTCTATATCCACGTTCCGTTCTGCGACAGACTCTGCTGGTTTTGCGCCTGCAACACAAAGCAGGTGCGCCAATACGCCCCTCTGTTGCGGTATCTCGAAGCGCTTCATTCCGAGATCGAGACGGTCGCGACCGTGCTGGACGGCAGGGCACGTGTCGGAGCCGTACATTACGGAGGGGGCTCGCCCACGATGCTGGAACCGCGCGACCTTATCGCAGTCGATGAACATCTGCGCAGCCGTTTCCGCTTCCTGCCCGATGCCGAGATCGCCGTCGAGATCGACGCCAATGACATGGACGAAGCTCGCTTCGACGCGCTTGCGGCGATTGGCTTGAGCCGCGCGAGCCTGGGCGTGCAGGATTTCGATCCCAGGGTGCAGAAGGCGATAAACCGGGAGCAGAGCTTCGAGGATACGCGGACCGTGGTCGAGGCGGTGCGCAGGCGCGGGGCGAGGTCGGTCAATCTCGATCTTCTCTATGGCCTTCCCCACCAGACCGAGGTTAGCGTCGCATCCACGGCGGAACAGGCCTTGGCGCTCGCGCCGGACCGTCTTGCCCTGTTCGGCTACGCCCACGTGCCCTGGATGAAGAAACACCAGGCCATGATAGACGAGGCGGTGCTTCCCGACCCCGTCGAACGCTTCCGCCAGTTCGGCCGGGCAGCCTCGCTGATTTCCTCGGCGGGCTACGAAGCGATCGGCCTCGACCATTTCGCCAGGCCTTCCGACGCGATGGCGCTTGCCAGCCGGGAGCGCTGGCTGCGGCGCAATTTCCAGGGCTATACCTGCGATCGTGCGGATGCGCTGATCGGGCTCGGAGCATCCTCGGTCAGCCAGTTGCCTCAGGGCTATGTCCAGAACGCGCCTGCCGCCGCCGACTATGAGCGTCGCGTCTTGTCGGAGGGGCTGGCAACCGTCCGCGGCATCGAGCTTACGGCCGCCGATCGTGTGAGATCCTGGGTGATCGAGCGGCTGATGTGCGATCTCGCTTTTTCGCGCTGCGAACTTCTGACGAGGTTCGGCGAAGCTGCCAGTCCCATCCTGGACGAGGCGGACCATCTGGCTGCTTCCGACAGCGACGGACTCTTCGAGCGGCGGGGAAACCGCTACGCCGTGACGGAACGCGGCCGCCTTTTCGTGCGCAGCATCGCCGCTGCCTTCGACCGCTATCTGCAGACTGGCGCTGGACGGCATTCCGCTGCGGTCTAGGTAGGTTAGGTCAGACGGATTGGCTGGGCGGGCTTTTACGACCGCTTCGAGCTCATATGGAGCTTTGCAGTGGAGGGGCTGGTAACATGGAGAAGGTGGCTCTTTGCCGCAGTCACGGTATTCAAGGAGCGCGACCGCCGCAGACGAGCACAAGACCTACACGGTCCGGGAGCTTCGCTCCGGCCAACGCGAGGCGCGTGTCGAAGCAGCGGCCAGCGGGCGAGGGAGCGACCTGCCCGGGGTCGCCCGTGTCGATGCCGCGCAGTGAACCGCCTCATCGGTCGAATGTGGCATAGTTCAGCCACGCCCTCATCCGGATCAGAATTTTCCGGATTTCCGCGAAGCTCTTCCAATGGTTGGTGTAGACGGCGACTTCTGCAGTCGATCCGCCGGGTAGCTGGAATGCCGAGAGATCATCGACAACATCGATGACGGCGAGAAAGCGCCCCGGAGGGATGTTCTCGGGCGGCGACATCAGTCTGCCCGATGGCTCCAGCTGCCCTTCGGCCATCGCCTGAAGGATCCTGTCGACCTTTCCGTGGAAGACCCGTCCCGGTATGGCCGCAAAGGAGATTTCCGCCAGGTCTCCCGGTGCGACCCGCTGAAGCGCCGCCTGTTTGAAAGCGGCCGCAAAAACATACCGGTCGGAGTGCACGAAAGTCATGATCGGCACTAGCGGCAAGTTGACCGCCCGCATCCCGGGCCGCAGGAATATCTGGGTCGCATAGCCATCGGTCGGAGCCCGGTATACACTCTGCTCCAGTTCGAACGCCGCGCGTTGAAGCTGTGCTTCCAGCTCGGCGACGTTGGTGTCGGTTCCATCGATCTCCGAGGTGGCTGCTAGGCGTGCCTGATCTTCCTGGGCAATCGCAGTGGCAAGGGCAGCCTCCGCGCTTAGATACACTTGCCGCCGATTCTCGACCTGTGCTTCGGAGAAGGGTGCCGCCCGACCGCCGCGCAGGTCCGCGTCAGCGTAGCGCTGGTATTCATCCTTGGCCTGGTCCCGGGATGCTTGGGATTGGGCAACGAGCGCGGTTGCCGCCTTCAAAGCCGCCTTGCGCTCCAGGACTTCCTGCTTCGCCTCCGCAAGCGCTGCCTTTCGTTGCGCGACCGCATACTCGAATGGTCGAGGATCGAGCCTGAAGAGGACGTCCCCTTTCCTGACAGGAACATTGGGTGCCACGGGCACTTCGATGACCTCGCCATTGACGGAGGGCGTAATGGGAGTGGCGTAGAAATAGAGACGGGCTTCCGTTGTAAACGGATGATTGTAATTCATCATAATCAAAATGCCGCCGACGATGAACAGGCCTGCGACCGCAGCCGTCGTCACCGTCCATTTGTTAAGCCGCACCCTGAAAACGCGGAACACCACGATGCAAGCGGAGAGGTAAATGAGGAGAAGGAGCGTTGTCATTTATCCGCTCCCTTACTCGGGAAAACCTGCTTCTCAAGTTCCGCGATTCGGCTCTCGAGCCTCTCGCCAGCTCCTGACCCCATGCCCCAGCCGCGATCGGGCCGGTACATCATCGCCCAGATCCATAGCAACGGCCAAATGGCGTGAAGCGTGAACAAGCTCACCCATCCTGCTGCTTCGATGGCATCCTGATGTGGATGATCACGCGATCTGGCGATCTGGTAGGGTATGTCGTGGATGGCAATCAGGCCGTAAGCCAAAACGACAACGATGAAAATGAGCAGTGCAAGCGCAATGTAGCTGAGGACCATCTCTGCCTCATAGGTTGAACTCAGGAAGTGCCGCGGTCGTGGTAGTCTTCAGCCGTCTTATTTGTATTGGTGAGAGGGCATCGAACGGTCGTATCGAAAACCGTCTACTGAACCAACGACGCGCGTTCGTCTCGGACTGCTACCGGGCCGCACCGGTAAACCGGTGGTCGAGCCGAATGCACCAGTTTGCGTATTCAATTCCGCGAGCTGTGGCGCGAGAAACCTCATATAACGATCCCGGCAGGCTATCATGGTGGTGGTCTCTGGCAAAGCTGTCGTCGGATTCGGATTTGCGCCGCCGGATAACTTCGGGAGTAGTTGAAAGTAGATCGTAATCTTCGGGCGTGGCGGGTCGTTCGCCCTGTTGAAGTCCGCGTGTTCCGGGAGCCGCTGCGGCGGTCGAGCAATAGGCCGCTACGCCTGAAGGGCTTTAGCCCCAACGACGTCTAGGAATGCGCTATCTTATCTAACGGCCTGTCCGAAATAGCCGGCGATAGGACGCGGCAGGACTTTGAATTTAAAGATAGCCTTGCCGTTGTTAAGCAAATAAGGTTTGCCACTGTGGCGGGCTGCATTGGCGCTCTTTGTGGCGTCGTCGTTGTTAATTGGTCTCGCATCGCCCGCCCGGGCCCAGGACCACAACGCGATTAATGAAGCGAACAACCCACTGACGCCTAAGGTCACGATCAACCTCCACAACTATTACGTGCCGGAACTGACCGATCTCGACGGTCGACGAGCCAATCAACTCCTATTGCGTGGCCTCATTCCGTCTGACCTTTTTGGCGTACCGCAACTATTCAGGTTCACGCTTCCGATCGCCACTGCGCCGGAATTACCGAATGGCTATATGACAGGGCTGGGCGACCTGACCCTGATGGATATGTTCGTTTTCCCAAAGGTAGGCGCAACCACCTTCGCAGCCGGTCCATTGCTGGTCGCGCCGACCGCGACCGATGACTTGCTTGGAGCCGGCAAATGGCAGGCAGGTGCGGCGGGAGTGGTGATCGCCCCTCAGCGTTGGGGCCTCCTCGGCGGTTTGGTGACCTATCAGGCCTCCTTCGCGGGGGACGACGACCGAGAGGATGTGTCATTGGTGACCCTCCAGCCGATCGTTAACTTCAATCTTTTCGACGGCTTCTATCTTCGTTCCACCGCGATCTGGAATTTCGACATCGAGGGTGGCGACTATTCGATCCCGATCGGCTTCGGCATCGGCAAGGTCATCCCGATCAACGACAAGGTGACGATGAACGCCTTCATCGAACCGCAATACTCCGTCTTCAGCCATGGCTCAGGCCAGCCGGAGTGGCAGATCTTCGCCGGTGTGAACTTTCAGTTCTCGATCGGTAGATGAGGCTGCAGTTGCCAAAGCTTCGGCGAGCGCCATTGAATTGGGTAAAAGCAGCACCGGGTATTCTCAAGTTTGAAATGGCAATGGGGAACACTGCCGTGCAAAAGCAGCCTTATCTCGACCAATGGCCGACTGTTTGCTCCTTTGCGTGATGGCATTTATGTCCGCGACAGTTGCATATCATTTTGAGGTGGAGAGCGGGAAAAATCGACGCACTTCGCCGCAGCAAGGATGCCGGAAAGGTGGTGTTCAGCCTAATGCGTCCCTTGGCGCAAATACTACGCAACTCACCCCATGCGGCGCGTAGTCGAGCTTGACTGACCCGTTGATTTCCGCGGCGAGATTGTCTTCGATCAATCGCGTCCCGAACCCCTTACGGCTGGGGGGCGCGACATCTGGCCCGTTCCGTTCTTGCCACAGCAGCCGGAACTCTTCACCACCGGGCCCAGGTTCCAGCGTCCATGTCAATTCGACGTGCCCATCATCATCCGAAAATGCGCCATACTTTGCCGCATTGGTCGCAAGCTCATTCATCGCGAGCGCGAGCGCGAATGCCTGTCTGGAGCCAAGGGTAAGCGCAGGACCGGTAGTCCGGAATCGGCGCGCATGGGATTCTACGTAGGGGCCAAGAACCTCTCCGACGAGCGTCGATAGATCGGCGCCTGACCAGCCGGAGTCGATAAGAACCTCCTGAGCACGAGCATAGGCTTCGAGGCGGGCGTTAAACGCGGTCCGAGCTTCCTCGATGGAAAGGCCGGAGCGGAGCGTTGCGTTGGCGATCGCCTGGACGACAGCAAGGTTGTTCTTCAACCGATGCCGCACTTCACTGGTCTCGGCTTTGGCGGCCAATGTTCGCGCGCGTTCTTTCTTCATTTCCTTGGCATGCAGCCGAATTTCCGTTGCACGGTCGGCGGCAACATCCAGAGCGTCGGTGTCTGCCTGCCGGAGCAGCGCCCGCAAGCGGGCGAGCTCTTGCACAAATTCCGCATCTCTCGCAGAAATTTCGTCGTGCGGCTTGCTCATCCATCGCCTCTGGCGCCCACGATAGTCTGTCATCGGGTTGCCTTCAATCCAGACCCGGCGAATCGCCGCCGGCCAAATCTGCCCCGCTCGAATCCAGGTCGCGGTTGCCGCTTATCCGACCAGAGGACTGACGGCGGTTACTGCAAGCGTCTCGCCGCCGAGCGAGGATCATCTTCCGTCAGTATCAGTGGTATTGCATCGACCGATTCATCGGCACGATCTATATGCATCCCGGCATGATGACCTCGCTGCTCACCTTGATTGTCGATTTCCTCACGGCGTATCCTCATGTCGCCTATCTTGTGGTTTTCCTGCTCGCCGTTTCCGAAGCAATCCCCGTCGTCGGCGTCCTGATCCCCGGTTCGGCTGTCATCGTCGCCCTCAGCGCCCTGACGCCCAGCGGCGTCCTCGTGCTGTGGCCGCTGCTGGCCGCCGCGACGACCGGCGCGATCATCGGCGACGGCGTCGCATTCTGGTTGGGGCGACGATACCAGCGCCAGATCCTCGGTGTCTGGCCGATCAGCAGCTATCCGGATCTGGTCAAGCGTAGCGAGGCCTTCTTCGCCCGGCACGGCGACTGGAGTGTTTTCCTGGCCCGTTTCACGCCCGGTGTGCGTGCGCTCATTCCACTGCTGGCCGGGGTGCTTGGCATGCGGGCCGCTCGCTTTTATGTCGTGAATATCGCTTCAGCGCTGGTCTGGGCTCCGGCTCATGTCATCCCGGGCATGCTCGTCGGCGCAACGATCGGTATCCTCGGGGCTGCTGCGAAACCCCTCGCCATTCTCGTCGTGGTCGTGGTCGTCACGGGTTGGCTGGCGCTCTGGGTGGTTCGACATGCATGGCGCCGGGGAATGCCTCTGCTCGCGGGGGGCGCGGAGCGGGTCAGGGACTGGGCCGCTGCCCGCGATAATCCGGCAAGCCGCATTTTAGCGGGCCTGCTCGATCCAGACCGGCGGGAGACAAGGGTGCTCGCGGCACTCCTGATCGTGGTCGTCGGCGCCGCCTGGCTTTTCACCGCGATACTGCGGGACGTGGTTAGGGGCGATCCGCTGGTCCTCATCGACAATGCGATTTATCTTGCCCTTCAGGAACTGCGCTCGCCCCCGGGCGACGCGATCATGATCGCCATTACAGAACTTGGCGACACGACGGTCGTCGTCGCGGTTACATTCATCGTCTTCCTCTGGTTCGCGTGGAAGCGTGCTTGGCGTAGCGCTTCGTACTGGCTTGCAGCGGTCGCTGGGGCCTCGGCCATCAATACTGCGATCAAAGTCGCGCTCCATCGGGCGAGACCGGTCGAACTGCACTATACCGGATGGAGCGCCTTTTCGTTTCCGAGCGGTCACAGCACGGTCAACTGGGTGCTGTATGGTTTCTTCACCTTCCTGGTCGTGCGAGGCATCGCGCCGATCTGGCGGCTCCCCATCATCCTTGTTTTTGCCAGCCTTGCACTCCTCATAGCCTTTTCCCGACTCTATCTCGGCGCCCACTGGTTCTCCGACGCGGCCGGTGGCCTGGCCTTCGGTTCGGCCTGGATCGCGTTGCTTGCGCTCTTCTACCTGAGACGTCCCGCGGAACCTTTCAGGTCGGGCAGGCTGCTCGCGGTCGGCTGCGCGGCCCTCGTCCTTGCCGGCGGGCTCAACATATACGCCAACCATGCGAAGGACACCAAGCGTTACGCGGTCGAGCGTACGGTCCCGACAATCGCTGCGGAGGAATGGTGGACTTCCGACTGGCGGCAACTGCCGGCACGACGTGTCGATCTTACCGGCAGCACGAGGGAACCGTTGACCGTGCAATGGGCCGGAAGCCTCCACGACGTGGAGGATGCACTGGCGCCGCTGGGCTGGCGCATAGCTCCGGCTTGGACCGCGATTTCGGCCCTGTCGTGGTTGACCCCGACGCCCGATCCGCAGGTGTTGCCTGTGGCACCCTTGTTTGCCGGCGGACGTTTACCGGGCTTGAGCATGGTTCGGGACGGCGAAGCCGGGTCGCGCCTGGTGCTTAGGCTCTGGGAGGTCGATCTCAGGCTGGCAAACGGACAGGCCTCCCCGCTCTGGATAGGATCGGTACTCGAGGAGCGGTTTACGCATCCTTTCTCGATGGTGACGCTCGCGCGGGTTCAGTCGGATGTCGATGGACCACGCATGGCGCTTGCGAGCGCTGCTACGGAGCAGCGCCTGGTGGTGCGCAGCGAGGTGGGCGCCGATTGGGACGGGCAGGTCCTGCTTGTCCGTCATCGCAACCGAGAACCTTGATCGGAGCGCAAAAAAAGCCCCGCCGCGGGGGAGTAACAAGGGGCGAGCGCGGCAGGGCGAGTTATCTCAAGTCGAGCGATGTCTTTTGCCTAGGATGGTTCCATCATAGATGACACGCCTATACCCAGGGCGCTCCGGTGATCTTGTACAGGTGGCGGCCGTGAGGGTCTCTGCGGAAGATGGGGGCCGCTTCCGTATGTCCGGACTGTTATCCCTCCATACGACCCTCACAGCTACTACTTATGATGACATGAATTGCGGCAAATACAATCGGAACGATGAAATTTCGCACCGAAATAAATATCTTTTTGGGTGGGCTTTTTATTTTCTTTCGATTTTGCTGCGATTTTCTTTCGTTTTCTTGGTGCGGTATTTCGAAATGCCGGGAAAAGTGTTCGTGCCCAAGACATAGCGCGACCCGCGGCCAATGCCGCGGGTCGCAAGCCATTGACGATCCTAGAACGGATAGTGCTGCTTGGGGTCTTCGATCGTTACCCAGCGCAGCTCCGTGAACTCGGCGATGCCGGCATTGCCGCCGAAGCGGCCGTAGCCGCTCGCTTTCACACCGCCAAACGGCATCTGCGCCTCGTCGCCGACCGTCGGGCCGTTGATATGGCAGATGCCGGCTTCGATCCGGCGGGCCACTGCCATGGCGCGGCGCACATCCTGGCCGAACACGGCCGAGGAAAGGCCATACTGAGTGTCGTTGGCGAGCGCGATGGCATGTTCCGTATCGCGTGCGCGTACGACACAGACGACGGGTCCGAAGGATTCATCGTAGAAGAGGTTCATCTCCGGCGTGACCTTGTCGACAACCGTCGCCGGCATGATCGTGCCCTCGGCCGGGCCGCCGGCCACAACGACGGCGCCCTTCTTTACCGCGTCCTCCACGAGTTCGTTCACGCGGTCCACGGTCGAGCGGGAGATCACCGAGCCCAGCACGACATGATCGCGCGGGTTGCCATGAGGCAGCGCCTTGGCCTTGGCTGCAAAGGCCGCGACAAAGGCGTCGGCGACCTTCTCGTCGACTATGATGCGCTCGGTCGACATGCAGATCTGGCCCTGGTTCATGAAGGCGCCGAAGGCCGCGGCATTGACGGCGGCTTCGATGTCGGCGTCATCGAGGACGAGCAGCGGCGCCTTGCCGCCGAGTTCGAGCAGGACGGGCTTCAGATGCTCCGCCGCGAGCTTTGCGATGATCTTGCCTACCTTCGTCGATCCCGTGAAGTTGATCCGCTTGACCTGCGGATGCTCGACCAGCGCCGCGACTACTTCCGGCGCGTCCTTTGCGGCATGCGTGACGACGTTGATGACGCCGTCAGGCACGCCGGCTTCGCGTAGGACCTCCCCGATCATCAGATGGGTGTGCGGGCACATTTCCGATGCCTTGAGCACCACCGTGTTACCCGCCGCGATCGGCATGGCGACGGCGCGCACGCCCAGGATCACCGGCGCGTTCCAGGGTGCCATGCCGACGATGACGCCGACGGGCTGGCGCAGCGCCATGGCAAGCGAACCCGGCTTGTCCGAGGGGATGACCTCGCCCTTGATCTGGGTCGTCATGGCGGCCGCCTCGCGCAGAATGCCGGCGCCCAGCTTGACGTTGAACCCGATCCACGGCGCGGTGGCGCCGGTCTCGGCCATGGCGACTTTGATGAACTCTTCCGCTCGCGCCTCCATGAGGTCGGCGGCCTTGTTGAGGATGGCTCGCCGGGCGTTCGGGCCCGTTTCGGACCAGCTTTCGAAGGCGCGCGCCGCAGCCGCCACGGCGGCGTCGACATCGGCCTTGCGTCCGGCCACCGCCCGGGTAGCGACATCGCCGGTCACCGGATCGTTGCGCTCAAAAGTCTCTCTATCCTCCGGCCGCGCGCTTCCGCCGCCGATCAGCAATCCGATATCCAAGTTATTCTCCATTCCTCACGATTTTGGTTGCATCAGTCGGCATCCGCCGCCCGGATATCCGGGGATGGGGAGCCGTAAAGCCCGCTGATGACGGCTTGAGCCGCCGATCGCAATCGATCGGCGGCGGTCGAGAGCGTCGCTTCATTCAGACGGTGCGGCGGTCCGAAGACGGAGAGGCCGCAGATCAGCTTTCCCGTCCGTCCCAGGACCGGAACAGCGACTGCAACGATCCCGGCATCCCTTTCTTCGTAGTTGTAGGCTGTCTTGGTCCTGCGGACCTCGCGCAGTTCGTCAAGAAGCTTGTCGCGGTCCACGATCGACGCCGGCGTCGCCTGCTTCAGCACGACCGCATCGAGGTATTGATCGAGCTTGGCCTCGTCCATGAAAGCAAGCCAGAGCTTGCCATGGGCAGTGCAATAGGCCTCGAGCTTGCTGCCGACGCGGATGTCGACGAAGAGCGGATGGGGCGAAGCTGCCTTTGCGATGCAGACGACCATCTGGCCATCGAAGCCTGTCGCCATGCTCGCTTCCTGAATGTCCTTTGTCACCCCGATGAGTTGCGGTTGCAGGATGGCTGCCAGGTTTGTCTCTTCCGTCGCCTTCTGCGACAGGTCGACCAGCGCGTAGCCCAGCCGATAGCGCCCCTTGTCGACCGCGACCAGCGCTCCCACGCTCTCCAGCGTTCTCAGGAAACGGTGCGCCGTGATGAAGTTCATGCCCAGATTCTGCTGGACATAGCCGGCGGTGATCTCCGCCCGGGAGGCATGAAACAGGTTCAGGATGCCGAAGGCTTTCACCACGGAACCGTTCAACGGAGTCGTCATCTGCCTTCAGCCGCGTGTGGGAGGTTATTGGGGGCAAACCATGTTCGTCATCGTTTCGGATGTTGACGTCATTTTCCGATCGTGTCAATGTTTTTGAAATTGGCATTTCACATATTGAAATCAGGAGTTCGGGTGGTGCAATCGGCACGAGATGCTCGCCGGGAAACGTCCGGCGCGGAGCAGGCAGGAGTTCAGCGTGCGGACATGACCGCCGGCGGCGCCCTCCTCGCGCGGCTGAAGGCAATCGGGGTCGACTATATCTTCGCCAATTCCGGGACAGACTTTCCGCCGATCATCGAGGGGCTGGCGGAGGCGGAGGCGAAGCAGGTTCCGCTGCCGGAAGCCTTGGTGATGCCGCACGAATCGGCGGCGATGGGCATGGCATACGGCTACTATCTCGCGACCGGCCGTTCGCAGGCCGTGATCGCCCACACCAATGTCGGCCTGGCGAACTGCGCCATGGGCGCGATCAACGCGGCAGCCGAACAAATTCCTGTCCTGCTTTTCTCCGGCAGGACGCCGACCACCGAGAAGGGGCGGCTGGGCTCACGCACCGTGCCGATCGGCTGGGGACAGGAGATGCGCGACCAGACGGCGCTCGTGCGCGAGGCATCGAAATGGGACTACGAACTGCGCGAGCCCGAGCAGATCCTGGAGATCGTCGACCGTGCCTATGCGATCGCCAACTCGACGCCGCCCGGGCCGGTCTATATAAGCCTTCCGCGAGAAGTCCTTTGTGAGCCATGCCCGACAGGCGAGCTCGAGCGTCCGCTATCGATCGCTCCGGCTCGCGCCTTCGCATCGCCGTCCGGCCTGCAAGAGGCGGCCGCCGTGCTCGCCGCCGCGGAGCGCCCGCTGATCATCGTGCAACGAGGCTGCGGCAATGCAGACGGCTTTGCCGCGCTCCAGGCCATCGCCGAGGACTGGGGCATCCCCGTCCTGCAATATTGGGCGATCCAGCTCGGTTTTCCGACCGACCATCCGATGTCGGCCGGCGCCGATCCGGCGCCTTGGGTCGAGGAGGCGGACGCGATCCTCGTCATCGACGCCATCGCGCCCTGGTCTCCGGACATCCATCGCCCGGCGGCTGGCTGCAAGATCGTCCATGTCGGACGCGATCCGCTTTATGCTCGTTTTCCGATCCGCAATTTCCAGTCGGATATTTCGCTGGTCGGCGACGTCGGCGAGACGCTCGTGAGCCTGCGCGGCGCGATGGGACCGCACCTCGCGACCCGCCAAACCGCGATAGATGCTCGGGCAGCAAGTCTTAAGCCCAAGCTCCGCGCGATGCGGGCCCGCACGCTGGAAACCGCGCAGGCGGGCGGCGGCCCCTCGATGACGAAGGACTTCGTCAGTCTCAAGCTGTCCCAAGCCATTGCCGGCAAGGACGCGACGGTATTCTCCGAGCTCGGATGCCCGCTGATGCCGCTGTCTCTCGACCGCCCGGGAAGCTGGTATCAGGAGCCGCATTCCGGCGGGCTGGGCTGGTGTTTTCCGGCTGCGCTCGGCATGCAGCTTGCCGACCGCAAGCGCCTGATCGTCGCCACCATGGGAGACGGGTCCTACATCTTTTCCAATCCCGTCGCGTGCCATCAGATCGCCGAGGCGCTTGAGCTGCCGCTCCTCGTCCTCGTGCTGAACAATGCCGAATGGGGAGCCGTGCGCCAGTCGGTGCTGGGCATCTACCCCGGCGGCTACGCCGCAAAGACGAATCGCATGCCGCTCACATCGCTTTCGCCGACGCCCGATTTCACTGCCGTTGCAAGCGCGAGCCGCGCCTGGGCAGCTGTCGTGGAGAATGGCGAGGACCTCGAAGCGACCCTGGCCGCCGCGATCGACCACATCGAAACGAAGAAGACCCACGCATTGGTCGAGATACGCGTTCGACCATAATCATCCACCCATCTGCACATCGGGAACAGTCGCGCAGCGGCGATCGCAAGATGCCCGGACTTGAGGCGCGCCCAGGAGAGAGAATTGTCGGTTAAGGAAAACGCAATCACGAAGGTACTGGCGACGCCGGTCTACGTTCCCTGCACCCTGGAAATCGGCCCGATTTCGAAGCCGGCAAAGCTCTCCGGCCTCGTCGTTGAGCTCGAGACCGCCGACGGCTTGGCGGGACACGGCTTTACCGCCATCACCGACGAGGAGATCGTGGCAGCCGCAATCAACGAAGTCGTGGCGCCCAACCTCAAGGGGCGGGACGCACTGTCGCGCGAAGGCATCTCCGAGATGCTCTATTGGCTGCTTACGCCGCGTGGCCAGACCGGCTATGCCAGCCACGCCATCTCAGCAATCGATATCGCCCTTTGGGATCTTGCCGGCAAGCGGCTGAACCAGCCGGTGTGGCGGCTGATCGGCGGCGCGAGGCGGGAAGTGACCACCTATACGACTTTCGGCTTCGGAGCGCTCGACCGCGACGAACTGGCGGCCGCAGCGCGTCACCTGGCTGGAGCGGGGCATCGCCGGCTCAAGATGGTGGTCGGCCAGCATGCGCTTGCCCGCCGGGACGAGCCGCGCCCGCTGGAGAGCGTCATCGAGGAAGATATCCGCCGCGTCCGCGCGGTGCGAGAAGCTGTCGGCGATGAAGTCGAGATCTTCATTGACGCGAATTGCAGCCTGGACGCCTATCACGCGCTGCGTCTCGCCCGGGCGATCGCGGACTGCAACGTCTCCTTCTTCGAGGAGCCGCTGAAGGGCAACGACATTCCCGGCCTCGCCGAGTTCCGCCGGCAGGCTTCGATGCCGGTGGCAGCCGGTCAGAATGAGGGGCAGCTCTTCCGTTATCGCGACATGCTGGTGGCGGGTGCGGTCGACATCCTTCAGCCCAATGTCTGCATCGGCGGCGGCTATACGGGCGGCATGAAGGCAGCAGCGCTTGCCCAGGCCCACGGCATAACCATCGACAATGGCGGGGCTTTCCCGTTCCACAACATGCATCTGCATGCCGGCATGGCGAATGGCGGGCTTGTGGAATGGCACCTGGTTTCAGTCTCCATGTGCCAGCAACTGTTCAAATCCTTGCCGCAGCGCAGCGGCGACCAGCTCGTGCTCCCCGAGGCCCCCGGCCTCGGCTTCGAGCTCGATCAAGACGGACTTCGCGACATCGGGCGCCTGCCGACATCGTTCGGCAAAGGCAAAGGATGACGCGCGGCCGGTAACCGCCAACACCACCCCCATAAGTGGAGGAAATACCCAACATGAAGAGTATCGTGAAATCGGCGATCGCCGCGGGCCTGATGTCCGCCCTGCTGCCGGTCGCCTCTGCCCACGCGGAATGGAAGCCCCAAAAGCCGATCGAGCTGATCGTCTCGGCGGGCCCCGGCGGCGGCACGGACCAGTTCGCCAGGACGATCCAGTCGATCGTCCAGAAATACGAGCTGGCCGACGTGCCGATCATCGTCACCAACAAGGGTGGTGGCGCCGGCGCCGAAGCCTTCCTCGCCGGCAAGGCCGCAGGCAACGATCCGAACAAGCTGATGTTCGGCAACAACAATGCCTGGCTCCTGCCGATGAAGGCGAAGGTCGCCTACACCATGGACGATTTGACGCCCGTTGCGGCGATGGCCGGCGACGAGTTCATTCTCTGGGTGCCGAAGGATTCACCTTACAAGACCGTTGGCGAGTTGCTTGCCGCGGCGAAAGAGAAGCCGCTGAAGATGGGCGGCACCCAGTCGAAGGACGGTGACCACATTCTCACGGTGTTGATCAACGAGGCGAGCGGCAGCCAGTTCACCTACGTTCCCTTCAAGAGCGGCAACGAAGCCGCCGTGCAGCTCGCAGGCGGTCACCTCGACGCCAACACCAACAATCCGAGCGAAAATCTCGGCCAGTGGAAGTCGGGTGCCGTGCGCGCGCTGTGCGTCTTTGCTTCCCGTCCGATCCCGGACGAACGCAAGGTTGCCGGTGACATGGCGCTCTCCGACATCCCGACATGCGCTTCGCAGGGCCTGCCGATCGAGGACTACATCCTGCCGCGCACGATCTTCGCCGCGGGCAAGCTGACCGACGACCAGAAAGCATTCTATACGGATCTGCTCGGCAAGGTGCGCGAGACCGAGGAATGGAAGACTTTCCTCGAGAACACCGCGCAGGTAGACCTCTTCGCCACCGGCGAGAAGCTCGACACGCTCATCAAGACAGATGCGGATGCGTCCAACCGCATCTTCGAACGCGAGAACTGGCGGGTGAACTAACCCCAAGCTCGAAGCGCCGGCCGTGCTTGCCCTCCACAGGCGCGGCCGGCGCTTCCGTTTCCGTCCCATCCATCGAAGAGGCAGGCCATGCAACCGGATGATCGTCCGCTCCTCAGCCGCCGCACGGCGGAGCTTTCCCTTGCATTGATCGCCATTCTGGCAGGCGCGATCGTCATGGGGGGCGCGCTGGAGAACAATATCGGCTGGGACGCGTCCGGTCCCGAGGCCGGTTACTTTCCCTTCTATGTCGGCGGCGTAATCGTCCTGGCAGGCCTCGGCGTTCTTGTCGAAGCCTGGTTCAAGGCCGACCGTAACGAGTGCTTCGTGACACGCAGGCAGCTTTCACGCATCGCGTTTTTCTTTCTGCCGATCGTGGCCTATGTGATCCTCTCGGTCGTGCTCGGACTTTATGTCGGGTCGGCTCTCTATCTCTTCGCCGTGATGTGGCTGCAGGGCAAATACGGTGTCCTGCGCTCGGCCGCGCTCAGCATCGCCGTATCGCTTGCGTTTTTCGTGCTGTTCGAATGGTGCTTCCAGATGCCCCTGCTGAAGGGTCCGCTGGAAGCCGCGCTCGGCATCTATTGAGGTCCTTGCCATGGGCAATATCGAATATCTCATGCATGGCTTCGGCGTGGCGCTGTCGGGCTACCACATCGTCCTGATGCTGGCTGGCGTCCTGCTCGGCATCCTCGTCGGCGTGCTTCCCGGACTTGGCGCCCCCAACGGCGTGACTCTGCTCCTTCCGCTGACCTTCACGATGGAGCCGATCTCGGCGATCATCCTCCTCACCAGCATGTATTGGGGCGCGCTGTTCGGCGGCTCGACGACCTCGATCCTGTTCAACATTCCGGGCGAGCCGTCTTCAGTGGCCACCACGTTCGACGGCCATCCCATGGCCAAGCAGGGCAGGGCGGCCGAGGCGCTCACCTACGCTTTCTGCTCGGCCGGCGTCGGGGCGCTTGCCGGCGTCATCGTGATTACGCTGGTCGCGAGCTGGGTAGCCCAATTCGCATTGCGCTTCTCGCCGGTCGAGTTCTTTGCCGTCTACCTCCTGGCGTTCGCGAGCTTCGTCGGCCTGGGCGGCTCGTCGCCCGCCAAGACAGTTCTGTCCATCGCCATCGGACTCGCCTGCGCGACGGTCGGCATGGATACCGTGTCCGGTTCGCTTCGCCTCACCTATGGCATTGAGGACCTGATGCGTGGCATCTCCTTCCTCGTGGCTGTGATAGGCTTGTTCGGCATCGGCGAGTTGCTGCTCACCATGGAAGAAGACCTGCGCTTCGATGGCGTCTCCTCCAGGATCAGCCCGCGTGTGGTCTTTGCAACGATCCTGAAGCTTCCGCGCTACTGGCTCGCCTATTTGCGTTCGATCGCCATCGGTTGCTGGATGGGCATCACGCCGGGCGGCCCGACCGCGGCCTCCTTCATGAGCTACGGCATCGCCAAGCGCGCCTCGCGCAACCGCGAGAAGTTCGGCGCCGGCGAGCCCGAGGGCGTGATCAGTCCCGAGACGGCGGACCATGCGGCCGGTAGCAGCGCCATGCTGCCCATGTTGGCGCTCGGTATTCCGGGTTCGGCCACGGCAGCCGTCATGATGGGGGGGCTGTTGATCTGGGGCTTGACGCCCGGACCGATGCTCTTCATCGAACAGCCGGATTTCGTGTGGGGCCTGATCGCCTCCATGTATCTCGGCAACGTGGTCGCCGTCGTCCTGGCGCTTACAACGGTTCCGCTCTTCGCATCGATCCTAAAGGCGCCTTTCGCCATCATCGGGCCGGTTATCGTGATCGTCTGCGTCATGGGCGCGTACACGGTGGCGTCGGCCTCGTTCGATCTCTGGCTGCTCCTGATCTTCAGCGTACTCGGCTACCTCTTGAAGAAGCTGAGCTATCCGCTGGCGCCGCTGGTGCTGGCCATGATCCTCGGCGATAAGGCGGAGGACGCGTTCCGCCAGTCCATGCTGCTCTCGGACGGGTCGCTGCTGGTCTTCTGGTCGAATCCGCTGGCCGCCACCATCACGACGGCTGCGCTCATCCTGCTCGTCTCTCCGGCGATCGGATGGATGCGCCGCAAACGTCGCGCGGCATGAGGCGGATCGATGAGCGTCTATACTCTCGACGACGTCCGCGACGCCGCACGACGGCGCCTGCCGAAGCTTGCCTTCGATTTCGTGGACGGTGCGGCCGGCCGCGAATCCTCCAGCCGGCGGTCGGAAATCGCCTTTTCCGACTTGCTTCTCATGCCGCGCGTCTTGGCGGGGGCGGAGGTCCGTTCGACGGAGACCGAGCTTCTCGGCGCATCCTATTCCGCGCCCTTCGGCATTCCGCCGATCGGCCTGGCCGGCCTTTCCTGGCCGGGAACGGACGTCGCGCTGGCGCGGGCCGCCGGCAAGGCGCGTATTCCTTACATTCTTTCCACGGCGGCAACGACCTCGATCGAGGATATCGCCCGGGCCAATCCGGACAGCTGGTTCCAGATCTATGTCGGCAAGGATCAGCAAATCGTCGACAACCTGCTTGATCGCGCCGAGCAAGCCGGCCTGAACACCCTTGTCGTCACCGTCGACGTGCCGGCTCCGGGCAAGCGCGTTCGCGATCTTCGCAACGGCTTCACCTTGCCGCTGAAACTGACAGCGAAGAGCATGGTCAATCTGGCCATGCACCCGCGCTGGTGTCTGGCGGTTCTACGCCACGGCGCCCCGCGATTTGCAAATCTCGAGCGTTACGCCGAGAAGGGGTCCAGCACTCAATCGCTGGCCGCGTTGATGGCCGGGCAGAGTTCCGCCCGTCTGAACTGGGAACTTCTGGCGGCGATCCGCCGGCGCTGGTCGGGCAGGATGATCGTCAAGGGCGTGCTCAATCCGGAAGACGCGCTCCGGCTCAGGCAAGTCGGCGCGGACGGCATTGTCGTTTCCAATCATGGTGGACGCCAGCTCGACGCGGCCCCGGCGCCGATCTCGATGCTGCCTGCAATCCGGGCCGCGGTGGGAGCTGGCTATCCCGTGATGATCGACGGTGGCATCCGATCGGGCGAAGATATCGCCAAGGCTCTCGGACGGGGCGCGGATTTCGTCTTTGTCGGCCGTCCCTTCGTCTTCAGCGTCGCCGCCTGTGGCGCGGAGAAGGGGCCCAGGCTCGTCATCCGTACTCTGACCCAGGAGCTGGACAACGTGATGGCGCAGCTCGGAGCGACCAGCGTGGAGGCGCTCAAGTCCTTGAGCTGACGGAGTGACATTGATTCCTGTGGGCATTCTGTGGTCGCAGGCTCTCCGAAGCTGCGTGAACATACGCCACCACCGGAAAGCAGCCTAGCCCGACACCTCTATGAGTTTCCGGATCAAAGAGCACTCGAGTGATCGGCCGGTTGGTTTCAACAGGGATTTCGAACCGGGACCGTCAAGCACCGCCTGATCCGAGGACGAATATCAGAAAAAGAACGACAAAAATCACAGCGGCTGCTGCGACGCCCCACATCATTATTTTTCTGGTGCCGCTTTGCTCTTCTTTTCGCGATAGATCTTCCGGCATGGCCCTGATCCTTGTTGTGAAGCTCATGATCGAGCAACGCGCCTTGGCGGGGCTGGTTCCTAGCAGGTGAAGCCGAGCTCAAAGCGCTGGGCAACCAACGATCCCTGAATTTTGCCGGCGTGGAGAAGAGGGCTAGCTCGCCGCCCTCATTAGGCGAGGACAGCGGGTTCGGATCCGACCGCCACTCTCGGGCGGGGATCTATTCGCCGAGCGGCCGGAACAATACAGCTGGAGTGCTGTTCGGTCGGTTTCCCGAACGGAGGCTCCCATGTTCTTGCGCGTAGACAAGCTGCAGATCGAACTCCCCGCACCAGATCGACAAGACCCCAACGCCGCCGCGGCTCTTCAGGAGTTGCTGGGCGGGAAATACGGAGAGATGTCCACACTTGGGAACTATCTCTTCCAGAGCTTCAATTTCCGGTCAAAGAGCAAGCTGAGGCCATTCTACAGCCTGGTCGCGGCGATCACCGCCGAAGAGCTCGGCCATGTCGAGTTGGTTTGCAACGGAGTCGCCATGCTTGCGAACGGCCCGGATGTACCCGATCGCGATATGGTCGGACCGACCGATATCACCGGCGCCCCATTCGACAAGATGAAGGATGCCAGACTGGCCGCCGGCTTCCTGTCCCACGGCGGCGGCGCAGTGCCGATCGACTCGAACGGCCTGAGTTGGAACAAGGATTTCGTCACGACGACAGGCAACGTCATCTTCGATCTTCTGCACAATTTTCATCTCGAGTGCGGGGCCCGGCTCCACAAGCTGCGCGTGTACGAGACCCTCTCGGATCCAACCGGAAGAGAGATTTGCGGCTATCTGCTCGTGAGGGGCTCGGTGCATGCCCACTCCTACGCCCTTGCCCTCAAGAAGATAACTGGCGTCGAGATCGAGAAGATGCTTCCGACGCCCAACATCCCCCTGGCAAACATCCCCGAGAGCCAGAAATATCTGGAAGAAGGCTCACACCGCCGGCTCTACACGTTCAGCCCCGAGGATTACCGCGAAATATCAGGCATCTGGGGCAACGGAGAAATGGCTCTCCCTGATGACCCTCCGGGTGAGCTCGAGGTGGTCGAGGGAATGCCTGACGGCGGGAAAATCCAAGAACTGGTTGGCGAGCCATCCGCCTTCACGCCGGACTACGCGCCGGAGGAAATGTTCGAGATCGCAACCAAGCTCTACCAGGCATCGCGGTAGAACGACCGCGGGAGGGAAAGCCAGAAAACCCGTCGAGAAGGGCGGACGGCAACGCCGCCATTCTCGACGCCACAAATTCCGGCCGGGACAAAGCCGAAAAAGTGGCCGCCTGCGTTCGCGTGGCCGACGCTTGTCTACTCCGTACATACAATCTACATACATGTGAGCGGATGACGACAGCGGCGGAACGATGACTGGAACAAGCTGGACACCTTCCATCTCCAGAGGCGCGGGGCCTCTCTATCTGGCGATCGCCGATGCACTGTCGGCCGACGTCACGTCGGGCCGGTTGCCGGCTGGCTTCCGGCTCCCTCCACAGCGGGCGCTTGCCGAACAACTTGGGATCGATTTTACCACAGTGAGCCGCGCCTATGCCGAGGCCCAAAGGCGTGGCCTTGTCGAAGGACGTGTCGGGCAGGGCACTTATGTCCGGGCCCGGCGGCCCGCCAATTTCTCGCCGACGCCAAGCGGGCATATCGACATGAGCATGAACTTGCCGCCGCGGTTCGACGATCCGGATCTTGTCGCCCGGATGTGGGACGGCGTGGCGGATCTCGGAATGCATGACGGGCTGGATCTCCTGCTTCGCTATCAGGAGGCTGGCGGCGCGGTGCGCGACAGGGCGGCAGGTGTCCAGTGGCTTGCGCCGCGGTTGGGGGGCATCGACGTCACTCGGCTGGTTGTCTGCCCAGGCGCGCAAGGAGCGCTGCTGGCCTTGCTGGGATCGCTCGCCGCACCCGGAGAAACGATCCTTGCCGACCAGTTGACCTATCCGGGATTCCGCGCGGTCGCCGATTACCTGCGGATCCGCGTGGTCGGCGTCGGCATGGATGACGAAGGCTTGGTTCCAGAAGCACTGGAGGAACATTGCCGGGAGGGAGCGCCGAAGGCGCTCTACATCAACCCGACGCTACACAACCCCACCACGATCACGCTTTCGCCAGCGAGGCGCGAGCGCATCATCGCGATAGCGCGGCGGCACGATTTACCGATCGTCGAGGACGATGCTTACGGGGCTTTGCCCGCCGAGCCGGTGCCGCCCTTCGCGGCGCTCGCCCCGGACATGGTCTATCATGTTGCCGGGCTGGCGAAATGTCTGGCGCCGGCCTTGCGGGTTGCCTATCTGGTCGTTCCGCGGGATCGTGGCGCGGGGCAGGTCGCAAGCGCGGTCCGCGCCACCGCGGGCATGGCATCTCCTTTGACGGCGTCGATCGCCACCCGATGGATCGAGAGCGGGATCGCCCAATCCGTGCTCGCGGCGATCAGGAAGGAAGCAGGTGAGCGGCAGCGGATCCTGTCGCGAATCCTACCCCCCAGCCTGGTTGAGACAGATCCGGCGGCTTTCCATGCCTGGCTCAGGCTCCCGGCGCAGTGGAGCCGCGCCGAATTCGCGACCCGTCTTCGCTCGGCTGGGATCGGCGTGGTGACCAGCGATGCCTTCGCAGTCTCGGGACCGGCGCAGGAAGCCGTGCGCCTCGGGCTCGGCGCTGCCTCCGACCAGCAGGCCCTCGCGACGAGCCTGCGCATCGTCGCCGATCTGCTTGGCCAGCAGCCCGCCATGTCGGCGATGGTGGTCTAGCGGATCGGCTCGCTGTCAGGCCGTCAGGCCGGCGAGGTTCATCAGGAACCGGAAGGCGAGTGCGACCGCGCCGAGGGCCAGCACGCTCGCCGTCCAGATGAGGATGAGCCAGCCGATGCGTTTCGGTAGGGAAGCCGGTGCTTCGGTCGGCTCGCGCATCAGTGATATCCTTCCCCAGCTTTCACCTTGCCGCGGAAAACATAATACGACCACGCGGTGTAGGCGAGAATGATCGGGATGATGAATAGCGCCCCGACGAGCGTGAAGCCCATGCTCTGGGCCGGGGCGGCCGCCTCCCGGATCGAAACGTCCGGCGGGATGATGTTCGGCCAGAGGCTGATGCCGAGCCCGCTATAGCCGAGGAACAGCAGAAACAGCGCGAGCAGGAACGGCGCGACGTGCGGCTGACGGTCGAGCAATCGCAGGATCGCCCATCCGCTCACCAGAACCAGGATCGGAACCGGTGAGAAGAAGACGATGTTGGGGTAGCTGAACCATCGCTCGGCGATGTCGGGATGGGCGAAAGGCGTCCACAGGCTGACGATGCCGATCACCACGAGGAGAGCGAGCGTCGCCGGACGCGCCAGCGTCACCATGCGTTCATAAAGCGGGCCTTCGGTCTTGATGATCAGCCAGGTGCAGCCGAGCAGTGCGTAGGCGACGAGCAGGCCGGCGCCGGTGAACAGGCTGAAGGGGGTGATCCAATCGAGCGCGCCGCCGGCATAGGCGCCGTTCTCGATCGGGAAGCCATCGAGAAAAGCGCCAAGCGAAACGCCCTGGAAGAACGTCGCCACATAGGAGCCCCCGGCGAACGCCTTGTCCCAGAAAGCCTGGTGATGCACGTCCGCCTTGAAGCGGAACTCGAAGGCGACACCACGCCAGATCAGGCCGAGCAGCATGAGAATCAGCGGCAGGTATAGGGCACTCAGGATTACCGAATAGGCCAGGGGGAAGGCGGCCATGAGCGCGGCACCGCCCAGGACCAGCCAGGTCTCGTTGCCGTCCCATACCGGTGCGACCGTGTTCACCATCACGTCGCGGTCCCCGCGGTCGCGCACGAAGGGGAACAATATGCCGATGCCGAGATCGAAACCGTCCATCACGACATACATCATCAGGCCGAACGCAATGATGACGGCCCAGACAACCGGAAGATCGATACCCATGGGCTCAGGCCCTTTCATGCTGATTGGCGGGGATGTCTGAATCCACCTGATCTGGGGCGGCGGAAAGCGGACGGGCCGGCCGGCCGCTGCTGTGGCGTTCGTCCTCCAGGGAATCCTCCTCCTCGACCTCAGGCCCCTTGCCGACGAGCTTCAGCATGTAGCGAACGCCTATCCCGAAAACGATGAAGTAGACCACGACGAAAGCAATGAGCGTGACGCTCATGGCGAGGGCGGAATGGTTGGAAACCGCGTCCTTGGTGCGCATGACGCCGTAGACGATCCAGGGCTGGCGGCCGATCTCGGTCGTGTACCAGCCGGCGAGAATAGCGACGAGCCCGGCCGGCCCCATCCAGGTTGCGAAATGCAGGAACGGCCGCGAGGCGTAAAGTTTCTGGCGCCAGCGCAACCAGGCCGCCCAGACGGCGAGCGTGAGCATCAGCAGGCCCAGGCCGACCATGATGCGGAAGCTCCAGAACACCACCGTGGAATTCGGTCTGTCTTCGGGGGCGAATTCCTTCAGCCCGGGAAACTGGCCGTTCCAGTCATGGGTGAGGATCAGGCTGCCGAGATGTGGGACCTTGAGGGCATAGAGTGTCTCCTCCGCCTCCATGTCGGGCCAGCCGAACAGCGTCAGGGGCACGGCCTCGCCCGGCTTGTTTTCCCAATGGCCCTCGAGCGCGGCGATCTTGGCGGGCTGGTGTTTAAGCGTGTTGAGGCCGTGCAGGTCGCCGATCAGGATCTGGACCGGCGCCGTGACGAGCAGCATCCACATCGCCATGGAGAGCATCGTGCGCACGCGCCGATTGTCGTTTCCGCGCAGCAGGTGCCACGCGCCGGAGGCGCCGACGAACAGCGCCGTGGCGAGGAAGGCGGCGACGGTCATGTGGGCGAGGCGATAGGGGAAGGACGGGTTCAGAATGACCTCGATCCAATTCACCGGCACGACGACGTTGTCGACGATCTCGAATCCCTGTGGGGTCTGCATCCAGCTGTTGGACGCCAGAATCCATGTGGCGGACAGGAGGGTTCCGAGCGCCACCATGATAGTCGAGAAGAAATGGAGCCCCGGTCCGACCCGGTTCCAGCCGAACAGCATGACCCCGAGAAAGCCGGCCTCCAGGAAGAAGGCCGTGAGAACCTCATAGGCGAGCAGAGGGCCGGTGATACTCCCGGCAAATGCGGAGTAGTAACTCCAGTTCGTGCCGAACTGGTACGCCATCACCAGGCCGGAAACGACCCCCATGGCGAAGTTCACGGCAAAGATCTTCGACCAGAAATGATAGAGGTCGCGATACACGGTATCGCGCTTCCAGAGCCACAGCCCCTCCAGCACGGCAAGATAGCTGGCGAGGCCGATGGTGATTGCAGGGAAGACGATATGGAAGGAAATGGTGAAGCCGAACTGTATGCGGGCCAGTTCCAGCGCTGTCAGGCCGAACATCAAGGACCTCTCTATCTGGTCGATCGCGTGGCGACCGAAGATTGCTCCGCCCGCTTCCGGTTTCCCGGCTGCGTTCCTCCCGCGGTATCGAAACTATAGTGCCCTCCACCAATGACTAGGAGAGCCGGGGGAAGCGGCGAGAAGCCGCAAGGGCGATCTTTCCTTTCTTTTCCGAGCGCCGACCGCGCGCGAAAGCTTGAAATTGCCCGCCTCCTCCTGGTTCCGGCGGCGTGTGCGACTTTCCGGCGCAACCCGAAGGCGGATTGATTTCGCTCGATGCGTGTGCCTCGCCTATCGCCAAGATGCATACAATTATCGGCCGCGTAGAAAATTGATAGGAATGTATGTTGATTATAGGGCGATTGTTCTTGCCTTGGGCGCGACCGGCTCCTATTTGTGAAGTCGATGAGCCCGGACGGGCCCAGGCCCGTTCATGGCCATGGAGACCGACATGAAGGACAGCAGATATTCGGCCGAAGGCTACACGCCTACCGACAACCCGATGAAAACCGGCATTCAAGGGCTATGCCCGCGTTGCCAGACCGGGCATCTTTTCTCCGGCTATCTCAAGCTGGCTGAGCGCTGCGAGGTCTGCGGGCTCGACTATTCCTTCGCGGATCCCGCGGACGGCCCTGCTTTCTTCGCCATGACCATCGCGGCCGTTCCGGCCCTGGCCTTCGGCGTCTGGATCCAGGTGACCTTCGATTCCCCGCTATGGGTGCATCTGTTCACGACCTTGCCTCTTACGGTCCTGAGTTGCATGGCGCTGCTCCGCCCGCTAAAGGGCTGGCTTGTCTCCTCGCAGTATTTCCACAAGGCCGAGGAGGGCGCGATCGACTTCGACTGGCATGAGAAGGCGAAGCACTCGGGTCACAAAACCTGATCGCTGAAGGGGTTTCCTGGGGAGAACGCCTGTCGTAAACGCAGCGTGGGCTGTGCTTTGCGATGGACGGATCATGACAGGGACCAAGCTGGACGAAGCGCATTGGACTGAAGTGGCCGAGCAATGGATCGCCTGGGCTCGCCTGCCGGACCATGATGCTTTCTGGGCATATCGCGACAATTTCACACGATTTGTCGGGTTCGGCAGTGGCCGCGTACTCGAAGTCGGATGCGGCGAAGGACGCATCAGCCGCGAGTTGAAGGCTCTCGGCTATCGGGTCACTGCGACCGACGCGGTGGCCGCCATGGTGGAGGCTGCACGGCAAGCCGACTCCGCCGAGGAATATCGCGTCGCCGGCGCCGGCGCGCTGCCCTTCGCCGACGCGCAGTTCGATCTGGTGATGGCTTACAACGTTCTGATGGATATCGAAGACGTGCCCGCGGCGCTTCGCGAGATGCGCCGTGTCATGAAAAGGGACGGCGTGCTGTTCATTTCTCTCGTCCATCCGTTCCGCGATCGCGGCCGCTTCGCGGGGCCGGAACCAGACGCCCCGTTCGTGGTCGAGGGCAGCTATTTCGGCCGCGAGCGTTTCGAAGGCGAGGAACGACACGGCGGGCTGACCATGCACTTTGCCGGCTGGTCCCAGCCGCTGGAAGACTACATGGCCGCGCTCGAGCAGGCAGGATTGGCCGTAGTGGCGCTGCGTGAACCGGTTCCCGACGATACGGCTGACGATCGCTTGCGCAGCTACCGCCGGATTCCCCTCTTCCTCTGGCTCAAGGCGCGTGCCCTGGGATAGTCGTGTTATCTTGCAGCGAGCCGGGCACGGTGCGCCTGGCTTCAGGCGCATCCACCTCGTTCCTGAGGAACGCGGCGACCGAAGGACGATAATGGCATATGTATGAGAGGAGATCCGACCGATGAAACCGAGGATCAGTGTGCTTACGATCGGGGTCGACGACCTCGAGGCGTCGCTTAGGTTCTACCGTGATGGGCTCGGCCTATCGACGGAAGGAATCATGGGCACTGAGTTCGAGCATGGTGCGGTCGCCTTCTTCGATCTCCAGCATGGAATGAAGCTCGCCATCTTCCCGCGGGAGAGCATTGCCAGGGATGCCGGGATCGACCAGTCCGCGCGCAGCCCTACCGAGTTTACGCTTGGCCACAACGTCGGCAGCGAGCAGGAGGTCGATGCCGCGATGGAGCAGGCGATCGCTGCCGGTGCCCGTCTGGTCAAGCCAGCTCAGAAAACGTTCTGGGGAGGTTATGCGGGCTATTTCCAGGACCCCGATGACCATTTGTGGGAGGTCGTCTTCAATCCTGCGTTTCTTCCACCGGAGTGACGGCATCGCCCCGCGGGACACCGTCATGCAGCGCGCGCGAGGCTATTTCGCGTCGTGGAAGATGATGCCCATGGTGTGGCGCATGCCTGAGCGGACCCGGCTTACGCCGTGCCGCAGGTTGACGCGATAGTGCCCTTTGGTGCCCTGGACCGGCCGGTTGTGGACGGCAAAGGCGACCGCGTCGCCCTGGCGCAGCGGGACGACTTCGGCACGGCTCTGCATTCTGGGGCGTTGTTCGGTCAGAACGAACTCGCCCCCAGTAAAATCCTTGCCGGGTTCGGAGAGCAGGATGGCCACCTGCAGTGGGAAGGCAAGATCGCCATAGAGATCCTGATGCAGGCAGTTGAAGTCGCCCGCAACATATTGAAGTAGAAGTGGAGTCGGGCGCGTCTGGCCTTGTTCGTGGCATTGCCGCAGGAAGGCGGCGTGCTCCAAGGGATAGCGCAGGTCCACGTCCATCTTCCTGTTCCACTCATTGGCCACCTCGGCCAGAGGTGGGTAGAGCGCGGTGCGCAGCTCCGCGAGCAGGCGGGGCAAGGGATATTTGAAATATCGGTATTCGCCCTTGCCGAAGCCGTGTCGAGCCATGTGGATATGGCTGCGGAAATGGCTTTCCTCCGAATAGAGGGCGGCGATTTCCCGGCATTCTTTGGGGGCAAGGAGATTTTCCATCACGGCGCAGCCGAAACTGTCGAGTTCGCCGGATAGTGTTGGCCAATCATAGAGGGCCATCCGCGCCGCGGCCGATTGGCTTGGGGCAGCGAGAGATGTGGTTTCGCGGGGAGCGTCCATCTTAGCCTCCATTTCGACCATGTCGGAATCTTCCTGCTACCGCCCGCGTCAATGCGGACAATGTCGTTTTATGGCACCGGTGAACCACGGGGCCACCCGCTTCTTGCCTGCCGGTCAGATAGAAAGCGCCGATTGCGAGCAGGGTTCCGGCGGAGCCATCAGCGAAGGATCGACCTCGGGAAAGCGACCTCGAGAATTTTTCTCGGCTGCCGAAGCGGTGCCGATTTGTGATCGCGAGGCGCGAAACTCGGCGAAAACTTGATCGAAAGTCGGAGGAAACTCGTTGAAATCGCGTCGAAAAACACAATTAAATCAAACGAAATTTGGAAAAGTTACCCCATAAGAGAAACAGAATCAGAATAAAAGAAAATAGTCTCTTATGTAGCGCTCTGTATCAGGTGAGAGGGGAAGGAAGTCTTGCGCGCCGCCATCCCCGCGGAAGAACAGGCTGCCAGGACAAAGCCGCCAAGCGCAAGCTCAACCATCTCTGCACGCGCGTCGGCTGGACGGTCACATGGCACGGCACGGCGTGGTCGACCGCAAGCTGGGCGCCGAGCCGATGCCCTGGCTCAAGATATATTGTTCGATCTGCTCCGCCGCTCACGCGTGCAGCAACCTATCGGCGGTTGATTATGGTGCCGGCGGGATCTACGCGCAGCTCGATTTCAGCGCCGTTCACATAGCCTTCCACTTCCCAGAAGCCACGATCGCTCCAGTCGATGTCATCGATGACTATTCCCGGATGCGCCTCTTCGACCTTGGCTATGAGTGTCGACAGCTTAGTGCCGGCTGGTGGCGCAGCCAGAGCAACGCTGGCAGTAGCGGCGATGATGATGGCGATCAAAAAACGCATGGTGTTTCCCTCGTATAGCAGCCCGCCACTATACCAATGGTAGAGACTTCGAAGCTGCCTCGATAGTGGCGGGTTGTAGCATTGTTGGCGGCAAACGTTCCGAACCGTTGAAATGGTCCAGTTAATGGTCTAATTTTCGGAGCCGCATCCAAATGGGCAGGCGCTTTGTCGTGCAGATATCGGTCACAGAAGCCAAAGGTCAGCTGACGGAATTGGTCCGCCGTGCTGAGGCAGGAGATGAGGTCATCCTGACTCGCCACGGCCATCCCGCTGTGCGGCTCGTGCCGGTGAAGACGATGCTCGACAGAAAGTCTCGCAAAGCCTTGCTCGAAGCGGTTCGCGCCGCCGCTGCCGAAAAGGCGACCGATGGCCCGAACGCCGCACGCAGCCAGGATTTTCTCTACGGTGAAGAGGGGCTGCCCGGATGATCGCGGTCGACACGTCCGCACTGATGGCGATCGTGCTGAATGAGCCTGAGGCCAACGCCTGTTCTGCAAATCTCGAGACGGAGGATCGTCTGCTTATCTCCGCCGGCACGGTGGCCGAGGCGTTGATTGTCGCGGCCCGCCGCAACGTCGGAGAGGAAATGGCGCAGCTGATCGAGGGGCTCGGCTTCGAGATCGTCAGCGTGACGCCTGCCTCCGCCCGGCGCATCTCTCAAGCCTATGAGCGGTGGGGGAAGGGAATTCATCCAGCTGCGCTGAACTTCGGGGATTGTTTCGCCTATGAAGTGGCAAGAGAGCACGCCTGCCCGCTGCTCTATGTGGGCGAGGATTTCTCGGGGACGGACATCGAGGCCGCTCTCGGCTAAAGTGGCTCGTTTGCTGGAGGATAAAAGCGCTCGAAGACCGGGCAGTTCGCTCTGTGCCCGCGCCAGCGCGCCCGAGACACCCGCGCCGCCGTTGGGGCCGGAGTGATCCAATAAAGCGGGGGGCTGCGCGCCAGCTACGCCTATCGGTTTCTAGAATCGCCGGTGACGGCATTTTCCTCGGATGAAGGCCCCCTGCCATTCGATTCCGATTTTTCCGGGTCCGCGATTATTTGAACGCTGGACTGGGTGCTGACCTTCGCGAAAACATCGCGGTCTATGCCAATGTCGACTATCAGATCGAATTTGATGGCTTGGGCGAGGCGATCGGCGGCGAGATCGGGTTGAGGGTCCGTTGGTGACCGGATGGCTCATTGATAGCCGAGGAAACGCTCGCGCTCGCTGCCGCCGCTTAAAAAGAATGGCTCCCCGGGCCGGATTCGAACCAGCGACCAACCGGTTAACAGCCGGTTGCTCTACCGCTGAGCTACCGGGGAACGATAGGGCTCGCGAAAACGTGGCCGGCCTATAGCAAACCATTTTCCCCTTTGCAAAGAACCAATCTTCAATTCGCGAGGTTTTTTTCAAAATGGTCCTCGCAATCGCCCGCAAGCACGATCATATGCGGACTTCCAGGAAAGCAGGCAGGCCGACAGCGGCCCATGAAGAGAGGCAGAGCACTGAAACACGATCATAGGCCACCGCGCGGGCCGAAGCTTTCCCTGCTCGGCCGCGATTATGAACTTCCGAGATCGCGTCCACTCCGCGTTGCGATCGGTATCGTGCTCGTATTCCTGGGGCTGCTGGGGTTCCTGCCGGTGCTCGGTTTTTGGATGATTCCCCTTGGCCTGCTCGTGCTTTCCTATGAATTCCACGTTGTCAGGCGCCTGCGCCGACGCACGGTCGTGCGTTGGGAGCGTCGCAAGGCGCGGAAGAAGAGACCCTGAGGCGGGAGCGATTCGGGCAACCAGGGCCGCCCGATGCCCCGACTCCTGCTGGCGGAAAGACTGCTTAGCCGCCACGTTCCAATTCGCCACCGCAATCGAGTGGGATCATTCCCCAAGGCGGCGCGTCGGGCGGCATGGTGTTTGAGGGGTCTAGCGAGGTTCGGGCCGAACGCTCGCGGCTGGATCTCCTCAATGGCAAGGGAGCCGCAGGTGACGAAAGATCTCTGCGAACGCGCGCTGGAATTTGCCACCAGGGCTCATGAATCCATAGATCAGCGGCGGAAGTACACGGGCGAACCCTACATCGTGCATCCTGTTGCCGTGGCGGAAATCGTCAGGACCGTTCCGCACACGCCGGAGATGATCGCCGCAGCCTATCTTCATGACGTTGTCGAGGATACGCCCATTACAATTGACCAGATCGAAGCAGAGTTCGGGCCGAAAGTGGCGGAACTCGTCGACTGGTTGACCGATGTGTCGAGACCGGAAGATGGAAACCGCCGTACCCGCAAGGCGATCGATCTCGAACACAGCGCAAAGGCACCTCCTGAGGCCAAGACCATCAAGCTCGCCGACCTGATCGACAACACGAAGGCAATCAAGCCTCACGATCCAGGCTTCTGGAGAGTTTACCGGCGGGAGAAGCAAGCGCTTCTTCGCGTACTCAGGGAAGGCGACCCCGCTCTTTGGAGGCGAGCGCAGCAAGACAGCGCGGAGGCCTGAGCGCTACGCATCGCCTGCACGCGATGCGACCTGGAGATAAGGGGGTAGACCATCTTGTGCCACCTAACCATCTATGCGGCCCCAGGTGGGGATTCGCGTCGGCCGACTCGGAGCAGAATCCAGCCTACGCCGACCATGATCGCGCCCCAGACCAAGAAGCCTATGTCCCAATAGATCCACTGGTGTCGGGGAACGGTTTCGTTCACGTGGTGAAGGCCGAGCAGCTGGTGGTTCACGAACCCTTCCACCAGATTGAAGATGCCGAAACCGATCAGGATCGATCCAGCTAATAGCTTTCCGGACCATCGTAGATGCGACCGATGGGCGGTCCGCCACAGCAGCAGCAGGCCAATGAACACGAAAACGTAGGTGCTGGCGTGAAAGAGCCCGTCCAGCAACGTGTTGAACTCCAGGTTCTCGACGCTATCGGCCGGGTAGCCGGCACTGGTGACCATGTGGTGCCATTGCAGGATCTGGTGAAACACAATCCCGTCGAAGAAGCCGCCGAGACCTAGGCCGAAGAAGACACCGGCCGCGACGGGAAATTTTCTGTCCGGGTCAGCCATGTTCTCTCCTCTCCGTCGAACCGACGCCCGTGCCAACTGTTCCGACACAGAGGCGCAATCTGAGGGTCGATCGGTTATTCGGTCGTGCAGGTGAGCCGCCCGTCGTCGAGACATAGCAGCCAGCCGCTGGGCCATAGCCGGGCTGGCCGACACTGACTTCACATCTGGTCGTTGTAGGGCCTTTTCAATTGCCCGACCATTTCAGCGAGTTCCGAAAACGGCGGTATATCAGCCTCCGGCTGACAACGGTTTGCCAACTGCAATAATCTGATCGGGAAATTGACTGCGTCGCGATTGGCCGGCGACAAATCTTCCGAGCGTTCCTCACCGGTCCCGCTCGCCTCGGCTTTCCGTAAGGCGATCTCTATCTCTTGAGCCGACAGAACTCCCTTCCGGACGAGGGCGTGATTGATCGACGCAATGGCCATCAGTAGGCCCTCGAGTTGTAGGTTGGCGACATTCATTGCTCTTGCTCCCATTGCGTAAGAGCCAAACGCGCGAACCTCTGAACTGATCCGGAACCATGATGCCCGGGCGCATGAGATCAAGCGGCCATCTCGGAAAGCTTAGCGGGCGCTTCGGCGGAACCACTCCACAATACCCGTCATGTTTTTTTCGAATCCGCCCGGGATGAAAACGTTGAAGAGACCGGCGGGCGCGGTGGTGCGATTCTCGAAGTCGTGGGTTGTTGATGCGGGAATCAACAGAAACGAACCCGCCGGGGATTCGTGCCAAGTCTCTCCGATCAGGATGCTTGGCTGGCCTTCGATGACAAAAAACAGTTCGTCATTCTCCTCATGAGAATGTGCGCCCGGCCCTTTGGAGTTTGGCTCCAGCCACCACTCCGAGGCGCAGTAACGATCAGCGGTTTCGATCCCGTCCGCTTTGAAGACGGCTGTCATCGTGCCGCAATCGTAAATCCGCCCCTGCTTGAGAGAAAGAACAATCGGCTTGCGTTGAAGCATCCTAGCCTCCTTGTCACTCGACTGGTGGGTAACGCGCTGGCGGCCATATTGCTTGAACGTTTGTTACCAAGCCCGGCATGCATTTCAGGCGCGGGGCATGGAACGCCGAGCGCCGTCGGGAGCAGGGTGCGCGAGGCCAGCGTCCATCGAGGACGAATAAGACGGCGGCCTGGTATGTTACTCGGCGCCCTTTTGGGAGAGCTCGATTTCCTCGTCGACTTCACGCTTGAGTTTTTGACGCGGAGTCTCGCGAAGCGATTCTTTCGCATGCTTGATCTGGTCGTCCGTAGCCTCCACAGGTCGGGAAGTGTCGTCAGGCAGCCCCGGGCCGGTCTGCGCAATCGTGTCGTCCTTCGGCCGATCGTTCGATCCGGTCGTAATCTTCGGTCTTGCAGTCATCGCACTGTCCTCCTTGCAACAGGAAAGGCGCGCCGGCGCAAAAGTTCCGATCGTCCATCGGACGGCCGGGAACAGGCGCTCAGTCGCCATTGAGGAAAACGTTTAGAATGAGCGGTGCCGACTTGACGCCAAATTTCGCGCAACCTATTGAAGCCGCGTAGAACGCCGGGAGCGGCGAGGCCTCGTGGCGGAGTGGTTACGCAGAGGACTGCAAATCCTTGCACCCCGGTTCGATTCCGGGCGAGGCCTCCAATCCCAGCAACAAATGACGATCAAGGTGTTCTACCCGGATTGATACGCACGGTTGCGCGTAGAAAAAGCTGGGCGACAGGAATGAACGCCGATTTTTCCCAACACCGCGCGAAAATGGTCGATGGTCAGTTGCGCACAACCGACGTGACGAACCAACCCTTGCTCGCGGCCATGGGTTCGGTACCGCGCGAGGCTTTCGTCGACGCCAGACGCCGGGCCCTGGCCTACATCGACGAGGATATTGAGATCGCTCCGGCCAGCGCCGATGGCGGCGCCCGCTACCTCATGGAACCGTCGCCTTTTGCCAAGCTGCTCCAACTTGCCGACGTAAGGCAGGGAGACGTCGTGCTCGATGTCGGCTGCGGCACGGGCTATTCCTCGGCGGTCCTGTCGCTGGTTGCCGGATCGGTGATCGCGCTGGAGAGCGAATCGGGGCTCGCTGAGCGGGCCGGTTCGTTGCTCGGGTCGCTCGGCTACGACAATGTCGCGGTCGTGCAGGGGGCGCTCCGGGAGGGTTACCCGGACGAGGCGCCCTATGACGTGATCGTGATCGAGGGCGCTGTCGGCGAAATCCCCGAGGCGCTGTTTGACCAATTGAAGGAAGGCGGCAGGTTGGTCGCCGTCGAGGGTATCGGCAATGCCGGGGTCGCCAAGCTGTATGTCAGGGACAGCGGTATCGTGACTGGCCGAAGGGGCTTTAATGCGGCAGTAAAGCCACTACCGGGATTCGAAAAGGCCCCGGTGTTCGAATTTTAAGCGCGATTCTCTTGCGATCCGCGCATATCCATGGTGCGTTGCAATTTCGACGGTGTCTGCTGATTCAGGGCCAGGGGGAGGGCCGGAATCGGAATGGCCGGAAGAGTTACAGTCGGCTGAGTTTGACGGTGGGCCGGCGCAGCCGCTCCACCAATTGGATAGGGGTATATCGTGAGGGTATTGCGCAAAAGTTTATTTGCCGCCGCAATTCTGGCTACGACGGCGCTTTCGCCGGCGTTCGGCGAGACCCTGTCCGGCGCCCTGGCCAAGGCTTACAAGCTTAATTCGACGCTCAACTCGACCCGTGCCGGCCTGCGCGCCACGGACGAGAGCGTAGCGATCGCCAAGTCCGGCTATCGTCCGAGAATCGCGGCCACCGCTTCAGGCAGCTACACATCGACCAGCGGCGTCACGTCTCCACAAAGGATAACCGTTGGCACCTACGGCATCGAGCTCCAACAAACCCTGTTCGATGGCTTCCAGACCAGGAACAACGTCCGCGCCGCGGAATCGCAGGTGCGCGCTTCGAGAGAGAGTTTGCGAAATACCGAGCAAACGGTGCTGATCGACGCTGCGACGGCGTATATGGACGTCATTCGCGACCGACAGATCGTGAGGCTACGCCAGAGCAATCTCGAGTTCCTGGAAGAGCAGGTGCGAGCGGCAAGGTCACGCTTCGATGTCGGCGAGGGCACACGTACCGACGTTGCCCAGGCCGAGGCCGACCGCTCGCTGGCCGTGTCGCAATTGTCCTCCGCCCGCGCCCAGGCACTTACGAGCGAGGCGATCTACCGCCGCGTCATAGGCGAGGCGCCTGGTCAACTCACGCCTCCCGGCCCGGCAAAGAATCTGCCGAAATCCCTGGATCAGGCTTTTACCCTGGCCGAGACGCAGCATCCGGCCATCCTCGCTTCTGAGCACTTGGTTGACGCAATCGCTTTCCAGGTGAAATCGACTGAAGGACAGTTGCTGCCGCAGTTGAGCGCCTCGGTCGGTGTTTCCCGCACCAATCGGAACATCTCGCCAGACGTGGGCGCACTCGAATCGCTGTCAGGCGGCGGTTCGGGTCAAAGCGATTCGGCGAATATCGGAGCGACGCTGACGGTGCCGCTCTATCAGGGTGGGCGCGTCGCGGCACAGGTCCGTCAGACTAAGGAGCAGCTTGGAGAGGCGCGCATCCAGGTGGACGTGGCGCGTGACCAGGTCCGTTCGAATGTCGCCTCGGCGTGGAGCCAGTTCGTCGCTGCGCAGGAGGCAACGGTTGCCAATCGGGCCGTGGTTTCTGCTTCCCGCCTAGCCCTCAACGGCGTGATCGAGGAACGCAACGTCGGTCAGCGCACGACGCTCGACGTGCTCAATGCCCAGGCCGACGTGATCGGCGCCCAGATCAACCTGGCATCCACCGAGCGTGACGTCGTAGTGGCAAGCTACGCGATCCTGGGCACGGTCGGTCGTCTTTCGGCCGGCAAGGTCGGCTTGGCGGTCGAGGAATACGAGCCGAAAGAGCACTACAACGCCGTCAAGGACAAGTGGTTTGGGCTGAGGACCCCCGACGGCCGCTGACGCCAAAATCAATTTGCTGTGTGAAAGCGCGCGGCCTCCCTGCCGGGGGATTCTATCGAAGGCCGTGCTCCGCTACCCTAATGTTTGATTCGGAACCACTTTCCGGCAAACGCTATGAGCGGCAATCAGGTCACAAGGGCGGCGGATGTGACGATGGCACAGGCAAGCAGCGCGCAGCGCGAACCTTCGATGGAAGAGATCCTCGCATCCATCCGTCGGATCATTGAGGATAGCGATCAGGTTGGGCGGAAGCCCGGCGATGGTTTGCAGCGGCTCGACCACCCAGGCGAGCGCAGCGAAGGCGCAGTCATCGAGGTCGATGCCTTCAGGGCAGAGTTGCGCGGCAGAGCGGAGCGCGATCCCGCATTACGGCTTGCCGAGAGCGCGCTGGCCGACGCCGCGGCCACGTTGGGCGAGGTTAAAGAGCAAATGGCAGGGGAAGCTAAGCCTGACGACGAGCCCTTCGGCGCTCTGTCGTCGAGCGAGCGCACCGAGAAAGCCTTCAGCACTCGGCAAGCGGCTGCCAGTGAGCTCAACGTCGAGCCGGTGGCAGGCGAGGCCATGCAACAGGCCCCAGACGCTCCTGTCGAAGGAGGCGAGCCTGCGGCCGCGCCGGCTGAGCCGCGTTCGCTCCAGGCCTCGCGGCCTGCTATCATCTCCGAACAGCCAGGGCGGCAGGTCGCGGCTGCGTTCAGCGAGCTTTCCGAAGCTTTCGCCGCGAGCCGGCGTAAAAGCTTCGACGAGATGGCCGAAGAAATGCTGCGGCCAATGCTGCAGGACTGGCTGGACAACAACCTGCCGACCCTGGTCGAGCGTCTCGTTCGCGAAGAGATCGAGCGCGTCGCGCGCGGAGGGTAAGCCGGATCGCTTCGACGAATCCACGCCCTACGACACCTCTCTGTCCTGCCGGACAGAGGGGGGTCGTAGGGCGCAGCCTATCAACTATAAGGATGCGGTTATTCGCGTACAGGCCCTCCGACTGCGAGGCGTGATCGACGCGCCTTGTTGACTCGCGCCGACCCATCCGGTTTACAGCCAGTCGACAATTTCCCCCAGTTGCGGAAAACCCCCATGCTTGACAAGACCTACGATGCCAAAGCGATCGAACCGCGGATCGCTCGGACCTGGGAAGCGACAGGCGCGTTCAGGGCTGGCGCAGGTGCCGAACCAGGCGCCGAATCCTTCAGCATCGTCATTCCGCCTCCCAATGTCACTGGCTCGCTGCACATGGGCCACGCGCTGAACAACACGCTGCAGGACATCATGGTCCGGTTCGAGCGCATGCGCGGCAAGAATGTCCTCTGGCAGCCGGGCATGGATCACGCCGGTATTGCGACGCAGATGGTGGTCGAGCGCCGCCTCATGGAGCGGCAAGTCCATCGCCGGGATATCGGTCGCGACGAATTCGTCCAGAAAGTGTGGGAGTGGAAGGCCGAATCCGGCGGCATGATCTCCAACCAGTTGCGGCGCCTCGGCGCCTCCGCAGACTGGTCGCGGGAACGCTTCACGATGGACGAAGGCCTGTCGAAAGCGGTCGTCGAGGTCTTCGTCACCCTCTACAAGCAGGGATTGATCTACAAGGACAAGCGCCTTGTGAACTGGGATCCCAAGCTGCTGACAGCCATCTCTGATCTCGAGGTCGAGCAGCAGGAACTCAACGGGAACCTCTGGCACTTCCGTTATCCGCTCGAAGGCGCAACCTTCGACCCGGAAAACCCGACCACCTTCATCACCGTCGCAACGACGCGGCCCGAGACCATGCTTGGGGACACAGGCGTTGCGGTGCATCCCGAGGACGAGCGGTACCTTCATCTGATCGGCCGCAACCTCATACTGCCGCTGGTGGGACGACGGATCCCCGTCGTCGCCGACGAGTATTCCGACCCGGAGAAGGGAACCGGCGCCGTCAAGATCACGCCTGCGCATGATTTCAACGACTTCGAGGTTGGCAAGCGACACCGCCTGCCGGCCATTAACATCCTGACCACAGAGGCCGCCATAACCCTTAGGGAAAACGAGGACTTCCTGGCGGGACTTAAGGTCGACTCGCAACTTGAGGAAACCCTTGCCGCCCTGCATGGGCTCGATCGCTTTGCTGCCCGCAAGAAGATCGTGGAGATGATGGAAGCCGGCGGCTACCTTGCCAAGGTCGAGCCGCACCGCCATGCCGTTCCGCATGGCGACCGGAGCGGCGTGCCGATCGAGCCGTTCCTCACCGACCAGTGGTATGTCAACGCCGCCGAGCTCGCCAAGCCCGCGATTGCTTCGGTGCGCGAGGGACGCACCAAATTCGTTCCCAAGAACTGGGAGAAGACCTACTTCGAATGGATGAAAAACATCCAGCCGTGGTGTGTCTCGCGTCAGCTGTGGTGGGGACACCAGATCCCGGCGTGGTATGGGCCGGACGGCCATGTCTTCGTCGAGAAGACGGAAGAGGAGGCCCTCGACGCCGCGGTCGAATATTACCTTGCTCTCGACGGACCGTGGAAAGCATGGGTCGAGGACCAGCTCGAGAATTTCGAACCCGGCAACATCCTGACGCGCGACGAGGACGTGCTGGACACTTGGTTCTCCTCGGCGCTTTGGCCGTTCTCCACGCTCGGCTGGCCGGACGAGGCGCCTGAGCTGAAGACCTATTATCCGACCAGCGTGCTGGTCACCGGCTTCGATATCATCTTCTTCTGGGTCGCCCGCATGATGATGATGGGCCTGCACTTCCTGGAGCAGGAGCCGTTCGACACGGTCTACGTGCACGCCCTGGTGCGGGACAAGAACGGCGCCAAGATGTCGAAGTCGAAGGGCAACGTCATCGATCCGCTCGAATTGATCGACGAATACGGGGCGGATGCGCTTCGTTTCACCTTGGCGATCATGGCGGCCCAGGGCAGGGACGTGAAGCTCGATCCGGCTCGGGTCGCCGGCTATCGCAATTTCGGTACCAAGCTGTGGAATGCTACGCGCTTCGCGCAGATGAACGGCGTCGCCCGCAACGACGACTTCCCGCTGATCGACGCCAGGCTCACGATCAATCGCTGGATACTGACCGAGCTGACGCGCGCATCGAAGGAGATCACAGAAGGCATCACCTCCTATCGCTTCAACGAGGCGGCGGGGGCTGCATATCGCTTCGTATGGAATCTCTTCTGCGACTGGTATCTGGAGCTGCTGAAGCCGGTGTTCTCGGGAGAGGACGAGGCGGCCAGGGCCGAAAGCCAGGCGGTCGCGGCCTTCGTGCTGGATGAAATCTACAAGCTGCTCCATCCCTTCATGCCGTTCATGACGGAGGAGCTGTGGGCGCGCACGGCCGGCGAAGGCGGGGAGCGCTCCTCCCTCCTTTGCCACGCTGCCTGGCCGGCGCCGCGCTTCGAGGACGCCGAAGCCGCATCGGAGATTAACTGGCTCGTCGATCTGGTTTCAGGCATCCGCTCCGTCCGCGCCGAGATGAATGTTCCCCCGGCGGCGACTGCGCCCCTGGTCATGGTGGACGCGAATGCCGTGACCCGGGACCGACTTGAACGGCACGTCTCGGCGATCCAGCGGCTGGCCCGCATTGGCGAGATCAGCCATGCCGGGGAGGCGCCGAAAGGCTCGGCGCAAATCGTCGTCGGCGAGGCTACGGCCTGCCTCCCGCTCGGCAGCCTGATCGATCTCGCCGCCGAAGCTACCCGGTTGAAGAAGGAACTCGACAAGGTTTCAGGTGAGATCGGCAGAATCGAGAAAAAGCTCTCCAATCCTCAGTTCGTCGCGAAGGCGGCCGAAGAGGTGGTAGCGGCCGAGCGTGACAAGCTCGCCGAATTCCAGGAGGCCGCACTGAAGCTGAAGACGGCTCTTTCCCGGGTCGAAGAGGCCGGCTGACGCTTCCGCTTGCGATTTCGCACTTCCAGAATTTGTGCCGGGCGGTGTCCGCGGTCCGAACACCTGCGCGCGGGGTCTCCGCAAACCTGAAGGTCGGACGGTAGCCGCCTCCGGATGGACGGTGGCCCTCGGCAGCCGTGTGCGTACACATGGCCTCATGAAAATGCTGCGAAGACAAAGGTATAGGCGCCTTCCTGCATCCAACTGTCGAGATGAACGAAACGCTCCGGGCATCGGGCCGAGATTTCCTGGGCTTCCGCGACCGCGGGCGGGGTAAGTCAAATCTCGGCAGACCGCCTGGGATATCGCCCGGCGTGCTCAGTGACGATTCGGCAACACTCTCTCAAGAAGCTTCGCGTTATGGAGAGCGCGGAAGAGTTTGCCTACTTCCCGCCATAAACCCGGCGCACCCCGAAAGATGTCTTCGAGCGGGCACCTGAGGGGGCGCACCCGACGAAGAAGCCGCGTCCCGCGGCAGGGAAGAAGATGGACACTAAAGCTATCTCAAAGGCCAGGTTGCCGAGCCGACACGTGACCGAGGGTCCGGCCCGCGCTCCGCATCGCTCGTATCTTTATGCGATGGGCCTTTCCACACAGGAGATCGCCCAGCCGCTCGTCGGGGTCGCGAGTTGCTGGAACGAAGCGGCGCCCTGCAATATCTCGCTGATGCGGCAGGCGCAGGTAGTCAAGAAGGGGGTAGCCGCCGCCAACGGGACGCCGCGCGAATTCTGCACCATCACCGTTACCGACGGAATCGCGATGGGCCATCAGGGCATGAAGTCGTCGCTCGTGTCGCGAGACGTGATCGCCGATTCGGTCGAGCTCACCATGCGCGGCCATTGCTATGACGGCTTGGTCGGCCTCGCCGGTTGCGACAAGTCGCTGCCCGGCATGATGATGGCCATGGTCCGCCTCAACGTGCCGTCGATCTTCATCTATGGCGGCTCGATCCTTCCCGGCACATATCGCGGCCGGCAGATCACGGTGCAGGACGTGTTCGAAGCCGTTGGACAGCATTCGGTCGGCGCGATCAGCGACGACGACCTCCTTGAGATCGAGCAGGCGGCCTGCCCGTCCGCGGGGTCGTGCGGCGCCCAGTTCACCGCCAACACCATGGCCACGGTGGCCGAGGCTATCGGTCTCGCCTTGCCATACTCCTGTGGCGCGCCTGCGCCGTATGAGATGCGCGATCGCTTCAATTTCGCCAGCGGCGAGAAGGTCATGGAGCTGATCGCCAGGAACATCCGTCCGCGCGACATCGTCACCCGCCAGGCGCTCGAGAACGCGGCGGCCGTCGTTTCCGCGACGGGCGGCTCGACCAATGCGGCGCTGCATCTGCCCGCGATCGCCCACGAGGCCGGCATCAAGTTCGACCTTTTCGACGTGGCATCCATTTTCGAAAAGACGCCGTACATCGCGGACCTGAAGCCCGGCGGCAGGTATGTGGCCAAGGACATGTTCGAGGCGGGGGGCATTCCGCTCCTGATGAAGACGCTTCTGGAGCATGGCTATCTCCATGGCGATTGCCTCACGGTGACCGGCCGCACTTTGGCCGAAAACATGGACCATGTTTCCTGGAACGAGCATCAGGACGTGGTGCGTCCGGCGAATTTGCCGATAACCACGACTGGCGGAGTGGTCGGCCTCAAGGGCAATCTGGCCCCCGAAGGTGCGATCGTGAAGGTTGCGGGTATGTCGGTGCTTCAATTCAAGGGACCGGCGCGCTGTTTCGACAGCGAAGAAGAGTGTTTCGAAGCGGTCACGAACCGCGATTACCGGGAAGGCGAGGTTCTCGTCATCCGCTACGAAGGTCCGCGTGGCGGACCCGGCATGCGTGAGATGCTGGCGACGACCGCCGCTCTCTACGGACAAGGCATGGGAAACAAGGTGGCCTTGATTACCGATGGGCGGTTCTCGGGGGCAACGCGCGGCTTCTGCATCGGCCATGTCGGGCCGGAGGCGGCCGGCGGCGGCCCGATCGGATTGCTGAAGGACGGCGACGTCATCGCCATCGACGCCGTCAACGGAACGTTGAACGTCGAACTGACGGATGCCGAGCTGGCGGCACGGGCAAAGAAATGGAAACCGCGAGCGACGGACTACCAGTCGGGCGCTCTCTGGAAATACGCACAAACGGTCGGGCCGGCCCGCGATGGGGCCGTCACCCATCCGGGCGGCGCCAAAGAAACACACTGCTATGCGGATATCTGAAGTCGTACGTGTTGCCGCGTTTTCCACTGCGCTCGCTGCTTCGGTCGGCGGGACGGGAAGGGCATTGGCTTTCGATGATAAGGTCTTCGATGACAAGACCGGCGTGAAGGAGCAATCCAGCCCGTGGGACGTGTTCCGTTTCGGTTTTTCCGCCTACAAGAGCGGCCATAAGGAACAAGCCGTCGAAGCTTACAAATATGCGGCCGAGAAGGGGCAGCTTGGCGCAACCTGGAAGCTTGCCCGCATGTATGCCGAAGGGGACGGTGTCGCGCGCAACGACTACGAAGCTTTCAAGTTCTTCTCCGAGATCGCGCAGCAGGATGTCGAGCCTGGCAGCCCTGAAGAAAGTTATGTCTCGGACGCGCTTGTCGCCCTTGGCGCATATCTGAAGAAGGGAATTCCCGGCAGCCCGGTCGCCGCCGATCCCGTCACGGCGCAGGAGTATTACATGCGCGCCGCCGCCAATTATCGGAATCCGACCGCCCAGTTCGAAATGGGCAAGATGTTCCTCAGGGGCGAGGGTGGTGTGAAGGCCAGCGTCAGGCAGGCCGGCCGGTGGCTTCAGCTCGCCGCCGAGAAAGGCCATGCTGGCGCGCAGGCCACGCTCGGTCATCTGCTTTTCCAGAGCGGCAAGATGGTGCGGGGCCTCGCCATGATGACGGCTGCGCTCGAGCGGGCCGATTCGGCGGACCGGGTTTGGATCCGCAACATGCAGGAGGAGGCTTTCGCCGTCGCACCGGAAGCTGATCGGCGCACCGCTATCGCTTTGGCGGAAGACATTCTGAGCCAGGGAGACCGCGGCCTGGGCGACGGAGGCGGGAACGGCGTTGCCGCCAGCGGCGGCGGCCGCTAGGGGCGGTCACGCCTCGCGTTGCAACTCCCGCCGCAAGCTGCCTCGCCTAATGTCATGGGCGTTGATTTTTGACCGGTCGCGAGTAGCCCCTCACTGTCCTGCCGGACATCTCTCCCCGCTTTACGGCTACGACATTCACACATCTCACGGATCGTCGGCGGTCTCTGGAACACCCCTTGTATGAGGT